>DATLQV010000060.1:0-10090 GCA_035534955.1 Gaiellaceae bacterium
GTCGCGCTCGCCTTCGGCAACGACATCGGCTCGCAGACGTTCGTCGGTCCGGCGGTCGCTGCTGTGAAGAAGGCAGGGATGAAGCTCGTCGCCAACGAGACGCTCGACCTCAAGGCAACGACGTTCCGCACCGAGGCGGCGAAGATCATCGCGGGGCATCCCGACGTGATCCTCACCGAAGCGCTCGGGCCGGCGGAGGCAGCGTTCCTCTCCGAGGTCAAGCAGCAGAACGGAGGCAAGGCGATCCCCGTGATCGGCACGTCGGCCACGATCTCGCCTGATTGGTACAAGTCGGTCTCGGCAGCCGTCGGCGCAAGCGCGCTCGCGTCCGGCTTCCTCGCCGACAACCTGGTCGTCGACACGACCGGCCCCGCGTACAAGGCCTTCAAGACGGCGCTGTACGCGGAGAAGGGCAAGGTCGGGAGCTCGGGCAGCTTCAGCACGTACCTGACTGCTCCCGGCGCCGTCCACCTCTACGACGGGATCAACCTCGCTGCGCTCGCGATGGTCGCAGCGAAGAGCTCGAACGGGAGCGTGTACCGCAGCTACCTCTCGAAGGTGGCGAACGGCAAGGTGACGGTCCACTCGTTCGCACAGGGTCTGGCCGCACTGAAAAAGGGTCAGACGATCGCCTACGTCGGGCCCGGCGGACCGACGAAGTTCAACAACTACAACGAGTCGAACGGCATTTTCCAGATCGACGCGTACTCGCCGACCGGCCAGGTGAACGTGGTCGGGAACATCCCCAACCAGTGGATGTCCGCAGTCCGGTAACGCATCGTGGTGCCGGGGAGCTCCAGCTCCCCGGCACCACCTGCTTTCATCGCTGATGAACGTCTTCTTTGCTTCGATCGGGTTCGGCCTCGTCTCTGCCTCGGTTCTGGCGGTCGCGTCGGTCGGATTCACGCTCCAGTTCGCCGTCACCAACGTGCTGAACCTGGCCTACGCCTCGGTGATGACCGCGTCGGCGTTCGTCGCGTATGCCTTCAACGAGCGCGGTGTGACGATCTGGCTGGCGGCGCTGGCCGCGGCTCTCACCGGCGCGATCCTCTCGCTCTTCTTGAACCGGGTCGTCTACAGCCCGTTTCAGCGACGCAAGGCATCACCGATCGCGATCGTGATCGTCGCGCTCGGCATGACGCTGATCATCGAATACTCGACACAGGCGATCGCCGGCCCGACGAACGTCTCGTACCGGATGAACCAGGGCCCGACACTGTCGATCGGCTCGTTCAGTCTCACCGTCGCCGAGGTCGCGATCATCTGCATCAGCCTGGTGCTCATGGCCGGTGTTCATCTGCTGATCCGGTTCACGCGGCTCGGAAAGGCGATGCGGGCAACCGCCGCGAATCGCGATCTTGCGCGGAGCTCGGGCATTCGCACCGACCGCGTGATCAGCGTCACCTGGATCTTGAGCGGTGCCCTGTGCGGCATCGCCGGCGCCGTGTTCGGCATGGACGCCGGGACCTTCGGCGCTACGAGCATGGACCTCTTCCTCGTGCTGATCCTGGCAGCGGTGTTCCTCGGCGGCCCCGGGGAGGCCTACGGCGCGATGCTCGGCGCACTGGTGATCGGCCTCGGCACGGAAGTGAGCGCCGCGTTCATCGTCTCCGACTACAAGGATGTGATCGCGTTCGTCGTGCTCCTCGCGATGCTCGCAGTGCGGCCGACCGGACTGCTCGCGTCGAGGACCTGACGCGTGGCCTACTACATCACCACGCTGCTCGTATACGCCGGAGTCGATGCGATCGCATGCCTCGCGCTGAGCCAGCAATTCGGCGTCGCAGGGGTCACGAACTTCGCGTTCATCATCTTCCAGGCTGCCGGGGCCTATGCAGCCGCCGTGCTCTCGCTGCCCTCCGACTCGGCGAACGGCGCTTTCCAGACCTACGTCGGTGGGCTCCACCTGCCGTTCCCGTTCCCGTGGATCGGCGCTGCGATCGTGGGCGGGCTGCTCGGGCTGCCGTTCTCTGCGCTCGTCGGCAAGCGGCTCCGGGGTGACTTTGCCGCCGTCGGGCTGCTCGTCACGGCGGTGATGGCCAACCTCCTGGTCACGAACTACCGGCCGTTCCTGAACGGCGATGCCGGGCTCGCGCTGGTCCCCGCTCCGCTCGACGGGCACTTCAACACGCAGGGCGGCACCTATCAGTGGGGCTACAGCGTCGTCGCGGTCGTGCTTGCAGGGCTCACGTATCTGTTTGTGAGGCGCGTCACCGAGTCGCCGTACGGCCGCACGCTGCGCGCGATGCGCGAGGACGACGTCGTCGCGGACTCGATCGGCAAGAACATCCGCTCGCTGCGCACGTCGATGCTCGTGCTCGGCGGTGCGATCGCCGGGCTCAGCGGCGGCATTCTCGTCGGGTTCATCAACCTCTGGGATCCGGCGGCCTGGGGGTACGCAGAGTCGATCGTGCTGTTCGCGGCCGTGATCATCGGCGGGCTCGGCAACCACAAGGGAGCGATCCTCGGAGCCGTGCTCGTGCCCGTCGGCTTTCTGGAGGCGAGCCGCTACCTGCCGGAGATCGGCCCGCCCGGGCTCGTGCCCGCGCTGCAATGGGTCGCGGTCGGGCTCGCGATCGTGCTGTTCCTGTGGTTTCGGCCGCAGGGGATCTTTCCGGAACGCCGCCGCATCGTCGCGAGCACCGCGGGCGGCGCGGAGCCGCTGCCCCTGGTTGCGATGAGCTCGGCGAAGGCGATGGTGGCGCGCCCCGCCTCCGGGCCCGCCGACGTGATGCTCGAGACGCGTGACCTGACGCGGCACTTCGAGGGTGTCCACGCGGTCAGCGGCGTCTCGATCGCGTTCGAGCGCGCGCGCCTGACCGGGCTGATCGGTCCGAACGGCGCCGGCAAGTCGACGCTGCTCGCGATGCTGGCCGGCACGCTGCAGCCCACGTCGGGCTCGATCGTCTACCGCGGGGAGAACGTGACCCGCGTGCCTGCCTACCGGCGTGCGCAGGGCGGGCTCATCCGAACCTTCCAGCTCGCCAGCGAGTTCAAGAGGCTGACCGTGATCGAGAATCTCCTGGCGGCGGTCCCCGATCAGCGCGGTGATTCGCTGCGCGGCGCGTTGCTCGGCCGCCGCTACTGGGGCGCCGACGAGCGGCGAGCGATCCGGATGGCGGACACGATGCTGGAGCGGTTCGGGCTCACCGACCATCGCAACACGTATGCCGGCGACCTGAGCGGCGGGCAGCGCCGTCTCGTGGAGATCATGCGTGCGCTGATGGCCGAGCCGCAGGTGTTGCTGCTCGATGAGCCGATGGCCGGCGTGCACCCCGAGCTCGCGCACAGAATCGGCAAGCTGCTCCTCGAACTGTGCGACGAAGGCATCACGATCGTGATGGTCGAGCACGAGCTTGCGATCATGGACGAGTTCGCGGACCCGGTGGTCGTGATGGTGCAGGGAGGCGTTCTGGCCGAGGGATCGATGGCGAGCCTGCGTGGCCAGGAGGACGTGGTGGAGGCCTACCTTGTCGGCTGACGTGCGCGGGCTCGCGCTGAAGGCCGACGAGATCACCGCCGGGTACGGAGGCGCGCCGATCGTGCACGGGGTGTCGATCTCGGTCGCGCCCGGAGAGGTCGTTTCGATCGTCGGCCCGAACGGCTCCGGCAAGAGCACGCTGCTGAAGAGCCTCGTTGGGATCGTCGAAGTGCTGTCGGGCCGCGTGACGGTCGGTGACCGCGACGTGACCCACTGGGCCCCCGAGGACGTTGCGCGGGCCGGGGTCGGATACGTCCCTCAGGTCGACGACGTCTTTGCGCCCCTCACCGTCCGCGAGAACCTGGAGATGGGCGGCTACCTGCTGCGGCAGAGCGAGGTCGCCGAGCGACTCGAGCACGTGCTGGGGCTGTTCCCGCAGCTCGCGGGCATGCTGCGCCGCCGCGCCGGCAAGCTGAGCGGCGGCGAGCGCAAGATGCTTGCGATGGGGCGGGCCCTCATGCTCGAGCCCGCGATCGTGGTGCTCGACGAACCGACTGCGAACCTCGCGCCCGCGATCGCCAAGCTCGTTCTCAGCGAGCATGTGCGGCAGCTGGCCCTCACCGGAGCGTCGGTGCTGGTCGTGGAGCAACGGGCGCGGGCGGTGCTCGAGATCTCCGACCGGACCTACGTTCTCGGCGGCGGCCGTTTGCGGATGGAAGGGACACCCGCCGAGCTGGGATCCAGCCAGGAGTTCGTGGACTCGTTCCTCGGCGGGGGCCGGCGCACGGCCGGTGCGACCACGACGCCTGAGTGAGCCCGCTCGACGCTCTGTTCGTGCTCTGCGGTGGCGCCGCAGCCGGTGCGATCAACGTCCTCGTCGGCAGCGGCACGCTGATCACGTTCCCGGTGCTCCTCGCCGTCGGGTTTCCACCGGTGGTCGCGAACGTGTCGAACACGATCGGCCTCGTCCCCGGCTCGCTGGCCGGCGCCTGGGGCTATCGCCGCGAGCTCCAGGGACAGCGCCGGCGCGTCTCCAGGCTGCTCGTCGCCTCGGTCGGCGGCGGTGCGACCGGTGCGCTCCTTCTCCTCGTGCTGCCCGCCGCCGCGTTCAAGTCCATCGTCCCGGTGTTCATCGTGCTCGCGCTCGTCCTCGTCGTGTTGCAACCGCGAGTGTCGCGTGCGCTTGCCGCCCGGGGCCACGGCCCGCAGGGCATGGCCGGCGCCGCGCCGATCATCGGGCTGTACCTCTGCGGCGTGTACGGCGGGTACTTCGGCGCGGCGCAGGGGATCATCGTGCTCGCGCTGCTCGGCTTCCTGGCGCACCAGTCGTTGCAACACGCGAACGCGATCAAGAACGTGCTCGCGGGGGCGACGAATCTCGTTGCGGGGATCATCTTCGCCGTGGCTGCGCCTGTGAGCTGGGAGGCGGCGACCATCATCGCCGTCGGTTCGACGATCGGCGGCCTCCTGGGCGCCCGCCTCGGCAGGCGCCTGCAGGCGCCCGTGCTCCGGGGGCTGATCGTCGTCGTCGGCTGTGCCGCGATTGCCCAGCTTCTGCGCTAGATGCCGTACTTTCCACGGATCCGCGCTGCGCCGCCCTGGGTGATCCTCGGGCATGCCCGTCGTTGAGCAGAGCCGGCCCGACGTCCGCGCTGCCAGGAGCCTCTATCCGGGCCTCGAGGGGCGGACCTTCCTCGACGCCGCCTGCGTGAGTCTCGCGCCCCGTCCCGCGGTCGCTGCGGTCGCGGACCTGCTCGTCATGGCCGCACACTGCGAGGAACGGGATGCGTCACAGCACCACCTGGCACTCGACCGGCTGCGTGACCGGGCGGTGCAGGAGGGGGCGGCCCTGCTGCACGCCGAGGTGGACGAGGTCGCGCTCGTCGAGAGCACGACCCACGGGCTCAACATCGCGGCGCAGGCGATTCCGTTCGAGCCGGGAGACAACGTCGTGATCAGCGATCTCGAGTTCCTGCAGGTCGCGATTCCCTGGGTGAAGCTGCAGGAGCTCGGCCGGATTGCGGAGGTACGGCTGGCGCGCAACGTGGGCGGTGCGCTTCCCGCCGAGGCGTTCGCCGAGGTCGTCGACGATCGCACGAGGGCCGTCATCGTCAGCTCCGTCCAGTGGGTCAACGGCTTCCGGGTCGATCTCGAGGCGCTCGGCAGGCTCTGCCGCGACTCGGGCGCCCTGCTCGTCGTCGATGCGATCCAGGAGCTGGGCGCGCTTTCCCTCGACGTGCGGCGGGCCGGAATCGACCTGCTCGTCGCGGGCGGCCACAAATGGCTGAACGCACCGTTCGGGTGCGGCCTCCTCTACGTGAACCGCGAGGTGCTGCCGGCGCTCAGGGAGTCCTCGTGGGGATACCTGGGGCTCCCGGCGCCGGCAGGTGGCTGGCCGCGGTACTTCGCGACGCCGGCCACCACGCCGCTGCGAGCCTACGACTTCCCGCACACTGCGAAGAGCTTCGAGATCAACGGCACCGCGAACTATCCGGGTGCGGTTGCGCTCGGCGCTTCGCTCGCGCTTGTGAACGAGATCGGCATCGACTCGGTGCAGGAGCGCGTGCTCGGCCTTGCGCGCGCCGTGTACGACGAGCTCGACCGGCTGGGCGTGCGCCTCGTCACGCGACCCGAGGACGCCGTTCGCTCGGGCATCACCGTCTTCGAGGTCTCGGACGAGCTCGCCGAGAACGAGGCTTTCGTCGAGCGTCTGCTCGACGAGCGCATCTACGTCTCGCTTCGGTACACCTCGGGCGTCGGCGGCATTCGCGTCTCGACGCACTACTTCAACGACGAGAGCGACCTCGAGCAGCTCGCAGGCGCGGTGAGCCGCCTCGCGCGGCGCAAACTCGCGGGTGCTGCGCGCGCGTGAGCCGATGAGCCGCAAGACGATCTTCGAGCCGTTCCGGATCCACTCGGTGGAGCCGCTTCGGATCACGACCGAGTCCGAACGGCGGGCGGCGATCGAGGCGGCGGGCCTGAACCTGTTCAAGGTGCCGGCCCGCGACGTCCTGATCGACCTGCTGACCGACTCGGGAACCGGCGCGATGTCGCGGGACCAGTGGGCGGCGGTGCAGCACGGCGACGAGAGTTACGCGGGCTCGCCGTCCTGGACCGTGTTCTGCACTGCGGTGCAAGAGCTCTTCCCTTTCAAGCACGTGATCCCCACGCACCAGGGGCGCGCCGCCGAGCGGATCATCTTCTCCCTGCTCGGTGGGCCCGGCAAGGTGTTCCCGAACAACACGCACTTCGACACGACGCGGGCGAACATCGAGTACACGGGCGCCGAGGCGGTCGACCTCGTGATTGCGGAGGGTCGGGACCCCGCGGCATCGCACCCGTTCAAGGGGAACATGGACCTGGAGGCGCTCGCGGCGTTCATCGGCGAGCGTGGACGCAACGCCGTGCCCGCCGTCTTCGTGACGATCACGAACAACACCGGGGGCGGTCAGCCGGTCTCGCTCGAGAACCTTCGCGGCGTCCGGGCGATCTGTGACCGCTACGACGTGCCGCTCTTCCTCGACGCGTGCCGCTTCGCCGAGAACGCGTGGTTCATCCGCGAGCGAGAGCCCGGGTACGGCGACGTCGCAGTCGCCGACATCGTGCGGGAGATGGCGGCGCTTGCCGACGGGATGACGATGAGCGCGAAGAAGGATCCACTCGCGAACATCGGCGGCTGGCTCGCGCTGAACGACGACGCGCTGGCCGACCGCTGCCGCAACCTCGAGATCCTGACGGAGGGGTTCCCCACCTACGGCGGCCTCGCCGGGCGCGACCTGGAGGCGATCGCGCAGGGGCTCAAGGAGGCTGTCGACCACGACTACCTTCGCTACCGCATTCGCTCCACCGCCTATCTGAGCGACGGACTGCAACAGGCCGGGATCCCCGTCCTGCAGCCGGCCGGCGGGCATGCCGTCTACGTCGATGCCCGCGCGTTCCTGCCGCACATCCCACCGCATCAGTATCCGGGGCAGGCGCTCGCGGTGGCCTTCTACCTGACCGGTGGCATCCGTGGTTGCGAGATCGGGACGGTCATGTTCGGACGGCAGCCGGACGGGACAGAGACCCCGGCGGCGATGGATCTCGTCCGGCTCGCCGTCCCGCGCCGCACCTACACGCAGAGTCACATCGACTACGTGATCGAGGTCGGCGCCGAGATCGCCCAGCGTGCTGCCGGCCTGCGCGGGTTGCGGATCACGTGGGAGCCGCCGACGCTGCGCCACTTCACCGCGCAGTTCGAACAGCTGCCCGCCTGAGCACCGGCCGCAGGTACGTTGCCTCCTGGATGAGGAGCATGTCGACAGGACAGTTCCTCGTTGCGTTCCTCGCCGCCGCCGCTGCAGGGACCGCCGTGTTCTTTCACGCCGAGCGCCACAAGGTTCGCCACCCGTCGGCGTGGGCGAGCTTCGTCTTCCTGTTCCTGATCGTCGGGCTGCCCGCCTACGCGCTGCACGTCCGTCGCCTCAAACGACGGCGCTACGCTCCCGACATGAGCGCTGCCTTTCTCGTTCTCTCGTCCTTCCTCGCGAGCGCTGTCGAGATGGTCGAAGCGCTCACGATCGTGCTCGCCGCCGGCCTTGCACGCGGGTGGCGCTCGTCGCTCACCGGCGTCGCGGCTGCAACCGTCGCGCTCGCGGCTGTGGTTGCCGCGCTCGGGCCCGCGCTGACAGTCGTCCCGCTCAACGCGCTGCGCCTGACGGTGGGTGCTGTGCTGCTCGTCTTCGGTCTGCAGTGGCTGCGCAAGGCGATCCTGCGCGCGAGCGGCTACAAGGCGCTGCACGACGAGGACGCGATCTTCGCGCGGTCGCTCGCAGAGGCGGAGCATGCGGGGCGCGTCGCCGGCGGCGGCATCGACTGGTATGGCTTCACGCTCTCGTTCAAGGGAGTGTTCCTGGAAGGGCTCGAGGTGGCGTTTATCGTGCTGACGTTCGGCAGCACGCAAGGGAGCATCCCGCTTGCGGCGACCGGTGCCGGCGTGGCGCTCGTGCTCGTGGCGGGCGTCGGCGTGGCGATCCGCGCTCCACTCTCTCGCGTCCCCGAGAACGCCATGAAGTTCGCGGTCGGGACGATGCTGACCACCTTCGGCATCTTCTGGTCGGTCGAGGGCGCGGGCGCGCATTGGCCCGGGTCCGACCTCGCGCTTTTCGCGGTCCTCGCCTTCGTCGGCGCCTCGTCGGCGCTGCTCGTCAACACGCTGCGCAACCAGCGCACCGCCCTCGCAGCTGTGGGAGCAGACGCGTGAGCTTCGTCAGCGCATTCGGCCGCTTCTGGTGGGACTTCGTGGTCGGCGACGACTGGCGCGCGGCCGCCGGCGTGATCGCCGGGATCGCTGCCACCGTCATGCTCGCTCATGCGAGCGTTGCCGCCTGGTGGCTGTTGCCGCCCGTCGTCGTCGCTGTGCTCTACGTGTCGCTGCGTCGCGCGACGCGAGCCGACGCCGCCTAGATGGTCATTCGGGGGAGGCTCGCCCCGTGGGTGAGGGAGCGCGCTGTCTGGCTCGCGCTCGGCGCGGTCGTGCTCGTCTATGTGACCACCCGCCTCGCGCTCGTCTGGCGGTTTCCCGTGTTCTCGGACGAGGCCGCCTATGCCGGCTGGGCGCAGCGAGTGCACGATTCGGCGTCCGATCGGTTTGTCTCGCTCGCCAACGGCAAGGAGCCGCTCCTGCCGTGGCTCGGTGCGGTGTTGATCTGGCTGCGGGTGGGTGCGATCACGTCGCTGCGGCTGATCTCCGTGCTGTCGGGGCTCGTGAGCCTTTCCGTCGCCGTCCTGCTCGCGCGACGCCTCGGCGGTGCCTGGGCCGGTGTCGTGGCAGCAGCGGTCTACGCGTTGCTGCCGCTCTTCGTCGTCCACGATGTTCTCGGGCTGATGGAGCCGCTGTTGACGGCGACCGTGATGCTCTCGCTCTATTTGACGGTGCGGCTCGCGGAGAGGCCGCGGCTCGATCTCGCGATCATCCTCGGCCTGGCGCTCGGAGCGGGGGTGCTGACGAAGGCGAGTGGCCAGCTCACCGTTGTGTTGGTGGGGACCGGCCTTGTTCTCCTGCCCTGGCGGTCACCGGAGATTCGCAGCAGGTTGAGCCGCTTCGTCGGGTGTATCGCGCTCGCGCTCCTGCTCTGCGGTGTGATCCACGCCGTTCTCAAGTTGAGCCCCCTCTACTACGAACAGGCGCAGATCCAGAAGAGCGCCGTCGCGGTGCGGGGTTTCGACGCCGCCTTCGCGCATCCACTGCGCTGGTTCGATGAGAACTGGCCCGGGTACCAGGCTGCGTTGCGCGGGTACCTGACGATCCCGATCGCCCTGGTGGCGGTCGCCGGGCTCGTGTACGGCATCCTCGCGCGGGCACGGCTCGCGATCGTGATCGCGCTGTGGTCGCTCACCGCACTCGTTGCCGACGTGCTCTTCGGCGAGGCGGGCTACGCGCGCTATCTCCTGCCCGCGATCGCGCCGCTGCCGGTCCTCGTCGCCCACGGGGCACTGCAGCTTGCGCGTTCCGCACGGCGCGTCGTGCCGCCGAGCCGTTACGCGCTCATGGCCGCGGCGGGTGTCGTGCTCCTCGTCGTCGCTGCGCCGCTCTACCTGACGGCGTCCGTGCTTGCCGGCCCGGCGACCGCCCGGTACCCGGGTCTCGACGACGCGCAGTTCGTGACCGGGTGGACGGCGGGCCACCCT
>DATLQV010000061.1:0-13547 GCA_035534955.1 Gaiellaceae bacterium
CGTGATCCACGTGCGGCGCGCGTACGACGACGACGAGCACGTGTTCGGCGAGCCGAAGAGCGAAGCTGGCCTCCGACGTGTGCCGATCGCCGGCGTCCTTCGCGACTACCTGCTCGCGTGGAAGCTCGCGAGCACGCCCGGCGCCGAGCTCGTGCTGCCGCGCGACGACGGGCGGCCGTTCAACGCGTCCGCGGCTCGCAGCCGAGCACTGCGCGCGTGGGCGGCCGTCGGCGACCGCCAGTGCGCGGCCGTCACGCGTGCCGGGGAGCCGTGCAAGGCGCTCGCGTTGCGCGGCTACACGTTCTGCGGCCGCCACAAGGCGCAGGAGCCGGCCGGTGCGAAGCCGCGCAAGCCGACGGTTGAGCCGATCGGCCTCCACGAGGCGCGGCACACGTTCGCGTCGCTGATGATCGCCGCCGGCGTGAACGCGAAGGCGCTGAGCGTCTTCATGGGCCACTCGTCGATCCAGGTGACGTACGACCGGTATGGCCACCTCATGCCGGGCGGCGAGGACGAGGCCGCGGCGCTGCTCAACGTCTACCTCGAGGCGGCGAACACGCAGGCGCGGCTCGCGCAGCTCGACGACGAGCGCGCGCCAGTCGCGCGCCAGTCAGACACGGAAACGGGCGGATCCCAGCGGGTCGGAGCGGGTTGCGGCGATGGCCGCGTGGACGGATAGATCCGCTCAACCATGCGGTAAACGGCCTGGTTGAGCCAGCAGGGGCGGAGGGACTCGAACCCCCGGCCTACGGTTTTGGAGACCGCCGCTCTACCAACTGAGCTACGCCCCTAGGCGCGCCTGATAGTACCGTCGTCTGGTGCAGCACAGGGCGCTCGGGCTCCTGTTTTCGGTTCTCTCGGCGGCGTTCGTCCTCGTCGCCGTCGCCGCCACCGGGCACGGCGCGCGCGGCTGGATCATCGCCGTCGCCGCCCTCGCGCTCGCCGTCTGGCTGGCCTCGATCGCCCTCTCCGCGTTCCGACACTGAGGGAAACGGCGGCGCACGCCGTATTCTCTTCCCGTGAGCCGCCCCGACGAGATGCAGGCCCTGTGGCGCGAGTACCGGGCGAAGGCCGACCCGGCCGTCCGCGACCGGCTCATCGTCACGTACGCCCCGCTCGTGAAATACGTCGCCGGCCGCCTCGGCAGCGGGCTTCCGGCCCACGTCGACGACGAGGACCTCGTCTCCTACGGGCTGCTCGGACTGATCGGCGCGATCGAGCGCTACGACCCGGAGCGGGACGTCAAGTTCGAGACGTACGCGATCGCCCGCATCCGCGGGGCGATCATCGACGAGCTGCGCGCGCTCGACTGGGTGCCGCGCTCGGTGCGCTCCCGGGCCCGCGACATCGAGCGCGCCATCGGCGAGCTGGAAGCGAAGCTGGGCCGTGTCCCGACCGACGAGGAGATCGCCGGCAAGCTCGGCCTCACGACGGAGGAGCTGGACGAGAGCCTGTCCGAGATCTCACGGTCGTCGATCGCCGCACTCGACGAGCTCTGGACGATCTCCGGGTCGGGCGGCGACCAGGTGGCCCTCATCGACACGATCGAGGACACCGACGCGCCCGATCCGCAGGGCGCGCTCTCGCAGGTCGAGCTGCGCGAGGCGATCGCGGACTCGATCGCCCGCCTGCCCGAGCGGGAGAAGCTCGTCGTCACCCTCTACTACTACGAGGAACTGACCCTGCGCGAGATCGGCGAGGTGCTCGGGGTGACCGAGTCACGGGTCTCCCAGCTGCACACGAAGGCGATCCTGCGCCTGAAGGCGCGGCTCGCCGGCTCGGCCACTCGCGCGACGCTGTAGCGATCCCCTAGACTCCCGTTGAATCGCCGTTCAACGAGGGGAGTCGCGATGAAACGCGCGCTCGTGTTCGTGTGTGTCGTCGCTGCGGTCGCAGCAGGCGGGGCATCGGCGAAGCCGAAGCCGAAGAAGCCGCAGGTCGAGCCGACCGTTGTCGCAACAGACACGGGCACGATCCGGGGAGCGATCAGCGGAGGCCTCCGCGCGTTCCGCGGCATCCCCTACGCGGCGCCGCCCGTCGGCCTGCTGCGCTGGAAGCCCCCGCAGGCGCACGCTCGTTGGAAGGGCATCCTGCAGACGACGCAGTTCGGGTCGTCGTGCCCGCAGACGCTCGGCCCGTTCGGCGTCCCGAGCACCGACGAGGACTGCCTGTTCCTGAACGTCTACACGCCGACGGGCGCGAAGCCCGCGTCGAAGCTGCCGGTCATGTTCTGGATCCACGGCGGATCGCTCATCTCCGGCGAAGGCACCGATTACGACCCGACTGCCCTCGTCAAGCACGGCGTCATCGTCGTGACCATCAACTACCGGCTCGGCCTGCTCGGCTTCCTCGCGCATCCGGCGCTGAGCGCGGAGTCGTCGACGCAGGACTCGGGCGACTACGGCCTGATGGACCAGCAGTTCGCGCTTGCGTGGGTGAAGCACAACATCGCCCACTTCGGCGGCAACCCGTCGAAGGTCACGATCTTCGGCGAGTCGGCAGGTGGTCTCAGCGTTCGGTCCGAGCTCGTGTCGCCGTCGGGGAAGGGGCTGTTCCAGCGCGCAATCGTCGAGAGCGGGGCGTATGCGGAGACCATCCCGACGCTCGCGCAGGCGGAGGCGACGGGCGAGTCGCTCGCAGCGAAGATGGGTTGCAGCGATCAGACCGCGGCGTGCCTGCGCGCTCTGCCGGTGACGACGCTGCTCGCGAACGAGACCGCGATCACGCAGTACCCGAACATCAGCAGCTTCCTGCCGGAGCAGTACTCGACCGCGTTCAAGACGGGCGACTTCAACCACGTGCCCGTGATGTCCGGCTCGAACCACGACGAATGGATGCTCTTCGTCGACCTGCTCACGACGCAGTCGGGCAACCCGGTGACGGCTGCGAACTACCAGCAGCAGATTGCGACGGAACTGGAGTTTCCGTCGGCCTCGGTCGCCGCGCCCATCGTGTCCGCGTACCCGGTCGGTGCGTACCCGACGCCGTACAACGCGCTCGGCGCGGTGGGGACCGACGCGATCTTCGCGTGCAACGCGCGCGAGGACGTCCAGAACCTCTCGCAGTTCACGCCGACGTATCAGTACGAGCTCAACGATCCGAACCCGCCGTTCCTCTACCCGATCCCGCCGGTCCCCTACTCGCTCGGCGACTACCACTCTGCCGAGCTCCAGTACCTCTTCCCGACGAGCGCCGGCGAGCTGAGCGCCGGGCAGACGACGCTCGCATCCGACATGCAGGGCTACTGGACGAACTTCGCCAAGAACGGGAACCCGAACGGCGCCGGCCTCCCGGTCTGGCCGGTGTACACCGCCGCGACCGACCAGGCGCAGTCGCTGACCGAGCCTGCTCCCGCGCCGGAGTCCGGGTTCGCCTCCGACCACAAGTGCTCGTTCTGGAGCGCCTCGTACGGGGTGGGCAACTAGACCGAAGGACATGACCGGGGTCAGGCCCTGGTACGGATAGGTCACGAGATACGTCGCATGATCCGGCAGCGCGTGACGAAGCCGTGACACTCTCGTAACCGGGCCTGGCCCCGGCCGTGGCTGTGTCGGGCACGACCCTCTGAGCTTCGCAGCCGGGTTACGATCCGGCTAAGACATCACCCGAGGACAGGAGCTCCATGCCTGCTACCGAGCCTGGAAAGATCCGCAACATCGCCGTCGTCGGCCACCGCGGAGTCGGCAAGACCTCGCTCGTCGAGGCCCTGCTGTTCCAGGCCGGGAAGACGAACAGGCTCGGGTCGATCGCGCAGGGGACGACCGTCAGCGACTGGGAGGACGACGAGCACCGGCGCCAGATGTCGCTCTCTGGGACATTCACGCATCTCGACTGGCACGAACGCAAGATCAACCTGATCGACTGCCCCGGCGACGCGGGCTTCCAGGCGGACACGTTCGCGGCGCTGCGCGTGGTGGAGGGTGCGCTCGTCGTCCTCAGCGGTGTCATGGGCGTCGAGGTGAACAGCCTCCGCGTCTGGACGCGCGCCGAGGAGTACGAGCTCTCGCGCGTCGTGTTCGTGAACATGCTCGACCGCGAGCGCGCCGATTTCTTCCGCGTGCTCGAGGCCGCGCGCGTTCAGTTATCGGACCGCTGTGTAGCGATACACCTCCCCATCGGTTCGGAGCACGAGATGACGGGTGTCGTCGACCTGCTGCACATGTGCGCGTACATGGATCCGACCGGCGGCAAGGAAGGCGGGCCGCAGCCGATTCCGGACTCGATGGCGGCGCAGGTGCAGGAGTACCGCGAGAAGCTCCTCGACGCCGTCGTCGAGACGAACGAAGACCTGATGGCGCGCTATCTCGAAGGGGAGGAGCTGCCGGCCGAGGACGTCGCCGCTGCGCTGAAGGGCGCGGTGACGCGGGACGAGCTCTATCCGGTCGCGTGCGGCGTCGCGACGAAGAACCTCGGCACGACCGCGCTCCTCGATCTCCTCGTCGAAGGCGTTCCGTCACCGGCGCGCAAGGGAACGACGATCGAGTTCGGCGGTGCGAAGCAGGCGGTGTTCGTCTTCAAGACGATCGCCGACCCGTTCGCGGGCCGCATCAGCTGCTTCCGCGTCCTCGCCGGCCCGGTCTCGGGCGACACGACGCTCGTCGACCCGCGCACGCACGCGAAGGAGCGGCTCGGCCAGGTGCTCTTGCTCCAGGGCAAGGACAACGAGCCCGTCGACGCGCTCGGCGTGGGGGACATCGGCGCGGTCGCCAAGCTGAAGGACGTCGTCACCGGCGACGTGCTCGTCGACCACGAGGTGCCGGTCGAGCCGCCGCACATCGACTTCCCGCAGCCGGTCATGAGCTTCGCCGTCTCGCCGAAGGCGAAGGGCGACGAGGAGAAGATGGCCGCGGGCATGCGCCGTCTCTCGGAGGAGGACCCGACGCTGCAGATGCGCCGCGACCCGCAGACGGGCGAGCAGCTTCTCTCCGGTCTCTCGCAGATGCAGGTCGAGGTCGCGGTCGACCGGCTGCACAGCCGCTTCCACGTCGACGTCGAGCTGCACCCGCCGCGTGTGCCGTACAAGGAGACGATCCGCAAGGAAGCCCG
Source organism: Gaiellaceae bacterium (assembly GCA_035534955.1). GTDB lineage: Bacteria > Actinomycetota > Thermoleophilia > Gaiellales > Gaiellaceae > PALSA-600. The sequence goes on from DATLQV010000061.1 coordinate 5,047, forward strand.
GGCGCGGCACCGGTACAAGAAGCAGACCGGCGGGCGCGGCCAGTTCGGCGACTGCGAGATCGTGATCGAGCCGCTGCCCGCCGAGGACGGCGGCGACCTGAGTTACGAGTTCGTGGACAAGATCGTCGGCGGCGTCATCTCGCACAGCTTCCGCCCCGCCGTGGACAAGGGCGTGCGTGAGGCGATGGAGCACGGCGACCTCGCCGGTGCGCCCATCCAGGGCGTCCGCGTCATGCTCGTGGACGGGATGGAGCACGCCGTCGACTCCTCGGAGATGGCGTTCAAGATCGCCGGCTCGCTCGCGTTCAAGGACGCGTATGCGAAGGCCGAGCCGGTGCTGCTCGAGCCGATCATGGAGATCGAGGTGAGCGTCCCCGACGAGACCGTCGGCGCCGTCAACGGCGACCTCAACTCACGCCGCGGGCGGCTGCAGGGGATGGAGCCCGTCGCAGGGATGACGACCATCCGCGCCGAAGTGCCGATGGCGGAGATCCTCACGTACTCGCAGGCCTTGACGTCGATGACCGGCGGCCGCGGCGATTACCACATGGCCTTCCTCCGCTACGAGGAAGTGCCGACGCACGTTGCGCAAAAGATCATCGAAGCAACGAAGAAAGACCGGGAGACCGCAAAGGCGTAGAAGAGCGCAGGTACCTGGTTCCGCGCAAAGCGCGGTACCAGGTACCGGTCGTTCGTCATCACGCTTGCGTCGCCGCTTGCGGGTCAGTCGGCTTGTCCCGCAGGTGCGAGATCACGTCTGCGATGTCCGCGAGCTGCTGCTCGAGGTCGCGCTGGTAGTTCTCCAGCCGCTCGAGGAGCTCCTGGCGATTCGGGAAGCCGCCGCGGAAAAGGATCCGCGGGCCGCCGCCCCAGCCGTGTCGGTGGTGTCCGTGCATGTTCACCTCCCTTGCTCGTAGCGTTCGATAAACCGCTGCGTGCGCTCCTGGGAGGTGCGAAGCGCCTCGACCCATTGGTCGAGGAGCTGCACGCCGCGCTCGGTGATCGCGTACGTGCGCTTGCCCTCGCTCCACTGGGAGACGACGAGGCCCTCCTCCTCGAGCGCGCGCAGCAGGCGGTAGAGGTTGCCCATCTCGACGCGCGACTCGCCCGTCAGCTCGGGCAGGCGCTCGAGCAGGTCGTAGCCGTGCGTCGGCCGCTCGCGCAGGAGCAGGAGGAGCGCAGGCTCCGTGAACCGCTCCACGCGGGCGAGCACGTGCCAGCGGCCGCGATGGTGGTGCCGCGCCCTCGGCCCGCCTCTCATTCGGTACCTACATGTAAAACACACATGTATGTCACCATAGCGGCCACTGATAGCTCTTGGCAAGGGGGCTATAGTCGTCACCAGTGCGGGTCACGAAGATCTCGACGCTGCGGCAATGCGCTGTCTGCGAGCGGACGCTCCTCCTGGGCGAACGCTCCGTGCGCTTCGCGCCCGAGGAGGGTGCGGAGCTCGTGCACGTGTGCCCGCTCTGCCAGGAGACTGCGATCGAGCACGGGTGGATCAAGGAAGGCACGCCGACGCAGCCGACGATCGCCGGCGTCAGTCGCCGCCGCCGTCGCGGCCTGGTGGAGATCCTCGGCCTCTCGCGCTCGAACGGCGAGACGATCGCCCCGCCGGAGCCGATCCTGCGCCGCCTCTCCAACGACGAGGTGGCCGTGCTCGAGGCGGCCGACCTCTTCAACGCGAGCACCTACCGGCGCACGGTCGGGGGCATCGCGAAGAGCCTCGGCGAGGCGCGCGCGAGCATCGTCCCGCTCTCCGGGGTCTCCCGCGAGCTGGCCGTGACCGTCGCCTGGGACCTCTCCTGGTACCAGTACCGGGTCAGTCCGGAATCGGCCCAGCCGGTTCGCCTCGAGGCTCGTGGGCACGAGCTGGACGAGCTCGAGTCGAGCTACAAGGACTGGAATACGCAGGTCGAGGACGAGGGCCGTCTCGTCCCCGATATCGCCCGCATCTAGCGGACGACGCCGCACTCCTTCACAATCGGAGCAGGATGATCTACTGCGTCATTCCCCGAGAGCTCGCAGACGAGCTGTACGAGAAGATGGTCGAGTACTACCGGGACAACCCGAACGTGACCGTCATCGTCGATCGCCGCGAGGGCAACGACCGCCGGGCAGGCAAGGACGCCGCCGAGCACAAGGAGCAGCGCGAGATCCGCGACCGCCGCCGGGCCCGCATTCCGGGGACGTTCCCGGACACGGACGCGCCCGGCTAGCGATTACCCTCGTCCCATGGCCATCGCCGGGACGGAGACCTTCGAGAGCACGAGCCCCGCCGACGGCGAGACGATCGGCGTCTTTCCGCGCTCGACGGGCGAGGACGTCGACCGCGCGGTCGCCGCGGCGAAAGAGGCGTACATCCACTGGCGGCTCGTCCCTGCGCCGAAGCGTGGCGAGATCCTGTACCGGTTCGCGCGCCTGCTCGAAGAGGAGAAGGACGCGCTGACGGAGCTCATGACGCACGAGATGGGCAAGGTGCGCGCCGAGGCGGGCGGCGACGTCCAGGAGGCGATCGACATCACGTATTACATGGCCGGCGAGGGGCGGCGCCTCTTCGGTCAGACGACTCCGTCGGAGCTTCCGGACAAGTGGAACATGAGCGTTCGCCAGCCGGTCGGCGTCGTCGGTGCGATCACACCGTGGAACTTCCCGATCGCCATCCCGTCGTGGAAGCTCATCCCGGCCCTCATCTGCGGCAACACCGTGGTGCTGAAGCCGGCGACCGACACGCCCGCTCTTGCGTCGCGTTTTGTCGAGCTGCTCGGCGAGGCGGGGCTCCCCGACGGCGTCGTGAACATCGTCTACGGCGGCGGGAGCAGCGTGGGCGACCGCATGGTGCGCCACCCCGACATCCGCGTCATCACGCTGACCGGGTCGCGCGAGACGGGCGTCAAGGTGCTCGAAGCAGGTGCGGAGACGCTCAAGCACGTGCACCTCGAGCTCGGCGGCAAGAACGCGATCATCGTCATGGACGACGCCGACCTCGACCTCGCCGTGAACGGCATCGTGTGGTCGGCGTTCGGCACGTCCGGCCAGCGTTGCACCGCGGCGTCGCGCGTCATCGCGCACGAGAAGGTGTACGACGCGCTGCAGCAGAGGCTCGTCGCCGCGGTCGAGAAGCTGCGCCTCGGTCCGGGGTGGGAGGGCGACACCGATATCGGACCCGTCATCAACAAGGCGGCGCTCGAGAAGATCCACTCGTACTCGAAGATCGGCAGCGACGAAGGCGCACGGCTTCTGACCGGCGGCGAGGTTGCGACCGAGGGCGACCTCGCCCGCGGCTTCTTCTACCGGCCGACGATCTTCGCGGACGTCGACCCGCAGATGCGCGTGGCGCAGGAGGAGATCTTCGGGCCGGTCACCGCACTCATCAAGGTGCGCGACGCCGACGAGGCCATCCGCGTTTCGAACGGGATCAAGTACGGGCTCTCGTCCTCGATCTTCACGCAGGACGTGAACACCGCATTCCGCGCCATGCGCGATCTCGAGGCGGGGATCACGTACGTGAACGCCGGCACGACCGGCGCCGAGGTGCACCTGCCGTTCGGCGGCACGAAGGACACCGGCAACGGCCACCGCGAGGCCGGCCAGGCGGCCCTCGACGTCTTCACCGAGTGGAAGTCGATCTACGTCGACTACTCGGGGAAGCTCCAGCGCGCGCAGATCGACGACTGAGCGGTGACCCGCAAGCTCGTCGCCTTCGTTCCCCCCGAGGCGCTCGACGCGGTCCGTGACGCGCTCTTCGCCGCGGGTGCCGGGCGCATCGGGAAGTACGAGCGCTGCTCCTGGTACACAGAGGGGACGGGGACGTTCTTCGGCGGTCCCGACGCGCAGCCGAGCGTGGGCGAGGCGGGACGCGAGGAGCACGTGCGGGAGCTCCGGCTCGAGACGGTCTATCCCGCCGAGCGCCACGACGCGGTGATCGCGGCGCTGCGCGACGCCCACCCCTACGAGGAGCCTGCGTTCGACGTGTACGAGCTCCTCTCGTGAAGGCGAAGCTCTTCACCGACGGCGGCGCTCGCGGCAATCCCGGGCCGGCGGCGTACGGCTACGTGCTCGAGGCGGAGGACGGGACGGTGCTCGCGGCGCGCGGGGAGCGGATCGGCGTGGCGACGAACAACGTCGCCGAATACCGGGCCTTGATCGCCGGGCTGGAGAAGGCGGTCGAGCTGGCCGTGCCCGAGGTCGAGGTCGTGTCCGACTCGGAGCTGCTCGTGAAGCAGATGACCGGCGAGTACCGGGTGAAGAACGCGGCGCTGCAGGATCTCTCCATCCAGGCGTCGCGCCTCGCGCGCGAGATCGGGAAGGTCTCGTACACGGCGGTCCGGCGGGAGCACAACGAGCTCGCCGACCGGCTGGTGAACGAGGCTCTCGACGGCGCGGTGAAGCGGGGCACTGAACCACCAGAGCGGTGATGAATCAAGCGGCTGCGATGGCCGACGATAGGCGCATGGCGCACCTCATGACCCTCCTTTCGGCCACGCTGCTCTTCTATGTCTCCGTCACGCGCGGCGCGCTCGCGTTCGCGTGGGCGCTCGGCCGCATCGTCCGCCCGTAGGGCTCAGGCGCGCCAGAGCCGGGGCTATACTTCCGGCCTCGCGCGGATGTAGCTCAGTTGGCTAGAGCGTCTGCTTGCCATGCAGAAGGTCGTGGGTTCGAGTCCCATCATCCGCTCTCAGAAAGCCCCGGAGACGGGGCTTTTTCATTGCGCAAGCTGAGGAGCGCGAGCGGCGTTGCAACCGCCTTTGCAACCACGGTGAACGTGGGGTGCCATCCAGGCGAGCAGGCGCTAGAGCCGTTCCTCGCACCCGTCCACGATCTCGGCACAGAGAGCGTCCACCTGGCCGAGGAAAAGCTCCATCGGGAACCGCGTGGGAGCATTGGCAGAAATCTGACTGGGCCTACCACGCCCACGCTCGAACGCGCCGGATCGAATCCGACGACGGCGACCTGTGCGAATTTCGCGCCCGATTTGAAGCGGTTGCCTTTGAAGAACCACCGAACTCCGACGCGCTGGCACTCCTTAACCTTCGCTTCGAGATCGGCCTCGAACACCGCCGAGGCTACGGGGACAACGGTTCGATGCTTGTCAACCGCGGAGAGCTGGTACCACGACCGCGGCACCGAGAAGAACTGGAGTCCATCGACGCGCCGCGACTACCGCTCCGCGCTCGACGTGCATCTGCTGCCCGCCTGCCTGTGACTCGGTGGCCGGGCCGGATGATCCGGGCCGAGCTTCTTGACGTCGACGTGGAGGAGCTCGCCCGGCCGCGAGCGCTCGTAGCGGACCGCGGGCTCGAGCCCGATCCGGCCAAGCCGGCCCATCCCGACCCGGGCCAGGATCCCCGAGACCGTCGACAGCGGCATCCGCAGCGTCTCGGCGATCTCGGCGGCTGTCATCCGAAGCCGCCTCAGCTGGATGATCACCGCCACCCGCTCGGCAGACGTGCGGTTGGCGACCCGCCGCGGAGCCGACGAACGGTCGAGCAGCAGCTGATCGCCCTGGCGGTAACGCTGCACCCACTTGCGCGCGCAGCGCACGCTGACGCCGGCAGCCTCGGCCGCCGCCGTCAGCGTCCACCCGTCGTCAACGACCCGGCGCGCGAGCTCGCGCCGACCGCTCCAGCTGAGAGCCGCGTTAGCGTGCACATCCATCCGGTGCCTCCCTTGGAGTTGAGCTGCCTTCGTCAGCGCTCAGCGTCCAAGGCGGCCCGGATGGACCGAACCAACGTGCTCAGGAACTACATCTACTAGAGCTCCCCGCCCTTCTTGTCGGACCACTGCTGATCTTTGGAGAGGTTCAGTTGCAGGCGAGGATGAATGAGAATTCGCTTTGTTCGGTGCTGCCGTCGGGGGCAAAGAACTGGACCAAGAATCCCGTGTCTCCAGTGACCCGAATCACGGGCACTATCGGCGCATTGCCGATTGGGGTCACGGTCGGGACGCAATCTGATTGCGTCGGACTGTGGTTTGCGAGGTCGATCGAATACTCGTCGGTGCTCGCGAAGAAGTTGACGGCCGCGACGTTCCAGGCCGACGAGAAGCTCCCAGAATTGCTGACAATCCCGTACGCGAAAAGACCGGTACCTGCCGGCGCGGGAGCGCCGTTCGTGCCGTTGCACGCATAGGTCATCCCGCTTGCGGATGTGAATGCGGAGCCGCCGTTGGGGCAATTGGTGTCGCCTGTGGCGAGCGTTTGGCTGGTGACGCTGACACCGTCGGTTCCGTTTGTTCCGTCTTTGCCGGAGGCGCCGTCGCAGGCGTAAGTGGTGCCGCTTGCGGACGTGAAGCTCGAGCCCCCGCTTGGGCAGTTCGAGCCGCCCGGAGGGAGCTGCGAGCTTGTGACGCCGACGCCGTCCTTACCGGCGGCTCCTTGCGGCCCTTGGGAACCGGCCGGCCCTTGTGGGCCTTGCGACCCAGCGGGACCCTGCGGGCCGACGACGTTCCAGGAGATTGCCGTCTCGCCGGTGCGGCAGTCAGTCTGGTTGTTCGCGACGATCCGCAGAAGCCCATTCGTGTTGTTGCTGCACGCCTCGATCACCGTCGTCGCCGAGTCAGTCGCACCTGACGTCGTGGCGTATGCGACTCCGCCGGCAAGTGCAAACAGGCCGGCCGCGGTCAGGGCAAGCTGGCCGATGCGCCGGCCCAAGAATCCTGGCATCCCTTCCTCCCTCGGCTCGGTCTGAGCCTGCACTTGTGCGAATAGGTACACAGATGACGAAGGAAGTCAATGTGCGCGCCAACCGTCGGCGGGGACGAAAGTGAAGGCCTTATCCGAAATTCGTGTTCCGGACGGGAACGCAGGGTCAGCCTGCTCGGACCACGCTGAATGGCTAGCCGGTCAAGGCCGCGTCGACGAAGCGGACGCGTAACGAGAGGCTTGATGTGATTTAGCGTCCGTCGTAGGCTGCGAAGGGCGCGTGCGGGGCGGCCGGCGAGGGTGTTGAGCAGGACGCCGACGGTGAGAGCGAGAATGCGTTGGGCGATGCGGACGGCGAATCCGGCCGGTGTTTCGCGAGGTGTCGCTCCAGCCGCATGGGGCCTTTCAGGTTGGCGACGACGCTTTCGATCACGAGTCGTGACGAGGCGAGCGCACGCTCGCGGCCGATGTCGGCGGTGGTGGCGGGTCTTGTCGGGAGCGGCTCGTACTCTTTCTCGTTGGCGGGCACGATCGTGTAGCCGAGCGGCAGCCCGCGCTCGTCGGTCAAGAGCACGAGCCGCACGCCCGCTGTGGCCGCGCACCGCATCCGTAGGTTGTCGGGGCGTTGTGCACGGTCGGGATCGACACCAGGAACCGCGTGCCGCGAAAGTCGCGTTCCTCGTTGCTGTGTTGTGGCCGCCTGTTGTTGATCAGCGGCGCGGAATGAACCAACGCGCAGCGCCCGCGAGCGCAGCCACAATGTTCACGATCGCGATGGCGATCCAGGCGACGATCGCGACGATGATGCCGCCGACGCCTGGCGCGTTGCTGAGCGCGATCGCCGTGACCGGGATGCCGAGGGCGATCGAGGTGATCGGCAGGCGTAGATCGAGGCGGTGCGTGACCTCGGGCCGCCGCTCGCGCAGCCTCTCCTCGAGCCGCTTCTCGAATGTGTCGAGCATGGAGTCAACGATGTGCGGCTCATACTCTGGGCCAAGCTCGTGCCGGGCCTGCAGCGCCGCCTCGACGTCCTTTCGCTCGACCACGGCCCGACGATAACGTGGCCTGGCGGTCGCTGTCGTTCAATCGGCTCGGCGACGGTCATCGTGAACGCTTATCCGCTCGCCGTGTCGGCCAGAGAGCCGACGCAGCCTCAGCGCGGGGCCTGCGGCGACATCGGCGATCAGCGCGCTCCATACCTCCTTGCCGGCGAACCCGTCGACCGCGAGACCGTGGTCGTGTTCCAACATCATCACTGCGCCGCGCGTGATGTCGTTTGGCTGGCCGGGACGCCACAACGTCTGCAGCTCGTGCGGGGTATGTGGATAGCGCCACGCGAACCGGCCCTGCGGCGGCGCGACCGCGGCAGAGAGCTCAGCCCGCGCAGTGCGCTCAACGCTCGGGCCGAGCCACGCCACCGGCGGGTAGCCCGCCTGCGCGAGCAGCTGCTGTAGACGGAGGAACGACGCGGGAGGAACTGTCCACGAGATGCCTGCCGCCCGCACCGTCGTGTTGAACGGCAGCGGCTTGCTCGGCGTGAAGACAAGGGTGTGCGCGTACGGCCGGCTCCAGTGTCCGGCGACGCTCGCGCAACCTGCGCCAGCAGGTGACACCCGAGCCGCAGCCCATCTCCTGCGGCAAGTACTCCCACGGGATCCCCGTCTGTAGCACGAACAAGATCCCGCTCAACACCTTGCGGTCGTCGAGCCGCTTGCGACCGGGATAGCGGTAGCGCCGCTTCACCTTCGGCAGCAACGGCTCGACCAGCTCCCACAACTCGTCCGACACCAACGGCTTCGCCATCTGCGCCCCATCCTCCCAGTCGAAGTGGACGCAGCCGATTTCGCCGACTACAAGC
>DATLQV010000062.1:0-7948 GCA_035534955.1 Gaiellaceae bacterium
GAGGTGGCGGTCGCCAACCCACGCTAACTGCGATGCGTGCCGGCCGAGTATCCCGCTCGAATAAGCCAAAGCGGCGACCGAAGGCTAACGCCGGGTAAAGCTCACACACGAGGGTCGCTCTGGTCGGATCAGATTCGTGACCTATGGGTGCGAAATTCGAATGCGCGTCCTAAGAGCTCGTCTCAGAATGAGTTCTGCAGCCTCCTGAAGCAGACGATGCAGCAGCCGAGCGCGAGGAAGGCTTCGTGGATTTCGTGTCGGCGGTCGTAGCGGACGAGTAATCGCTTGAACTGATGGAGCCAGGCGAAGGTGCGCTCGACGATCCAGCGGTGGCGGCCCAAGCCCGAGCCGTGCGGGTTGCCGCGGCGAGCGATCTCGGGTGTGATGCCGCGCCGGCGCAGCTCGCGGCGGTACTTCTCGTAGTCGTAGCCACGGTCGGCGCTGACCCGGTCGGGGCGTCGCCGCGGCCTGCCGGGCTTGCCGCACACCGGCGGTACCCGATCGAGCAGTGGGATCAGCTGGGTGATGTCATGGCGGTTGCCACCCGTGAGCGTCCAGGCGAGCGGGATCCCGGTGGCGTCGACCAAGAGGTGGTGCTTGGAGCCGTTTCTGGCTCTGTCAACCGGGCTCGGGCCCGTTTCGGAGCCCCCTTTTTCGCCTGCACATGACTGCCATCGGCGACCGCGCGCGACCACTCGATCTCCCCCGCGGCCCGCAACTCCGACAGCAGCTGCGCATGCAGCCGCTCCCACACACCGGCGCGCTGCCACTCATCCATCCGGCGGTGACAAGTCGAGCCGCCGCCGAAGCCGAGCTCGGGAGGCAGATGCCGCCACGCAATCCCCGTGTGCAACACGAACAAGATCCCCTGCAGCGCCTGCCGGTCAGGCAGCCGCTTGCGGCCCGGATAGCGAAAGCGCCGCTCGACCCTCGGCAGCAACGGCTCGATCCGCGACCACAACTCGTCCGACACAATCCACGGCGCAACAGCCATCGGTACCCCTCCAAGCTTGACGACAGGTACCGACGGCGTTCGTCGTCAACGAACGGGTCCCTTCATTTCGGTGCGAGCTCTAAGTACCGGCCTGTGGAGAGCCGCGTGGCCCCACAAGGCCGGTACTTAGTACCGGGCTGAGAGTGTCACGAGATGCTGACGGCTAGCGTGGCTTCACTTCGGGATACCGCTCGAGCCCGTCATCCGGGATCGGCTCCCACTCGCACGCGTAGGTCACGAACATGCGCCACTGCGGCCGGATGTCGTGGCCCGGGTCGAAGAGGCCGAGCCGCACGCTGCCGACCTCGCCCGTCTCCGGATGCTTGCTCCAGAGGGCGCTCCCGCACGCGGAGCAGAAGCACTTCGACCACCCGTCGTCCGGCTTGTACTCCCGGACGAGCTCCTCGCCTCCGAGCAGCCGGAACGTCCCCGGCGCGAGCCGCGCCTGTGCGGACGCCGCCGTCCCCGTCCTCCGCTGGCACCGCGTGCAATGGCAATAGCCCGCGCTGAGCGGCTCGCCGGTCACCTCGAACCGGACGGCCCCGCACATGCAATGACCGGTGTACGGCGGCCCCGCCATTGCGCAGCACGATAGTCAAAGCGTGCGCACCACCGCGAAGGCAGACCGGCGTCAAACCCAACGAGAAAGGGCCCCTTTCGGGGCCCCTTCACAGCGTCGTGCTGACGCGGACTACGCGGTGACGCGGACGTTCGTCGCCTGCGGCCCTTTAGCACCTTCGGTCGCTTCGAACTCGACCTTGGCGCCTTCGGACAGGCTCTTGAAGCCTTCGCCGGTGATGCCCGTGTGATGCACGAACAGGTCCTTCGCGCCGTCGTCCGGGGTGATGAAGCCGTACCCCTTCTCGTCGCTGAACCACTTGACGGTTCCGGTTGCCATATCTAACTCACCTCCCTGCATTTTTCACGAACAAGCTGGGAGGCGGCAATGCTGCACTCCGGTACTCGTCCTTCTGTGTGGGTTGGAACATTCTATTACCAGCGGGACCGACGGCCACGCCGGCTGGTGTATAGCAGCTTCGGCCGGGCGACGGTCATTCCAGTGCTCTGGAACTGCTCTCCGTGACCGAGCCGGGCCGCGACGCGGCTGACGTCGGCCTGCTGCTCAGGGAGCACCAGTGTGCTGCCCCGACCGGAGGCGCCGGCGCGGCCCGTGCGGCCGACGCGGTGGACGTAGCCCTTGTCGTCCTCCGGCGGGTCGAAGTTGATCACGTGCTCGATCGCCTCGAGGTCGAGGCCGCGGGCGGCCACGTCGGTGGCGACGAGCGTCGTCACGCGGCCGGTGCGGAACTTCTCCAGGGCGCGCTCGCGCTGCGGCTGCGACAGGTCGCCGTGCATGGCGACCACCGGGATGTCGCGGCGTGAGAGCTTCTGTGCGAGGCGGTCCGCCCCGCGCTTGGTGCGCACGAAGACGAGGGAGAGGCCGGGCTCGGCCTGGAGCAGTTCGACGAGGCGGTCGACCTTGTCCGCGGCCGTGACCGGGACGAAGTTGTGCTCGACCTCGCTGTCCTCGATGTCCTGCTCGCGGCCGTTCTCGAAGCGAGCAGGCGCGTCGGTGTACGTGGCGGCGAGCTCGCCCACCTCGCCGTCGAGCGTGGCGGAGAAGAGCATCGTCTGCCGTGCCTCCGGCAGCCGCCGGATGATGCGCTCGACCTGCGGGCGGAAGCCCATGTCGAGCATGCGATCGGCCTCGTCGAGGACGAGCGTGCGGACGGCGTCGAGCGAGACGAGCTTCCGCTCGACGAGGTCCTGGAGACGGCCGGGCGTCGCGATGACGATCTGCGCACCCTTGAGCCGCTTGGCCTGCGCCCCGACGGGGGCTCCGCCGTAGGCCGCGGCGACGCGAATGCCCCGAGCGCGTGCGAGAGGCTCGAGGTCTTCGGTGACCTGGAGCGCGAGCTCACGCGTCGGGACGAGAACGAGGGCGCTGGGCATCTTCCCGTCGACGGGCGCCCGCTCGACGAGCGGGATGCCGAAGGCGAGGGTCTTGCCCGACCCGGTGGGCGACTTGGCGAGCACGTCGCGCCCGCCGAGTGCGTCCGGAAGAACGAGGGTCTGGATACGGAACGGCCCGGTGATGCCGCGGTCCGCGAGCGCCTGCTCGACGACCGCGCTCACGCCGAGCGCGCCAAAAGTCTGCTGCATGTGGTGTTCGACTCCTTTGATGGTTCGGTTCGAGATGTCACGACTCGAAACCGCCATAGGAGGAACGAGAAGCTGAATCTCACTGGACGACCCATTGCCGTCCGTGAAAACAGGGTAGCAGCTATTTCAGGCGTTCCCCGGCCCGGATCGGGATGGACAGCCGATTCGCGGGCGGGGTCAGGGGACAGGCCCACCGGTCGTCGTACGAGCAGGACGGGTTGTAGGCGAAGTTGAAGTCGAGGACGAGCCGCCCATCCTCGCCGCCGAGGTCCGATCCCTTGACCGTGTCGAGGAGGTAGCGGCCGGCGCCATAGGTCTCCGTTCCCCGCGTGGCGTCGGCGAACGGCAGGAACACCCCGCCGCCGTAGCCCTCGAGCCAGTAGAGGTCGAGCGCCCCGAGCTCGAAGCGGACGACGGCGAACCGCCGGAAGGGAAAGCCGTCGATCTCGATCGTTTCCTCTTCGGCCGGCTCGACGGCCCCGAGGAAGCGGAGCGCCGGGTCGTAGTCGTAGTACGCGAGGCCGGTGTAGCCCGGGGAGGGCGATTGCGGATGGTCGCGGAAGAGCTCCGCGCGCACCGCTTTCCAGCGCTCCCAGCCGGCGCGCGCCTCGGAGGCGCGCACCTCCGCGTACAGCTCGAAGATGTGCCGCTTCCAGTCGAGCAGGTCGAATTCGTTCACGCAGTGACGACTTGCTCGGTCGTCTTGCGCAACGGCACTTCCCGGAGGAACCAGCTGAGGACGAACGCGAGGCCGGAGACGATGGCGCCCACGAGGAACATCGGATGGAGCGAGTTCGAGAAGGCGTGAACGTACAAGGCGTGCACATGGGGTGGCAGCGCCTTCACTGCAGAGGGCGTCGCCGACGAGGGCCCGTGCACACCGGCCGGCAAGGTCTTGGCGAGATTCTTCCGCAGCTGGTTCGCGAAGATCGCTCCGAACGCCGCGATGCCGACGGAGCCGCCGATCTGCCGGAACATGATCGATCCCGAAGTGGCGACGCCCATCACATTGATCGGCACGGCGTTCTGGACCGCGAGCACGAGCACCTGCATGACCATGCCGAGGCCGAGACCGATCACGAGCATGTACAGCGAGGTCGCCACGGTCGACGTGTGGACGTTCAACTGCGTCAGCAGCGCCATGCCGGCCGCGGCTATGGCGGTGCCGGCGATCGGAAACGGGCGGTAGCGGCCGGTCCGCGAGATGATCTGACCGCCGACGATGGACGTGAAGAGGAGTCCGGCCATCATCGGCGTGAGCTGCAGTCCGGAGCTCGTCGGGTTGCGTCCGCGGACGATCTGCAGGAATAGCGGGAGGAACGTGATCGAGCCGAAGAGCGCGACGCCGATGATGAACCCCACAGCAGAGCTGACGACGAAGATGCGATTCCGGAAGAGGGACAGCGGCAGGATCGGCTCGCTCGCCCGCCGTTCCGCGAACGGGAACAGCACGAGGAGGACGACGCCGCCGACCCCGAGCGCGACGATGATCGGCGATCCCCACCCGTACGTCGTCCCGCCGAGGCTTGTGCACAGGACGACCGCGGCGAGCCCGCCGGCGAGGAGGGCCGCGCCGAGATAGTCGATCGCATGCTGCACGCGCTCGGCCGGCGCATGGAACGTCGCGCCGATGACGACGAACGCGAGCACGCCGATGGGCAGGTTGACGTAGAAGATCCAGCGCCACGAGAGGTTGTCGACGAAGAACCCGCCTATGAGCGGGCCGATGACGGTTGCGACGCCGAAGACTGCGCCGAAGAGTCCCTGGTACCGGCCGCGATCGCGCGGCGGGATGATGTCCCCGATCACCGCGATCGCGACGACGACGAGGCCGCCTGCGCCGAGGCCCTGCAGCGCGCGGAAGAGGATGAGCTCGGTCATGTTCTGCGCGATGCCGCAGAGCGCAGAGCCGACGAGGAAGATGACGATCGCGGCCTGGATGACGATCTTGCGCCCGTACAGGTCGCCGAACTTGCCGTACAGCGGTCCTGACACCGTCGACGTGAGCAGGTACGCGGTCACCACCCACGACAGGTGCGACAGGCCGCCGAGGTCGCCGACGATCGTGGGCAGCGCGGTCGACACGATCGTCTGGTCGAGCGCCGCGAGCAGCACGACGAGCATGAGCGCAGCGAAGATGACCCGCTTGCGCGGAGCTTCAGTCCCGGTCGGCATAGTTCCAGCATGCCGAAGATCGAGAAGTCAGACGAGCGGTGGCGCGAGGAGCTGACGCCGGAGCAGTTCCACGTGCTGCGCCAGAAGGGCACCGAGGCGCCGTTCACCGGCGAGTACGATCACGTCTTCGAGCCGGGCACGTACGTGTGCGCAGGCTGCGGCGCGCAGCTCTTCGAGTCGGACGCGAAGTACGACTCCGGCTGCGGCTGGCCTGCCTTCTCCGCCCCTGCCGGCGAGGACGCAGTCGAGGAGGAGACGGACGCGAGCCACGGCATGGTCCGTACGGAGGTGCTGTGCGCGAACTGCGGCGGCCACCTCGGGCACGTCTTTCCCGACGGGCCACACCCGACCGGGCTGCGCTACTGCATCAACTCGGCAGCGCTGAAGCTCGACGAGGCTTAACGCTCGCGGTAGACGATGCGGCCGCGCGTCAGGTCGTACGGGGAGAGCTCGACCTTGATGCGGTCGCCCGGGTTGATCCTGATGCGGTAGCGGCGCATGCGACCGGAGGTGTAGCCGAGGGTCTCGTGGCCGTTGTCGAGCGCGATGCGATGCATCCCGCTCTTGAACGACTCCATCACTTCGCCCTCGAGCTCGATTTTCTCTTCTTTCCCAGCCATCGTCCCATCACGGTAGCCGATGAATTCGGCCTGCGGGAGCCGTCTGTACTGAGATGGCCATCGATCTCGGGACGGTCGACGCGCTCGCGCGCCTGCGGCTCGCGGGCAAGCGCCTCGGCTTCGAGGTGCGCATCATGCCCACGGAGGAGCTGGTCGAGCTGCTCGAGCTCGCCGGGCTACTCGAGGTGCTCTGGGAGCCCGAAGAGCGGGAAGAGCCGCTCGGTTTCGAGGAAGAAGGTCAGCTCCGAGATGCGCCCCCCTGAGGTTTCCAGCACCTGCAGCGCCCACGGCGTGTACCCACCTTCGGGGTCGATCTTGTACTGGCCGAACGCCGGTGAGCAATTGGCCGTGCGCACCGGGACGACGCGCGAGCCCTGGCAGGCGATTCCAGGGCCGAACCACCACGTGAAGATGTCGTCGCGGCCGGCGAGCCACAGGTCGAACGGCGGCATGGACTGGATCGCGTCCTCGCGCAGCAGCTCCGTGAGCAGGTCGATGTCGTACGCCTCGAACGCGGCCACGTAGCGCTCGAGCAGCACGGCGTCGACGTCAGCCGTGTCGACCTCACGCACGTTCGCGTCCGCGAGCGTCGCGCGTGCGCGCTGGAGCGCGCTATTCACGGATGCGACCGACGTGTCGAGCAGCTCCGCCGCCTCCGTCGCCTGCCAGCGCAGCACCTCGCACAGGATGAGCGCGGCGCGCTGGCGCGGCGGCAGGTGCTGAAGCGCGGCGACGAACGCGAGCCGGATGGTCTCATGCTCGACGGCCGCGTCGGCGGGATCCGGCATCGGCTCGACCCACGTCACTTCGGTGGGCACGTTCAAGTTCTCGAAGAGCGGCTCCTGGGCCGGGCCGAGATCCATCGGGCGCGCGCGGCGCTGGCCGGCCTTGAGCATGTCGAGGCAGACGTTGGTGGCGATCTTGTAGAGCCACGACTTCAACGCGGCACGGCCTTCGAAGCGGTCGATGTTCCGCCATGCGCGGACGAGCGTGTCCTGGACGGCGTCCTCGGCGTCGAACGGCGAGCCGAGCATGCGGTAGCAGTACGCGGTGAGCTCCGAGCGGTGCTGCTCGAGCTCCCCGAACGCGGGCGTGACTGCGACCGACCCTTCCACCGCGGCGAATTCTACGGCCATCGACGTCTATGACGTCGGCGCCGCCGGAAACTCATCGGTCTAGTCGAAGCCGAGCTCGTCCAGCGAGCGGTGCACCGCAGAAAGGCCGGTACTTAGTACCGGTACGAAGGTGTGACGGAATCGTGACGCTCGCGGCACACCTGACGGTCGATGGTTCTGGGGTGCCGCGGCGGCCACGAGACATCACGGCGGGGCTCTTCCACATCTACACGCACTGCGTCTGGGTGACTCGCGACCTCTACCGGAAAGACGAGGACAGGATGGAGTTTCTCCGCGGGCTTGCTCGCGTTACGGGAAAGCTCGGATGGACCTGTCTCGCCTACTGCCTCATGACGTCGCATTACCACCTGATCGTCGATGTCGACGATGGGATGCTCCCCAAGGCGATGCACTCCTTGAACCTCCCCTACGCTCGGAACTTCAATCGGCGATACGGACTTCGCGGACATCTCCAGTTCGCGCCTTATGGCGCGCGTCGGATCTCCGACGACGCCGACCTCGCGTACAGGTTCAAATACGTCGCGAACAATCCCGTGGAGGCCGGCCTCTGCGAGAAGCCCGGCGACTGGCCATGGAGCAGCTACGCCGGGACGGTGGGCTTGGCTCCGCTCGCCACGTTCGTCGATCCGGCACGCCTGCTTCGGTACTTCGATTGGCCGGACAACAACCCGGAGGCAGCGCTTCGCCGCTACGTCGAGAGTCCGTGACGCTTTCGTTCGGGTACTAAGTAACTATCTCGAAACGTCCTTGCCCCAGTTGAGGGCGTGGAGTCGGCGGCCCCAGAGGAGCGCGCAGGCGAGCTGGATGAGGCCCTTGTAGTTCTGCGGCTTCTTGTCGTAGCGGATGAGGATCGCGCGGCA
>DATLQV010000063.1:0-6897 GCA_035534955.1 Gaiellaceae bacterium
CGGCTCGGTTGCGATCATCTGCCCGCGCGTCGGGATGATCAGCCCCTCCAGGTCGCCGAGCAGGCCGCTGGGGTAACCGTCGGTGGCGATGACCACGCTCGGCGCCTCGAGCTCGTCGAGGGATGCGATGCGATGCTGCTCGACGATCTCGACTCCCGCGTCCGCTGCGCGAGCGGCGAGGCGGCGGACGAGGCGCGCAGGCTGGATTGCGGCGTCGGCGGGGTGGAAGATCGCGGCCGGAAACCGTCCGCCCAACACGTCCGTGTGCCACTCGGCCGCGATACCGTCTTCACACAGGGCGGCGTACTCGGCACGAATCTCGTCACGCTCGTCGACGTCGGCAGCGACACGGAGGCTCCCGGTTCGGCGCAGTGCGTCCCCGGCGAGCGCTGCGAGGCGATCGAGGTACTGCTCGGTCAAGCGCCAGTAGGCGAACGCGGTGTCCGCCCCGAGCCATTCACGGGCCTTGTCGTACGGCATCGTGCCGCCGCGAAGTGCGAAGCCGCCGTTGCGCCCGCTCGCGCCACCCGCAACCTGGCGCGCATCGTGGACGCGCACGCGCAGGCCCGCAGCGGCGAGCGTCAGTGCGGCCGAGATGCCGGTGATGCCCGCGCCGACGATCTCAACGTCGGGCGAGTCGACGTGCACGCGCGCAAGCGGATGTTCCTGTTCTTCGTCGAGCCACCAGCTGGAACCGGACACGAGGCGATGCATCAGGCCGGGCGAACGGCACGAACGAGCACGTCGAGTGCGACGCGTTCGCCGTCGTCGGTCTGCACCGGCCGCTCGACGCACTCGGCCCGCTCGACATCGAAACCGTCGAGATCGGCAACGACGTCCTCTGCGGTGTACAGCACCGCCGCGTCTTGCGGTCCTCCATAGCCCTGCTCGAGGTTCGACCGGTCGTGCGCGACGAGCAGAAGGGTGCCGCCGGGTGCGACGGCCTCGGCCGCGGCTCGCAGGATCGGACGCCGCTCGGCCTCCACCACCTGGAGGTAGAAGACGATCACGAGCTCAAACGCGCGCGCCGGCGGCCGGTAGGCGAGCAGGTCGGAGACGATCCACTCCGCTTCGACGCCACGCCCGTCCGCGAGCAGCCGTGCCTTCTCGAGCGCGACGTCGGAGAAGTCGACGCCCGTAGCCTGCCAGCCGCGCGAGGCGAGCCAGACGGCGTTCCGGCCCTCGCCGCAGGCAAGGTCCAGCACGCGCCCGCCCGCGAGCCCGGCCGTCTCGGCGACGAGAAAGCGGTTCGGCTCCTCCGTCCAGACCAGCTCCCTGCCGGAGTAGCGGCGGTTCCAGTCCTCCCTGCCCATCGACGCGCCGGGCACTACATCCGCTCGACCATCGCCTGCCCGAACGCCGAGGTCGAGATCTCGTGCGCGCCGTCCATCAGCCGGGCAAGATCGTAGGTGACCTCCTTGTCGGAGATCGCGGCCCCGAGCGACTGGATGATCAGGTCCGCCGCCTCGACCCAGCCGAGGTGGCGCAGCATCATCTCGGCCGAGAGGATCAGCGAACCGGGGTTCACCTTGTTCTGGCCCGCGTACTTCGGCGCGGTGCCGTGGGTCGCCTCGAACATCGCCACCTCGTCGGAGAGGTTGCCGCCCGGCGCGATCCCGATGCCGCCGACCTGCGCGGCGAGTGCGTCGGAGATGTAGTCGCCGTTCAAGTTGGGCGTCGCGATCACGTCGTATTCTGCCGGCCGCGTGAGGATCTGCTGGAGGAACGCGTCGGCGATCACGTCCTTGATCGTGATCGTCCTCCCTCCGGCCTCGAGCTTCAGCCAGGGGCCGCCGTCGATCGGCGTCGCGCCGAACTCGCGCACCGCGAGCGCGTAGCTCCAGTCACGGAACCCGCCCTCGGTGAACTTCATGATGTTGCCCTTGTGCACGATCGTGACCGACTCGTTCCCGTTTGCGATCGCGTACTCCAGCGCCTTGCGAAAGAGCCGCTCGGTGCCCTCGATCGAGACCGGCTTGATCCCGATGCTCGAGGTCTCGGGGAAGCGGATCTTCTGCACCCCCATCTCGTTCTGGAGAAAGTCGATCACCTTACGGGCGCCCTCCGACTCGGCCTCCCACTCGATCCCGGCGTAGATGTCCTCCGTGTTCTCGCGGAAGATCACCATGTTCGTCTGCGAAGGATCCTTGAGGGGGCTCGGCACGCCCGGGAAGTGGCGCACGGGCCGCAGGCAGACGAAGAGGTCGAGCTGCTGGCGGAGCGCGACGTTCAGCGAGCGCATGCCGCCACCGATCGGCGTCGTCATCGGGCCCTTGATCGAGACCGAGAACTCGCGCGCGATCTCGATCGTCTCGTCGGGGAGCCAGACGTCGCTGCCGTAGAGGCGCGTCGCCTTTTCCCCCGCGTACATCTCCATCCAGTGCACCTGCCGGGCCGGCCCGTAGGCCTTTTCGACCGCGGCATCGACCACGAAGCGCATCACCGGGGTGATGTCGACGCCGATTCCGTCGCCCTCGATGAACGGGATGATCGGGTTGTCAGGAGTCGGCTCGCCAGGAACAATCTTGGCGCCGCCGGCCGGAATCTCGATGTGCGTCACGGTGCTCATTGGCCTACTTTGTGATCGTGGGGACGAATGAGACTCAGGCTACCGAAGCCGCCCCGGAGGGGGCGGCACAGCAGATCGCAGCCGTCCTGATCGAGGGCTTCGACAAGCACTACCGCCTCTTTCGGGCCACGAGCGCCCACGCCAAGGAGCTCTTCGAGGCGGCCGCCTGGACGGAGCAGCAGCACGCCGTGCAGGAGCGCGTGCGCTTCTACGACGACCGGGTGCGCGAGTGTACCGACCGCCTCCGCAGGGAGTTCGACGTAGAGGCGTTGAGCGCCGAGGTCTGGCGCGACGTGAAGCTCTACTACATCGGCCTGCTCGTCGAGCACAGCCAGCCGGAGCTCGCCGAGACGTTCTTCAACTCGGTGATCACGCGAATTCTGCGCAACACCTACCACGACAACGATCTGATCTTCGTCCGCGCGGCGATCTCGACCGAGTACATCGAGTCCGACCCGCCGATCTACCGCAGCTACTACCCGAAGGTCGACGGGGAGCACGAGTGCTTCACGCGACTCTTCCGCGACTTCGGCTGGAGCCGGCCGTTCGCCGACCTCGACCGCGACGTCGGCCTCCTGCTGAGCTCCCTCGCCAACCGGCCGGGCGGGCCATGGACGCACCTCGAGCCGAATTACCAGATCCAGGTCTTGAACTCGGCCTTCTATCGCAACAAGGCGGCGTACGTGTTCGGCAAGCTCGTCAACGGCCACGATGAGCTGCCGTTCGTCGTCGCCGTGCTCAACGACGCCGCGAACGGGCTCGAGGTGGACGCGATCCTGCTCGAGCCACAGCAGATCAACCTGCTCTTCTCGCTCTCACGCGCCTACTTCATGGTCGACATGGAGGTGCCGTCGGGCTACGTCGAGTTCCTGCGCTCGATGACGCCGCTGCGCGCCGGCTCCGAGCTCTACACCATGCTGGGACTCGGCAAGCAGGGAAAGACGCTCTTCTTCCGCGAGCTGTTGCGGCACCTGCACCACTCGCTCGACCAGTTCGTCGAGGCGCCGGGCATCCGCGGCCAGGTGATGCTCGTCTTCACGCTGCCGTCGTACCCGTATGTCTTCAAGTTGATCCGCGACTCGTTCGGCTTCGGCAAGGACACCGACCGGGAGACCATCCGTTCGAAGTTCACGATGGTGAAGCACGTCGACCGCGTCGGACGCCTCGCGGACACGCTCGAGTTCGTCGACCTGGCGCTGCCGCGCGAACGCTTCTCGGCGAAGCTGCTCGCGGAGCTGCACGAGCTTGCCCCCTCGATGATCTCCGACGGCGACCCGCTCGTGATTCACCACTGCTACGTGGAGCGGCGAATGGTGCCGCTCAACATCTACCTCGACCGCGCCTCGCCGCGGGAGCTCGAGTCGGCGGTCATCGACTACGGCAACGCGATCCGCGACCTCGTCGCGGCGAACATCTTTCCGGGCGACATGCTGTGGCGGAACTTCGGAGTTACGAGCTACGGCCGCGTCGTCTTCTACGACTACGACGAGATCGAGTATCTGCGCGACGTCAATTTTCGCCAGATCCCGCCGGCCGGCGACGAGCAGTCGGAACTGGCGGCAGAGCCCTGGTACGGCGTGCTGCGCAACGACGTCTTCCCCGAGGAGTTTGCGACCTTTCTCCTCTCGGACCCCCGGCTGCGCGAGATCTTCCTGCGCCACCACGCCGAGCTGCTCGAGCCGGCGTTCTGGCAGGCGGCGCAACGGCGGATCGAGAGCGGCGAGCTGCTGGACTTCTTCCCCTACCCGGAGTCGCTCCGCTTCCGCAGTCGCAACGCCGCCGCCTGAGAGCTTCTCAGCCGCCGGGTTGCTCAGCCCGCAACGGGCCGGAGCAGTCTCTTGCGCCGCGGCAGGCGCGCTTCGTTCACGTGCGGGTTCTGCGGCTCGGCGAGCGGCTCCGCGCCGAACGACGTCCGCACACGTTCTGCCGGCGCCGCGCCGTAGAGGGTCGTCCGCTGCCGCGGAATGCGGCCGGCCGAGCGGATCAGGCTCTCCATCGCCTCGGGCGGGAACTCCTGCCCGAAGCCCGCACCCGCCGCCCGTGAGATCGACTCGTTCATCAGCGTGCCGCCGAGGTCGTTGACGCCGGCGTTCAGCGCCTCGCGCACACCCTGCGGGCCGGCCTTCACCCACGACACCTGCACGTTTTCGAACCATGGGTGGAGCGCGATGCGACCGACCGCGTGCATCAGCAGCAGCTCGCCGAACGTCGGGCCGCGACGCGCCCGGCCCTTCAGGTAGATCGGCGCCTCCATCGGCACGAACGGCAGCGGCACGAACTCGGTGAACCCGCCCGTTCGGCGCTGCAGCTCGCGCGCCGCGTGCAGATGGCGCGCCCAGTTCCGCGGCCCGTCGACGTGCCCGTACATGATCGTCACGTTCGAGCGCAGGCCGGCACGATGCGCGGTCTCATGCACCTGCAGCCACTGGGCCGTCGAGATCTTGTCGGGGCAGATCACCGCGCGAATCTCGTCGTCGAGGACCTCGGCGGCGGTTCCCGGCAGCGAGGCGAGCCCCTCGTCGCGGAGCCGGGCCAGATAGTCGTCGAGCGGCACGCCGAGCGTCGCGGCTCCCTGCCACACCTCGAGCGCGCTGAACGCGTGCACGTGCAGACCGGGCACGGCTTCCTTGATCACGCGCACGACCGAGGCGTAGTAGTCGCCGTCGAACGACGGGTGGATCCCACCCTGCAGGCAGATCTCCGTCGCTCCCCTCTCCCACGCCTCGACCGCCCGGCGCACGATCTCGTGGTGCGGCACGAGGTACGGGTCTCCGCGCAGGTTTGCCGCAAGCTTGCCCTTCGAGAACGCGCAGAAGCCGCAACGGAAGTAGCAGACGTTCGTGTACTGCACGTTCCGGGTCACGACGTAGGTCACGACGTCACCGTTCACATCGCGACGCAGACGATCCGCGCGCGCGAACACGCGCTGCCGTTCCTCGCCGCGCGCGCGAAAGAGCCGTTCGATCTCGCTCTCATCGAGCTCGTCGCTCGAGTCGACCGGCAGCGCGTCTCGGCGCACGAGAAACGGCACCGGGCCGACCTCGCCCGGCGACCAGCCGTCTTCGCGCGCGAGGCCGAGCGAGTCGGCGAGGCGCAGCACGTGTGGGAGCACGCCCTCGTCCAGGAACTCGGCGTTCTGGAAGCGCGGGTAGACGGTGAGACGCGGCGCGAGCTCGAGCCCGCGCGACACGCACGCGGCCTGGAGCGCCTCGACCGCGGGCCACGGCGCCGACGGGTTGACATGGTCGATCGTGACCGGCGAGACACCGCCCCAGTCGTCGATCCCCGCGTCGAGGAGCGCCGCATAGTCGCCGCTCAGGTTCGGCGGCGCCTGCACACTGACGTCGAGCGGCAGCAGAAGCCGCGCGGAGGCGATCGTCCACAGGAGCTCTGCGAGCTCCGGCTCCGGCTCGTTCTCCATCTTCGTCCCCGGCCAGGCCCGGAAGTTCTGCACGATCACCTCCTGGACGTGACCGTGCTCGGCATGCGCCGCGGCGATCGCGTGCAGGGTCTCGAGCCGCTCCTCGCGGGTCTCGCCGATCCCGATCAGCAGACCGGTGGTGAAGGGAACGCGTGCCTCGCCGGCAAGTCGGAGAGCCTCGAGGCGTGCCGCGGGCAGCTTGTCGGGCGAGCCGAAGTGCGGGCCGCCGCGCCGCGACAGGCGGTCGGACGTCGTTTCGAGCATCAGCCCCATCGAGGCCGACACCGGCTTCAGCAGCGCATAGTCCTCGGCGGTGAGGAGACCCGGGTTGAGGTGCGGCAGCAAGCCGGTGTCGTCGAGGACGGCTCGTGCAGCCCGCTCGAGATACTCGAGCGTCGTCGTTGCGCCGAACGCCGCCAGCTCCTCGCGGGCCGCCCGGTAGCGAAGCTCGGGCTTGTCGCCGAGGGTGAAGAGCACCTCGCGGCACCCCGCTGCCGCACCGGCACGCGCAACCTCGAGCACCTCGTCGACCGTCATGAACACGCGCTCGCCGCGCCGTGGCGGCTGCGCAAACGTGCAGTAGTGGCACACGTCCCGGCAGAGCTTCGTGAGCGGAACGAACACCTTCGGGCTGTAGGTGACGAGGTTCCCGCGCGCGGCTGCTCGACGCTCGCGCGCGGCCTGCATCAGCTCGTCGAGCGGCGCGGCGGAGATCGCAGCCTCGCGCATCAGAAGACGGGCGTCTCGCGCCAGACGCCCCAGACCTCGCGCAACGCGTCGCACATCTCACCCATCGTCACGTCGGCTCGCGCCGCCTCGATGATCGGCCCCATCAGGTTGACCCGGTCGGAGGCGGCAGCCTGCTTGAGCGCCGCGAGCGCACGCTCGGCGGCGGTCCCGTCACGGC
>DATLQV010000064.1:0-17142 GCA_035534955.1 Gaiellaceae bacterium
GGCGCCGCGGGGCAGGCGGTGCAGAACGCGAACCTCGCGCTCGGCCTCGACGAGACGGCCGGGCTGCGGCTGAGCGGGGTGCTGGTATGAGCCGTAGGCTTGACGGAGGCTCACAGGGAGCGGAGGCGCCGGCTTGGCCGGTGCCGGAGCGGAGAGTCATAGGGCAGCCGAAGGTTGCCCTATGAGCCGTAGGCTCGACGGAGGCTCACAGGTAGCGGAGGCGCCGGCTTGGCCGGTGCCGGAGCGGAGAGTCATCGGGCAGCCGAAGGTTGCCCGATGAGCCGTAGGCTCGACGGAGGCTCACAGGTAGCGGAGGCGCCGGCTTGGCCGGTGCCGGAGCGGAGAGTCATAGGGCAGCCGAAGGTAGCCCGATGAGCGTCACAGCCGCGGCCGGCTTCGTCGCAGCGGGCGTGCATGCGCGCATTCGCAAGGAGAAGCTCGACCTGGCGCTGCTGCGCTCGGTGACCCCGGCGACCGGCGCCGCGCTGTGGACCCAGAACCGCGTGCTCGCTGCGCCGGTGGTCGTTTCGAAGCGGCATCTCGAGCTCGCAGAGCCGCAGGCGATCGTGATCAACTCCGGCGTCGCGAACGCGGCCACGGGCGAGCAGGGCATTGCCGACGCGGTCGCGACCGCCGAGCACGCCGCGGCCCTGCTCGGCCTCGCGCCTGAGCAGGTGATCGTGCTCTCGACCGGCGTGATCGGCGCGCCGTTGCCGATGGAGCGCGTGCTCGCCGGCGTCGCTGCGGCTGCAGCCGCGCTCTCCGAGGACGGCGGCACGGACGCCGCCGAGGCGATCCTCACCACCGACACGCACGCCAAGCGGGCCGTCGCGCACGGCGCAGGCTTCACCGTCGGAGGCATGGCCAAGGGCTCGGGGATGATCCATCCCAACCTCGCGACGATGCTCGCCGTCGTCACGACCGACTATCCCCTCGAGCGCGGCGAGGCGATCGACTTCCTCCGGCCCGCTGTCGAATCGAGCTTCAACGCGATCACGGTCGACGGCGAGTGCTCGACGAACGACGCCGTCGTGCTGCTCTCGTCGGGCGCGGCGCCGGTCGACCGGACGCCCGCGACCGACGAGGCGTTCGCCGCCGCTCTGCGCACTGTGTGCGCCGACCTGTCGCACCAGATCGTCGCCGACGGCGAGGGCGCGACACTGATCGCCGAGATCTCGGTCAGCGGCGCGACGAGCACTGCCGAGGCGAAAGCGATCGCCCAGCGGATCGCGACCTCCCCGCTCGTCAAGACCGCGCTGTTCGGTCACGACGCGAACTGGGGCCGCGTACTGATGGCCGCGGGCAGCGCGCCGTACAACGGCGGCTACGCCGACATCGATCCCGACCGCGCGACACTCCGCTACAACGACACGGTCGTTCTCGACCGCGGTTCTCCCACCAACGTCGAGCCGGACGTGTCGGGGCCGAGCTGCACGATCGCCCTCGATCTCGGCCTCGGCGACGGAAGCGCGACGTATCTGACGAGCGACCTCTCCTACGACTACGTGCGCATCAACGCGGAGTACCGCTCATGACGCGGCTCGTGGTCAAGGTCGGCGGCGCGGTCGCCGCCAGCTCGGCCGACCGGATCATGGGCCTGCGCGAGGAGGGGCACCAGGTCGTCGTCGTGCACGGTGCAGGGCCGCAGATCACCGACGAGATGGTCCGGCGCGGCATCCCGGTCGAGTTCGTGAACGGCCGCCGGCGCACGTCGCTCGCAGCGCTCGAGGTCGTGCGCGAGTCGATGCAGCAGGTCAACGCTGCTCTCTGCGCGGCGCTCGGCGACCTCGCAGCGCCGGTGTTCGGCGACGAGGCCGGCCTGCTCGCGGTGCCGGTCCCGCCGCTCGGCTGGGTCGGCGACCCGCTGCCGTGCCGGCCCGAGCAGATCCTGACGGCGATCGCCGCAGGGAAGATTCCGGTCGTCGCGCCGATCGCCGTCGGGCCGTTGAACGTGAACGCCGACGATGCGGCCGCCGCACTCGCGCTCGGGCTCGGTGCACGGCGCCTCGTCTTCCTGACCGACGTGGCCGGCTTGTACGTCGGCGACGAGGTGCTCGACGCGATCGACGTCGGCCGCGCAACCCGGATGCTCGCTGCGGGCGAGTTCGACGGCGGCATCGTGCCGAAGTTGAGGGCGGCCGCGCTGGCGGCCGGCAGCGGCATCAAGGCCGAGATCGGACGCACGGCGGTGGTGGCATGACGGTGGTGTCATGACGCAGCTCGCCTCGCTCACCAAGCTCCTTCCCACCTACGCGCGCCTCGACGTGACGTTCACCGACGGCGAGGGCTCGTACTTGATCGATGCCGAGGGGAAGCGCTACCTCGACCTGTTCGCCGGCATTGCCGTCGTCGGGCTGGGACACCGGCACCCCGCCCCGCTTGCCGCCGCGCAGGCGCAGCTCGAACGGCTCTGGCACGTGTCGAACCTCTACTTCACGGAGCCGATGCAGGAGCTCGCGCAGAAGCTCTCAGACCGCTTCGGCGGCTCGCAGGCGTTCTTCTGCAACTCCGGCGCCGAGTCGATCGAGGCCGCGCTCAAGTGGGCGCGCAAGGCGACCGGGCGCAGCGAGATCGTCGCGCTCGAGGGGTCGTTCCACGGACGGACGTTCGGCGCCCTTTCGGTCACCGGCCAGCCGGAAAAGCGCGCAGCGTTCGAGCCGCTCGTGCCGGGTGCGGTTTTCGCGACCCAGGAGACGCTCGCCGACCACGTGGGCCCGCAGACCGCCGCAATCCTGCTCGAGCCGGTGCAGGGCGAGGGCGGCGTGCATCCGCTCTCCCCCGCCGTGCTCGCGCAGGCGCGTGCGCTCGCCGACCGCCACGGTGCGCTGCTGATCCTGGACGAGGTGCAGACCGGCGTCGGGCGCAGCGGCGAGTTCTTCGCCTGGCAGCGCCTGGGTGTGAAGCCGCACGCCGTGACACTCGCGAAGGGCCTCGCGAACGGCCTGCCGATCGGGGCGCTGCTCGTCGCAGACGACGCGCCGACCGGCTTCGAGCCGGGCGACCACGCCTCGACCTTCGGCGGGAACCCGGTCGCCTGCGCCGCGGCCTGCGCCGTCGTCGACACCGTCGACGACGCGCTCCTCGAGCATGTCCGCTCGATCTCGGATCTCCTCGCCGCCGGTCTGTCGCAGTTCGGCGAGGTGCGAGGGCTCGGCCTGCTGCTCGCGGTCGAGCTCGACACGCCCGCCTGGCCCGTCGTCGAGGCGGCCCTCGAGCACGGGCTCGTGCTCGGCAGCGCAGGCGAGCGCACGCTGCGCCTGACGCCGCCGCTGACCATTTCGGCCTCCGAGGTCGCCCAGGCGATCACGCTCCTCACGGAGGTGCTGGCGTGACGACGAAGTTCGAGCGCCAGGGAACGATCCTGCGCCTCGTGCAGCACCAGCCCCTCTCGACCCAGGCCGAGGTTGCCGAGGCACTCCACGCGAGTGGCATCGAAGCCGTCCAGGCGACGGTCTCGCGTGACATCACACAGCTCGGCCTCGTCAAGGTGCGGAACGCCGAGGGTCGGCTCGTCTACGCGCTGCCGGGCGCCGCAGACCTGCGGCGGCTGGACGAGCTGACCTCGGCGCTTCGCAGATGGGCCGGCGGTTTCACCCCCGCCGGCAACCTCTGCGTGATCGTGACCCCTCGTGGCTTCGCGGCGGCGCTCGCCGACGCGATCGACGCCGCCGACCTCGACGCGGTGGCGGGGACAATCGCCGGCGACAACACCGTCTTCGTCGCCGCACGCGACGGCCTCACCGGCAGCGAGCTCGCCCAGGAGCTGCGCGGCCACCTCGACGCCGACAGCGGCTCGGTGGAGCAGCCCACGAACGCCGGCTACGCCGGAGCCGAGGCATGACGGTCCGCGACGAGACGACGAACGTCATCCTCGGCGCGCTGCCGGTGGGCGAGCGCGTCGGCATCGCCTTCTCGGGCGGGCTCGACACGAGCTGCGCGCTCGCCTGGATGCGCGAGAACGGCGCGATCCCCTACGCCTTCACTGCCGACCTCGGGCAGCAGGACGAGCCCGACATCGACGCGGTTCCCGCAAAGGCACGCGTGTACGGCGCCGAAGACGCCGTGCTCGTCGACTGCAAGGACGCGCTCGCGCGCGAGGGGCTCGTCGCCCTGCAGTGCGGTGCGTTCCACATTCAGACCGCCGGCAGGCGCTACTTCAACACGACGCCGCTCGGCCGGGCGATCACCGGAACGAAGCTCGTGCAGGCGATGGCCGGGCACGGTGTCGACATCTGGGGCGACGGCTCGACCTACAAGGGCAACGACATCGAGCGCTTCTACCGCTACGGCCTGCTCGTGAACGAGCACCTGCGCATCTACAAGCCGTGGCTCGACAGCGCGTTCGTGGACGAGCTCGGCGGCCGCAAGGAGATGAGCGAGTGGCTTGCCGAACGCGGTCTCCCGCACGGCATGTCGGCCGAGAAGGCCTACTCGACCGACGCGAACATGCTCGGGGCGACGCACGAGGCGAAGGACCTCGAGCTGCTCGAGACGTCGATGAAGATCGTCGAGCCGATCATGGGCGTCGCCCACTGGAACCCGGAGCTTGCGATCGAGCCGGAGACCGTGACGATCGCTTTCGAGCGGGGCGTCCCGGTCGCAATCGACGGGGTCTCGCTCGACGATCCGGTCGAGTTGATCCTCGCCGCGAACGCGATCGGCGGGCGCCACGGGCTCGGGATGTCCGACCAGATCGAAAACCGCATCATCGAGGCAAAGAGCCGCGGGATCTACGAGGCGCCGGGGATGGCGCTGCTGCACATCGCCTACGAGCGCCTGCTGAGCGCGATCCACAACGAGGCGACACTCGAACGCTATGCCGAGGAGGGCCGCCGGCTCGGGCGGCTGCTCTACGAGGGCCGCTGGTTCGACGTGCAGGCGCTGATGCTGCGGGACGCATTGCAGCGGTGGGTCGCTGCCGCCGTCAGTGGTGAGGTGACGATCGAGCTGCGGCGCGGCGACGACTACACGATCCTCGACACGCGCGGCGACACGTTCAGCTACGGCCCGGAGCGTCTGAGCATGGAGCGGAGCGCCACGGCGTTCACGGCCGCCGACCGCATCGGCCAGCTGGCGGTGAAGATCAACGACATCACCGACGCGCGCAGGATGCTCGACACCCTCGGGTGGACGATTTGAGTCCCCTCTGGTCGGGCCGGGTCGGCGACACGCACCTCGCGCCCGAGGTGTGGGACTTCCTGCACGCCCACGACTCGGAGCTGCTCCCGTACGACATCCAGGGAACACTGCTGCACGCCCGTCGGCTGCACGCCGCCGGCATCCTCGACGGCGACGAGCTGGCCGAAGTGACCGAGAAGCTCGCCGCGATCGAACAGGTCGACCCCACCGACGAGGACGTCCACTCGTCGATCGAGCGGCAGCTCGGCGCGGTCGGGCGCAAGATCCACGCCGGCCGGTCGCGCAACGACCAGGTCGCCGCTGCGTTCCGCCTCTACGTGGTCGACGCCTGTGCGGGTGCCGATGCCGCGCTCACGAGCTTCGCGCAGGCGATCCTCGCCCGCGCCGAGACGGAGGCCGACACGCCGATGCCCGGCTACACGCACCTCCAGCGGGCACAGCCGGTGACACTCGGGCACCACCTGCTCGCCTGGGTCGAGATGCTCGAGCGTGATCGCGCGCGGTTCGCCTTCGCGGCAGCACAGGCCGCGCCGTCGCCACTCGGCGCCGGCGCGCTCGCGGGCTCCACACTGCCGCTGCCCCCGCCGCCGAACCCGATGCGCAACTCGATCGACGCGGTCGCAGACCGCGACTTCGCGCTCGACTACCTCTACGCGAGCGCGGTCCTCTTCACACACCTCTCGCGGATCGGGGAGGAGCTCGTGCTCTGGACGACGAGTGAGTTCGGTTTCGCACGGCTGCCCGAGGAGGCCGCAACCGGGTCGTCGATCATGCCGCAGAAGCTGAACCCCGACGTCGCCGAGCTCGCACGCGGCAAGGCCGGGACCGCAATCGGCCGCCTCGTCTCGCTGCTCGTGGTCGTCAAGTCCCTCCCGCTCGCGTACAACCGCGACCTGCAACAGGACAAGCCGCCGGTGTTTACTGCCCGCGCCGACATCGCGGGCGCACTCGGCGCGCTGACGGTGCTCGTCTCCGGCCTCGCGTTCGACCACGGTCGACTCGCCGCGGCCGCCTCCGACCCGCAGCTGCGCGCCACGGATGCCGCCGAGGCGCTCGTCGCCCAAGGCGTTCCATTCCGGGACGCGCACGAGCAGGTCGCCGCGCAGGTACGTGCCGGAACGTTCGAGGCCCCGCCTGCCGGAACCCGGCTCGGCGACGTCGCCGCCGCTGTGGCGGCGGCGAAGGAGCGGTGGTCGTGACCACGCCGCTGTCCGTGTCGCTCACGGGACGCGACCTGCTGCGGGTCTCCGATCTCGTCCCGGCGGAGGCAGAGGCGATTCTCGACCTCGCGGTGGTGCTGAAGGCAGAGCCGAGACGGTTGCAGGCGCCCGGCAGCACGCTCGGGCTCTACTTCGCCAAGCATTCCACCCGCACGCGCGTTTCGTTTTCGGTCGCGATGGCGCACCTCGGCGGTACCGCGATCGCGCTGAGCCCGGAGGAGCTGCAGATCTCACGCGGCGAGTCACTGCCGGACACCGCCCGCGCGCTTTCGCGCTACGTCGACGCTCTCGCCGTGCGCACGCATGCGCACGAGGAGCTCGAGGCGTGGGCGAAGTGGGCGTCGGTGCCGGTGATCAACGCGCTGACCGCCGATGAGCATCCGTGCCAGGCGCTCGCCGATGCGCTCACGATTCGCGACCGGATCGGCAGCCTCGACGGCGTTCAGGTGGCGTGGGTCGGCGACGGCTCGAATGTGCTCGTGTCGCTCGCGGCCCTCGGGAAGCTCCTCGGCTACGACGTCGTCTCGTCCTGCCCGCCCGGGTACGAAGCGCCGGGCGTGCCCAACGTGGTCGATCCGCGTGAGGCGGTGCGCGGCGCCAACGTGGTCGTCACCGACACGTGGATCAGCATGGGTCAGGAGCATGAGCGGGTGCAGCGGCTTCTCGACCTCGAGCGCTACCGGCTCGACGGCACGCTGCTCGCGCTCGCCTCGCCCGACGCGTTCGTGATGCACTGCCTCCCCGCGCACGCAGGCGAGGAGATCACCGCCGACCTGCTCTACGGCGACCGGTCGGCGATCTGGGACGAGGCTGAAAATCGCCTCCATGTGCAGAAGGCGCTGCTCGCGCTGCTACTCGGCGTCTAATGCCCACGGCCCCGCGGGCCGATACAGGGCACGTGGAAGCCGCTTCGAGCCCCCAGCCGACACCAGCACTGCGCCTTGGCGAGCTGCTCGTCGCTGGCGGTCACGCCACCCAGGAGCACGTCGACCAGGCGCTCGAGCTCCAGCCGGTGCTGCGAAAGCGGCTCGGTGACATCCTCGTCGAGAAGCGCTGGGCGACGCCGCGCTCGATCGCCGAGGCACTGGCGCTGCAGTACGGCCTCGAGTTCGTCGACCTGGCGCAGGTCGCCGTCGACCCGCACGTCGCAGAGCTTCTGCAAGAAGGCTTCGCACACCGGCATCAGGCGCTCCCGGTTCGCTACCTGGGCAACGACCTCGTGCAGGTCGCGGTCGCCGACCCGACGGACCTCAACACAACCGACGAGCTACGCCTGGCGCTCGGGCTCAACTGCAGCGTCGCTGTGGCCGATGCCGCCGCTCTCGAGGCCACGATCGCGCGCACGTACCGGGTCGTGATCTCGGTGACCGAGGTTGGGCCGGACGAGCCGGAGCCCGACGACGAGTCCGTCGCCGAAGGAGCGCTCGACCTCGTCAACGCGCTGATCGGCCGCGCGGTGAACAGGGGCGCCTCCGACGTGCACCTCAACCCCCAGCCCCGTGATGTGCTCGTACGCTTTCGCATCGACGGCGTGCTGCGCGACGACGCTCCGCTCGACAAGCGGTTGCAAACTGCGGTCGCCGCTCGGGTCAAGGTGATGGCGCAGCTCGACATCGCGGAGAAGCGGTTGCCGCAAGACGGGTCGTTCGTCGTCTACATCGACGGGGCGGCGGTGGACGTACGCGTTGCGGTCCTGCCGACCAAGCACGGCGAGCAGGTCGTGCTCCGTGTGTTGCAGCGGGAGCAGAAGCTCGAGGTGCCCGAACTCGGCATGGGCAACGAGATGGAGAACATCTTCCTGCGTGCGATCGGGCAGCCGCACGGGGCCGTGTTCGTCTGCGGCCCGACCGGGTCGGGCAAGACCACCACGCTGTACGCTGCGCTCGACCGGCTGAACGACGGCGAGCGGTCGATCGCGACGATCGAGGACCCGGTGGAGTACCAGCTCCCCGGTGTGATGCAGACCGAGGTGAACAGCCGCATCGCGCTGACGTTCGCTCGCGGCCTGCGCACCATCCTGCGCGCCGACCCCGACGTGATCCTTGTCGGCGAGATCCGCGACGAGGAAACAGCGCAGATCGCGGTACAGGCGGCAATGACGGGGCACCTCGTCCTCTCGACTCTGCACACGAACGACGCCGCGAGTGCAATTGCGCGGATGCGCACGCTCGGCGTCGACTCCGATCTCCTCGCGGGCTCGATCAACTGCATCGTTTCGCAGCGTCTCGCGCGGCGCATCTGCCACCACTGCCGCGAGGCGTACGAGCCGTCGCCGGAACAGATCACCGAGATGAACCTCATCTCGGCCGGTTCCAGCCCGACGCTGTACCGGGCAGGAGGCTGCCTTCAGTGCGGCTCGACTGGCTACGCAGGGCGCGTCGCCCTGTACGAACTGATGCCCATCCACGGGCTCGGACGCGTTCTGCTCGACGGCTCGACGGAGGAGATCCTCAACGCGGCCGTCGCGGCGGGGATGCGGACCCTGCGCGAGGACGGCGTGCGCCTCGCACTCGCCGGCGTCACGACGTTCGATGAAGTCCGCCGGGTCACCGGCGACCGCCGGCTCGTCTAACGCCGACGCGTCCCCGGGACAGTCCCTGCCCCCCGCCCCGCCGGTCGGTGCCCCCCGGTCGGTGCCATGCCCCCGGTCGGTGCCAGGCACCCTCGGAAGTGCCACACACGCCTCGGAAGTGCCAGGCACCCTCGGAAGTGCCACACACGTGTGCCAAGAGTGGAAACTCTCGCCCCGGCGCCTTGCGAGTCGGACGATTCGCCGGCAAGCTCAACGAACTGGGGCGGGATGCCCCGGTCGGTGCCAGGCACCGACCGAAGTGCGGCAAGAGGCGCCGCGGAAAGCCACAAGTCGAACGCTCCGACCGAGAACCGATCCCGGCTCGCGCCGGCGCTGCCAAACGCCGGCTACGGCGACCCCAACCCCGCACGCTTCCAGACCGTCGCGGCTGACCCTGTCGTGCCTCGCGACGCCGGGTCTTGCGGGAAGGACGCCGGGTCTCGCGGGGACAGTTCGCTCTAGATGGTTGATCGGGAATTGTCGTTGTTGCGGGGAGGGTCTGTACCAAGCAGTGTGGTCGCCGCGACCGGGGTCAAGGCCGGTGGGCCTTGGCGGCGGGCGCACTGCGCCGTGTGCAGGCCCCCAGCCGCGACGTCGCTGAATTACCGATCAACTATCTAGATGGGCTTGCGCAGAAGTGTCGGGTTGCGCAGCGCGTGGAGCAGTGCACCGGCGACGAGCGCGACGGCTCCGGCAAGAACGAACACGTCGGCGAGGTTGAATGCGATGCCCCCGGCGACGATCGGGTTCGGCACACCGCCACGCCAGGCGAGCGCCGAGATGAGGTTGCCGAGTGCACCTGCGGCGGCGATGCCGCCTGCGACAGCGAGCCCGCGCGATGCGACCCGCGGCACGAGCGCAAAGATCGCCGCGCAGAGGAGGCCGGCGACCACGACGTAGCCGGGCCCGCGCGGATGACCGTAAACCGGCGCGCTCGCCTCCTCGGCGAGATCGAGCAGCAGAAGCGGCGCGGCGACGAGAGCGATCGTCCTCATTCGGCCCCCCAGATCAATGCCTTGTGGACCACGGTAGCGGTTGCGGCCCAGAGCACCGCGATCACGACGAACGCGGAGCGTCCGCCACCCGGCAGCGAAAACGTCAGGCCGACGATCGGCGTCCCGACGAGTATCAAGACGGCCGCCGCCATGTTCACGGCGCCGATTGCGGCGCCCGGCGCGTCGGGACGCGCCCGCGCCGCGCCCGTGAACGACGGGGCGAACGGAAGGCCGGCGGAGAACCCGACGAGCACAGCCGCGACGACCACGAGCGGCAACGGCTTTGCCACCGCGAGCCCTGCCATACCGACTCCGCCGAGCACGAACCCCGCAGCGATGATGCGCGGCCGATCGACGAATCGGCCGCCGAGCGGGCGCGAGACGACGCCGACCAGAAGCACGAGCCCGCCCGCCACGCCGGCCACCCGCTCTGAATCGCCGCCGGAGCGCTGCAGCAGGGTGACGACCCAGTTGCCGACGATGATCGACAGCCCGAACGAGGCAGCGTGCAGCGTGGCGAGCGGCAACAGCCGCCGGTCGAAGACGGTCGGCAGCCGGCGCGCGACCTGCGGGCGCGTCCTCGGCTCGGGCGCGAAGACGAGCACGACCGCCCCCGCAGTCGCGATCACCGCGGCCAGGACGAACGGCGCGCGCCACGACGCCCACAGGGGCACGAGGGCGAGGGCGAGCCCACCGGCCGCCATGCTCACCGCGCCGTAGACACCCTGCGCGACGGCCGAGCCGATGGTGGCGCGCACGTAGTCGCTACCGCCGACGAAAGCGCCGGCGGTGCCCAACCCGGCGACCGTCCGCATGCCGATCGCGAACGCAGCGTCGCGCGGGCCGAACGCGGCGGCGAACGACGCACCGGCCACGACGAGCAGGCCGACGCCGCCGACCGTACGGGCGTCGAACCGGTCGCAGAGCCGTCCGGCCGGAACCTGCATCGCGGCATGGGTGACGAAGAGGCCGGTCGTGAAGAGCCCGACGACACCAAGACCGACCCCGTAGGTGTGCGCGATCCGATCGGCGACGGCGCCGATGTTGGCGACGTTGAACCCCGGCGTGAACGCCAGGGCGATCCCGCCCGCAACTGCCCGCACCCGCACCCGCGCGACCCTATACGCGATCGGATCCAGCCCAGCGCGAAGGAGCTTCTAAGCCTTGCGCTTGCGCCGGTCGCGATAGGCGCGGGTCTTCTTGCGGTTGCCGCAGAGCTGCATCGAGCACCAGGTCGCCGAGCGGTTCGGCGAGTAGTCGTAGAACGACCAGCGGCAGTTGCGGCACGCCTTCAGCCGCCCGAAGCTCCCGTCCAGCATCGCGCCGAGTGCGGTCGCAAGCACATGGTCGATCGCGTCGCCCGCCGTTTCGACGCGCAGGCTCGCGTCGGCGGCGAACAGAAGCGACAAGCGCTCGGTCGCCTCGTTCAAAACGGAGAGCGCCGCGGGGTCGAGCGCGGCCCCGTTGTTCACGAGCGCGAGCGAACGCAGAGCCTCCCGGAGAGAGCGGGCGCGGCCGAGCTCTTCGCCGAGCCCGCGCTCCTCGAGCCACCCCTCCAGCCACTCCGTGCCATGCTCGAGGTCGACGCTGTTCAGAAACTGCTGCACCTCCCGCAGCGGTTCGGGGGCGGCCTTCGGCAGGTCGTAGCGCGGGCTCACGGTTTGTCCCACAGTCTAAACACCAGTAGAGTGCCCATACCGGTGTTCCAGACCGTCCGTCGCACCGTCTTCCCGCTCCGACTCGTCGCGGCCCGGCTCTCGAGCGGCGGCGAACGGCTCGTGCTCGTCGCGCTCGGCGTCGTCGCCGGCGCCGCGGTGCTCGCCGCGGTGCTCGCGGGCAGGCTCGTGATGCAGGACCGCGCACTGGCACTCGCGACCGCGCAGCTCGCCCCCGGCGACCGCGAGGTGCAGGTCGCCTGGAGCGGCGCGGTCGACGGCTTCGCCGCGCTCGACGCCAAGGTGACGCCCGTTGTTGAGGCGGTCACCGGCAAACGGCCGGCTGCTGCGATGCTCTTCCGCGAGGCGTCGATCCAGGGACGGCTCGTCAACCTGCGCGCCGCGAACAACCTCGGCCGGTACGTACGACTCGTCTCCGGCCACCTGCCGTCGGTCTGCGTGCCGTCGCACTGCGAGGTGCTGCGCCTGAAGGGCACGGGCCCGATCCCATCGACCAAGGCGCTGCACCTGATCGAGGTCGGCCGCGCGGTGTTGAAGCCCGACGCGCCCTTCGCCCCATTCGTACTGCCGGCGCCGCCAACCGAGCTCATCGCGCGCGCAGTCCGCTACCACACCCCTCAGCCGTCGCCCGTCGTGATCGCAAACGGCGTGGCCGGGCTCTCGCGAACACTCGAGCTGCAGACGTTCTACCGCTCGTACGCCTGGTTTGTGCCGATCGGCTCCGGCGACGTGCATCCGTGGTCGATCGGTGCCTTCACGCGGCAGATGCGGCAGCTCACGGCGCAGATCGACTCGACCTCGGACGCATTTCAGGTGACGGCGCCGACCGATACGCTGACCGCGGCCGCGAGCTCGTCCCAGGTCGCGGCGCGGCGTCTTCTGCTGCTCGGCGGCGAAGGCGGAGCGCTTCTGCTCGCCTTCACGATCCTGGCGGCCGCCGCGCTACGCCGAGACGTCATCGACGCGCGCCGACGTCTCACCTGGTTCGGCGCTCGCCGGTTCCAGGTGGAGCTGTTCACGCTCGCCGAGTCGTTCGCGCTCGCGGGAGCCGGGACGATCGCGGGCTGGGTGCTCGGCGGTGCCGTGGCGGCGTACGTCGCCACACGGGCGGGCTCTCCGGCCGGAGCCGTCGTCTCGCACGCGCTCCTGGCACCAGGTGGGATCGCCGCGGCGGCAGGTGTCGTGGTCGTCGCAGGTCTTATCCTCTACACGGCGGTTCGCGCGCCTGCGCTGCAGCTCGGCCGGCTCACGTTCACACCGCTCGATGCGACCGCTGCGGCCGCGATCGCCGTCGTGCTCGTCGGCTGGGCACGCGGATCGGTCGACACATCGGGCCTCGCCGCCGGCAACGGAACAGGCGTGTTCCTCCTCCTCGTGCCGGCGCTCGTTGTCTTCTCCGCCGCGGTCGTATCGGCTCGGCTGCTCGCACCCGCTCTGCGCCTGCTCAGCCGCGCCGGCCGGCGCGGCCCGATCTCGCTGCGTCTTGCCGCCGCCTCGCTCGCTCGAAACCCCGGCCATGCCGCGATCGCAGCGACGTTCCTCGTCGCCAGCCTCGGCCTCGCCCTGTTCGCGATCGCGTACCGCTCCACCCTCGTCGCCGGCCAGCACGACGAGGCGGCGTTCGCGGTGCCGGCCTCGTATCTGATCTCGGAGGACCTTTCGCAGCTCGTGCCGGTGCTGCACGGCGCTCCGGCAAAGGAGCTCCCCGCGACGCCCACGCCGGCGATTCGCCTGTCCGGAAACGTTCCCTCCGGAACAACGTTCACGTTCCTGGCACTCCCCGGCGGTTCGCTGCCGACCGTGCACGGCTGGCGCGCCGACTTCTCACCCGAGCCGCTCGCGACACTCGGTGCACGGCTCGTCGCGGGCCCGGCCCGGTTGCGCCTGCAAGCGCTGCCGCCGGGCCGGCAGTTCACGCTACCGGTGTCCGCGACCGGTGACGACGTGGGCGTTCGGGCCTTCTTCCGCTCGCGCCTCGGTGACTACGTCGCCGTGCCGCTCGGCCGGACCCGAGCCGGGCAGCGGGTGGTGCTGCGCGGGCGAGTCCCGTTCCGGCACGCGACCCTTGCGGAGCTCGAGCTCGACATCCTGAACAACGGGCGCCTCACTGCGAACGGCGGCACCGGCATCCAGCCGAGCGCCAGGGGAATCCTCCACCTCGGTACGGCGCGCGTGAACGGCGCGCCGCTCGACCGGGCCTTCGCGCGCTGGACCGGCACCGGCGGCGTGGGCGGAGCGCCGGCGAAGCTCGGCTACCTCCTGACGCCCGACCGGACGGGAACCTTCCGTCCGGTGCAGCCGACCGACGGCGTGCCCCTGCCCATCCTCGCAACCCCCGGGGTGGCCGCCGGAGCGGGCCCGCACGGCATCGTTCCTCTCGACATCGAGGGCGAGACCGTACCGGGGCGCATCGTCGCCGTCGTGCAGCGCTTCCCGTCGATCGTGGGTGACGCGGTCGTTGCGGACGTGGTGCAGGGAGGCACCCGTCTCGACACGCTTTCCCCGGGGCTCGGAACGATCGACGAGCTGTGGCTCGACAGCGCCACCGCGCCGCACGTGCCCCAGGTGACTGTGGTATCGCACTCCGGCACGCTCGCCCGTCTGCAGGAGGACCCGCTTGCCCGGGGCGCGCTGCTCACGCTTGCCGGCACGGCCGCGGTGGCACTGTTGCTGGCGCTCGTCGGCCTCCTGCTCGCCGTCGTCGGCGACGTTCGCGACGACCGGGGAGAGTTGTTCGACCTCGAGGCGCAGGGGGCTGCACCGGCCACGATCCGCGCCCATCTGCGCCTACGGGCTCTGCTCATCGCCGTCTTCGGCATCGCAGGCGGTGTGGCGCTCGGCGGGATCCTCTCGGCGCTCGTGATCTCGATCGTCTCCGTGACCGCCGGCGCCACTGAGCCGGACCCGCCGCTACGGCTCGTGCTCAACCTGCCGTTGTTCGCACTCGCAGCGCTCGTCTACGCCGTGCTCGCGGCCCTGCTCGTCGGTGCGGCGACGCGCCTCGGCGGGCGAGCACCTGCACGCGCAGCAGAGGTTGCCCTATGAGCCGTAGGCTCGACGGAGGCTCACAGGTAGCGGAGGCGCCGGCTTCGCCGGTGCCGGAGCGGAGAGTCATAGGGCAGCCGAAGGTTGCCCGATGAGCCGTAGGCTCGACGGAGGCTCACAGGTAGCGGAGGCGCCGGCTTGGCCGGCGCCGAAGCGGAGCGCTGCAATCGAATTGAAGGACGTGTTCCGCGTCCATTCGACGCCGGAGGGCGACGCGGCCGCGCTCCAGGGTCTCTCGCTCCAGGTCTCGAGCGGCGAGGTGCTGGCGGTGCTCGGCCCGAGCGGGTCGGGAAAGTCGACGCTCTTGCGGTTGCTCGCCGGGCTCGACCGGCCGTCGGCGGGCACCGTGCTCGTCTACGGAGAGGACATCGGCAAGGCGACGCCGCGGCGGCGCTCCCGTTACCGCTCGGCGCTGCTCGGCTACGCCGACCAGCACTACAGCCGCGCGCTCGCGCCGGAGCTCTCCGCACGAGAGCTCGTTGCTGTACAGCTCGGCCTGCGAGGAGCGCCCCGCTCCGACCGGCTGCGGCGGGCCGACGAACTGCTCGAGCGCGTCGGGCTGGCCGACAAGCGTGGGCGGCGGCCGGGGCAGCTCTCGGGAGGCGAGCAGCAGCGCGTCGCGCTCTGCGCCGCCCTCGCCCACCGTCCGAGGATCTTGCTCGCGGACGAGCCGACCGGCGAGCTCGACACCGCGACAGCGGCCCAGGTGTACGACATGCTTGCCGACCTCGTGCGCGAGCACCGCTGCACGACGGTGCTCGTGAGCCACGACCCGGAGTCCGCGCGGATCGCGGACCGGATCGTGCGAATCCGTGACGGACGCGTAGCCGAGGAGTGGTCGCGCGAGGCTGAGGAGGCGGGCGCGATCGTCGTCGGTCGAGGCGGGTGGTTGCGACTGCCCGAAGAGCTGTTGCTGCGCGCAGGGATCGGCGCACGCGCGACTGCGCAGTACGAGGACGGCGCGGTGTTGGTCAAACCTGTCGGCGACGGCGCCCCACCGGTCTCCGACACCGAACCGGTGCCGGACTCCCCTGCGGAGAGCCGCGTCGTCGTCCGGGCGGCCGGATTGCGCAAGTCCTACGGCGCCACCGGGGTGCTCCACGGGATCGACCTCGAGTTGCGCTCCGGAGCGTTGTGTGCGATCACCGGCCCGTCGGGCTCGGGGAAGACCACCTTGCTGCACCTGCTGGCAGGCCTCGAGGTGGCGGATGGAGGTGGGCTCGAAGTCGAAGGCGTCGACCTTTCGAGTCTCGACCGGGCCGGAGCGGCGGCGCTCCGCAGGGCGAAGATCGCCTACGTCGGCCAGCAGACCGGGCTCGTGCCGCACCTCTCTGCGCTCGAGAACGTCGAGCTCGCCCTGGCGCTGCGCGGGCTCGACGACCGCGGGCCGGCAGCATTCGACGCGCTCGAGTCGGTCGGGCTCGCCGAGCGGGCAACTCAACGCGTCTCGCGGCTCTCTCAGGGCGAGCGAGCCCGGGTTGCGATCGCCCGGGCCGTCGTCTCGAAGCCGGCACTCCTGCTCGCCGACGAGCCGACCTCGCGGCTCGACGGGGCAAATGCGATCGCCGTCGCGATCCTGCTGGCACGGCTCGCCCGCGCGACCGGGGCGGCGATCGCCTGTGCGACCCACGACGCCCTGGTGATCGAACAGGCCGACAGCCAAATCTCACTGTCCTAGCTCCCCCGTTCGGGGGAGCGCCGGAGCCTCGGGGGCAGCCGATGGTTGCTGTGCTGTGGCGAGTGTCGACCCGCGTCAATCGACGATCTTCTCGCGCCTGCGCGGCCTCCTCGAGGTAACGCGTCTCGTGCGGACCGGAGATGAGCTCCCCGAGCTCCTCTCGTCGGTCGCGCGGACCGTCTCCGACTCGCTCGGGTTCCGCACGGTCGTGGTCAACCTCTACCGGCCCGAGTGGAACGACTTCGTCGTCAGCACCGTCTATGGCAGCGACGAGGCGCGTGAGGCGTTGCTCGGCCAGGTGCGGCAGCTCGCGGACTGGGAGCCGCTGCTCGACCGGCGGTTCCTGCAGCGGGGCGCCTACCTCGTGCGCTCCGGCGAGTTCGACTGGGAGGAGCTCGCCGGCACGCTGTACACGCCGGACCTGCCGGTGAGCGACGACCCGAACGCGTGGCATCCCGACGACGCGCTCTTCACCCCGATGCGGGGCAGCAACGGCCGCCTCCTCGGTGTCCTCTCCGTCGATGAGCCGATCTCGGGCCGCAAGCCCTCAGGCGATGAGATCGACGTGCTCGTCGCCGTGTCGGAGCATGCTGCGCTCGCCATCGAGGCTGCGCAGGATGCAGCACGTGCAAAATCGAACCGCGACGCGCTCGAACGGCTGCTCGAGGTCTCGACCCACCTGAACGAGACGTGGGACGCATCCACCCTGCTCGTACAGGTCTGCGGTGCGATCACGGACGCGCTCAGCTTCGAAAAGGTCGCGGTGCAGCTGCTCTCGAGCGACGGCCAGCACCGCACCGTCGCCTCCGCCGGCTTC
>DATLQV010000065.1:0-8656 GCA_035534955.1 Gaiellaceae bacterium
CTACTCCATCGTTGCGAGCGCCCAGCAGTGTCCGGCGAGCTCGCGCGCGACGGCGACCACGACGATCAAGCGGGGCTTGCCTCGGGCCTCGAGCGCGTTCCAGCGTCCATGCAGCCTGCGGGCGCTCGAGTCGGCTTGGGCCCGCACGGCGAGGGACTTGCCGGTGCGTCTGCGTTCCAGCGTGACGCTCAGCCGCGGCGCGCTGCGCTGATGCCAGGCAGCTTCGATCAGAAGCCGGCGAGCGTGCGTGTTGCCGGTCTTGGTGATCCCGCCTCGACGGCGGCGCTCCCCGCTTGAGTTCTCGCTCGGGGTGAGCCCAAGGAACGGGCCGAGCGACTCAGGCCGGAACCTGTTCCAGTCGCCGAGCTCGACAGTCAACGCGAACGCTGTGAGCGTCGAGACGCCTCGAAGACAGACAAGCCGCTCGACGACATCGACATACGGCTCGCTCGCGGCCAGCTCGGTGATCGCCTTGTCGAGTGTGTCCCTCCTGGTCTTCGCATCGATCATGCGGCTGTAGCACTCGTCGAACACGATCGCGAGCGGCCCGCCTTGGAATCGTTGCTTGCGAAGCCACGCGTCATGTGTCCGGGTCCACGCGGTCGCGTCGTACACCGCCCCGTGGCGCAGGAGCAGCTTCGAGAGCC
Source organism: Gaiellaceae bacterium (assembly GCA_035534955.1). Lineage (GTDB taxonomy): Bacteria > Actinomycetota > Thermoleophilia > Gaiellales > Gaiellaceae > PALSA-600. Next base: position 648 of record DATLQV010000065.1, read on the forward strand.
GGTGCCGAGCCCGCATCAGATCACCGCGGGCGTCCTCACGAGCGCGAACGAGATCGCGCGCCGCCTCCTCGTCCGGCCCCGGCACCCGCACCGCCGTGATCTCGCCAAGTCGCAGCAACCTCGCCAACCGCTCGGCGTCCCGGCGGTCAGTCTTGACCCGATCGGCAGCCGGCCGGATCTTCGACGGCGCCGCCACAACGCAGCTGATCCCCGCATCAGTACACGCACGCGCAAGCCCGTACCCGGTCGGCCCCGCCTCGTACACGACCCGAACCGGCGACGGCAGCGTCTTCAACCACGCCACCGTCCCCTCGTTGCCCGGCGGCACCCGCAGCGACCGCACCTCACCGCTCCCCAGATCGATCACGCCCGCGACCACCGACCGCGCGTGCACATCAAGCCCGACACAGCTACCTTCGCTCATAACCGGCGCCTCCCGTAATTGCGGCTCTACCGCCGGGCCGATCCCGACGGCAACCCGCGCCTAACTTACGAGCGAGGCGCCGGGCACTCCATACGGTCTGGCGCAGACGATGCTTGCTGAACCTGGTTCTCGCCGCAGGCGAAACCAGGTTCACGTCCTACTCCTTCGCCGAAACGCTTCAGACACGATCCTGGTTCCGGCTGCGCCGGCAACCAGGATCGGCGCTCCGTCGGAGGACGTTCGTGAACACCGGCGCAGGCGAGTCGACTATCAGGTCAGCCCGGAGCTCTCGTGGCGGCGCTGCAGCTCGTCCTCGACCGCGGCGAGGTCGAGGCCGCGTGCGGCGAGCAGCACGTAGAGGTGGTACACGAGGTCGGCGGCCTCCTCGACCACGCGTTCGTCATTCTCGTCGAGCGCGGCGACGGCGACCTCCACGGCCTCCTCCCCGACCTTGCGCGCGATCGCGCCGACACCGGCGTCGAGCAGTTCCGTCGTGTACGAGCCGGCCGGCCGCTTGGCGGCCCGCTCCGCGATCGTCCGCCACAGCGCAGGCGCGAAGCACGACACCGACCCGGTGTGACAGGTGGGCCCGGCCGGCGTCACGCGGAGGAGCAAGGCATCGCCGTCGCAGTCGTCGCGCAGCTCGACGACCGCGAGTGTGTTGCCCGACGTCTCGCCCTTGCGCCACAGCTGCCCGCGCGAACGGCTCCAGAACCAGGCCTCGCCGGTCTGGCGCGTCAGGCGCTCCGCCTCGTCGTCCATGAAGGCGAGCATCAGCACGCGGCCCGTGGCTGCGTCCTGCACGATCGCCGGCCTGAGCGCACCCCTCATGCGCGCACCGCGACACCGAGTGCGCGCAGCTCGTCTCGCAGCAAGGCGAGCCGCTCGGGGTTCTCGTGCAGGATCGAGGCGAGGAGCGCGGCCTGGGCGACGCCGAGCGCCTCGGCCACGTGACGGGCGTTGCCCGCGCCGCCCGAGGCGATTACCGGCACGTTCACAGCGGCCGCCACGGCTGCAGTCAACTCGAGGTCGTAGCCCGCGCGTGTCCCGTCGGCGTCGATCGACGTGAGCAGGATCTCCCCCGCTCCGTGCGCCTCGGCCTCGCGGGCCCATTCGACTGCGTCGCGGCCGGTCTCTGTCGTGCCCGCCCGCGAGCGCACGCGGCCCCGCTCGGCGTCGATCGCAACCACGACGGCCTGCGAGCCGAGCCGCGACGCGAGCTCGGTCACGAGCTCGGGCCGCTCGAGCGCCGCCGAGTTGACGGCCACCTTGTCGGCGCCGGCCGCAAGCAGCTCTTCGCCGTCAGCCGCGCTGCGCACGCCGCCGCCCACCGTGAACGGGATCGCGAGCCGTCCGGCGACGTGCGTGACGAGGCCGACGAGGGTCGCGCGCTCTTCGAGCGTCGCCTTCACGTCCAGGAACACGAGCTCGTCGGCGCCGGCGTCGGAATAGGCGGCACCGAGCTCGACGGGGTCGCCGACGTCGCGCAGCCCCTGGAAGCGAATGCCCTTGACGACCCGGCCGCCGGCCACGTCGAGACACGGGATCAGACGCGGGAGAGTGATGACGCCTCCTCGAGGTAGCGGGCGCCGAGCGTGCCGCTCTTCTCCGGGTGGAACTGACAGCCGAGGAACGAGCCTGCGCGCGCCTCGGCAACCACGCCCTCCGACCAGGCGGTTGCGCACGGGGTCACAGCCGTATACGAGTGTGCGAAGTAGAAGGCGCCTCGCTCGCCGACCTCGGCCCAGCCCATGCGCGGCACGCGTCCCTCTTGCAGGCGCACCGCGCGGCCGGGCAGCAGACCGAGGCCCGGCACACCGCCGTCCTCCTCGGTCTCTTCGAGCGCGAGTTGCAGGCCGAGGCAGATGCCGAGGATCGGGCGCTCCGCCGCGAACCGCTCCCGCAGCGCGACGTCGTGCCCGCGGGCGCGCAGACCTGCCATCGCCGCTCGCGCCGAGCCGACACCGGGCAGCACCGCGAGGTCGGCGCCGTGCACATCTTCGACGATCTCAGCGCCGAGCCGCCTGAAGGCGATCTCCACCGAGCGCACGTTGCCGGCGCCGTACCCGCAGATCGCAACTCTCACAGCAGGCCCTTCGTCGACGGGAGCCCGGCGCCCTCGGCCCGCACGGCTGCGCGCAGCGCGCGGCCGACCGCCTTGAACGCCGCCTCAGCGACATGGTGCGCGTCGCGGCCCGTCGCCTCGACGTTGATCGACGCGCGCGCGGCCTGCGCAAGGCTCGCGAGCATGTGCGTGGCGAGGCCCGGGTCGAGCTCGAGCCGGAGCTCGGCGTTCGCGCGACCGCCGAGATCGACCGCAGCGCGCGCCAGTGCATCGTCCATCGGCACCACCGCGTCGCCGTAGCGCGCGATGCCCCGCCGGTCACCGAGTGCCCGGTCGAGCGCAGCGCCGAGGGCGAGCGCCGCGTCCTCCGCTGTGTGGTGGTCCCCTGTCTCCAGGTCGCCGGTTCCTTCGAGCACGAGGTCGAAGCCCGCGTGAAAGGCGAGCTGTTCGAGGAAGTGGTCGTAGAGGCCGGCGCCCGTCGCCACGCGCACGCGGCTCGCACCGTCGAGCGACAGACGCACCGCAAGGCGCGTCTCGGCTGTGGCGCGCAACGTGCGGCTGCGCCGCCCGCCGGCGGCGGCAACGGGGGACGGCCGGTCGAGCGCACGCGCGAGCGCCTCGACGAGCAGGTCGTCGTCGGGCGCGTCGAGCACCGAGACGCGAATGGCACCCGGGTAGGCGCGCACGACGATGCCCTGGCGAAGCAGCGACTCGTCGAGTGCGAGACCGTCCTCGACCGGGACGTAGAGGAAGTTCGCGGACGAAGGGAGCGGCTCGAGGCCGAGCGTGCGCAGAGCCGATGCAAGCCGCTCGCGCTCGGCGATCACGGGCGCCGCGTCGGGGCGCTCGGCGAGCGCCGCGAGCGCGAGCGCCGACGAAAGCGTCGACACCGGCGCCGGCGCCTGGCGCGCGTTCAGTTCCGCTGCCGTCTCGCGTGAGGCGAGCGCGTAGCCGATTCGGGCTCCCGCGAGCCCGAACAGCTTCGAGAAGGTACGCAGCACGATCACCCCGTCGTCCGTCAGGTCGAGGGCGGTCACCCCGCTGTACTCGAAGTACGCCTCGTCGACGACGAGCGGGCGCGCGTCCGGCAGCGACCCGAGCTCACCGGTGGGGTTGTTCGGCCGGCAGGCGAACGTGAGCGCCGGCGCCGCACCCTCCTTGTAACAGTCTGTTACTTGGGCGCCCGCGAGCTGCGCTGCGATGCGAAACAGCGGGTAGGTGGGCGACGCAGGAATCGCAATCGTGTCGCCCGGGCCGGCGAAGACACGCGCGCAGAGCAGGATCAGATCGTCGGCCCCGGCACCGAAGACGACGTTCTCGGGCTCGACCCCCGCGTAGTCGGCGATCGCGCGGCGCAACGTGCGGTAGCCGCCGGCGGGGTAACCGCTGACCCGGGCGAGCGCACCGGCGATCGTTCCCGGCCGCGTCGAGGCGACCGGAAGCGGCGGCGTGTTCTGGTCGAAGCGCAGCACCTGTGACGGGTCGATGCCCGCAAGCCGGGCCACCTCGTCCGTCGGCATCGCCCACGCGTAGGGCTGGAACTCCGGAGCGATCTCTCTCATCGTCGCGCCGCCTCCGCGTGCGCGGGCATTCCCTCGGCGGCCGCCAGCGCCTCGATCGTCGGGCGGATCGCCTCGAGGCCCTCCCTGGTGAGCCGCTGGACGGTGACCGGCTTCAGGAACGTCTCGATCCCGAGCCCGCCGACCGACCGCGCCCAGCCGTTGGTCGGCAAGACGTGGTTCCCGCCCGTGGCGTAGTCGCCCGCCGCAACCGGCGACCACGGTCCGACGAAGACGGCGCCGGCGTTCCGCACCGAGTCGGCGTACTCCTCGGCGGCGCCGAGCAGCACCAGGTGCTCGGGCGCAATCGCCTCGGCCTCCTCGAGGGTGTCGACCTGCCTGCAGACCGCCTCGTGCCCGTGCTCGCGCTGCGCGGCGAGCTCGAGCTCGATCAGCCTCGGATCGCCGTCGCCGAGCACGACGACCTCCGACGGTCCGCCCGGCAGGTCGATCGGCACGTCGCGCGAGACCTCGAGCTTCGCCTCGTTCACGTACGTGTTGCCGGGCCCGACGATCTTGTCGACTCGCTCGACGTAGGCGAGCCAGCCGATCGCCTGCGGGCCGCCGAGCGCCCACACCTCGTCGAGGCCGAGCACGCCGGCCACAGCCGCGACGAGGCCCGCGCCCCCGGGCGGCGTGCAGACGACGATGCGCCGCACGCCCGCGACCTGCGCCGGCACGGCGCACATGACGAGTGTGGAGATGAGGTTGCGCGGCACGTAGATACCGACCGTGTCGAGCGGCACGAAGCGACGCGAGAGCATGACGCCCGGCTCGACCTCGAGCGACACGTCCGCCGGACGCTGCACCTCGTGCCAGCGGCGTACGCGATCGGCGAGCGCCAGGATCGCCTCGCGCGGCACCTCGCCCGACGGCTCGGCGCGCGCGGGCGCGACGCCGTCGAGCTTCTCGGCCCACTCGCGCACGGCGCCGAGGCCACGTTCCTTCACGTCGGCGACGATCGTCGTCACGCAGACATCCGCTCGACGGGCACGATCAGAATCGACGAGGCGCCCGCTGCCTCGAGCTCGGGCAGGAGGCGCCAGATCTCGGCCGAGGGAACGAGCGCGTGCACCGCCACCATGCCGTCCTGTGCGAGCGGCAACACACTCGGCGTGCGCGGCGCGACGAGGTCACAGATCGCAGGCAGGGCCGACTCGGGCGCGTTCAGCATCACATAGCGGTGGCGGCGCGCCTCGACGACCGCGCGCAGCATGGCCGCGAACGGTGCCGCGACCTCGTCGTCGCGCGCAACCAGCACCGCCTCGGACTCGAGCAACACGCCGAGCGAGCGCAAACCGTTCGTGCGCAACGTGTTCCCCGACGACACGAGGTCGACGATCGCGTCTGCGAGCCCGAGCCTGGGCGCAATCTCGACCGAGCCGGTGACGTCCACGAGCGTCACCTCGACCGGCAGCAGTTCCCGGGCAAGCCTCGGGTAGACGGTCGCGACCGCCACCCCCGCCAGGTCGGCGAGCGTCTCCGCGGGCGACTCCTCCGGGACCGCCGCCTCGAGCCGGCACGAGCCGAAACCGAGCGGCAGCAGCTCGTGCACCTGGGCGCCGCGCTCGCGCACCAGGTCGATGCCCGTGATGCCGCAGTCGACCACGCCGTCCTGCACGTACTCCGGCACGTCGGCCGCGCGCACGAGCAGCACCTCGACGGGCGCGTTGCGACACGGGAATGCCAGAGCGCGGTCGCCGGGCTGCTCGGGTCCGAGGCCCGCGTCTTCGAGCAGGTGGAACGACGGGTCGCGCAGCCGTCCCTTGGAGGGGACGGCGACCCTCAGGATCCCGTGCGGTCGAGCGCTGCCCGATATCCGCCTTCGCCGTGGCGCAGCCAGTGCGCCACGCGCGTCACGGTCGTCGTCGAGGCGCCCGTCTTCTCCGCGATCTCCAGGTACGGCAGCCCCTGCTCCAGCAGGCGCGCCACCTGCCAGCGGTGCGACATCGCCTCGAGCTCCGAGAGCGTGCAGAGGTCCCGGAAGAACGCTTCCGTCTCCGGCTTCGACCGCAACGACACGATCGCCGCGAACAGCTCTTGCATTTCCTTGGTCCGCCATGGGTGTCGGTTCCGTTCCGTCATCGGTCATCATGTTAGCACGCTAACATACGAACATGAAGACCTGCCGGAAATGGTTCGGCGGCCCGATCGAGGTGATCCCCGCCGTCGACGTGCTCGGCGAAGCGGCCGTTCGTCTCCACCGCGGCGACTACGACACGGTGATCGAGCGCGCCGACGACCCCGTCGAACTGGCCCGGCGCTGGGCGCAAGCGGGAGCGGCGCGAATCCACCTGGTCGATCTCGACGGGGCGCGCTCGGGACGCGTCCGACCCGAGCTCGTCCGGGAGGTGGCGGCGATCGGCCTGCCGGTGCAGGCCTCCGGCGGAATCCGGAGCCTGGACGATGCCCAAGCGCTGCTCGACGCGGGCGCCGACCGCGTCGTCGTCGGCACGGCGGCGTGGCCCGACCCCTCGCCGTTCCGGATCCTCGGCGAGGCGCTCGTGTTGGCCCTCGACGTGCGCGACGGGCAGGTGCGCACGTCGGGCTGGACGGCGTCGTCGGGGTTGTCGTTCGAGGAGGCGCTCGAGCGGGCAGCCGGCGCGCGCGTGCTCGTGACCGCGATCGACCGGGACGGCACGCTCGGCGGGCCCGACCTGGAGCTCGTGGGCACGGCCGCGGCCGCGGGCCTGCGTGTGCTCGCCGCCGGGGGCGTGCGGTCGCCGGCCGACGTGCGAGCGCTCGCGGCCGCCGGAGCAGAGGCGGCGATCGTCGGCCGGGCGCTATTCGCCGGCGACGTCGCGCCGTAGGAACACGAGGTAGCCGGCGCCGAGCGGCGCCGCGACGTAGAGCGCACAGACCCAGAGCGCACGCACGACCGGCGTCCAGTCGGCAGGCGTGCGCAGGAAGCCGTGCCAGGCCTGGAACTGCTCGCCGAGCAGGTACGGCCGGATCGGCTCGGTACCAGGGAGCACGCCGAGCAACTGCATCAGGAGCGCCCACATCAGCGTGCCCACCACCGCCGCCGCGCTGTTACGCGTCACGGTGGAGAGAAAGAGGCCGAACGCGGCGATCCCAGCCATCGGCCAGACGTAGATCGCGAGGCTCGCCGCGAGCAGAACGAGCCCGTGCCAGGCGCTCACGGTCGTGCCGGAGAGCGAGGTCAGGTCGTTGAATCCCCACTCGATGCTTGCGGCCACGACCGCGACGACGCCCATGGTGAAGACGACGAGCGCCGTGTAGCCGAACGCGGCGAGGATCTTCGCCGCATAGATCTCGCCGCGGTCCCGCGAGCGCGTGAGGATCGTCTTGAGCGTCCCGTTGTGGCTCTCAGCGGCGACGATGTCACCCGCGACGAGCGCGGTGATCAGCGGAAACGCCCAGATCGACATGAAGAAGAGGACGACGAACGGCATCGCGAGCCCGGTCTGCCGGATCGAGCGCCCGAGCGGGATGTCGTTCGGGCCGCCCGTCTTGAAGATCAGCACGGTCAGGAAGATCAGCGGCACGGCGATCGCCACGCCGAGCCCGAGATAGGTGCGCTTCTGCGCGAGCAGCTTCAGCACCTCCCACTTGAACACGGTTCCCACTCCGGCGACCGCAGCGCGGACGCCTCGTTCCTGGGCAGCTCCGTCGAGCCTCTGCTGCTGGGTCACGCAGCGTGCTCCTCGGTCATGCCGAGGAAGAGCTCCTCGAGCGTCGCCGTGTGCGGCACGAGCGCCGAGATGCCGATGCCGGCCTGGCCGAGCGCGACGCTGATCGACTCGACTGCCGCGGCCTCCGCCTGAAAGCGCAGCTCGCGGCCGACGAGCTCGACGCCCTCGATGCCGTGCGCGAGGAGCAATGCGCGCGCGCGCTCCGGATCGCTCACGCGCAGCACGTAGCTGCCACCCGCGCTCTCGAGCAGCTCGTCGAGACGTCCTTCGTAGATGATCTGCCCGGTGCGGATGATCGCGACGCG
>DATLQV010000066.1:0-47068 GCA_035534955.1 Gaiellaceae bacterium
CGGAGGCGCCGGCTTCGCCGGCGCCGGAGCGGAGACTCATCGGGCAGCCGAAGGTTGCCCTATGAGCCGTAGGCTCGACGGAGGCTCGCAGGTAGCGGAGGCGCCGGCTTGGCCGGCGCCGGAGCGGAGAGTCATAGGGCAGCCGAAGGTTGCCCTATGAGCGCGCTCGAGGCAGTTCGGATGGCCGTGCAGGGAGTGCTCGCGAATCGACTGCGTTCGCTGCTCACACTGCTCGGGATCACCATCGGCGTCGCCTCCGTGATCATCCTCGTCGCGGTCGGGCGCGGGTCTGCCGTCGCGGTGCAGACGCAGATCGAGGGGCTCGGCACGAACATGATGACGATCCAGGCCGGCGGGCGGTTCTTCGGACGGGCCGCATCCTCGTCGAGCACCTTCACGTTTCTGACCATGAAGGACGTCCAGGCGCTCTCCGACAAGACGATCGCGCCGGACATCAAATCGGTATCGCCGGTTGTGAGCCCGTCGTCGGTGACCGCGACGCACGGCGTCGCGACGGAGACGCCCGGCCAGGTGATCGGGACGACGGCCTCGTACGCCGAGGCGCGGAAGGAGTCGGTGGTCGAAGGCACCTTCATCACGGCCGCCAACGAGAGCACCCATGCGCGCGTCGCCGTGATCGGTCCGACGGTGGTCCAGAACCTGTTCGGCTCGGCCGACCCGCTCGGCCAGACGATCCAGCTCAACGGCGCGTCGTACCAGGTCGAGGGCGTGCTCAAGTCGAAGGGATCGAACGGCATCCAGGACCAGGACGACATCGTGATCGTCCCGCTGACGACGGCGCAGGACTTCCTCGTCGGCCATAGCGGGCAGCTCAACCAGATCGTCATCCAGGCGACCTCGGCCAACGCGGTCAACAACGCGAACGCCGAGGCGACCGCCATCCTCACCCCGACTCACTCCAACACCGACGGCACCGCTGCGTTCAGCATCCTCAGCCAGTCCTCGCTGCTCCAGACGACGAGCGCGAGCAACCATACGTTCACGGTGTTGCTCGCCGCGGTCGCGGCCATCTCACTGCTCGTCGGCGGGATCGGCGTGATGAACATCATGCTCGTCACCGTCACAGAGCGAACACGCGAGATCGGCATCCGCAAGGCGATCGGCGCGCGCAAGACCGACATCCTGGGCCAGTTCCTCACCGAGGCGGTTCTGCTGTCGATCCTCGGTGGTGTGACCGGTGTCGTTGCGGGCCTCGTCGGCGGGCGCTTCAGGATCGTCGGCGTGCAGCCGGTGGTCGAGTCGTATTCGGTCTTCCTCGCCTTCGGCGTCGGTGTCACCGTCGGTCTCTTCTTTGGCATCTATCCCGCAAACCGGGCCGCGGCGCTCACGCCGATCGAGGCCCTCCGCTACGAGTAGGAGCGTCGCCCGATGACCGAGACGAAGTCCGATCTCCCCTTGTCCGTTGACGACGAGTTCATGACCGAGATCCTCCCGCGGCGCCGTCGTCGTCTGCCGGTCCTCACCGCTCTGCTCGCGTTTCTGACGGTCGCAGGCCTCGCCTTCCTCGGTGGGGTCGAGGTGCAGAAGCACTACGGCTCGTCCTCGTCCTCGAGCTCGGGCGGCGCGGGCGCCGGACGGGCCGCCGCCTTCCTCGCCGCGCGCGGCGGCGGCGGTCTGGGGGGCGGTCGCTTCGGCGGCGGCGGCTTCGGCGCGCTCGGCGGCGGGGCGAGCGGGACGGTGACGCTGATCAAGGGCTCGACGCTCTACGTCACCAACTCGACCGGGAACACGACGATGGTGCGCACTTCTGCCTCCTCGCGGGTCACGAGGTCGGTCAGCGGGACGATCAAGGCGGTTCACCCGGGTGACACGGTTTCCGTGACCGGTCCACAGGCAGCAGACGGGAGCTACACGGCTCGCGCGATCTCGATCACGAGCGGAGGTGGCACCAGTGGCTAGACGGGTCGCCGGCCTGCTCGCCTTGCTGTTGCTCGTCGTCGTGGCGGCAGGGTGCGGATCGACCGCCAAGTCGTCCGCGACCTTGCCGTCGACGACGCCGGCCGGCACGACTGCGAGCGGCGTGGGAGGCGCGGGAGGTGGAGCACGGAGCGCGGCCTTCGAGGCGTTCAGAACCTGCCTGCAGCAGGCCGGCATCACCTCCGGCTTCGGTGGCCGGCGCCCCGGCGCAGGCACCGGCACAACGCCGGCCGGCACCCGTCCGCGGACGACGACCGGCCCGCGCTTCGGCGGCGGCGGTGGCTTCGGCGGAGCACGGGCGAACCTGACGCCGACGCAACAGAAGGCGTTCACAGCGTGCCGGAGCAAGCTTCCCGTGGGGGCACGGTTCGGCCGCGGCCGGCCGGGCGGTGCCGCGGGCCGTGCCGGGAGCCCGGCGTTCGCCCAGTACACGAAGTGCCTGAGCCGGCACGGCGTCACATTCGGGTCGGCGTCGGCCAATGCGGCGGCCTTCCAGAAGGCGAGCGCGGCCTGCGCGAAGTACCGCCCCTCCTTCGGCGGCGGCGGAAGTGGACAGACGGCGACAACGACGACGACCGGTTGAGGTACACCTTCCACTGAGAAAGCACGCCATGAAGGGCGGTTAGCTCAGCTGGGAGAGCACCTGCCTTACACGCAGGGGGTCGCAGGTTCGAGCCCTGCACCGCCCATCCGGTAGCGTCGCGGCGTGGAGTCCACCGACGCGAAGCTCGTCGCCGCGCTGCGTGCCGGCGACGAGGCGGCGTATCGCGCACTCGTGCGCGACTGGCATTCATCGCTGCTGCGCGTCGCGCAGATCTTCGTGCCGACGCGCGCGCTCGCCGAGGAGGTCGTGCAGGAGACGTGGTTGCGTGTCCTCGGCGCGCTCGACCGCTTCGAGGGCCGCTCGTCGCTCAAGACGTGGGTCTTCCGCATCCTCGTCAACACCGCGAAGACGCGTGCGCAGCGCGAAGGTCGCGTGCTCCCGTTCTCGGCGCTCCAGGATCCCGCGCGCGTTCCTCAGGCCGCGGTCGGGCCGGAGCGGTTCCTGCCGGGAGACGACGAGCACCACCCCGGCGGCTGGTCCTCGCCGCCGCGGGACCTGCCGGAGGCGAGGCTCATCGCCTCGGAGACACGCGACGTGGTCGCACGTGCGATCGACGCGTTGCCGGCAAACCAGCGCGCAGTCATCTCGCTGCGCGACGTCGAAGGGTGGAGCTCCGACGAGGTCCGTAACGCTCTCGATCTGAGCGAGGTCAATCAACGTGTGTTGTTGCACCGCGCCCGGTCGAAGGTGCGGCAAGCCCTCGAGGAGTACCTCACGTGATCGACACAGAAGCACTCAGCTGCCAGGAGCTCGTGGAGCTCGTGACGGACTACCTCGAAGGGGCGCTGACGCCTGCCGACCTGCGCCGCTTCGACGAGCACCTCGCGGGCTGCGACGCCTGCACCGAATACCTCGCTCAGTTCCGGCGGACGATCGAGCTGACGGGGACGCTGACGGCGGACGATGTCTCGGCCGAGGCTGAGGCCGAGCTGCTCGATGCCTTCCGCACATGGAATGCGGGGGCGCCGGGCGTGACCGGCCCCGTGACGTAGCTTCGCGAGATCTGTCCTCCGCCCGCGCGGGGGCGGCGGTTCTTTACACGGTCCTCAAGAGCGCCTCGCTACGGTGCCCCGGAAGCTCATGGGGAAGACGGACCAGAGGAAGGGGATCTGCCCGTGCTGAAAGTCAGTCGCCTTGCGCTCGTCGCGCTGATCGCATTCATGGCCGTCCCGGCTGCGGCCGTCAAGGCCGCTCCGCGGATGCCGATCGGCTTTTTCGACGACCCGTCGTTTCGGTGGTCGCCGACGCGCGCTCAGAACCTGCAACTGGCGCAGATCACCGGCGCTTCGATCATCCACACGACGGCAACCTGGGCGTCCATCGCGCCGACGAGGCCCGCGAATCCCGCCAACGGCGACGACCCCGCCTACCGGCTGACCGACCTTGACGACCTCGTCTTCACGTCGAGCCTCTACGGCATGCGCGTGATGATCAACATCACCGGCACGCCGAAGTGGGCCAACGGCGGCAAGGCGCCCAACGTGATGCCGACGAAGCTGAGCGACCTGACGACGTTCGCACGGATGCTCGCCGCGAGATACAACGGCCGCACCGGGCACGGGACGGTGAGCCTGTGGTCGGTGTGGAACGAGCCGAACCTCCAGCTTTTCCTGACACCGCAGTTCTCCGGCAAGAAGATCGTCGGCCCCGCGAACTACGCGAAGCTCTTCAAGGCGGCCTACGCGGGCATCAAGAGCGGAAACCCCTGGTCGAAAGTTGCGATCGGCGAGACATCCGCGCGTGGCCGCGACAAGCCGCTGAAGGGCGTCAGCGACAGCATCGCCCCGGGCACGTTCGCCCATCTACTCTCGACGATGAAGGGATTGAAATTCGACGCGTGGGCGGTCCATCCGTATCCCGTGGCGGAGAACCTGCCGCCGCTCGCGAAGGTGCGGTACCCGAACGTCACCCTCTCGACGCTGCCGCGGTTCGAAAGCGACCTCAAGAAGTGGTTCAAGCGCACGGTGCCGGTGTGGATCACCGAGTACGGGCACCAGACGAAGCCGGCGGATCCGCACGGTGTGACGCTCGCGCAGCAGGCGAAGTACGCGCAGCAGGCGCTCACCTTCGCGAAGAACGATCCGAACGTGCAGATGTTCATCTGGTTCGTGTTCCGCGACAACAAGGGCGACCCCTGGAAGAGCGGCTTCTACTCCGAGAGCGGTGCCCAGAAGCCGGCCTTCGACGCATTCGGCGCGGTCGCGCGGCTGATCGACGGGACGACGATGACCACGAAAGCGGGCGCGCCTCCGCTCGTGACGATGTACGTGCCGTATCTCGCGCACTACTCGGTGCCGGGCACGTTGATCGGCATGACGTACGTCGTCTACAACTCGCACGGCGGCACGGTCGCCGTCGGCCAGCCGACCGCGCCGCTCGAGCCCGACCAGTCGGTCACGTTCGTCCCGAAGTTCACACCGGTGAAGGGCCAGAGCTACACCGTCGTCGCACAACTCAACGAGCCCAACGGGCACACTGAATCGCGCACGGCGGTGATCAGCGTCACCTGATCCGGGTCGCCGCTCACGCACGCGCGAGGCGCAGGACGACGGCGACTGCCGTGACGGCTGCTGCGATCCCGGCGGTGGCGAGCACGAACCCGGCCGGGGCCGCGACCGCTGCCGCCCCGAGCAGCCCGAAGTTGACGAGCAACGCAGCTGCGGTGAGCGCCGTCAGCGTGACCACGCGACGTACCGTGAGCGAGCGTTCGGCTCGAATGCGGTCGTCGTGGTCGATCGACCACAGTGCGAGCTCGGCCGCGAGCAGCAGCAGCACGCCGACGACGGCCGCCCAGCCGTCGACGAGTGCCCTGCCCTCGCGCCCAGCCAGGTAGCCGCCCGCGGTGACGATGATCGCCCAGGGCACGACCGCCGGCAGGCGCAGCACGATCGCGACCGTGAGCAGCGCGAGACCCAGCGTGCCCGCCCCGTCGGCGAGCGGTGCGAGGCGGCCGCCGGTTGCACCCGCGTAGGCCACGATCGCCCCGATCGCGCCGAGCGCGAGCACCGCGGTGATCAGACGCGCGCGTGCCGGGCGTAGCGCCTGAATGCCCGCACCTCCTCCACGGCGGCCTGCAGCGGAGCGTCGTCGTTCCACTCGGCTACGGCGATGCCGGCGCGCTGCAGCCGGTGGCGGAGCGCGTCGTGGCGAAGAATCCAGATGTCGTAGGCGATCGCGTCGAGCTTGCCCTGCGGACGCGCCGTGAACGGGACGGGAGAGACGTCGAATACCGCCAGGTCATGGCCACGCGCGTGCAGGTCGAGCAACGCGCCAACCGATCGTGGATCGAGCAGCGGCGACAGGGCGATCACGAGTGCGTTCGGGGGCAGCGTCCGTCGCGGGATCACGTCGATCTCCCGCCAGTAGTGCGAGAGGATCACCTCGGTGTCGAGCAGCGCGTCGACCATGCGGTAGAGCTGCACGGTCCCGGCGCCCGGAGCAAGCCAGCGCAGGATCCCACCGAACGAGATGAGACCGACGCGGTCGCGCCGACCTACATAGGCGTCGGCGAGCGCCGAAGTCGCGCGTACCGTGAGGTCGAGTGTCCCCTCGCGTCCGCGCCGCGCCTCGGCGAACGAGTCGACGAAGAAGATCACGTCGGTGTTTCGCTCGGGGTGGCTCTCGTTCACCCACAGCTCGCCGCCGCGGGCGCTCGCCCGCCAGTTGATGCGGTTCAACGGGTCGCCGGCCGCCCACGGACGTACGTCGGCGAACTCGATGCCTTCGCCCTTGCGGCGTGATACCTCGTTTCCCGAGGAGACCTGCGTCTCTCGAGGTTGCACGATTCGCTGCAGCACCTCCTCGCGCGGGTACACGCGCACGTCGGACCGCGTCGCAGCCGTTTGCTCCCAGACGAGGAAGCCGAGCGGGTCGCGCGCGCGCAGGTACAGCGGGCCGATCACGTAGGCGCCCCAATGCGCCGCTCGCAGCGTGAAGTCGAGCCTGCGGCTCTCACCTGCGGCAAGGCGCAGCGCGACCGGGTTCGTGCCGTCCACGAGCTCGACGCCGTCGGGCAGCCGCAGGTAGAGGTCGAGCCGGTCGACGGGCGTCGACGAGGAGACCACGACGTGCCCGCCGACCTCGTCGCCCTCGATGGCCCGCTCGCGTTCCACCCCGACGCCGGCTGCGAGCTTTGGCGGCGTCGCCAGTGCCAGGCCTGCGGCCAGAGCGAGCAAGAAGGGCGCCGTCAGCGCGACGACCTCCGGCCGGACGAACACGAGCGCCGTCAGCAGCCCGACGCCGGAGAGCCCGGCGTAGCCGGCGAGCTTCGGCGTGGCGGAGCGCGTCACGTCGGCGCGAGATCTTCGGCCACGGGTGTCGGCACCGTGTCGAGTCGTTCGCGCACGACGTCCTCCGCCGACACGCGTTGCACCCACAGCTCCGGGCGGAGCGTCAGACGGTGCGCGAGCGCCGCCACCGCCACCGCTTTGACGTCGTCGGGGGTGACGTAGTCGCGCCCGCGGAGCGCCGCCCGGCAGCGCGACAGCTTGAGCAGCGCGAGCGACCCGCGCGGGGACGCGCCGACCTGGACCGACTGGGCGTCCCGGGTCGCATTGACGACGTCGACCATGTACAGGCCGACCGGCTCCGACACGTGCACCTCTTCGCACGCGCGTTGCATGGTGAGGAGGGTCTCGCGGTCGACGAGGGGCGAAAGGCTGACGTCGTCCGTTCGCCGCTCCGCGCGGTCTCTCAGCATCTTCCACTCGTCGTCGCGCGCCGGATAGCCGACGGCCATGCGCAGGAGGAACCGGTCGAGTTGCGCCTCCGGCAGCGGGTAGGTGCCCTCGTACTCGATCGGGTTCTGGGTGGCGAGCACGAGGAACGGCGGCCCGAGCGAGCGCGTCCGGCCCTCGCTCGTCACCTGACGCTCCTGCATCGCCTCGAGGAGCGCCGCCTGCGTCTTCGGCGGGGCGCGGTTGATCTCGTCGGCGAGGAGGAGGTTGGCGAAGATCGGCCCGGGGCGGAACTCGAAGTCGGCCTCGCGCTGGTTATAGACCGACGAGCCGGTCACGTCGGACGGCATCAGGTCGGGCGTGAACTGAATGCGCGAGAAGTCGAGCGACGTCACCTGGGCGAAGGAACGCGCCATCAGCGTCTTCGCGAGCCCGGGGTAGTCCTCGATCAGGACATGCCCGTCTGCGAGAACGCCGAGCATGAGCAGCTCGAGCGCGTCGCGCTTGCCGACGACGACCTTCTCGACCTCGTCGAGGACGCGGCCGGCGACGACGCCCACCTCATGCAGCTCCATCGCTACATCCTTTCAAGGTCGGCGACGAGGTCGCGAAGCTCTGCCTGCGTGACGCCGGGTGCGAAGCGGTCGGCCGGCTCGGGGCGGTCGTCTCGCAGCAGGTCCCACCAGCGGCCAAGGGTCTCAGGCCCCGGTGTCCGGCCGCTGCGCTCGAGGCGGCACCGGGCGATCTCGCGCAGCTGCGGGAGCAGCCGGACGTGCAGGTCGTAGGAGGACTCGACCGCGAGGGTTACTGCCCGCTCCAGCTTCTCGATCTCCGGCAGGGCCTGCTCGCGGTGCCCGCTCTCGGTGAGTGCACGGGCAAAGTCCGAGCCCGGCCGGCGAGGGACGGCATCGCCGGCGGCCGCGATGATTCCCAGCATGAGCAGGCCGCCGACCGAGACGACGTACACGTGCAGCGTCGCGCTGCGAATGCCGGGCACGGTCAGAAGCACGAAGCCGCAGCTGAGCGAGGCGGAGACGAACAGGATCGCAATGTCCAGAAGGTGCCGTCTCATGCGATCGACTCCGTCAGGTCGTCCCGGATCTCGCGCAGCGCGGCGATCGCGTCCTGCTTCATCGTCGAATCGATCTCGTGGCGGCTGAACTTCGCCCGCTCGAACAGCACCGTCAGACGGCCGACGGCGTCACCGCGAGTCGTGAGACCGAGCAGGATGCGGCGGAGATACTCGACCGGCGTGTCGCTCTGGTGTCGCCGGAGGCCGGCCCGTGCCAGTGCCCGTTCCATGCGCGCGTAGGCGGCAATCACCGCGCGGCGCGCGTCCGGCTCGGCCTCGAGGTCGTCGATCGCCTCGCCGATCGACGCTGCCACGTCCTCCGCGACGGTCGTCCGGTCGTCGAAGCCCACCGCGATGCGCCGTTCCCTGGCGCGCCGCCAGTGGACAAGGAACACCGCCCCTGCGGTGATCAGGATCGCCAGCGCGATCCAGAACACGGACCACTCGAACGTCGGCCGGTAGGTGGCGGCGTTCCGCCCGCCGGGCCGGTGCAGCCCCTTGCCCGCCTGCTGCATCGTCAGCCCGCCGAGGTTGAAGAGCTGGCTGTGATGGCGTCTCAGGTAGTCGACGACGAATGCGAGCAGCGCGAAGACGAGGAACGCGCGGATGTTCGACACGATGCGCGATTTCAGGCTCCTGGGAGCGACCTGCCGCTCGCGTGCCTGGAGCAGGAACGCGTACACCGCGAACGGGATCGCCAGCACGAACAGCACCAGGAACACGCTCACCGCGTAGCTGACGTAGCCGGGTGTCGGCCTCGCCTGTGAGGACTGCCCGAACCCGGTTCTGCTCGCGAACGCGACGATCGTGAGCAGCGCGAGCAGGCCGAGCGCGACGACGGCGAGCCGGGTACCGCGTCCTCTTCCGGAGGGTAAGGGCTGCATGGACTTCTTCTTAGACGTCCGGTGGCCGAATTCGTTTCTCGGCGGTCGGTAAGGTGACAGCATGGCCGGACTGGAAGGCAAGCGGGCGATTGTCACTGGGGCGTCGAGCGGGATCGGCGCGGCCACCGCCCGAGCGATTGCCGACGCGGGCGCACATGTGGTCACCGGTTCACGCCGCGACGGCGGCCTCGACGTCACCGATCCGACATCCTGCGAGCGCTTCGTCGCCCGTGCGGTCGAAGAGCTCGGCGGTCTCGACATCCTCGTCAACAACGCCGGGCTTGCACTCGGCCGCGATCCCGCCTGGGCCACGAGTGAAGACGACGAGCGCACGATGATGGAGACGAACGTGCTCGGCCTGATGCGGATGACGCGGCTCTGCCTGCCGTATCTCGTGGAGGACGGGGGCGGCCACATCGTCAACCTCGGGTCGGTTGCAGGCATCTGGTCGTATCCGAACGGCTCGGGATACGTGGCTTCGAAGTTCGCGGTGCACGGCTACACCCGGGCGCTGCGCGATGATCTTCAGGGCAAACCTGTGCGGGTCACGAACATCGCGCCCGGAATGGTCGAGACGAACTTTTCCAAGGTGCGATTCAAGGGTGACGATGCGAAGGCCGACGCCCTGTACGCGAACGTGGGGCTCGGCGGACCGCTGCATGCAGAGGACGTCGCCGACTGCATCATGTTCGCGCTCACGCGCGCACCGAATGTGAACATCGACGAGATCGTCGTGCTGGCGACCGCGCAGGTCTCCGGCGCGAACGTCTACCGCGAGCCCTAGGAAGCCGCTGCCGGGGCATCCGTCCTCTCGAGCGTGCGTACGTCGTGCGACAGCAGCACCGCTGCGGTCGCCACCACCGTCACGACCGCGCAGCCGACCAGCGTCGCGCGCGCGCCGGCGGCCGCGCTGATCGGCCCGAGCACGGCGAGCCCGACCGGCATCAAGCCCCACGACCCGAGCGCGTCGTAGGCGGTGATCCGCGAGAGCTTCTCCTGCGGGATCTGCTGCTGAACCGCGGTCACCCATGAGACGCCGAAGATCTCCTGCGCGAAGCCCGCGATGAACGCGGCCGCGATCACGACCGCGAGCGGTGCAGGCCAGGCGAGCGCGAGCAGCGGCAGTGCGAACGGGAAGACGGCCAGCGTCGCGACCAGGAGCAGCCGCCTCGGCTTGAAGCGCAGCATCAGGAAGCCCGAGCAGACGAGACCGAGCGACATCGCCATCAGGATGACGCCCCAGGCCGCGGCACCGCCGAAGTGCGCCCTCGAGACGGCCGGCCCGAGGATCTGGATCGCGGCGAAGTAGACGGCATTCACGGCTCCGAACTGCAGGACGATCGACCACAACCACGGCCTGGCCCAGAAATCGCGCCAGCCCTCCCGCAGCTCGTGGAGCACGGTGGTGCCTGCGCTGCGGAGCCCGGGCGGCAGCCGCAACGCGCCGAGCGCGATCGCTGCCGCGCCGTAGGTCGCCGCATCGAACGCGATCGCGAAGCCGGGGCTCGTTGCCGCGACGACGAGGCCGCCGATCGCGGCGCCGCCGATGTTGGTGGCGTTCAGCCCGAGCCGTAGCAGCGCATTCGCCTCCTGCAGCAGCGAGCCGTCGACGACCTGAGGCACGATGCCGTTCGAGGCGGGGAAGAAGAATGCGGTCGATGTGCCGTTCACGGCTGCGAGCGCCGCCAGCTCCCAGATGTGCGCCTGGCCCCCGAGCAGGAGCGCTGCCACGAGCGCCTGGCTCGCCCCGCTGACGAGGTTCGACGCGACCATCACGCGGTGCCGGGGCAGGCGGTCGGCGAAGACGCCGCCGAACAGCAGGAACACCACCGTCGGAACCGCCCGTGCCGCGAGCACGAGGCCGAGGTCGGTGGTCGTGCCGTGCAGCGTGTCGAGGACGGCGAACGCGAGCGCGATCGGCGCCATCGCGCTCCCCGCCATCGAGATCGTGCGTCCCGCGAAGAGCAGCCGGAACTCCCGCTCGCGCAGCGGGCCCCGGTGGCTCACGCCGGCGTGTGCCGTTCGATCCGCCCGAGCTCCCTCACGCCCCGGCGCGCTTCTCCCAGTAGCGCTTGAGCCCCTGCCACGATTGCCAGAACGGTGCGACGCTGTCGTACACCGCGACCTCGGCGCCGGCGTCGGTCTGCGCGGCGGCGACGAACTCCTCCTGCGTCATTCCGTCGCGCACTCGGCCGGCCCAGTGGTCGAGCTCCGCGTCGAGGCGGTCGAGGTGCTCGCCGACGTCCTCGTGCACGCCGAAGTGGATCAACGCCAGCCGCTCCGGCCGCCGGGCGCGCATCGCATCGATTGTCGCGTGCCAGGCCTCTATGTCGATGTCCGGCGGCGGGGACACGGGCACGACGAAGCTCGCGCCCGGCAGGCGCACGCCCGCCGCGTCGCCTGCAAGGAGTGTCCCGGCGCGGAAGTAACTCGCGTGGTGTGAGGCGTGGCCCGGCGTCGGAAACGACTCCCAGCCGAGCACGTCTCCCTCTGCAACGCGCACATTCGCCTCGGGCACCGGTGCCAGTTCGCCCCAGAGCCGGTCGAACGAGTCGCCGTACAGCCTGCGGGCGGAGCGCTCGAGGCGGGACGGGTCGACGAGGTGCGGCGCGCCGATCGCCGACACCCACACGGTGAGACCGGGGTGGCGGCGGATGATTGCGCCTGCGGCGCCGGCGTGATCGAGGTGGATGTGCGAGAGGAGCAGGTGGCGGATGTCGGTGAGCTCGAGTCCATTCTCGGCCAGGAGCGTTTCGAGCGTGGGCAGCGTCGAGGTGGGGCCGCAGTCGAAGAGCGCCGGCCCGTCCGTGGTATCGACGAGGTAGACGCCGACTGCGTGCGCGCGCCCGCCGAAGTTCAGATCGAGGAGTCGCAAAGAAGACATAGCGGCATCTTTGCAGTCACGCGCCGATCGTTCCCGTGCGTGAAGTGGCTGAATGCCGGCGGTGCGATCTACGCGCGGGCCGTCGCCGGCCGTTTGACGAGCGCCGCTTCGAGGTCGGCCAGCAGGTCGTCGCCCGATTCGATCCCGACGGAGAGGCGTACCAGGTTCCCCGGCGGGGCAAACGGGGCGCCGGCAGTGGAGGCATGGGTCATCCGGGCCGGATGCTCGATCAGGCTCTCGACGCCTCCAAGCGACTCGGCGAGTTGGAAGATGCGCGTGCGCGCGACGAAGTCGACCGCTTCGGCCTCTGACTCCATCAGGAACGACACCATGCCGCCGAAGTCGCGCATCTGGCTGCGGGCCACGTCGTGCCCGGGATGGTCTGCGAGGCCCGGGTAGAGCACCCGCTCGACGCTCGGGTGGCCGTCGAGAAACGCAGCGACGCGACGCGCGTTTTCCGAGTGCTGGCGCATGCGAACCGCCAGCGTCTTGATGCCGCGCAGGACGAGCCATGAGTCGAACGGCCCCGGAACCGCGCCGAGTGACTTCTGCAAGAAGAAGAGACGTTCCGCCAGCACGTCGTCCGACGTGCCGATGAAGCCGCCGATCGTGTCGCTGTGCCCGCCGAGGTACTTCGTCGTCGAGTGCACGACGGCGTCGGCGCCGAGCTCGAGCGGTTGCTGCAGGTACGGCGTGGCGAAGGTGTTGTCGACGACGAGTGTCGCTCCGACCGCGTGTGTTGCAACGGCGGCCTTGCGGATGTCGACGATGTTGAGCATCGGGTTCGAGGGCGTTTCGACCCAGACGAGGCGAACGTCCTCATCGAGGTGAGCCGCGAGGTTGTCGTCGAACTCGCTCGCGGGCACGTAGGTGAAGCGGTAGCCCTTGGGCTCGTATACCTGCGAGGTCATCCGGTAGACGCCGCCGTAGACGTCGGCGATCAGGACGACGCGCTCGCCCGGGTCGACGAGGTGCATCAGCGTCGTCGTTGCGCCGAGGCCGGAGCTGAAGGCGACGCCGTGCGCCGCGTTCTCGAGGCTTGCGAGCGCGACCTGCAGGGCGGTGCGCGTCGGGTTCGCGACGCGCGCGTAGTCGTAGCCCTTGTGCACGCCGACCGCCTCCTGCACGAAGGTGGAGGTCTGGTAGATCGGCGTGATGATGGCGCCGGTCGCCGGGTCGGGCTCCTGCCCCACGTGGATGGCGCGTGTCTCGAAGTCCATGGCAGGGAGCCTAGCGCCGTGCGCGCACTCGGTCGTGCGCAGGTCCTGCGCAGCCACCTCAGACCAGCGTGACGGAAGTGCAACAAACGATCCACAGTTGCCGAAGAACGCGCTCCACACCTCGAATCGTGGGTGGCCTCCCGAGACGCGTCTTCTGGTCAGACCACGTTTGAAGCGGTCGCACCGTCAGGACGCTGGCTCGGGTAGGTTCACACGCGTCGTTCTACGCGCTCGAGGCCGAGGATGCGCGCGAGCCGCGCCGCAGCCTGGTCGAGCTTCAGGTCGACGTTGCCCCGCGTCTTCGGCTCCGGCGTGAACTTGCGGAGGCGTAGCACCCCTTCGGCGCGGTCGGCCTTCAGGTCCGCCCGGCCGAGAAAGCGGTCGCCCGCCAGGAGCGGCAGCACGTAGTAGCCGTACGAGCGCTCGTGCTCGCGCTTGTAGACCTCGATCACGTGCCTGAAGCCGAACAGTCGCTCGAGCAGCGGCCGGTCCCAGACGAGGTTGTCGAATGGGCACACGAGCACCGGCGGCGCGGGAGCGCCGTCGAGTTCCGCGTCGGCCATGACGTAGAACGGGAGACCGCCGTCATCGACCGCGAGCTCGCGCAGCCTTCCCTCCGCAACCAGCGCGAGGAGGTGATGATGCAGGCGCGCTTTCCCACCCTTCAGGCGCCAGTGCTCGCGGATTGCAGGCTCGGTGAGCGCTCCGCGCGCAGCCACGGCGAGCAGGGCAAACATGCGCAGTGTCTCGTCCTCGTCTGGCGTCGGCGCTTCGAGCCACTGCTTCGGGATCACACGCTCGGCCAGGTCGTAGACCCGCTGGAAGCTCCGGCGCTCGGCGATCGCCAGCACGCCCTTGTCCCACAGCGCCTCGAGCACCATCTTCGCCGGCTTCCAGTTCCACATCCCGCCGAGCCCCGCGCCCTCGAAATCGCGTGAGGCAAGCGGGCCCTCGTTGCGAATTCGATCGAGTACCGCGTCGACGAGGTCGGCGTGCACCTCGAGTGCGTGCTCATGCGTGCCCCAGTGGCCGCGACCGTGCATCACGGTACGGAAATGCGGCCAGAGCTCGATCGGCAGCAGCGAGGCCTCGTGCGCCCAGTACTCGAAGATGCGCCCGGTCCGCAGGAGCTCGGGCACCGCGTCCTGCGGGAAGGCGCCGATCCGCGCCGTCAGCGTCAGGTGGTGGGCGCGTTCGACCGTCGAGATGGAGTCGAGTTGCACCGCGCTCAGCCTCCGGATCGCCGCCTCGACGTCGTCGTTTCCCGCCCGGCGGAACCGAGTTGCGTATCCCTGCGAACCGACAACGAGACGCCGTATCGCTGCGAGGCTCACCGTCACACGGTTTCCTGACGCGGCACGTAGCGATGCAACGACGTGCAGAGGTCCCGTCATTCCCGCGCGTACGCTGGGGTTGTGATCCGGCGACTCCTTGTTGCGATCCTTGCCGTGTGGGCGGCGATGAGCGCTGCGCTCTACGTGTTACCGCACGGCGACAAGCCGGCACGCGCCGACGCGGTCGTCGTGCTCGCGGGCTCCTCGACACGGTTGCCGGTCGGCGTGCGCCTGGTACAACGGGGCATCGCCCCGCTGCTCGTCGTCTCTCGCAGCAGCGATCCGGGGCCGTACGAGCGGCGTGTCTGCAGCGGCGCCGTGAGCGTGCACGTGCTGTGTCAGCGCGCCCAGCCGTATTCGACACAGGGCGAGGCCCGGATGATCGCGCGCCTTGCGAAGGCAGACAGCTGGCGCGGCGTCGATGTGGTCACGTCCCGTTTTCACGTGTTTCGTGCCCGGCTCCTGATCGAGCGTTGCTACCACGGTGCGCTTCACATCGTCGCCGCTCCGAATCCCGGCGGCGTCGAGCTGATCAAGGACCTCGCACTCGAGAGCGTCAAGCTCGTCTACCACGAGCTGCGCCGCACCTGCTAGGCCGGCTAGCGGTGCGCGAGGTACTCGAGCAGGTCTGAGCGCGTGACGACGCCGATCGGCTTGCCGCGGTCGGCAACGACCACGGCGTTCGTTCCGCCTGTCAGCGCCGTGACGATCTCGTCCACCGACGCATCGGCATCGACGGCGCTCAGCGGTCCCTGCATCGCCACTGCGACGTTCTCGTGCAGCGCGTCGGCGTTTTTGAACACCAGGTCGAGCAGCGCGCGATCTTGCAGCGAGCCGATCACGTCGGCGAGAGACAGCACTTCGCCGTCGCGGACCACCGGCAGTTGCGAGATCGAGTAGCGCTCCATCACAT
Organism: Gaiellaceae bacterium; assembly: GCA_035534955.1. GTDB lineage: Bacteria > Actinomycetota > Thermoleophilia > Gaiellales > Gaiellaceae > PALSA-600. The sequence goes on from DATLQV010000066.1 coordinate 15,526, forward strand.
CGATCGCCTCGGCGACCTTCTGATGAGCGGAGATCGTCACGAGCGGCGGCGTGTCGCCGGTCTTCGCCCGCAGCAGCTCGCGCACCGTGGGCGCCGGAGCCGATCGCTCGAGGAATCCGTGCTCGATCATCCAGTTGTCGTCGAGGAACTTGGAGAGGTAGGAGCGTCCCGAGTCCGGCAGCACCGTCAGGACGCGCGTGTCCGGGCCGAGCCGCTGCGCGTAGGTGAGTGCGCCTGCGATCGTCGAGCCCGACGAGCCTCCGACGAGCAGGCCTTCCTCGCGCGCCATGCGGCGCGCGGCGAGGAACGAGTCGCGGTCGGACACGCGGAGCCACTCGTCGACGACGTCGAGGTCGATGGTCTCCGGCCAGGTGTCCTTGCCGATGCCCTCGACGAGGTACGGGTGCAGGTCGGCCTCCGACTTGGCGGTGTAGATCGAGCCCTCGGGGTCGACGCCTACGATCTTCACCTGCGGCGCGTGCTCCTTGAAGTAGCGGCCGACGCCGCTGATCGTGCCGCCCGTCCCGACCGAGATGACGATCGCCTCGAGGTTGCCGCCCGTTTGCTCGAGAATCTCCGGGCCTGTTGTCCGGTAGTGCGCCTCGGGATTCGCCATGTTCGAGTACTGATCGGGCTTGAACCCACCGGGGATCTCCTCGGCGAGCCGCGACGAGACCGAGTAGTACGACTCGGGCGAGTCGTGGTCGACCGCGGTCGGGGTGATCACGACCTCGGCGCCGTAGCCGCGGAGCATCGAGATCTTCTCCTGGCTCATCTTGTCGGGCATCACGAAGATGCAGCGATAGCCCTTCTGCGCGGCGGCGATCGCGAGGCCGACACCGGTGTTACCGGAGGTCGGCTCGACGATCGTGCCGCCGGGCTTGAGGCTCCCTTCGCGCTCGGCCGCCTCGATCATCGCGAGGCCGATGCGGTCCTTGTTCGAACCGCCCGGGTTCAAGAACTCGAGCTTGGCGAGGATCGTGCCGGGCACGTCCTGCGAGATGCGATCCAGGCGGACGATCGGCGTCGAGCCGACCAGGTCGAGGATCGTCGGATACACGTCGGCCATCGCGGCGCGAAGCCTAGCGCCCTTCGGCTCCCGCCAGGTCCTCCGGGCACCACGGCGATGCCGACGGTCACCCAGAATGCCCACTGCGACCCCGCCGTGAACGCCTGCGGAGCTGGAACGCCGCTCTTGACGAGTTGGTTACCTCGCAGCTGTTCAGTGGCGGAAGTGGCGGCGGGCGGTGAACAGCATCGCGGCGCCCGCCTCCTCGACTGCGGCGATCACCTCGTCGTCACGCTTCGAGCCGCCGGGCTGCACGATCGCCGCGATGCCGGCGTCGAGGGCGATCTGCGGACCGTCGGCGAACGGGAAGAACGCGTCGCTCGCGAGCACCGCTCCCTCGGTCGGGTGCCCGTGCTCGCGGGCCTTCTCGACCGCGAGCCGCACGGCGTCGACCCGGCTCATCTGGCCCGCGCCGATCCCGATCGTCTGCAGGTCGCGGACGAGCACGATCGCGTTCGACGACACGTGCTTGCACACGCGCCAGGCAAAGAGCAGGTCCCCCCACTGCTGCTCGGTGACGTGTCCGGTCACCAGCCGCATCGACTCGCGGTCCTCGACGTCACCATCGCGGTCCTGCACGAGCACGCCGCCGAGCACGCGCTTGTAGTCGCGCTCTCCCGGCGTTTCGGACCGCCGTTCGTGGTCGGCGAGGATGCGCAGTGCCTTCTTCGAGCGCAGGGCGGCGACTGCGGCGTCGTCGTACTCGGGTGCGAGGAGCACCTCGACGAAATGCTCGGCGATGCGGGCGCCGAAGTCGGCGTCGACGGGTCGGTTGAGGACGGCGACGCAGCCGAAGGCCGACACGGGGTCGGCTGCCAGCGCGCGCTCCCAGGCTTCTTCGATCGTTGCCGCGACGGCGACACCGCACGGGTTCGCGTGCTTGACGATCACTGCAGCAGGCAGCGCGAACTCGCGTGCGATGCGACGCGCTCCTTCGAGGTCGGCGAGGTTGTTGTACGAGAGCTCCTTACCGCCGAGCTGCTCCACTTGCGAAAGCAGATGCCGGCGCGCGCCGAGCTCGCGATAGTAGGCGGCGGCCTGGTGGGGGTTCTCGCCGTAGGAGAGGTCGGTCACCTTGCGCAAGGCGAGCGTCAGCTGCTCCGGGAACGGCTCGGTCTCGCCGAACCAGTTGGCGATCGTCGCCTCGTAGGCTGCGGTGGTCTCGAACGCCTCGCGGGCGAGCCGCTTGCGCGTCTCGAGCGTCACCTCGCCGTGCTCGCGCAGCTCGGCCAGCACCGTTCCGTACTGCTCCGGGCTCGAGACGACGGCGACGTGTGCGAAGTTCTTGGCGGCGGCACGCAGCATCGACGGGCCGCCGACGTCGATCATCTCGACGATCTCGGCCTCGGTGGCGCCACGACGGCCCGCGACCGCTGCGAATGGGTACAGCGAGACACACACGATGTCGATCAGCTCGATCTGTTGCTCGGCCAGCGCCTCCATGTCCTCGGGCAGCCCGCGCCGCGCGAGGATGCCGGCGTGGATGCGCGGGTGCAGAGTCTTGACGCGTCCGCCCAGCATCTCCGGCGCGTCGGTGACCGACTCGACGGTGGTCACGTCGAGGCCCTGCTCGGTGAGAAACGTGGCGGTACCGCCCGACGAGATGAGCTCCCAGCCCAGCTCGGCGAGGCCGCGGGCGAGCGCGTCCACGCCGCTCTTGTCGTAGACGCTGATCAGCGCGCGGCGACGCATAGGTCCCTCACCACCTCGGACAGCAGACGGTGCTCGACGGCGTGAATGCGGTCGACCAGCGTCTCCTGCGGCTCAACGGGCACTGCCTCCTGGGCGAGCACCGGGCCGGAGTCGAGCCCTTCGTCCACGAGGTGCACCGTGACGCCGGTCGTCTCTACGTCGGCGGCGAGCGCGTCGTCGATCGCCTGCGCGCCGGGGAATGCCGGCAGCAGCGACGGGTGCACGTTCACGACGCGGCCCGGGAAACGGTGGAGGAACGGCGCGGTCAGCAGGTGCATGTAGCCGGCGAGCACGACCAGCTCCACACCGTGCTCCTCGAGCCAGGTCGCCAGCACGAGATCGCGCTCGGTGCGATCGGTGTGGCAGTCGAGGCTGAAGGTCGCGACCGGGATGCCGGCTTCGCGCGCGCGCACGAGCGCGTAGGCGTCCTTGCGGTTCGAGGCGACGGCGGTGACCGGGAGGCTCGCGTCGATCAGCGCCTGCAAGTTCGTTCCGTTCCCGCTGACGAGGACGCCGATCATGCGATCCGCCCGATTACCGTCTCGCCCGCCTGCGCCTCGCCCACAACGGCGCACCAGCCGATCCCGAGGTTGAAGACGCGTCGCAACTCCTCCTCTTCGACATGGCGGGCGAGCCAAGCGAACACCGGCGGGCGCTCCCACGCGTTCCAGTCGAGCTCCACGCTGCGCCCTGTGGGGAGCACGCGCGCGAGATTGCCGAGGATGCCGCCTCCCGTCACGTGCGCGAACGCCTTCGCGCGACCATGCAGCGCGCGTGCCACGTCGAGGTAGAGGCGTGTCGGGGCGAGCAGGTCGTCGCCGTCGTAACCCTCGTCGTCGAGGATGCGCCGGACGAGAGTGAAGCCGTTCGCATGGACGCCGGCGGACGGCCAGCCGACGACGACGTCTCCCGGCTCGATCGTGCTGCCGTCGATCACGTCCGCGCGGGCGACGACACCGACACACGTGCCGGCGAAGTCGAGCTCGCCCGGCGCGTAGATCCCCGGCAACTCGGCCGTCTCGCCGCCGACGAGGGCGACGCCCGCCTCGCGGCACACCTTCGCAGCTCCGTCGACCAGGTCTGCGACCTCGGTGAGGTGGATTTCGTTCGCAGCGACGTAGTCGAGGAGCATCAGCGGCCGGGCGCCGCAGGTGAGCACGTCGTTGATGCAGTGTGCTGCAAGGTCGGCGCCGCAGTCGCGCAGTCGCCCGCGAGCGCGCGCGAGGATCAGCTTCGTACCGACGCCGTCGGTGGAGGCGGCGAGCAGCTGCTCGCCGTCCAGCGGGTGCAGGCCCGCGAACGCCCCGAAACCGGAGGCGCCGGTGGACTCGACGGCCGTACGTAGCCGCTCGACGATCGAGCCGGCAGTTGCGAGCGAAACTCCGGCTGCCGCATAGCTGTGTTCCGTGTTCCCCAGGAAGACGAGTCTAGTCTTCAACGTCGTGGTATCCGCGCCCACGTTGACCTGGAGCTTCGAGCCGCTCCAGACCGTCCCCACCGTTCTGATCGCGTACCTCTACTGGATGCGGGTGCGGTCGCTTGCCCGCGACGGACGCCCCGTGCCGGCGTTGCGCCAGGCCGCCTTCTGGACCGGAATCGGGCTCGTCGTCGTTGCGCTCAACTCGCCCGTCGACCATCTCGGCGAGAACAACTTCTTCTTCATGCACATGACGCAGCACGTGATCCTGGGTGACCTGGCGCCACTCTGCTTCGTGGTCGGCCTGACGGGGCAGCTGCTGCGCCCGCTACTCGCGCTGCGCGTCATCGACCGCCTGCGCGTGCTTGCGCACCCGTTCGTGGCGCTGCCGCTGTGGGCTGCGAATCTCTACTTCTGGCACATCCCGTACCTCTACGACGCAGCGCTGCAGCACAACTCCGTGCATGCGCTCGAGCACTTCGGCTTCTTCACCTGCGGTTGCCTGATGTGGGAGCCCGTCGTCGAGACGCTGCCCGGGCCGGCCTGGTTCGGCACGGGCTGGAAGATCGGCTACATCGCCGCGGTCAGGCTGCTCGAGACGATTCTCGCCAACGTCTTCATCTGGTCGTCGAGCGCGTTCTACAGCGTGTACCGGCATGCGCCGCAGTGGGGGATCACGCCGGTGCACGATCAGAACCTGAGCGGGATCGTGATGTTCGCCGAGGGCTCGCTCGTCACCCTGGTGGCGCTCGTCTGGCTCTTCTTGCGGCTCGCGGCCGAAGGGGAGTTGCGCCAGCGCCTGCTCGAGCAGGGACTCGATCCCCGGCAGGTTCGTCGGGCGGTTCGCTACGGCCGCGCGAACGTTCTCGAGGAGTAGCTACACGGTTTCGAACCGAAGCTTCGCGGCGTCTTGCGGCACGCGAGTCGGGTACTCGCGGGTGAGGCAGGCGCGGCAGAGCTCCTTCGCGGGCCGGTGCGTGGCCGCCTGCAGGCCCTCGAGCGAGATGTAGGCAAGACTCGTCGCGCCGATCGCCCGGCGCACCTCTTCGACGGTCGAGTGCGCCGCGATCATCTCGTCCTCGGAGGCGAGGTCGATCCCGTAGTAACAGGGCGAGACCACGGGTGGGGAGGAGACACGTACGTGCACCTCGGCGGCGCCCGCGTCGAAGAGCATCTGCACGATCTGGCGCGTCGTCGAGCCGCGCACGATCGAGTCGTCGACGACGACAAGGCGCTTGCCGCTCACCTCCGCCAGCGGGTTGAACTTCATCCTGATGCCCTGCTCCCGCATGCCCTGTTCGGGCTGGATGAAGGTGCGCCCGACGTAGCGGTTCTTGATCAGGCCCTCGCTGAACGGGATGCCCGTCGCGCGGGCGAAGCCGATCGCAGCCGGCGTGCCCGAGTCGGGGATCGGGAGCACGAGGTCGGCGTCCACCGGAGCCTCCTTCGCCAGCTGCTCTCCCATGCGTACTCGGGCGCCGTGGATCTCGACGCCGTCGAGCCGCGTGTCCGGACGGGCGAGATAGAAGAACTCGAAGATGCAGAGGGCCCCGTGCTCGGCGGCCTCGACGCCGCGGATCGAGTGCAGCCCGTCCTCGTCGGCGACGACGAGCTCGCCTGGGTGCACCTCGCGCTCGAAGGTGGCGCCGACCAGGTCGAGGGCGCAGGTCTCCGACGCGAAGACGGGGTCGTCGCCGAGCCGCCCGATCACGAGCGGGCGAAAGCCGAACGAGTCCCGGAACGCAAACAGCTTGCCGTCGGCGAGGCCGACGACGGTTGCTGCGCCTTCGAGCTCGCGCATCACCGCCGACACCGCCTCCTCGAGCGGCCGTTCGTCGTCGGCGATCAGCGCCGCGATCACCTCGGAGTCGGAGGAGGAGGCAAGCGGCTTGCCGACGAGCTCACGCAGCGCTTCCACGTTGACGAGGTTGCCGTTGTGACCGAGCGCCACGGTGCGCACGCGCCCGTGGTGGAGCAGCGGCTGCGCGTTAGCCCAGGCGTTCCCGCCGGTCGTCGAGTAGCGCGTGTGCCCGATCGCCAGGTCGCCCTTGAGGCCCGACAGGCTCCGCTCGTCGAAGACCTGAGGCACGAGGCCGAGGTCGCGCATGGCGGTCAGCCGTCCGTCCTCGGAGACGGCGATGCCCGCCGACTCCTGACCGCGGTGCTGCAGCGCATAGATGCCGAAGTACGTCAGACGCGCCACGTCGCGGCCAGGTGCGCGGACGCCGAAGACGCCGCACATCTAGGCCACCGCCCCGAGCTCGAGCACGTCGTCCCAGGGAATCGCGGCGTCCGCAGCGACGGCCACGATCACGCCTTCGCCCTCGCTGAGCTCGATGTCGGCGCGCAGGCCCGACCACGCCTGAGCCTCTTCCACGGCGAGCGCGACGCCGCCGTCGGAGACGTCGTGCGCGAGCGTCCACACGTGGGCGTTGCGCCAGATCGTGTGCACGAGCTCGTGACTCGAGCCGCGCAGGAGCAGGATCCGGTCGCCTCGCCGCCACCGGCCGGGAATCCGCGTCAGGTCGCGGACGAGGCCGACACAGCCGATCACGGGCGTTGGTGGGATGGGGCTGCCGCCGGTCTCGTTGTACAGCGACACGTTGCCCGACACGACGGGGATGCCGAGTGCGTCGGCGGCCTGCGCGATCCCCTCGATCGCCTGCTCGAGCTCCCAGCCGATCTCGGGCTTCTCCGGGTTGCCGAAGTTGAGGCAGTCGGTGAGCGCGAGCGGCTCGCCGCCCGCACAGGCCACGTTCGACGCGGCCTCGAGGACGGCGCGCCGGCCGGCCTCGAATGGATCGCGACAGCCGAGTGGAGGGCCGTCGAGCGACACCGCGATGCCGCGCGTGCCGTCGATCCGGAGCACCGCCGCATCGAGGCCGGGCCTGCGGACGGTGCGCGAGCCGACGAGCTGGTCGTACTGTTCGAACACCCACGACTTCGGATCGTCGTTCACGGGCGCGACCGGTGCCGGCTCGACGGCGCGCTCCCGTGTCTCGACGGAATAGCGCGGGCACTCGTCGGTGAGGAGCGTGGCGGGGATCGAGCCCACAAGGTCGCCGTCGAAGAACGCCCGCAGCTCGCCGTGGTCGGTCACCCCGCCGATCGTCGTGCACGGCAGCTCCCACCGCTCGCACACCTCGCGCACCTCGTCGAGGCGCTCGGGCGCGACGACCGCGACCATGCGTTCCTGCGACTCGGAGATCATGATCTCCCACGGCTCGAGGTCGGGCTCGCGCAGCGGCACACGGTCGAGGTGCACGTCGACGCCGACGTCCCGTGCCATCTCCGACAGCGACGACGCAAGCCCTGCCGCGCCGCAGTCCTGCAGCGACAGCACGAGGTCGCGCTCGACGAGCTCCAGCGACACCTCGATCAGCGCCTTGCCGCGGAACGGGTCGCCGATCTGCACGGAGGGGCGCTTCTCGTCGGAGCCCTCGAGATCCTGGGAGGCGAGCACCGATGCGCCGCCGATTCCGTCGCGACCGGTGAAGGCGCCGTAGAGGACGAGCGCGTTCCCCGGCCCCTGCGCGCGGGCGCGCAGCACACGTTCGGTGGGCAGCAGGCCCACGCACATCGCGTTCACGAGTGGGTTCGCGGCGTACGCCTCGTCGAACGCGCACTCGCCGCCGACGTTCGGAACGCCCACACAGTTGCCGTAGTGCGCAATGCCGGCGACGGCGCGGCGGAAATGCCAGTCGGGCTCACCGAACCGCAGCGCGTCGAGCAGCGCGATCGGGCGGGCGCCCATCGCGATCACGTCGCGGAGGATGCCGCCGACGCCGGTCGCGGCGCCCTGAAACGGCTCGACCGCGGAGGGGTGGTTGTGCGACTCGACCTTGAAGGCGACGGCGAGTCCTTCGCCGAGGTCGATCACGCCGGCGTTCTCGCCAGGCCCCTGCAGGACGCGCTCGCCGCTCGACGGCAGCCGGCGCAGGAGCGGCGCCGAGTGCTTGTAGCCGCAGTGCTCGGACCACAGCAGCGAGAAGACGGCGAGCTCGAAGTCGTTCGGCGAACGACCGAGCAGCTCTCGGATACGGTCGAACTCCCAGTCGGTGAGACCGAGCCTCGAGTGGAGAGGTTCCGCGACGGAGCTCAGGGGGGCAGTGTACCGTCGGGCTCTGACGGCCCCAGGAAGCTTCGGGCGCGCCGGGCTGTTCAATCTCACACAGCCCGCCCTGTTGCCGTTTCCCTGAGACAGAGATGATCCGCCGTCCCCTGCCCATGCTTCTCGTGCTCGCCCTGATCTGGGGCAGCTCGTTCATGTTCATCAAGGTCGCCGTTCGCGACCTCCAGCCGGCGACGCTGATTCTCGGCCGGCTCGGCCTCGCGGCGCTGACCCTCGCCGTCGTGGTGCCGGTGGCGATCGGCGCCAAGACGACGCTCGCGGAGCTTCGCGCGCACTGGCCCGCGCTCGTCGTGGTCGGCGTGCTGAACACTGCGGTGCCGTTCTGGCTGCTCTCGTGGGGCGAGACGCGCGTTGCCTCGGGGCTCGCCTCGATCATCCAGGCGTCGGTGCCGATCTTCACGGCGCTGCTCGCCTTCGGCTTCTTCCACGACCAGCGGGTGACGGGCCGGCGGCTCGTGGGCGTGTTCGTCGGCTTCCTCGGCGTTGCCCTGCTCGTCGGCGCGCAGCCCCAGGGGAAGATCCTCGGTGCGCTCGCGGTCGTGGGGATGGCCACCTGCTATGCCGCGGGCGGGCTGCTTGTGCGGCGCCATCTCGGCGGCACGCCGCCGCAGGTGGTCGCGCTCGGGACGTCGGCCGTCGCTGCCGTCCTCGTCCTTCCGGTCGGGCTCGCGCAGGCGCCCGCTCACCTGCCCGGTTGGCAGGCGCTCGGGGCGGTCGCGTTCCTCGGTATTCCGGGCACCGCACTCGCCTACCTCCTGTTCTTCACGATCATCGCGCGGGCGGGCGCCTCATACGCCTCGTTCGTCACGTATCTCGTGCCGCCGATCGCCCTCCTCTACGGCTCGCTCTTCCTCGGCGAGGGTGTCGGCGCCGCGGCGGTCGGTGGGCTCGCGCTGATCCTCGGCGGCGTGGCGCTCGGCACGGGCATGCGGCGCCGCGCGCTGGTCACGGCCGCGGAGCCCGCATGACGGGCGGCACGGTCACGCTGCGCCGCGCCACCGCGGGCGACGTCGGCTGGCTCGTCGAGCTGTACAACGACGACGACATCGAGCCGTTCCTCGGCGGGCGCCATCCCTTCAACGCCGAGCGGGTCTCGGAGGAGGTCGAGCGCTCGCAGAACGAGCCGCAGCGGCTCGGCCGCATGATCGTCGAGGTGGACGGCGAGCGCGCCGGAGCGCTCGGCTTCGACGAGGTGAACGAGGCGAACCGCATCGCGCACCTGGGCGGACTCGCCGTGCATCCCGACTTTCGCGGCCGTCATGTCGCCGACGAGGCCGCAAAGCTCCTGCAGCGCTACCTGATCTTCGAGCTCGGTTTCCACCGGCTCGAGCTCGCCTGTTACGGCTTCAACGAGCGCGCGATTCGTCATGCGGAACGCGCCGGCTTTGTGCGAGAAGGCGTCAAGCGGCGCGCCTATCAGCGCCACGGCGAGTGGCAGGACGCGGTTCTCTTTGCTCTCATTCGGGAAGACCTCGAATGATGCTCACGCTGTTCGATCAACTCACTGGAGGCCGGCATGACTGAAGTAGTCGAGATCAAAGCGTCGGCGAACGGGCCCCTGCTCGTCCGCGGCCCGATCAGGGTCGTCGATGCCGACGGCAACCTCATCGCCGAGCTCGAGAAGGCGGCGCTCTGCCGCTGTGGCCACTCGTCCAACAAGCCGTTCTGCGACGGCACGCACAAGAAGATCGGCTTCACCGCCTGACCCTGCTCGGTCTAGGATCTCCGCGTGGCTTCTCGCTTTCTCCACACGATGGTTCGTGTCACCGACCCGGCCGCCAGCCGCGCCTTCTACGAGGCGCTCGGCTTCGAGTTCCGGCGCGAGTTCGACATTGTCCGCGACGGCCAGACGGAGGCGACGAATTACTACTTCGCGATGCAGGGGCAGGACGAGGAGCTCGAGCTCACCTTCAACCACGACGGGCGCACGTATGACCTCGGCACCGGCTACGGCCACATCGCGATCGGCGTCGACGACCTCGACGAGACGCTGGCCCGCCTTGCCGAGCAAGGGATCGAGCCGGAGCGCGCCCCGTACCAGGTGCGCGCAGGCGGCTCGCTCATCTGCTTCGTCAGAGACCCTGACGGCTACCGGTTGGAGATCATCGGCCGAAGCGGAACCTAGCCTCGTAAACCCGGGCAAATACGAGTTCGTCAGGGTGCCTCCTCGAAGCTGAGCATGTCTGCAAGCGAGCATCGGAGGTTGTTGGAGATGAAATGGGTGACGAGAGAGCGTCCGAAGACGGACCGGATTGCGTGTCCGTGGCTGATCAAGAACTTCATCGACCCGGAGGCGGAGTTCCTCTACGTCCCGGCCGACCAGGTACTCGAAGTTGCGAAGCGCGAGGGTGCGAGCTCGTATGACGCTCCGGGTGCTCGGTACACGCATCGCGACGGGCTCTGCTCGTTCGAGGTTCTCGTCGCGGAGCACGGGATCGAGGACGCGGCGGTGAAGCTGCTCGCGCGGATCGTGCACGGCGCCGATGTGTCGGAGGATCGCGATGCGACGCCGCAGTCGCGCGGACTGCTCGCGGTGGCTGAGGGCTTCCATCTGCTCGATCTCGGCGATCACCGCCAGCTCGAGCTGTCGCTGCCCGTCTATGACGCGCTCTACGCATGGTGTCAGAACGAGGTCGCGCAGCAGTGAGTTTCGTTCGCGTCGGCTTCATCCCGATCCCTGCGGGTGCGATTTCCGGCTTCGACCACGCCGAGGAACGCGCCTGAGCGCAGACGCGCGCCGCCTCATCGCCGCTCAGGGTGCTCGCGCCGTCGCCTACGGACTCGGCTCTGTCCTGATCGGCGTTGAGCTCGCGCGCCGCGGACTCTCGAACGCGGCTGTCGGCGCCGTCCTCGCGTCGCTGCTCGGCGGCATCGCGCTCGTCTCCGTGCTGGTTGGGCGCTACGGCGACCGCGTCGGCCGGCGCCGCTTCTACCGGCTGCTTCTCGTGCTGATGGCACTCGCGGGTTCGGTGTTCGCGGCGACCGCCTGGTTGCCCGCTCTGATCGTCGCCGGGCTGACCGGCACCGTTTCCACCGACGTCGTCGAGTCGGGCCCCTTCACCTCACTCGAGCAGGCGATGCTTCCGCGCACTGTCGAGGGCGGCGACCCAACGCGGTTGTTCGGTACGTACAACACGGTCGCGACGCTCGCCGGCTCGCTCGGGGCACTTGTTGCGCTCGTCGGCTCCTCTGCGACGTGGTTGTTCGCCTATCCGGTCGCAGCCGGAGCAGCACTCCTCCTGACGGCACGGTTGTCGTCTGCGGTCGAGCTCGGACGCGGGCTGGAAGACAAACCACGTCCGCCGTTACACCGCTCGCGCGGGATCGTGCTGCGGCTGTCCGGGCTCTTCGCGCTCGACAGCTTCGGCGGCGGCTTCGTCCCCCAGGCCTTCATCGCCTATCTGTTCACCCGCAAGTACGGCGCTTCCCCGCACACCCTTGCACTCGTCTTCTTCGCGATCGGAATCCTCCAGGCGATGTCCTTCCAGGCTGCCGTTCGCATCGCCGCGAAGATCGGGCTGCTACGCGCAATGGTCTTCACGCACCTCCCGTCCAACTTGCTGCTTGCCGCGGTCGCATTCGCCCCCAACCTGCCGACTGCGATCGTCCTGCTGCTCGCACGCTTCCTGCTCTCTCAAGCGGACGTGCCCACCCGGCAGGCATACGTCGTGGCCGTCGTCGACCCCAGCGAGCGAACCGCTGCGGCCGCCTACACGAACACCGCCCGCTACCTCACCCGTCCGGCCGCCCCGCTCCTGGCCGGAGTCGCTCTCAGCGGCGCGCTCGGCGCGCCCTTCGTGATCGCCGGCACGCTGAAGAGCGCCTATGACATCGGCCTGTATGTCCTCTTTCGTCGAGTGCCTCTCGCGACGACGGGAAGCGACAAAAGGACCGGTGACTAGTCCGGCAGCAGGCCGTCGCGGTAGCGCGTCAGGCGCGCCGGCGGAAAACGAGCCTCGGCGACGCCGCCATCCTGTGTGTCCTCGGGCGAGCTCGCGTTGTGGCGAGCGGCGGTCTCGTCGGCGCAGTAGAAGCCCCACGGGCCGTCCTTCTGGAATTGCCGAGAGCTCGTGCAGAGCAGCACGCAAGGACCATCGCCGGCGCCGACGAATGCGTGCCGCGTCTCCGGCGGGCAGTGCACGAAGTCCCACTGCTGCAGCCGTCGCTCCTGCCCCTCGACGACGAGCAGCGCCTCGCCTGCCAGCACGAGGAAGTCCTCTTGCTCGGTCTCCCAGTGGTATGTCGTGCTCGGCTCGCCGGGGCTCACGACCCGGATCGCCATCCCGAGCATCTGGAAGAACGTCTCGGCCTCGTACTCGTCGTAGCCGGTCAGCGGGAGGCTGTGCCCCTGCCCCGGCTTGTCGAACCAGCGCCCGTCGCGCGCGTTCATGACGAACCAGCCGGGGCTTCTGGGAACCAGGCCCGCTTCGGTCTGCTCGAGCTCGGCCTCGGGAGTCACGGCCGGATCATAGGGCCCGTGCAGCGTCTGACGCAGCGGGATAATGGTTGCGCTGTGGCGACGTGGACGAACTGGGTCGGCAATCAGTCCTGCCGGCCGGTCGAGCGGGCGGGGCCGGTCACCGAAGGGGAGGTCGTCGCGCTCGTCGGCGACGCCGGGCGCCGCGGTCTCGAGGTGCGCGTCGCAGGGGCCGGCCACTCGTTCACTCCTGTGTGCTCGACGGACGGCCTGCTGCTCGACCTCGGCGGCCTCGGGGGCATCCGCTCGATCGACACCGCCACCCGTCGCGTCGTTGCAGGGCCCGCGACGACGATCGGCGAGTTCGGCGAGCCTCTCTGGGCGCAGGGGCTCGCGCTGGCAAACCAGGGCGACATCGTCGCCCAGCAGATCGCCGGCGCCGTCTCCACCGCCACGCACGGCTCGGGCCTGCGACTTGGCAGCTTCTCGTCGTCGGTTCGCCGCGTGCGGGTCGTGACGGCGGGCGGCGAGCTCCTCGAGTTCGGTGAGAACGAGCCCGCTCTCCTCCACGCTGTGCAGACGTCCGTCGGCATGCTCGGCGTGATCACCGAGCTCGAGCTCGAGGTGTCCCCGGCCTACCGGCTCGCCGAGCGGATCGAGCACTGGAGTTGGGACGAGGCCTGGGAGCGGTTCGACGAGCTCGCGGCGGAGCACCGCCACTACTCGTTCTTCTGGATGCCGTCGGAGGACTCGGCCGCGCTCTACGGCCTCGTTGCGCCGGGCCTCCGACTCACCGACCGCTGTCACGTGAAGATCTACGACGAGGCCGGCCTCGACACTCCCGACTCGGACGAGCCGCATCGCCGCGTCGGCCCGGCCCACGTCATCTACCCGATGGTCTACGAGCCGAACTTCCACGAGCTCGAATACTTCGTCCCGTTCGAACGCGGCAGGGAGGCGCTCGCCGCGATGCGCGAACTGATGTTGCGGAGCCTACCCGTGTCGATCTTCCCGATGGAGGTGCGCACGGTCGGGCGCGACGACGCGTTCCTCTCGCACAGTTTCGAGCGCGAGACGGTCGTGATCTCCGTCTCCGGCACCCCCGGCACCGACTACTGGCCGTATCTGCGCGACGTCGACCGGCTGCTCGGCGAGTTCGACGCGCGCGTGCACTGGGGCAAGCTGCACTTCCTCACGCGCGAGCAGCTGCTCGACCGCTACCCGAGGGCCGGTGACTTCATCGAGCTGCGGCGCAGTCTCGACCCGGCCGGCACGTTCCTGAACGAGCACCTGCGACCGCTCTTCGAGTAGACATACGGCGGTGGTCCTCTACGACAGCGCGGTCTCCGGCAATTGCTACAAGGTGCGGCTGCTCTTCGCCCACCTCGGCCTCGAGGCCGAACGGCGCGAGCTCGACGTCATCGACCGGTCGAACCGGCCCGCGGTGCTGGGCGGGTTGAACCCGGCGCTACGCGTGCCGACGCTCGTTCTCGACGACGGCAGAGCGCTCGGCGAGTCGGGCGCGATCCTCTGGTACTTCGGCGAGGGCACGCGCTTCGTCCCCGAGGGTCGCTACGAGCGCGCGCAGGTGCTGCAGTGGATGTTCTTCGAGCAGTACGACCACGAGCCCGCGATCGCGGTGGCGCGCTTCATGCTGCATGTCGCCGAGGACCCTGCCGTCTACGCTGATGAGCTCCCCGGCAAGCACGCCGCGGGGCACCGCGCCCTCGCTGCGATGGAACGGCACCTCGAGGGGCGGGAGTGGCTCGCTGGCGACGGCTGCACGCTGGCCGACATCGCGCTCTACGCCTACACGCACGTCGCAGACGAGGGCGGCTTCGACCTCGAGCGCTATCCGGCAATCCGCCGCTGGCTCGCACGCGTCGCGGCGCAGCCGGGCCACGTGCCGATCGGCGCCTAGCGAAGTTCTCGCGAAGTTCCACTTTCGTCACAGCTGCGTATCCCACGCGTTGCACTTCGGGCGGTAGCGTCGTGGCATGACGAAGACGGCGACTCCGTGGGGGCCGGCCACGCTGGTCGAGCGGCTCGCGCTTCCCCAGCGAGTGGGCGAGCGGCGGTTCGCGTCGCTCGTGGAGCTGCTCGAGACCGATCGCGGCGAGCGGCTCGTCCGCTTCGCCTACTCCACTGGTGGCGCAGCCCGGCGCGGCCCGGTGACCCTGCGTATGGCCGATCTCGAGCGGTTGGGGCGGGCGCTCGCGAAGACGCCCGAGCTTGCGGCTGCGCTCGACCTGGCGGCAGCCTAGACGATGGCTGCGAGCGACAATCGAGCCGCGTCGACGAACGAGCCGAGGATCAGTGCACCGTCGACCGAGCCGAGCAGCGGGTCGACCGCATGCTCCGGATGCGGCATCAGCCCGAAGACGTTGCCGTCGGCGTTCAGCACGCCGGCCACGTCGGCGATCGCGCCATTCGGGTTCGAGCCGGCCGCGTAGCGGAGCAGGAGCTGCCTGTTCCCGGCGAGCTCCGCGAGCAAGTCCGCGTCGGCGTACCAGCACCCGTCGCCGTGCTTCACCGGCACCACGAGCTCCTGGTCCGGCGCGCAGCGCGACGTGAACGCCGTGTCCGTGCGCTCGATCGTGAGTGGGACGTCACGGCAGACGAACGACAGCGACTCGTTCGGGCGGAGCACACCCGGCAGCAGGCCGGCCTCCGTGAGGATCTGGAAGCCGTTGCAGATCCCGAGCACGAGGCCTCCGTCGGCGGCGAAGTCGGCGACTGCGCGCATCACGGGGGAGAAACGGGCAATCGCGCCGCAACGCAGGTAGTCGCCGTAGGAGAACCCGCCCGGAAGGACGACCGCCGCCGTCTCGCCGGGAAGCTTGTCCTCGGTGTGCCACACGCGTGGGCTGTGGGCGCCCAGCCCCTCCAGGGCGCGCTGCGCGTCGCGGTCGTCGTTCGACCCCGGGAAGACGATCACGGGGACGGTCGGTCGTGGTCCGAAAGCGGATCTCGTGTGCGCTGTCATGCGCTCTCCAGCTCGATCGCGTAGCTCTCGATCAGCGGGTTCGCGAGCAGCTGCTCGCACATCTGCTCGAGCTGCGCGAGCGCCTCGTCGCGATCGTCGGTCGCGAGCTCGACGTCGACGAGCCGCCCGACCCGCGCTTCGCCGACCTCGAAGCCGAGGTGGCGCAGCGAGCTCTCGACGGCCTGGCCCTGAGGGTCGAGGATGCCGCGCTTGGGGCGGACGAGCACCGTCGCTTTCACGCGAGCACCACGCTCGGGTCGGCGACGTACGTCCCGAAGCCGATGCCCGTCAGGCGCTCGAACGCTTCGATGTAGCGGGCACGCGTGCCGGCGACGACCTGTTGTGGCAGCTCAGGGCCCGGCTCGGTCTTGTCCCAGCCGAGCGACTCGCAGTAGTCGCGAACGAACTGCTTGTCGTACGAGGGTGGGGTGCCCCCCGGGGCGTAGGCGTCGGCCGGCCAGAACCGCGACGAGTCGGGGGTGAACGCCTCGTCTCCGAGCACAAGGCGGCCCTCCTGGTCGAGCCCGAACTCGAGCTTCGTGTCGGCGAGGATGATTCCGCGCTCGCGGGCATAGTCGGAGGCGAAGCGGTAGAGGGCAAGCGCTGTCGCCTCGACCTCGTCGAAGCGTTCCGCGCCGACGAGTCCGGCCGCGGCGGCACGGTCGATGTTCTCGTCGTGGCCGGTCTCCGCCTTCGTCGCGGGCGTGAAGATCGGCTGCGGCAGTCGCTCGGACTCGAGGAGCCCTTCGGGCAGCCGGTGGCCGCAGACCTCGCCCGTCGCGAGGTAGTCCTTCCAGCCCGAGCCGGACAGGTAGCCGCGAACGACGCACTCGATCGGGAGCATCTCGAGCCGCCGGCACTCGGTCGAGCGGCCGTCCTCGCGGAGCGCAAGCAGGTGGTCTGGGATGAGCTTGCGCGTCCGGGCGAACCAGAAGCCGGAGAGGCCGGTGAGCACACGGCCCTTGTCGGGGATCTCGGTGGGCAGGATCACGTCGAAGGTCGAGATCCGGTCGCTTGCGACGAGCAGCAGGCGTGTGTCGTCGAGGGCGTAGAGCTCACGCACCTTCCCGCTGCCGACGTGCAGGGCCTCAGACATGGTGGGGTTCCTCCTTCGTGGCGAGACGGCTGAGACGGTCGAACGCACCGTCGAGATGGGCGACGGTCGCGCCGAGGTCGAACACCCCGGCGAGGGCGACCTCGTCGACCGCGGCGGCGATCTCGCGATCGGCGCGAACGAGCTCGGCGAAGTCGCGCTCCTCGTCCCAGGCGCGCATGGCGTTGCGCTGGACGAGCTTGTAAGCCTCGTCACGCTCGAGCCCGCAGTCGACGAGGGCGAGCAGCAAGCGATGTGAGAAGAAGAGCCCGTGTGAGCTCCACAGGTTTCGCTCCATGCGGTCCGGGTACACGACGAGTCCGTCCACGATCCAGGTGAACTTGTCGAGCATGTAGTCGAGCGCAAGGAATGCATCCGGAATCACGATGCGCTCGGCTGACGAGTGGGAGATATCGCGCTCGTGCCAGAGGGCAACGTTCTCGAACCCGACGATCGCTGCCGCGCGCACGACACGCGCGAGTCCGGAGATCCGTTCAGCGACCTTCGGGTTGCGCTTGTGCGGCATCGCCGAGGAGCCCTTCATGCCTGCGGCGAACGGCTCTTCGACCTCGCGCACCTCGGTGCGCGCCAGGTGGCGGATCTCGGTCGCGAACCGGTCGAGCGACGTCGCGCAGAGAGCGAGCGCCGCCAACAGCTCTGCGTGGCGGTCGCGTGCGATCACTTGTGTGGAGACCGGATCCGGCTCGAGGTCCAGGCGCTCGCAGGCGATCCGCTCGACCTCGGGGTCGATCGCCGCGTACGTGCCGACCGTTCCTGAGAGCTGTCCGACGCGGCACGTCTGCAGCGCGCGCTCGAGACGCACGCGGGCACGGTCGAGCTCGAACGCCCAGCCCGCAAGCTTCCAGCCGAACGTTGTCGGCTCCGCGTGGATTCCATGCGAGCGGCCGATGCAGATCGTCCTCCTGTGCTCCTCGGCGCGTCGCACGACGGCGTCGAACGCCGCGTCCACCCCGCGCAGGATCAACGCCCCAGCATCGCGGATCTGCAACGCGAGCGAGGTGTCGACGACGTCCGACGAGGTGAGGCCGTAGTGCACCCACCGCCCCTCGGGGCCGAGCTGTTCCGTGACGGCGTCCACGAAGGCCGCCAGGTCGTGGTCGGTGGTGGCCTCGATCTCCGCGACCCGCTCGGGCGTCGGTACCACGACGCCGGCGCGGATTGCGACAACGTCCGCGGCGGGCACGGCCCCGACCTCGGCCCAGCCGTCGAGCGCGGCGAGTTCGACATCGAGCCAGCGCCCCAGCCTGCCCTCCTCCGACCAGATCCGGTTCATCTCCGGACGGGAGTAGCGGGCGATCACTCCGGACAGTTTAGAGCCGGGTCAGGAGGCCGGGGCAGAGAGCGCGAGGAT
The DNA here is from genome assembly GCA_035534955.1 of Gaiellaceae bacterium. GTDB lineage: Bacteria > Actinomycetota > Thermoleophilia > Gaiellales > Gaiellaceae > PALSA-600. The sequence continues at coordinate 33,704 of DATLQV010000066.1, forward strand.
ACGGGCCGCGAGCACCGCGGCGTTCTTCGCGTTGTCCACGCCGACCGTCGCGACCGGGACGCCGGGAGGCATCTGCACGATCGAGAGCAGCGCGTCGAGGCCGTCGAGCAGCGACATCGACGAACGCAGAGGCACACCGATCACCGGCAGCTCGGTGTGCGCCGCGACGACTCCGGGCAGCGCCGCGGCAAGACCTGCTCCGCAGATCAGCACCTTGAGCCCGCGGGTCTTCGCCGACTTCGCGTACTCGGCGACGGCATCGGGCATCCGGTGGGCCGAGCGCACCTCGAACTCCCACGCGATCCCGCGCGCGTCGAGGTCGTCCATCGCGGCCTGCATGCGCTCGCGGTCGGACTCCGAGCCGACGAGGATCCCGACGAGCGGCTCAGCCACCGGCCGCCGCCGCGATGTCAAGCCGGAACTGGGCGCCCTCGAAGTCGATCAGCGAGACGGCCGCGTAGGCGTTGTCGCGCGCGTCTGCAACGGTGGGGCCGGTACCGGTCACAGAGAGGATTCTGCCGCCATTGGTCACCACCGTGCCGTCGCGTACCGCCGTGCCGCCGTGGAATACGAGTGCACCGGTGGCGAGAGCGGCGGCGATGCCGGTGATCGGGGCGCCTGCATAGTCGCTGCGCTCCGGGTATTCCGGGCCTGCCAGGACGACCGTCACCGCCGCGTCGGGGGCGAGGGGCGCCGCAAGGCCGGAGAGGTCGCCGATTGCGGCGGCAAGCAGCAGTTCGAGCAGGTCGCCTTCGAGGCGAGGCATCAGGACCTGCGTCTCCGGGTCACCGAAGCGTGCGTTGAATTCGAGCACTTTCGGCCCGTCCGGCGTCAGCATCAGGCCTGCGAAGAGGCAGCCGACGAACGGTGTGCCGCGGCGCGCCAGCTCCTCGATCACCGGCTGGTGCACCTGCTGCACAAGCGCATCCGCGCCATCGAGCCACGGGACGGGTGAGTAAGCGCCCATCCCGCCGGTGTTCGGGCCGACGTTGCCGTCGCCGATCCGCTTGAAGTCCTGGGCGGCGCCGAGCGGCAGCGCCCGGGTGCCGTCTGAGAGTGCGAACAGCGACACTTCGTCGCCGTCGAGCAGTTCCTCGATCACGAAGTCGCCGCCGAACGCGGTCACGGCGCGGAGCGCTTCGTCGATCTCCGCGGTCGTCCGGCAGACGAACACGCCTTTGCCCGAGGCGAGACCGTCCGCTTTCACGACGCAGGGCGGCCTGGCGACCGAGAGCGTCTCCGCGATCGCGACGCCGGCCGCCTTCAGCACGTCCTTGGCGAACGACTTTGACCCTTCGATGCGTGCCGCTTCTCGGCTCGGCCCGAAGACAGCGATGCCGTTTCGCCGCAGCTCGTCTGCGATCCCTGCGACAAGCGGCCCTTCCGGCCCGATCACGACGAGGTCGGCCTGGAGAGTGAGCGCGAGAGCGAGCAGACCGTCGGCGTCATCCGCGCGAATCGGATGGCAGTGCCCGAGCGCCGCGATCCCCGGATTGCCGGGCGCCGCGTGAAGCTCGGTCAGCCCCGGGCACTGCGCGAGACGCCACGCGAGCGCGTGCTCGCGCGCTCCCGAGCCGACGACCACCACTTGCACGCGGCGAGTCTACGCCCGCCTGGTCGATACTTGGGTGGTGACCGCTCCCCCGTACTCGACCGCGAAGGTCGACGTCGTCCGCATTCCGGGGGGAAAGACCGAGGACGTCGTCGCCGTCGAGGAGCCACTCGAGATCCGCATCGGCGGTGCGCCGGTCGCCGTGACCATGCGGACACCCGGGCACGACGAGGAGCTCGCGCTTGGCTTTGCGCTGTCGGAAGGGCTGCGCCCGCAGGGTGCGCGAGCGCCGGCCGACCTGGCCGCGAACACCATCGAGCTCGACGCTCCCGGCTTCGATCCGGGGCGGCTCGCGCGCAGCTTCTACACCACATCGTCCTGCGGGGTCTGTGGGAAAGGGGCGATCGAGGCGATCGCGGTCGAAGCGCCGCGCGTCGAGAGCGACCTTCGTCTCGCGGCCGTTCTCGTCGCCGTGTTCCCCGGCCGGCTCCGGGAAGCGCAGCCGGCTTTCGAGGCGACGGGTGGCCTGCACGCGACGGGTCTCTTCGACGAGCAGGGCACGCTGCTCTGCCTGCGAGAGGACGTCGGGCGGCACAACGCGATGGACAAGGTGATCGGCTGGGCGTTCACCAACGGGCGACTGCCGCTTACCCGCTCGGTGCTGTGCGTCAGCGGCCGGCTGTCGTTCGAGCTCGTTCAGAAGGCGGCAGTGGCGGGTTGCCCGCTCGTTGTCGCAGTTGGGGCGCCCTCGTCGCTTGCGGTCGAGCTCGCGCAGGACCGTGGGGTGACGTTGTGCGGGTTCGTCCGCGGTGGCCACATCAACGTCTACACCGAGCCGTGGCGCGTCGAGCACTGACCGGCGTGCTGCTCGTCGGCGGGGCAAGCAGCCGCTTCGGATCGCCGAAGGCGCTGATCGAGGTGGACGGCGAGACGCTGCACGACCGGGGCCGTCGCGTTCTCGCCGAGGCGTGCGATGAGGTACTCGTCGTCGGCAAGGCGGGCGAGCTGCCATTCGCGGTGGTCGACGACGGCGCGGACGTGCGGGCTCCGATCGCCGGCGTCGTCGCGGGGCTCCGGGCGGCAGCCAACCACGTCGCCGTGTTCCTTCCGGTTGACTGCCCTCGCGTGACGCCGCAGCTGCTGCGCGCCCTCGGCGATGCCTGCCGCGATGCCGCGGTCCCCCAGACGGGCCCGCTGCCGGGCGCGTGGGCGAAGACCGCCCTGCCGCTGCTCGAGCGGCGGCTTGCGGAAGGCCCGTTCGCGCTCTACCGCACCTACGGTGATCTCGACGTGGTCGAGGTCGAGGTCGACGCTGCACTCGTCGCCGACGTCGACACCCCGGGCGATCTCGCGCGCCTCTCGTAACCGTGTCGTAGCCGTGGTCTGACCACGTTTCGAACTGCCGCAAGCGTCGAGAGGGCAGATTGGGAGGCGGGCTCGGAGGTCTGTGGAACGTTTGTGACACTTCCGTAACCCTGGTCTGACCACAGGACTGGTCTCGCCGCGGCTGGTCCGTTCGGGCTACTGGTCGCCGTCCGGGTCTGCTTCGCGGCGCTGTTCTTCTAGACGGCGCCAGCGCTGTTCGTCGGGGTCGTCCTTCGTGCGGCGGAGTATGACCACCGTCAGTGCGGTGACGACGACCAGCGGCACGAAGATCGACAACGCGACGATGATCTGCGTCCAGCCGCTGGCAGAAAGCTGCGCGATCACGCCAGGACGCGCTCGCGCGCCGCACCGACGCCGACCAGTTCGATCGGCACCTGGAGCTGACGCGAGACGAACTCCACGTACGCGCGTGCCGCCGGCGGGAGATCTGCGAGCGTCGACGCGCTGTCGAGGGGTTGCGACCAGCCGGGCAGCGTCTCCCACACGGGCTCCGCGTGGTGGAAATCCGACTGATGGGCCGGGAAATGCTCGGTCTCGGAGCCGTCGCGCTGGCGGTAGCGGACGCAGACCGGCAGTTCCGCGAAGTCGGAGAGCACATCGAGCTTCGTCAGTGCGAGCGACGTGATCCCGTTGATGCGCACGGCGTACCGCAGCGCCACGAGGTCGAGCCAGCCGCAGCGGCGCACGCGCCCGGTGACCGTGCCGAACTCGCCGCCGAGGTCACGCAGACGTTCCTGGTCCGCCCCCACGATCTCCGACGGGAACGGGCCCTCGCCGACGCGCGTCACGTATGCCTTCGAGATACCGAGCACGCGGTCGATGCGCGTCGGCCCGATCCCGATGCCGGTGGCTGCACCCGAAGCGATCGGGTTCGACGACGTGACGAACGGATAGGTGCCATGGTCGAGGTCGAGCATCGTCGCCTGTGCGCCCTCGAAGAGCACGTTCTGACCGGCGTCGAGGGCCTGGCTGACGAGCAGCGAGGCATCGCCGACGAACGGCGCGAGGCGCTCGGCGAAGCCTGCGTACTGCGCCCAGATTTGCTCCAGGTCGAACGGCTCGGCCTCGTAGATCCGCTCGAGCCAGAGGTTCTTCTCGGCCAGCGCAACCTCGATCTTCTCGCGCAGGATCTTCGCGTCGAGAACGTCTTGCACACGGATTCCGATTCGCGAGGCCTTGTCGGCGTAGGTGGGCCCGATGCCGCGGCGCGTCGTCCCGATCTGCAGTTTTCCGAGACGCCGTTCCGACGCCTGGTCGATCGTCACGTGCCACGGCATGATCAGATGCGCGTTGCCGGAAAGCACGACGATCGTCGGGTCGATGCCGCGCTCGGCCAGCAGGTTGACTTCGTCGACGAAGACCTGCGCGTCGACGACACAGCCCGCGCCGATCACCGATCGCGTGCCGGAGACGACACCGCTCGGCATCTGGCGCAGCTTCCACGTCTCATCGCCGACGACGATCGTGTGCCCGGCATTCGGTCCGCCTTGGTAGCGGCATACGACGTCTGACTCCTGGGCGAGCAGGTCGACGATTTTTCCCTTGCCTTCGTCGCCCCACTGCGCACCGACCACAACGGTCGCTGGCACTTGCCCGAGTCTACCGGGCCGGGTCGTCGTTCCCGCTCAGCGGACGCTGGCGAGCCGACGTGCGACGCGCCGGACGACGATCCGGTGGCCGCGCTGGCAAGTCGTGAAGCCGACGTCGGCTTCACGCCGGAGCGTTCCGTGGACGACGCACTTGTCGGCCGCAAGCGACTCGCGGGCGGCCAGGCACGCCTCGCACGGCTCATCGAAGGACGTCGCCTCCGGGCCGAGCCAGACATGCTGCCGCTCGATCATTTCTTGCTCCCACGTCCGATCATTGGAGTTGCAGCTGCCTTTCATCGTGGCGTTGCAGGGCGGGTGGGCGTGTGATGCGGCGCAGCACGATCACGTGACCGGAGGCGCAGTGGGCCATCGCGACGTCGGCCTCCGCGGCGATCGAGCCGCGCACGCTTGCGGACGTCAGCGCGTCAGCGAAGAGGGCGCCCGCCTGCCGTGCGGCTTCCAGACACGGTTCGCAGAGGCACGAGAACACGGTCGCCGATGGTGTGACCCACACGGTCGTCGTCATGCCGCGTTCGCCGCCAGGTCGGAGAACTTGGCGTACCGCTTCTGGAACGCGAGCTTCTCGATGCCGGTGGCGCCGTTGCGGTGCTTCGCGAGGATGAGCTCCGCGATGCCGGCCGACTCCGTCTCCTCGGGGTTGTAGTACTCGTCGCGGTACACGAACATCACGAGGTCGGCGTCCTGCTCGATCGAGCCGGACTCGCGCAGGTCGGAGAGGATCGGGCGCTTGTCGTGGCGCTGCTCGACGGCGCGCGACAGCTGCGAGAGCGCGACGATCGGCACCTCGAGGTCGCGTGCGAGCACCTTGAGCGAACGCGAGATCTGCGACACCTCCTGCACGCGATTCTCGACCGACGTACCGCTCGTCATCAGCTGGAGGTAGTCGACGATGACGAGTCCCAGGGCCGGCTCCTTCATCTTCAAACGCCGGAGCTTGGAGCGGATCTCCATCATCGTGATCGAGCCCGTGTCGTCGACGTAGATCGGCGCCTTCGCGAGTTTGTCGCAGGCGGCCGTGAGCCGCGGCCAGTCGTCGGCGGCGAGCTTGCCGGTGCGCAGCCGCTGCGACTCGACCTTGCCCTCCGAGCACATCAGGCGCTGCGTCACCTCCGCCTTCGACATCTCGAGCGTGAAGAGCGCGACGGGCGTGTCGTGCCGCACCGCGACGTTCGCCGCCATACAGAGCGCGAGCGCCGACTTGCCCATCGACGGCCGGGCGGCGACGATCACGAGGTTTCCCGGCTGGAACCCCGACGTGAGCCGGTCGAGGTCGCGGAAGCCGGCGGGCGTGCCGGTGATGTCGCTGCCGGCCTCGTAGAGCTTGGTGATCGTCTCGAACGAGTCCTTGAGCAGGTCGTCGATGTGCGCGAACTCGGTCGAGATGCGCTGCTGCGACAGGTCGAACACGATCTGCTCGGCCCGGTCGACGAGCTCGACCGTCTCGCCCGGGCGGTCGAAGCCGAGCCGCGCGATGTCGTTGCCGGCGCGGATCAGGCCCCGCAGGGTCGCCATCTCGCTGACGATGCGCGCGTAGTGGGCCGCGTTCGAGGCGGCGGGAACGAGCGCCGCCAGCTCGTGCACGCGCTCCTGCCCGCCTGCCGCAACGAGCGTCGAGGAGCGGTCGAGCTCGTCGACGACGGTGATCGCGTCGACCGGCTCGCCCTTCGCGTAGAGCGACAGGATCGCCTTGTAGATGTGGCCGTGGCTCTCTCGGTAGAAGTCCGACCCGCTCAGGTTCGAGGCCTCGGTGACCGAGCCGATCGCAAGCGGAGAGAGCATCATCGCGCCGAGAACCGACTCCTCGGCGTCGAGGTTCTGCGGCGGGATCGGGGCGGAGGCGAGGGCCTGGGCCGGTATTGCCATGTGCCTCCTAGCTAAGCGGGTGCGCGGCCTGCCCGAAAGGGTGTGGAAACCGCCCTCCAGGTGGTCAAAGAGGGCTGATCTGCAGGCAGTATAGAACGTCTGTTCGTGTCACGGTAGTGGACGAAACGGACGCTCTTTGCGTCAACTTTGGGGCCAAATCCACAGGTGTGAACCGCCTGTGGACAGCCTGTGCGAACTCATCCACAGGCCCGTGGAGAGCCTGTGGACGAATGCTGGGGGCTACGCGTCGTCGGCGGCCGGGGCAGGCTCGGCGACGGGCTCCGGCTCGGCAGCGTCGTCGTTGCCGGCCTGTGGCACGTCGTCGAAGTACTCGACCGTTTCGCGAGCGGCGGCCGCCGCCTCGCTGGCGGCGCGCTCGGCGGCCTCGAGCTCGGCGAGCTCCTCCTCGGGCGGCAGCTCCTCGCCCTCCGGCGCCACGACCAGCTTCAGCTCGGCGGTGACGTCAGGAAAGACCTCCAACGGCACGGTGTAGCGGCCGATCCGCTTGATCGACTCCATGTGGAGCTTGCGGCGGTCGACGCGGATCTTCTCCTGCTCCCACAGCCGGTCGGCCACATTCGTTGCGGTGACCGAGCCGAAGAGCGAGCCGGTCGGGCCGGCCGTGACGTCGAAGCGGAGGTTGCTCGCCTCGAGCCGTGCCGCGAGCGCGCGCGCCTCGTCCACCGACTTGGCGTCGTTGCGTGTCCGCAACGCGTCGCGTTTGGCGAGCTCCTTGACGAGCGCCGGGGTCGCGACCTCGGCGAGCCCGCGCGGGAGCAGGAAGTTGCGCGCGTATCCGCGGGCGACGTTCACGACCTCGCCGCGCAGCCCGAGCGCGTCGACGTCGTGCTTGAGGATGACTTCCATCGCCTGTTCGACTACTTGTCGCCGACGTACGGGAGGAGGGCGATCTCGCGGGCGCGCTTGACCGCGACCGCCACCTGGCGCTGGTGGCGCCGGCACGCCCCGCTGATGCGGCGGTTGCGGATCTTGCCCTTCTCCGACACGTAGCGCCGGAGCTCGTTGACGTTCTTGTAGTCGACTTCGTCGACCTTGGACTTGCAGAAGAAGCACGACTTGCGACGGCCGGGGCCGACGGGCGCGTTGCGCTTTCTGCTGCTGGAGGACGAGGTGCGATCGGACTTCGGTGCTGCCAAGAGACTCTCCTTAGAACGGGATGTCGTCGTCGGAGCCCTGGAAGTCCGCGTCGGCTGAGCCTGACGCGCCCGCGGGCACGAACTGGTTGCCGCCCTCGCCGCCGCCGGCGGCGTTGCCGTCGCGGCCGCCGAGGAACTGGACGTTGTCGGCGATGATCTCCACCGCCTGGCGCTTGGTGCCGTCCTGCGCGTCCCACTCGCGCCACTCGAGGCGGCCGTCGAGCGCGACGGGCCGGCCCTTCGCCAGGTACTGCGCGCAGCTTTCGCCCTGGTTGCCCCAGACCGTGACGTCGAAGTAGTTCGGCTTCTCCGTCCACTGCCCGGTGGAGTCCTTGCGACGCGTGTTGACCGCGATCCGCAGGCTGCACACGGCCATGCCGGACGGCGTGTGGCGCAGCTCTGGGTCGCGGGTCAGGTTGCCGACGAGCACGACGCGGTTGATGTTGGCCATGGGTTCTCGCTCCTCTCCGAAGGTCGATCCAGGCTACTCCGAAGCCATGTCGATGTCATCGGCGTGTTCGGCCGGGGCTGCGCTGGGCGCGCCCATGGCGAACGGTGCCGGCGCCTTGGTGTGCGTCGAGCCCTTCACGCGGCGGTAGGCGCCGTGCCGCACGACCCCGTCGGTGATCTTGAGGACGCGGGTGATCTCGGCCAGGGTCTCCGGCGGAGCCTTGAAGAGCAGGAGGTGATAGACGGCCTCCTGCTTGTGGCCGATCTCGTAGGCGAGGCGGCGGCGACCCCACGGCTCGTGGCCGTCCCAGGTGCCCGTCGCGCCGTCGACGGAGTCGCGGATGCGCTGGATGATCTCGTTGCTGCGCTCTTCAGCGAGCTCCGGGTCCAGCAGCAGCATGATTTCGTAGTCGTTCACAGGCCCGAATTCTCCCTTCTCATGGACTGAATCGGCCGCACCTCCTGTGCGCCGCTTCGGGTGACGGCGCGATGGGCGAGGCGAGAAGCGGCGGCAGTGTAGCATCGCCTCGGTCGTGAGACGAACGCAGATTTGATGCGCGCGTGGAAGAGCTGGATCGCCCTGCTCGCCGGTGGGCTCGGTCTGCGGGCGCTGCTGCGCCGGCGCACCCGGGCTGCGCTGCCCGGCTCGCCCGCCGACGAGCTGAAGGCGACGCTCGCGGCCGCCAAGGGCAAGGAGCAGGCCCCGGCGCCCGCAGCGGCACCTGAAGCAGAGCGTGAAGCAGAGCCTGAAGCAGAGCCTGAAGCAGAGCCCGCAGCAGAACCTGAGGGCATCGACGAGCGCCGCGCCGACGTGCACGCCCGCGCCCGGCGGGCGATCGACGAGCTGCGCGAGAACCCTCCGGCTTAGCTAGACGGAGGCGAGCAGCTCGGCCCGCTCGGCGTCTGTCAGCCCCCGCAGCGGCGCGCGGACGTCTTCGTGCAGCGGCACCCCGCGCGAGCGCACGACCGCTTTCAGCGCGGGGTGGCGCGGAAAGCGGTCGACGACCGCTCGCAGCTTGCCGGCAGCGGTCGAGTCGCCGCTTTGCACGGCCTCGACGACCACCTCGGGGAAAGCGGAGGCGAGCCCCGACACGGCGCCCGCGGCCCCGGCGGCGAGCCCCTCGCCGATCAGCGCCTCGGCGCCGACGTAGACGTCGAGCCCTTCGAGCAGGTACGGAGCCACCTTGGCGAACGGTGCGTCGCTCACCTTCATCCCGGCCACGTTGTCGACCGTCTCGCGCAAACGCTCGACCACGGAGACAGGGATCGCGTACCCGGATGCCTTCTCGAGCTCGTACACATAGAACGGAAGCGGCGCGCAAGCGCGTGCGGCCGCGACGAAGTGGGCGAGGAGCGCGTCATCGTCGAGCTGGAAGTAGGGCGGGGCGATCACTGCGACCGCCTCGGCCCCCAGTTCGGCTGCATGGGCAGAGAGCGCGACCGTGTCGGCGGTCGACTGGGCGCCGCAGTGGGCGAGCACGGGCAGGGGCCCGGTCACTGCGTGCTCGAGCGCGAGCTTGCGCTCTGCCGGGGTGAGGAGCATCCCTTCCCCAGTCGTCCCGGCGAGCAGGATCCCTTCGATGCCGGCGCCTGCGAGGAAGGCAAGGTACGGCTCGAGCGCGTCGAGGTCGAGCTCCGCGCCGCCCGCGCGGAGAGGCATCAGGGCGGCGGCGATCGTCCGGGCCATCGCGGCGATCGTAGATGGCCTTGCAGCAAGGCGTAGCATTCACCACATCGCAGTTCGGCTCACGAACCAGCCGCCGCCTCTGCGCGACTACAACCTCGTCGCGGCGAACCTCCCACTGCTCGAAGGCGTGCGGCGTGAAGGCGCGGCGTGGTCGGAGGACGCTCTGCTCGCGTTCGGCGCCGAGCTCGGCGGCGAGCCGCTCGAGTGGGGACGGCTCGCGAACGAGCACCCGCCCGTGCTGCACACACACGATCGCTACGGCGAGCGGATCGACGAGGTGGAGTTCCATCCGGCCTGGCACCAGCTGCTCGAGCTGGCGATCCGCCACCGCGTGCATGCATCGTCGTGGAGCGACCCGCGTCCGGGCGCGTACGTCGCGCGAGCCGCGAGCTTCATGGCGCTCGGGCAGGCCGAGGCCGGTGTCTGCTGCCCGCTCTCGATGACGCATGCGTCGGTGCCCGCGTTGCGCGCGGAGCCGGAGCTTGCGGCGGAGTGGGAGCCGCGCATTGTCGCGGGCGCCCTCTGCGGGATGGCGATGACGGAACGCCAGGGCGGCTCCGACGTGCGCGTGAACGAAACGGAGGCGCGGCCGCTCGGTGACGGCGAGGTGACCCTGCACGGCGACAAGTGGTTCTGCTCGGCGCCGATGTGCGACGCGTTTCTCGTGCTGGCGCAGGCGCCCGGCGGCCTCACGTGCTACCTGCTGCCGCGCCGCCTGCCCGACGGCTCGCACAACGGAATGTTCATCGACCGGCTGAAGGACAAGCTTGGCAACCGCTCCAACGCCTCGGGTGAGATCCGGCTCGAGGGCGCGTGGGCGCAGGTCGTCGGCGAGGAGGGCCGCGGCGTCGCGACGATCATCGAGATGGTGGTGCACACGCGGCTCGACTGCGTGCTCGGGTCGGCGGCCCTGCAGCGGGAGGCGGTCGCCCAGGCGACCCACCACTGCGCGCACCGCTTGGCGTTCGGGAAGCTGCTCATCGACCAGCCGCTGATGCAGAACGTGCTCGCCGACCTGTGTGTCGAGTCGGAGGCGGCGACGGTGAGCGCGCTGCGCCTCGCTCGGGCCTTCGACGAGGGGGACGAGTTCCGCCGCATCGCGACCGCCGTACTCAAATACTGGATCTGCAAGCGCACGCCCGCCGTTGTCGGCGAGGCGCTCGAGTGCCTCGGCGGCAACGGGTACGTCGAGGAGAGCGGCCTGCCGCGCCTCTACCGTGAAAGCCCGGTGAATGCGGTGTGGGAAGGGAGCTCGAACGTCCAGTGCCTCGACGTGCTACGGGCGCTCCGCCGCGAGCCCGAGGCTGCGGAGGCGTTCGTGGCCGAGCTCGAGGAGCGCGACCGGGCCGGAGTGGAACGGGCCCTGCAAGCGGCGGACGAGGTCGGCGCCCGCCGCCTGGTCGAGACGATGGCGGTGGCATTGCAGGCGACGCTGCTCGACCGGCACGGGGACGCCGCCGTCGCCGAGGCGTTTCGGGCGCGCGAGCGCTTCGGCGCCTTCGGGACGCTGCCGGACGGACTTCGGCTCGCGGAGATCGTCGAGCGGCATCGGCCGCCGGCGTAACGGCGGCCGCCCGGCCGAGTCGTAACAGCGTGAGCTCCCGCGAAGCACGTCCGTACGGGCGGCGCGCCTTCCTCGGCCTGATGGCCGGGGGCCTCTCGTCTCTGCTCTGGGCAGGTCCCGCCTCGCGCGTGCTCTCGCCCGTCACGTCCGGGTTCTCGCAGCTGCTCGGCAACCTGCTGCCGGTTGGCGGCTGGCGGATCTACACGATCTCCGGCTCGATGCCGCTCTTCGACGAGGCGAGCTGGCGGCTCGAGATCGACGGCCTCGTCCGCCGGCCGCTCGCGCTGACCTACGCCGACCTGCGCGCGCTCCCGCGTGCCGAGCAGGTGAGCAACTTCCACTGCGTCACCGGCTGGTCGGTGGCCAACGTGCGCTGGGGTGGCGTGCGTTTCCGCGACCTGCTCGCGCTCGTGCAGCCGCTCCCGGCCGCGAAGGCGATCCGGTTCGTCTCGCTCGAGGATCCGTACGACGACTCGCTCGCGCTCGGCCAGGCGCTCCTGCCGGACGTGATGCTCGCCTACGACATGGACGGGAGCCCGCTGTCGCGTCCGCACGGCGCGCCTGCGCGCGTTGTGATCCCCGAGATGTACGGCTACAAGGGCGTCAAGTGGCTCACGCGGATGGAACTCGTCGACCGCCAGCCGACGGGCTACTGGGAAGGGCTCGGCTACGACCAGAACGCATGGGTGGGGAGGTCGAATGGCTACAGCGCCTGAGCGGCGTCGCCTCTGGCGCTTCACGCGCACCGAGCGCGCCGTCCACTGGGTGCACGCGACCGCGTTCCTGATCCTCTTCGCATCCGGCCTCTGCCTCTACCTGCCGAGCCTCGCCGAGGCGGTGAGCAGGCGGCCGCTCCTGAAGGCGATTCACATCTATACCGCCGTCGGCTGGGCGGTCGCGCTCGTCGCGATCGTGCTCGCCGGCGACCGCCGCTCGCTCATTCGCACCGCACGGGAGATCGATCGCTTCGACGCCGACGACCGCGCCTGGCTGCGCAGCCGGGCGGCGCCGCAGGGGCGTCTCAACGCGGGGCAGAAGCTCAACGCCGTCGTCACGGCCGCGTTCGCGCTGCTCTTCGCCGTGACCGGCTTCTTCCTCTGGTACGGCGAGCGCGACACGCGCTTCCGGCTGCCGAACGCGCTGCTCGTGCACGACTGGCTGATGTACGTGTCGTTTCTCCTCTTCATGGGCCACCTGTTCCTGGCCGTGATCTATCCGAAGACGCGGCATGCGCTGAACGGGATCACGCGCGGCTGGGTCGACGAGGAGTGGGCGGTGCAGCACCACCCCAAATGGGTCGAACAGGTGCGCGACCGGCGAACATCCTCGTAAGATCGACCGGACGTACTGTCGGCACGTCGAACCGGAGGTGGAACACGCGATGGACGATCAGGTCTCTTGGGTACTGGAGCTCGCGATCAAGCCCGGCGAGCTCGAGAACTTCCGGGCGCTGATGGACGAGATGGTCGACTCGACCAGGGCCGAGCCGGGCGCCCTCGGCTATGAGTGGTTCGTCAGCGACGACGGCGCGGCCGTCCACATCTACGAGCGGTACCTCGATTCGGACGCGGTCATGGTGCATCTGGGTACGTTTGGGGAGAAGTTCGCCGGGCGGTTCCTGTCAGCGGTCGACCCGAGTCGGTTCACCGTGTTCGGCAACGCGAGCGATGCGGTTTCGGAGGCGCTCGCCGGGTTCGGCCCGACGTACATGGGCTTCTTCGGCGGTTTCACCCGGTAGGCCGCGGACTCACGTTCGAGTTCGCTACCGCGGATTCAGCGCTTCCGCGGTGTTTCCCTCCGTGCCAACCTTTTCGATCACCAGGTAGTCCGGCGTGCTGGAGATGATCGACTCGCCTGGGTTCTCGTGCCCATGCGCTACGACGAAGCGGCGCGCGTGCGCTCGCACATCTTCGTACCGTTCGAGGTTGACGTTGAAGCCGCTGCCGCACTCGACGCGCCGGCATTCGCACTCGCATTTCAGCGACGCGTCTGCTGCCGGGTGATCGAGGCGCTGGCGGCGCTCGTTCATCGTCCGATGAACCGACGCAACCGCCGTAAAGGCAGTGCTCGAGGGTCGTGTCAGCACCTGCCCAGCA
>DATLQV010000067.1:0-71835 GCA_035534955.1 Gaiellaceae bacterium
ACACAACCGCGCAACTCCAAGCCGCAGAGGCAAAGGTCAACGCCGCCCTCGCGAAGGCACGAGGCGACGTCGCAAAAGTCGTCGCCGGTCGGGAGCTGATCGCGATCTTCGGCTGCGCACCGCTCAACCATGCGGCGCAGATGTTGCATTTCGGGCAGGTCGGGCGTCTGGTACGGGCGGCCCGGTTTTGGCACATGGCGGCCGTCATAGGGGCTCTGGTGGCGTCGGCGGGTTTCGTAAATATTTCGGGTGGATGCAGGTTTGGGTGTAACGATCGCGGCCTGAAATCGGCATATGTCTGGTGGAAGGAGCCTCTCGTCGTTGAGCCCAGACCTGCGTGTCGTGCGTGATGTCGACGGCGGCGCTGCTGTAACTCGCGGCCTGGCGTCGGGTGTCTCGTTTTTTGTGGTGGGTTGTCCGGTCTCCTCCGCTGGCCCCGACCATGGATGCCGAAGCACGTTGAGCTCGAGTTGTTGCCGCCGCGGTTGTTACCGCTCACCCCGGAGCGGGAGCAGGCGGCGGTCCGGTTGTTGACGGAGTTGCTGTTGGACGAGATCGCGAAGCGTCAGGATGCTTCGGTTGGCATCGCCGATAGCGGTTCCGGCGTTGTCGTGCCGTTCCCGGTGCGGCGGGTGAAGGCGCGCAAAGCGGCATGAGCGACCAGGCTCAGGCGCGCCGCCGTCCGCCGTCGACTGCTGGTACGGGCTGGTCGTTCCTTGTGGTCGTTTCATGTGGTCGTTCCACGAACGACCACCTCCGTGTCCCGGAATGCCGCACCGTCAGCGGCTTTTGGGGTCGCGCTGAGACGGCGACTCCATACCCACAGTTCACTTCATTCGATTCGGCCGTCCGGCCGTCGTGGGCCGCTGCTATCGCACCGGCCCTTCCAACAGGGGTTGCTGGTGTACCTGCTCACGCAGGCACACCAGTTGCTCCTCCTCGAGCAAGAAACGCTGCCGCCGGCAATGCTTCTTGTAGTGGTTCATCGCAGGGGTGCCCTGCCACCAGTCGGCCTCTGACCTCGACCGAGTCACGGGCGAGTCGATGGGGTCGCTCTGAGCCACCCGCAAGTAGGGCCCCGGGTTCGCTCCGGCCAGCGCCGCTCGGTTCGACGCGTCGATGTCGGCGCACGTTCGAAGGCGAAGACCGCTATCTACGACCGCGCTCGTCGTGGCTGTGGCTGGTGTCGTTCCCTCCGCTGGTCGATGCCGACCTGCAGCGCCTCCGCCGCTCGCCCGGCGGCCGCGCGTCCAGTCGGTTCATAGGCTGGGGTGGCGGGGCCGGGTGCCCGGTGCCGGCCGACGCTCTTGTGCCGGCGACTTGCAACCTGGCGGGATCGATGGCTCAATGGACGACCCCAACGCCAACGACGACAGCGAGGAGGTGGTGTCGCGGTGATCAGGGTCTGTCTCTACACGCGGATCTCGACCGATGAGGAGAACCAGCCGACGTCGCTGCACAGTCAGCGGGAGCGGCTGGAGGCGTTCTGTAAGTCGCAGGAGGGGTGGAGCATCGTCTCCCACCAGGAGGACCGCTCGACCGGCACCAAGCTCGACCGGCCCGGCCTGCAAGCCGCCCTCGATCTGGCGCGCGGCGGACTGGTAGACATGCTGCTCGTCTACCGCGTCGACCGGCTCTCCCGGAAAGTCAGGCAGCTGGCGCAGCTCGCGGAGGAACTCGACAAGCTCAACGTCGTCCTCCGCTCCGCGACCGAGCCGTTCGACACCGGCTCGGCTGCTGGGAGGATGATGTTGCAGATGCTCGGCGTGTTCGCCGAGTTCGAGCACGCCACGATCGTCGACCGCGTCAGCGCCGGCATCGAACGCCGCGCGAAGGAGGGCCGCTGGTACGCCGGCCGACCGCCGTTCGGCTACGCCTTCTCCGACCAGGAACGCCGCCTGATCGCCGACCCGGTCAAGGCGCCGGTCGTCCGGCGGATCTTCGATCTCTACACCCATGACCGGCTCGGCGCCGTCGAGATCGCCAAAAAGCTCCGCGCCGAACAAGCACCGGCACCCGCCGCAGGCTGGGGACACCCGGCCATCCACTTCGTCCTCAACAACCCGACCTACACCGGCAAGGTCCGCTGGCGCGACCAACTCTTCGACGCCATCCACGAACCACTCATCGGCGAGGATGTCTTCGCGCTCGCGCAGGCGATCCTGAATGAGCGCGGCACTGACATCTCCCGGCGGCGCGGGAACGCGAGCGAGTTCCTGCTCTCCGGCGTGTTGCGTTGCGGTCGATGTGGCAAGGCCTACGTCGGCATGAGCGCACGTGGCAACGGCGGCCTCTACCACTACTACGCCTGCACCGGCCGCCAGAAATACGGGCCGAAAGCCTGCAGCAACGAGCGGCTCCCGCGCGAGAAACTCGAGCGCGCCGTCATCAACCAGCTCACCAGCCTCTATCGCGACACACACCTGATCGAGGCAACACTCGCGAACGCTCAACAAGAGGCCCAAGATCGGCAGCCTGAGATCAAGCAACGCCTCGCCTCCATCGACGCCGAGATCGTCCGCAATGAGCAAGCGTTGGAGCGCTACTACGAGGCCTTCGAGCAGGGCAAGCTCTCAGCCGAACGCTGCGAAGCCCGCCTCTCCCGCCTCCAAACGCGCCTCGACGATCTCCACGCCCAACACGCCGAACTCTCGATCTCGACGCCACACGCGGCCACACAAGGCCCCACGGCCGCCGAACTCGCCAACGTCGCCGAGCAGCTCGAAAAGCTCCTCACCCGCGGCGAACCAGAGAAAGCCAAAGCCCTGATCCGAGAACTCGTCGCCGAACTCAAGGTCAACGGCAAGACCGAGATCCTGCCCAGCTACTACCTCAACGCTGCCCCGGTTTGCGCAACGTCTGAAAAAGTGGAGCGTACCGGGATCGAACCGGTGACCTCCGCCTTGCAAAGGCGGCGCTCTCCCAGCTGAGCTAACGCCCCGAAGCAATCGCAGTCTAGCTCCGCAGCCGACGCGTAGGGCCAACCCGTAGCTCGCCCCTTTCACGATCAGTCCTTTGCCGTAGCGGTGCACAGCGGTCGCCCCGATGCTCGTTTCCTGCAGCGAAACGACCATCGATCACAGCCATGGACCACCTGAAGGGGGCACCTGTGAGAAAGCTCATGATCGCAACCGTTGCGCTCTTGGCCATCGCGTTGCCTGCGAGCGCCATGACCGCGTCGGCCGCCAAGAAGAAGCCCGTCGTGAAAAAGCCGATCGCGTTTCTTGCCACGTACAAGGGAACGGCGACCACTCAGTCATCCGGCAACGTCGTGACGATCGTCGCGAACGGCGCCGGGGCCGGGACTGCCGCCGTGCTCGGCGCCGGGAAGATCACCGGCAACGGAACCGGCGACAGTTCGAAGCAGCCGTGCGTGCCGTTCACCGGTACGGGCGTGATGAGCGGTGCCAAGGGAACGCTCACGTTCAAGGTCAATCCGGGATCGAGCGGCTGCGGCGACCAGGCCGGACAGCTGTTCAGCGTCTCGGGCAAGGCAACCATCGTCAAGGGGACCGGCAAGCTCGCGAAAGCGAAGGGGCTCCTGAGGATGACGGGCACGTTTGACCGGACAAGTGGCGCCTTCACTGTCAAGTTCACGGGAACCGTGCCGGCGTAACCGCCGTCGAGTCCCATGCGTCTCCAAGGAGGAGCAATGAGAAAGTTCCTGGCGCTCGGCGTCGCACTGGTGGCGTCCGTTGCCTTCACCCAGGCGGCGTTCGCCGCCGATCCCGCCCCGATCGCCAAGCCGTTCCCGGCCGCGACGTCCGGTGCCGTGTTCATCGCGGCGCAGACGGTGACGGCAACCGGCGCGCTTCAGAACCAGTTCGCGCCCGGCTCGAGTGTCATCTTTCGCGCCTACGCGGTCGACTCGAAGGCGCACAAGGTGCTCGCGGCAAAAGACGTGAAGTACTTCTACGTCTCGATCCCGAACCAGCCGACCGTCAAGATGACCTACAACCCGAGCGCACCCGGTGCGAGCGGCCGGATGGTGTGGACCGGGACTTGGACGGTCCCGGCTAGCTATCCCGCCGGGCTCGTCAACTTCAAGGTGCTGGTCAAGACGCAGTTCAAGCGGATCGGCCAGTTCGTCCAGTTGCCGGTCGTATCGTCGCAGTTGACGATCGCGGCCACGCCGCAAACGACGCTCGGGAACGGCCCCGCCGCGGCGCCTGTGCCGACAGTGTCAGACACGTCCATCTCCCTCTACATGGACACCGTCAACGGCACCTCGCCCGTCGGAGCGCCCAAGCGCGCCGTCGGCTGCTCGCAGGCGAACGTCTACAAGCGCGGCGAGCAGGTCGTGATCCGTGTGTGGGGCTTCGACCTCGCAGCGAGCACGACGCTCTCGACCGACAACGTCGACACCGCTACCTACACGATCCCCGGTCAGCCGACCGCTGCCTTGAACTATGGCGCACACGGCTCCGTCGGCAACAAGGTGTTCTTCTGGTCCGCGCCGTGGATCGTTCCGGCCGCCTTCCCGCTCGGTGACGTGACGATTCACGTCGAGTTCAAGACCGTTGCCGGCAAGACGGGGACCTTCGACTTCCCGATCACGATCATCCCGTAAGGGATCCAAAGCAAGAAGGGACCACCTACTCATGACCATCACCCTCAAGCGCGTCGCCGGCATCGCTGTGGCAGCTGCAGCGCTCCTTGTGCCGTCGTCCGCCCTCGCAACCACGGGCCCGGTGAAGGCACCGGCAATCCCGGGAGTCGCGGGCCTGCCCGGTCCGCTCGTCGATCCCGGCAAGCCTGCGGCGACGATGAGCATCCTCAAGACGTCCCCGGATATCGCAGTCGCGGGCACGAAGACGACGATCTCCGGGGCCGGGCTTCCTGCGAACAAGGACGTCACCCTCACGTGGAGCACTGCAAACGTCGACTGGGTGCTCGACGCACGCCCCGACAGCGTCGACTACCTCGGCCGCAAGACGACGAAGTTCACCGTCCTGCTGGCCAAGGCGCACACCGACGCGGCCGGAGCGTTCAGCATCACGCTCAACGCTCCTCAGGACTGGGGCGGCCTGCATGACATCTACGCCGTCGTCGACGGCCTCCAGGTCGCGAAGGGTGGCTTCCTGATCGCCCGTCACGCGACGATGACACCGAAGCAGGGCCCGATCGGGACGCCGATCACGATCACGTACTCCGGCCTCGGCTCGTCGCTCTACGAGGGCTCGGTGGCGCTGAACTACGACAACAAGTTCGCGGGGCAGTTGACCGCGAACTGGTCGCGCGGGGTTGCCGTCGCACACATCCGTGCTTCCGGCCCGGTCGGCAAGCACGTCATCTACCTCGACGACTCCGTCACGTTCGGCTACATGAACATTCCGCAGTCGCCCAACCCGTGGGCGGTCAGCAAGAAGTTCATCTTCACCGTGACCAAGGATGCCGGCCGGCCGCCCGCCCGCATCGACTGGCCGCTGAACATCGCGCCGACGATGTCCCCGACCACGACACTCGACGCCGTCAAGTCGGCCACGGGCCTTACCACGGGAACCGCGTCGTTGAGCGCCACGAGTGGCCAGATCCTGACGAAGGTCGACGTCACGGCCGGTGGGCTCACCCCGAACGCTCCGGTCACCCTGCAGTGGGCGTCCGTCGTCGGCAACCGCGTCAACTGCACCGGCACCTGCTGGACCTTCACGACCACACCGCTCGGCACCGCGACAGCCGCGGCCGACGGCACGCTGACGACGAAGATCACCGTGCCCGACGGGCTCGGCGGCTGGCACGCGGTGCAGCTCGTCCAGGGCTCCACCACGATGGCGCAGGTGCCGTTCTTCGTGAAGCGCAGCTTCGCGTCGGCTCAGCCCGTATCCGACCTGACGCTCCGCGCGGGCCAGCACTTCACGATCCATCTGAAGGGGCTCGGCTGGACGCAGCTCGACAACACGATCGCGGTCGACTACGACAACGCCTACATCGGGTACGGCTGCGGCTTCAACAGTCAGGGTGACGTGGTGCTCGATCTCGTCGCGACCGGTGCGCCCGGCACGCACCTGATCGACCTGTACCCGTTGCTCTACACCCAGCAGCCGTCGTACGCGAACACGCCCTACGGAATGATCCCGATGCTCTCGTATGCATCGGATCTGCCCGGGCTCGCGCTCGGGTACAAGCTGCCGGCGATGCGCTTGGCGATCACGGTCGTCAGGTAGGTGGTCCCGGCACGTGGGGGAGGGGCGGTCTTCCGCTCTTCCCCCACGCCTTTGTCGGCAGCCACCAGTTCCAGCGGCCGAGCACGGCCATCACGGACGGGACGAGGATCGCACGCACGATCGTCGCGTCGAGCGTGACCGCCACCGCGAGCCCGAGGCCGAACTCCCGCAGCCCTTCGATTCGCCCGACGGCGAAGCCGAGGAATGCGAAGACCATGATCGCGGCGGCTGCCGTGACGATGCGCCCGGTCTGCTCGAGCCCGTGGGCGACGGCGGCTGTGTCGTCTTCGCCCGCGTCGTGCGCCTCGCGGATGCGCGAGACCATGAACACCTCGTAGTCCATCGAGAGCCCGAAGAGCGTGGCGAACAGGAACACGGGTATCCACGCCTCGATCGGATGGTTGAAGACCGCCGCGAGCACGCCGTAGCTCGCGCCGACCGAGAGCACGTTCAGGACGATTGCCTTCAGCGGGATCACGGCCGACCGGAACGCGCGCAGCAGCACCAGGTACGTGAAGCCGAGCACGAGCAGGACGAGCCAGGGGAAGGCTGCGTACGTTCGCGTGACGAAGTCGACGCCCTGCGCGGGCGCTCCGCCTACGACCACTCGTGACCCCAGGGGGAAGTGCGCCTGCGGGATCAGCGTCGTGCGCAGCCGTTCCACGAACCGTCGCGTCGCGGCGTCGCCCCACTGGTGGCGGTTGGCGACGATCACCTGCCGGTAGCGCCCGCCGTCTGCGATGTAGGGCGCCTTCGTGCCGTCGGCCACGACGAGCGTCTCCGGGTCGTGGAAGATCGCATCGGAAAGACGCTTGGTCGCCGCTGCGCCCCCGTCGACGATCACGACGTGGGTGGGGGTCACGAGCCCGGCGCCCACGGCGTTTCGCAACAGGTCGTAGCCACGCACCGATTCGGCGGACGACGGGATGCCGGTCAGCGAGCCCGGCGTCAGCCGCAGCGTCACGGCCGGAGCGGCGAGGGCGACGAGCACGAGCGAGCCCGCGGCGAGGAACGTCCGCGGCCTGCGCATGATCGTGCGCGCGAACGCGCTCCAGAAGACCCCGTCCCGGGGTGCGCCTGCGATGCGCCTGGCAAAGAGCGAGAGCAGCGCCGGTTGCAGCGTCAGGGCCGCGGCGACGGAAACGAGCGGGACCAGCAGGCCGCCGATGCCCATCGAACGGATGAACGGGACCGGCACGATGAGCAACAGGCCGAGGCCGACTGCGACCGCGCCACCCGAGAACGCCACCGCCCGCCCGGCCGTCGAGACGGTGCGCACGACGGCGTCATCCGGTGTTCCGCCCTGCGCCAGCTCCTCGCGGTAGCGGTGCACGACGAGCAGCGAGTAGTCGACGGCGAGCCCGAGCCCGATCAGCTCGACCAGGTTGCGCACGTACGACACCATCGAGATGTCGTGCGCGACCAGGAACACGAGGCCGAGCGTCGCGGCAATCGTGCAGCCCGCGACGAGAAACGGGATCACGACCGCAAGCGAGACCCCGAACAGGGCGAGCAGCACGAGCAGCGTCAGCGGGATCGCGACAGCCTCGCCGCGGTGCAGGTCGGAGGCGAAGATCGGGTCGAGGTCGGCCTGGACCGCCGGCTGGCCCGTGACGAGCGCGGGCGGGCTGCCGGCGAGGGCGCGCCGCAACGCACCCGTGGAGCGCTTGGCGTGCTGCAGGTCGAGCGACGTCGTGATGTCGGCGAAGACGATGCCGCCCTGCGCTTCGAGCGGGCCGGCGCGGCCCGTCGGCACGGCGCGGGCGGCGCGCTCGACGCGAGCTGCGAGGCCGCGTTTCGAGCGGGTGTCGAAGACGACGGTGAACGTCCCGTCGGGCCGCTCGTCGAAGTGCGCCTGCAGGAGCTGCCGGGCCTCGTCCGAGCTCGTGCCCGGCACCGAGAACGTGTTCGCGAGGAGCGGCTGGAGGCGGGTCGAGGCGAGGATGCCCGCAACGAGCACCGCGAACCACGCGACGAGGACGAGCGCGCGGAAGCGCACGACGATCCGGGCCCAACGCTCTAGCACAGCGGGTTCTTACCGATTCTGGCGGCGTTGCGGCGTTCTACGGTGGCCGCATGAAGCTCCTCGCCCTCGCTGCCGTGCTCTTCACCACTGCGGCTCCGGTCAAGGCCGTGGAGCTCGCGATCGTGCACACCGTGCACGGCTGCCACATCTGGCAGACGACGCGAAACCTTGGCGCGGCGACGACTCTGACACTGAAGCGCGGCGGCAGGATCACCCTGCGGGTCAGCTGCCCGATGGACTTCAAACTCGCGCAGCTGCGCGGCCCGAAGCTCGTGCTCGGCAACCCCGTGCTGCACACGGGCACGCAGCGGTCGGTCACGTTCCCCCGGAACGGCGTCTACGTCATCTCGGCGACGAACCTGCAGACCTCGGCCGAGGTTGGTCTGCAGACGCTCGGCCCCGACAACGTGCTCCGGCTGACCGTCACCGTTCGCTAACCATCGAGACTGCTGAACCTGGTTTCGCCTTCGGCGAGAACCAGGTTCAGCAGTCGTCGCAGGCTCGAGCTCAGGCGGCGCGGGAGAGCCGCTCGTCCTGGCGGGCCCTCTGGATGATCAGATCGCGGTCGCCGTGGCGCAGCACCGCACGCGCATGGCGCTGCTCCTCCCAGAGTTGCGCAATCCGCTCCTCGAGCTCGAGGTGCTCGGCCTTGAGCGTCGCGTCGAACTCCTCGGAGAGCGCCCGCATCACCTCGATGCGCCGGGCGGACAGGTCGTCGATCTCGTGTGTGATCTCGGTCAGCATTCGCATACCCCGCTCAACGCTCGGCCCGACCCGGATATTCCTACGAGTATCCGAGCTCGTCGAGCCGGTCCTCGTCGATCCCGAAATAGTGGGCGAGCTCGTGCAGGACGGTGATCCGGATCTCCTCCTCGAGCTCGCGTGGGTCGGTGAACGAGGCCGCGAGCGGCTTGCGGAAGATCGAGATCTTGTCGGGCAGATACGGGTGCGACTGCCAGAGGCCGAAGAGGTCGGGGTCGTCGGGATCCTCGTCCTCGACGACGACGGCGACGTTCTCGAGAGCACGAGCGAGCTCGGCCGGCAGCGAGTCGAGCGCCCGTTGAACGTGCTCCTCGAACTTCATGCCGGTTGCGGCCTCAGGCGGCGAGGCCCTCGCGAATCCGCTCCGCGACCGCCGCCATCTCGAGCGTCGCCCCGGTCACGTCCTTCAACAAGTCGTCGGCGGCCGGTCCCTGCCCGAGCGACCAGAGCTCGCGCAGCAGGTCGCCGGCGTCGCCGCGGGCGAACCACTCGTTGCCGAACTCGCTGCGCAGAAACTCGCGGAGCTGAGCCTCGAACGCCCAGGAGCGCAGGTAGCCCGTCACGTAGAAGCTGCCGTCGATGTCGTCGAGGTAGCTCTCCGGGTTGACCGGCAGCTTGAGCGCGTCACCCAAGATTTCCGCATACCGGGCCCGCATGGGCCTCACGTCTTCGGCCTGGAAGAACTCGAGCTCGTAGAGGAGCTTCGCGGCGTAGCGGCGGACGAAGTACAGGAGCGAGACTGCGCCGTCGTGCGCGAGGTCGCCGGGCCGCGGGACATCGAGCCGGCGGTTCAGCCAGGCGGGCTCCGTGACGAGGTGCTGCATCAGCATCGCCCAGCCCTCGGTCACCGCCATGTCGCCGAGCCGGCGCGCTTCTACCGGCAGGGACTCGCTCGTGTGCGCGTAGTGCTCCGTGTGCCCCGCCTCGTGGAAGAGCGCCTCCCAGTCGTCCTTGCCGCCGATCGGCTGGATCACGAGCATCACCCTCCCCGGCACCTCGATCGGCGCGCAGAACGCCCGCGGCGTCTTCGACGGGCGCGATTCCAGGTCGAGGTGCACGTTGCTCTGCGAGCGCAGGTCGACGCCGAGGTCATTGAGCGTCGCCTCGAGCGCCGGCAGCATCCGGTCGGACGGGTACAGCCGGTCGAGCTCCGGGGCGCGAAAGAGTCGCGTCACGTCCCAGGGGCGTGCGTCCGCGAGGCCGATCCCGAGGCGCGCGCGGAAGAGGCGGTCGCCCTCGCGCTCCCACAGCTTTTCCGTGTCGTCGAGCAGCGCGGCGCACTCGTCTCGCAGCTCGTCGAGACGGAAGCCAAAACCCTTGTAGAGCTCGTAGTAGTTCGGGGCGCCGAGCGCGTGGACGGCCTCGCGGTCGATCTCGACGGCATCGAGATAGACGGGGTTCAGGTGCTCGTCCAGCAGGCGCACCCGTTCTGCTTCGAGACGTTGCCGCGTGGCGCGGTCGGGCTCGTTCGACATCACGACCCGGAGCATCCGGTAGGGCGCGGTCTCGCCGTCCACCGTCGCCTCGAGCTCGGCCTCCACCTTTGCGATCCGCGACTGGTGGTCGCGCGTCAAGTTGCCGAGGAAGCCCTCGCACGCGAAGCGCCACAACTCGACGGGGCCGCCCTCGATCTGGTGCGCGGTCTCGACGCGGGTGAGCTCCTCGTAACGCTCGTACACCGGCTCGATGTCGAGCGTGTCCTTCAGCCCCGCGAAGTGGAGGTAGTACTCCTCGTCCAGGTCGGCGATGAACCGGTCGGCCCGGTCCCTGAATGCATCGATCTCGCGCGGCGTCGGAGTCACGGTTGCCTAGGATACGGCTCCGTGCAGGAGCTGACGATCACCACCGAGCGGCGCACGCAGCTCCTCGACATCACCGCGCAGGTGCGAGAGGCGGTCCGCGGAGCCTCCGGCGCTGCGATTCTCGTGTACGTCCCGCACACGACGGCGGGGGTCACGATCAACGAGCACGCCGATCCGCTCGTCGCGCGCGACTTCGAGCTGGCGCTCGAGCAGATCGTTCCCGAGGGGTGGGGCTGGCAGCACATCGAGGAGGGCGAGGAGAACGCGCCCTCGCACATCCGGGCCGCCCTGATGAGCCCCCAGGTCGTGATCCCGCTGCGGGACGGTGAGCTCGCCCTCGGCACCTGGCAGGGCATCTTCTTCTGCGAGCTCGACGGGCCGCGCACCCGTTCGGTTCTTGTGACCGTGCTCCAGTAGGGCAATACTTCGGGCAGCATGCGCCGCCTCGTTGTCGCCGCCCTGACCACCGCCCTCCTGGCCGCGACGCCCGGCGCCCTCGCCAAGCCGATTCTCGGAGTCACGGGCAACGTCGCCCGCTTCAAGGCGCAGACCACCCAGGACTCGCAGGTCGTGCAGGCGTTCCTCGCCTGGGGGCAGGGGCAGACGTTCGGCGCGCCGTTCGGCGTGCTGCTCAGCTCGCTCGCTCCGATCCCGATGCTGCATCTCGGCACGAATGCGAAAGGCAGCAGCACGAAACAGGCGATCACACTCGCCCAGATCGCCGCGGGCCAGGGCGACGGCTACCTGGGCGCGCTGAACCAGGCGATCTCCGCGTGGGGCCGGGCGATCTACATCCGGCCGATGGCCGAGATGAACAACCGCGGCAACCCGTGGTCGGGCTCTCCGGTGACGTATCGCCGGGCCTTCGCGCGGATCTTCCTGATCGTCCACGGCGGGTCGAGCGTGGCGGCGAAGCTCCGGGCGCTCGGGCAGGCCGCCTACCGTGGCCCGGCACTCGCGGCGAACCCGTTCCCGCGGGTGCGCGTCCTCTGGAGCCCGCTGGCGGGCGGCGACAACCCGCAGCCGTACTGGCCCGGCAACGCGTACGTCGACGTCGGCGGCGCCGACATCTACAAGGAGGCCGGCTCTGCGCCGCCCTGGACGGAGTTCGAGTCGCTCAACGCGTTCGTGAAGGCGCACGGCAAGCCGTTCTCCGTCCCCGAATGGGGCCTCTTCAGCGTTGACGACCCGGCGTTCGTGCAGCAGATGTGCGATTTCCTCAAGTCCCACGCAACCGAGAACGAGGAGTTCTTCGAGAGCAAGCCCGGGTCGATCTTCGATCTCGGCGGCAAGCCCCTGAGCCGGGCGGTGTACACGAAGTGCATCACGCCGATGGCGGCGGCGCTGCCGTCGTGGGCCAGGGGCGGGCCGGGCAGCGCGAAGCAGCTCACGCTCAGCTTGACGCCCGACCAGGCTTCGGGTGCCGCTCCCCTGGCCGTCAACTTCTCCATCGGCGCGAAGCTGTCGGTGCCGATCGTCGAGTGGCAGGTCCTGTATGGGGACGGCGCCGTCCAGTCGGGCAAGGGAGCGCCGCCGGGCACCGTCTCGCATACCTATGCCGGTGACGGCGTCTACCAGGCGGTGCTGATCGTCTACCAGGCCCCGCCGTTCACCGGCACGGCGATCCGCTTCCTGACGACGGCGAGCGTGACGGTCGGGGCGGGCAACGCGCCGGTTGTCTTCACGCCGACACCGGCCTCGGGCAAGGCGCCACTCGCCGTGTCGTTCCGCATCCAGACACACCTTCCCAGGGCAGTGCGAACGTGGCAGCTCGTGTTCGGCGACGGTCTCTCGAACCAGGGGACGGGCACGCCGCCGCGCTTTGGGGGCCATACGTTCTCGAAGCCCGGAACCTACCGCGTGCTCCTGATCGTCGACGAGGAGCCGTTCACCGGAGCTGTCGTGCGGTTGATCGCGACCGCCGTCGTCACCGTTCGCTGACGGCGATGTCGCTACCCTCGCTGGACGTGGCTGCCCCCGTCCAGCGAGACCAGGAGCTCGAGCTCACGATCGACTCGCTCGCCTACGGCGGCAACGGTGTCGCGCGCCTCGACGGCTTTGTTGTCTTCGTCCGGGGCGCTCTGCCGGGCGACACGGTGCGCGCGCGCGTCACGAAGGTGCAGCGTCGCCATGCGGAGGCGCTTGCGACGGACGTGCTCGCCTCCGGCCCGCAGCGCGTCGCCGCGCCGTGCGTGCATTACCCGTCCTGCGGCGGTTGCCGGTTCCAGGATCTCGACTACGCCGTCCAGGTTGCGACGAAGGAGCAGTGGGTGCGCGACTCGCTGCAGCGCCTGGCAGGGCTCGCGGAGCTGCCGCTCGAGCCGATCGTGCCGGCGGCGTCCCAGTTTCGCTACCGCAACAAGATGGAGTACTCCTTCGCGCAGGCCGAGGACGGCCCCTCCCTCGGCCTCCACCGGGCGGGCAGGTGGGACGAGGTGCTCCGGATCGACGATTGCCGCCTGACCACCGAGCTCGGCAACGCGATCCGCAACCGCATCCGCGAGTGGGCACGTGAGGAGAAGCTGCCGGCCTACGACCAGGAGACGCATGAGGGCTACCTGCGCCACCTGGTGGTGCGCGAAGGCCGCAACACGGGCCAGGCGCTCGTGCAGCTCGTGACCGCGAGCGGCGAGCGCTTCGACCGCGAGCGGCTGATCGAGGTGCTGACCGAGTTTCCGCAGGTGCAGTCGATCCACTGGTCGGTGAACTCCGGTGTCGCCGAGGTGACGAACCTGCCAACCGAGCTGCTGTTCGGTGAGGATGCGATCGAAGAGGAGATCGGCGGGCTGCGGTTTCGCGTGCGGCCGAACGCGTTCCTCCAGACGAACACGGAGATGGCCGCCGAGCTGTACGGGATCGCGCGCGAGTTCGCGGGCCTCAGCGGCGGCGAGACGGTCTACGACCTTTATTGCGGCATCGGGACGATCGGCCTCGCGCTGGCGGCCGACGCGATGACCGTTTGGGGGATCGAGATCTCCGAGGAGTCGGTCGCCTGTGCAATCGAGAATCAGGAGCTGAACGCGATCGGCAACGCGGCGTTCTTCGCCGGCAACGTCGGCGAGGTGCTGCAGGAGCTGCGCGACCGTGCCGGCGACCCGGACGTTGTCGTCGTCGACCCGCCGCGAGCCGGGCTGGCGGGCAAGGCGCTCAAGCGCCTCGGCGAGCTCGAGTCGCCGCGCATCGTGTACGTCTCGTGCAACCCGACGACGCTCGCCGGCGACCTGAAGCGCCTCGGCGACGACTACGGCTACCGCCTGGTGCGCGCGCGCCCCGTCGACATGTTCCCGCACACGCCGCACGTCGAGTGCGTCGCGCTGCTCGAGCGCTAGCAGCTAGCCCAGCGCGTCGCCGCGACGCGGTCGCAGCTGCTTCCAGAGCAGGTCGGCGTTCGGGAGCAAGAACCCCAGTGCGATTCCGGGCAGTGCCGGCAGCCCGCTCAGGTTGAGCCAGACGGTGAGCGAGATCGTCGCGCCGAGCGCGGCGACGAGCGCCGCCCAGGTCCAGAGGACGCGCAACCCGAAGCGATGGGCTGCACCGAGGAAGAGCGCAAAGAACAGCAGGTCGGGAACGCCGAGGTTCGCGGCCGCATGCTCGCCCGGCACCGGAAAGGCAAACGAGAGCACGCTGAAGACGTGCGCGTGATGCGCGACGATCTCCTTGGTCGGCCCGCGCCAGACCGAGTACGCGTCGACCCACGGGATGATTCCCGCAACGATCACGACCAGGCCGACCGTCTCGAAGAAGCCCAGGAACCACCAACCGAGCAGCGCCGTCGCCCCGAGGCGCGCGAAGTTCGCGGACACGTTGAAGTGCGCCACGGTGAGCACCGCAGCGAGCAGTACGAAGCCGAGCCCCACGGGCAGGAGGCCGCGCGAGGATTGGAGCGGCAGTCCCGCGAGCACGAGGCCGAAGACGGCCGGCATCAGCACGAGCGCGATCCAGGCGATGTCCCACCAGAGGCTCGCCCGCCAGAGGTCGGCGGAGACCTCGTAGTACAGAACGAGAATGCCTAGTAGGGCGGCAAAGCGGCCCACCAGGGGCCAACGGATTTGAAGGCGTTCCAAAACGCTTCCTTCGCGGGAGACTCGTCGAGGGAGGAGTCGATGTCGGGGACGATCAGCGCCTCGATCGTCGGCGTGAAGCGCTGCAGCTCGCCCACCTTACTCAGAACAGGCTGAGCGAGTTGGAAGCCGGCGCCGTTCAGGAATTCGAGCGCGTCCTCGCCCATCACGACGACGAGCTTCGGCTCGACGATCCGCAGCTCGCGGCGCAGCCATTCCGCCGCGAGCGTCAGGTCGCAGCCCGCGAACTTGACGCAGTTGGAGCCGTAGACCTCCATCGGGTCGACGTGCAGGCGCTGCAGCGACTTGATCAGGGCGTTCCCGGCCCGGCCGTGAAAGGCGACGCCCTCCTGCAGCTCCTGGGCCTGCGGGCCGTACTTGAGCAGGAAGATGTTGGCGAGCGGATGACCGGTCGGCAATGCCGTCGGCGCACCGTCGGCGGCCTGCGCGATCTCGTGCGAAAGGCGATTGATCTCGGTGATCGCCTTCTGCAGGTAGCGCTCGTAGATCTCGTCTGTCGTCACGGTGGAGGCCACGCGGCAGAGGGACCTTTCGTCCTCTCCGGACCTTCTCCTAGATGGTTGATCGGTAATTCAGCGCCGTCGCGGCTGGGGGCCTGCACACGGCGCATTGCGCCCGCCGCGCCCGCCGCCAAGGCCCACCGGCCTTGACCCCGGTCGCGTCGACCACACTGCTTGGTACAGACCCTCCCCGCAACAACGGCAATTACCGATCAACCATCTAGCGGACCTTCTCTTTGGCCTGCGCGACCCACTTCAGCGACTGGAGGTAGGCGAGCGATTTCGGCCGGCGCAGGATCTCCGCCGTCCGCAGCGACAGGAGGAACTCTTCCTGGTCCCGGAAGGCCCGCATCCGGAGCGCCCCGGTGCCGACCCCCTGCAGGACGTGCGCGTCGGAGCCGGCGCCCATCGTCAGGTTGTACTTGCGGGCGAAGCGGAGTGCCTCGTCGTTGTAGCCCTCGAAGAGCAGCCGCGCGTTGTAGACCTCGAGCACGTCGATGTCGGAGAGATGCCGGTGCAGCGTCCGCGGGTCCGGGATCGCGTGCATGCGGTCGAAGGGGTGCGGCACGTAGACGAGGCCGTCCTGCTCTCGGATCGCCTCGATCGTCTCGGCAAAGCTCATTCCGCGCGGGATCTCCCGTTGCAGGAAGAGGCCGATCACCTCGCCCTGCTCCGCGGTCTTCACCTCCTCTCCCGGGATCACGACCAGCTCGCGCTTGCGTGCGTAGTCGGCGGCTTCGAGCGCGCCGCCGAACACGTTGTGGTCGGTGACCGCGATCGCACCCAGGCCCTCCGCTTCCGCGTGGTCGACCAACTCGGCGGCATCGATGCTGCAGTCGTGCGACCAGGAGGTGTGCATGTGCAGGTCGGCGACGATCCACGGCCGGTCCTCAAGCGGATCCGCGTGCCGGCGCTTGCGGCGCCGCGTCCCGACGGTTGCATAGATCTCCTCGAGCTCGTACGCAACCTGCTCGAAGGTGTGGTGCTCCGCCTCGGTGCGCGCAGCGCCGGCGTCATGCTCCCGCAGCGCGTCGTCTTCTGCGAGGCGTGCAGCGGCAGCAGCGGCGAGCTCCGGCTGCAGCTCGATTCCGCGAGGTCGCGCGATCGCGCAGCCGGCCGCCGCCGCTTCGAGCGTCACGCGCCGCAGCCCCTCGACGCCCGGGACGAAGATCGAAGCCGGGTTGAGGACGGCCGCGCGGCTCGCTGCGTCGCGCTCGGTACGGATGTGCACACGCCCGGCGAGGTCGCGGGGAATCGCCGGCCGGCCGATCAGCGAGCGTGTGCGCAGCAGCACGGCGTTCCAGCCGGGGAGCTCGCGCAGGGCGTGTACGACACCGCGTGCCACGACGCGCTCGTTCGGGCGCAGTTCGACGACGATCGTCTTCTGCTTCTTCGCGGGCGCGAACAGCGTGGTGTCGACACCCGGTGACATCACTCGATAGTCCCCGGGGAACCGCTCCTCGGCGGCGGTGCGCACGTCGTCCGAGAGCGCGATCAGCGCGTCGAGGCGCGCCAGCAGCTTCTCCCGCTGCGAGCGCGCGGGCGGGTAGCCGAGCCGGTCGACCGACGCGAACGTCGCCACGGCGAGCGCGTCGGTGTCGCGCAGTGCGAGGTACGAGAGCGACGGCACGCCTGGATCGAAGCCGTGAACGACGTCGTAGCCGCCCTGGGCGAGAGCCTGGCGGAGGTTCGCCTGAACGCCCACGGGAACGCCGAGCTGCGACCGCCTCGACACCGGGACCGCCGGCCCGAGCGCGATCACCTCGGGCCGCTCGCTGCGGTTGAGCGCGCGGCGGCCCGCCAGCAGGTCGGCGGCGCGCGTCGAAGGGGCGAGCACCGTCACTTCGTGCCCCGCCGACCGGAGCGCGGCAGCCACACCGGCCACATGGTCGTTCACGTCGTGCGGCTGCGACCACGCGAACGGTGTGACCAGACAGATGCGCATCGTCCCCGAGCTTAGCCCGGGGACGATGCGACCTGAGGCCTTCCTAGACCTGCGCGGGAGCCGGAGCCGAGATCTCGCGGCGGTTCCGCTCGATGAACTCCTCGACGAGCTCGGCCGCGTCGTCATCCTGAATCTGCCGTGGCGGCGACTTCATCAGGTACGAGCTCGGCCCCTCGAGCGAACCGGAGATCCCGTTGTTCAGGGCGAGCTTCGCGAGGCGGACGGCGTCGATCACGATGCCGGCCGAGTTCGGCGAGTCCCACACCTCGAGCTTCAGCTCCACGTTCAGGGGCACGTCGCCGAAGGCCGACCCCTCGAGGCGGATGTACGCCCACTTGCGGTCGGTCAGCCACGGCACGTAGTCGGACGGGCCGACGTGGACGTTCTTCTCGCCGAGGTCGTAGTCGAGCATCGACGTGACGGCGTTGGTCTTCGAGATCTTTTTCGACTCGAGCCGCTCGCGCTCGAGCATGTTGAGGAAGTCCGAGTTGCCGCCGACGTTCAGCTGCATCGTCTTGTCGAGGTGCACGCCGCGCTCACGGAACAGCGACGTGAGCACGCGGTGCGTGATCGTCGCGCCGACCTGCGACTTGATGTCGTCGCCGATCACAGGCACGCCCGCATCCTGGAAGCGCTTGTTCCAGTAGTCCTCGCGGGCGATGAACACCGGCATGCAGTTCACCATCGCGCAGCTCGCGGCCATGATCTGCTCGGCGTACCAGCGGACGGCGTCTTCCGAGCCGACCGGCAGGTAGTTGACGACGACGTCGACCTTGCGCTCCTTGAGGATGCCGACGATGTCGTCGGTCGGACGCTCGTCCTTCTCCACGATCTGCGACAGGTACTTGCCGATGCCGTCGAGTGTCATCCCACGGTTCACCGTGATGCCGGTGGTCGCCACCTCCGCGAACTTGATCGTGTCGTTCGGATGTGCCCACATCGCCTCGGCGATGTCGACGCCGACCTTGCCCTTGACGACGTCGAAGGCGGCAACGACCTCGACGTCGCGGATGTGGTACCCGCCGAGATCGACGTGCATCAGGCCGGGAACGAACTCTTCCGGCTTCGCGTCCTTGTAATAGGTCAGACCCTGCATGAACGAGTTCGCGCAGTTGCCGACACCGATGATCGCTACACGGACCTTGTCCTGCTGCCGTCCGCGACCCGTGTTTTCAGCGGCATTGCCGTTCGATTCACTCACTGGGTGCCTCCATCAGTTGCTTGCGGACGTGCAGGACCCGTTGGACGACCGTGACCCACGCCGTCGACGCGAGCAGCACGAGCGACCAGGGGAGCACGCCCCACGGTGCGAGAACGAGACCGGCGCTGATCACCACGACGCGCTCCGCGCGCGAGCCGATTCCGACGTCGCCGCGCAGGCCGAGCGCCTCGGCCTTCGCGCGCGTGTACGAAACGAGGAACGACCCTGCGATCGCCGCCATGGCGACGGCCGCGAACACCGGGTCGTGGTGCGATGCCAGGACGTACGCGATCGCGGTGAGCATGAAGCCCTCGCTGACGCGGTCGGTCGTGGAGTCGAGGAACGCGCCGAACGGCGTGGTCTTGCCGCCCGCGCGGGCGAGCGCGCCGTCGAGTATGTCGAGGAGCGATCCCACGACGAAGACGAGAGCCCCGAGCCAGTAGAAGAGGTACTCGTCGCGGCCCTCGAAGAGCACGAGGACCGACGCCGCCGCACAGAGCAGGACGCCGCTCGTGGTCAGCGCATTCGGGGTGACCCGGGTACGAGTCAGACCGGTGACCGAGCGGGAAGCCAGCGTCCGGGCGCCGGACGTGTAGCCCTGCTTGATCGCCTCGGCTCTGGTCACTTCCCGGACCGTACCAGCGTTCGTGCCGACACTCCGCCGTGGGTCGGCAGGCGGTCGGTTACGCTCGTTGAGCGGCAAACGTGCGCCGGATGCGCTCGCTGTACACCGCCAGCATGGCGACGATCGCAACGCCGATGCCGGCGATGCAGTCGAGCCAGAAATGGTTGCCCGTCGCCATCACCGCGAACCAGACCCAGGCGGGCCAGACCGCCCACAACGCCTTCGCCCACAGGCTGCGGCAGACGCAGAAGAGAACGACCCCGACGATCAGCGCGTCCGCGGAGTGGAGGCTCGGCATCGCGGCGTAGGGATTCGCCGCCAGGGTCACGAGACCGTCGCGATGGTTGTTGACGAAGCCGACGCCGAGCAGGCGAGGCGGGGCGGTGGGCACGAGCACGTAGCCGAGGAGCCCGATCATGTTCGCGAGCAGGATCGAGTTGCGGAAGCCGGCGAACGCGTCGTGCCGGCGCACGTAGACCCACAGCACCGCGAGGCCGACCACGGTGAACTCGGAGTTCCAGTACGTCCAGAGGACGAGCGTCTCCAGCAGGTGTCGCTGGTCGACGAAGTTCTGGAACGTCAGCTCGTATAGCCGGTGGGTGAGGTGCGTCTCGAAGTCGAGGACGGCCTTGCCGTTCGCAAACGCCTTCGCCGGGTTGCGGTCGGCGATCCCGCGGGCAATCTGGTAGAGGACCGCGAAGCCGAACCAGATCGCCAGCTGACGACCGAGGTCGGACCATCCGCGCGGCAGATGCCGCCGTCCCGCTGCGACCATCGTGGACACCCAACAGACATTCTAGACGGAGGGCCGGGGTGCCCGGCTACCCCCCGATGTAGCTCATCTCCACTTTCGGCAACGATTGTGTTTGCTGCGAGCGGAGATCCGAGTAGCGGTCGGCGCGGCCCGCCCAGAGGGCCCGCAGGGCGGTTTCGAGGTCGGAATCCGAGCCTCCGCCGCGAACCAGCGCACGGAGATCGTGCCCGCGGAGCGCGAACAGGCAGGTGAAGAGCTTTCCCTCGGCCGAGAGGCGGGCCCGGGTGCAGTCGCCGCAGAAGGGCTGCGTGACCGACGCGATCACGCCGACCTCGCCCTTGCCGTCCTTGTAGCGAAGGCGGTTTGCGACCTCGCCGCGGTAGCCGGCCTCGACCGGTTCGACGCCGAACGCCTCGTCCAGGGCGGCCACGATCTCGCCGGCGGAGACGACGTCGTCGAGGCGCCAGCCGTTCGTGTGGCCGACGTCCATGTACTCGATGAAGCGCAGCGTGTGGCCGCGCTCGCGGAAGAAGGCCGCCATCGGCACGATCTGGTCCTCGTTCGCCCCGCGCTTGATCACGGCGTTCACCTTCACCGGCAGGCCGGCGGCGCTCGCCGCGTCGATCCCGTCGAGCACGCGGGCGACTGGGAAGTCGGCGTCGTTCAGCGCGCGGAACTGCGCGTCGTCGAGCGAGTCGAGGCTGACCGTGATCCTCCGGAGCCCGGCGGCGGCGAGCGCCTCCGCCTTCTGCGGCAGCAGCGAGCCGTTCGTGGTCAGCGTCAGGTCGACGTCGAGCTCGGCGAGCATCGCGACCAGCCGTTCGAGGTCGCGCCGCACGAGCGGCTCGCCGCCCGTGATGCGGATCTTTCCCACCCCGGCGGTCACGAAGACCTTTGCGACGCGCGCGATCTCCTCGAAGGTCAGTAGCTCGCGCCGCTCCAGAAAGCGGTGGTCGGCGCCGTAGAGCTCCCTCGGCATGCAGTAGACGCAGCGGAAGTTGCAGCGGTCCGTGACCGAGATGCGCAGGTCGCGCAGCGGCCGTCCGAAGGTATCGAGCGCGTCCATCCTGCAAACCGTAGCCTCTCGCGGGTGCGTGCCCTGCTCGTCCTCGTGGTCGTGACCGCCGTCTGGGGCGTCACCTTCGTGCAGGTGAAGGACGCCCTCGTGCTGTATCCGCTGTTTGCCTTCCTCGCGGTGCGGTTTGCGATCGCAAGCTGCACGCTCGCTCCGGTCGGGGCGCGGCGGCTGCGGACGCTGGGACGTGGAGGCTTTGCCGCCGCGGCGTTTGCGGGGGCGCTGCTCGGCGGCGGCTACGCGTTGCAGACCGCCGGGCTGGAGCGAACCTCGGTTTCCTCGACGGGGTTCATCACCGGGATGTACGTGGTGCTCACGCCGCTACTCGCCCTCGTGCTCTTCCGCGTCCGCGCCGGCCGGGCGGCCTGGATCGGTGTCCTGCTCGCGGCCGCCGGGCTCGGGCTGCTCACGGGTGTGCACGCGGGCGCGGCGGCGGGCGATCTGTTCGTGCTCGGGGGAGCGGCGGTCTACTCGCTGCAGATCGTGCTGATGGAGCGGTTTGCGCCGCGCTACGACGCTGTCGCCTTCACGCTCGTCGAGATGCTGGCCGCGTTCGCCGGGCTGGTCGCGGTCGCTGCCGGGGCGGGGCAGATCTCCATGCCGCGCGGGTGGACGGTGTGGGGCGCGCTGCTCGTCACCGGCGTCTTCGCGAGTGCGCTCGCCTTCCTGGCCCAGACGTGGGCGCAGCGCCGGGCCAGCGCGACGCAGACGGCGCTCGCCTTCTCGCTCGAGCCCGTGTGGGCCGCGTTCTTCGGGTTCACGCTCGCCGGCGACCGGCTCGGCGGCGTCGCCTGGACCGGTTGCCTGGTGATCATGTCCGGCATCGTCATCGCGGAGCCGGCTGCGGCGAACGCACTGCAGTGGCTCGTTCGCAGGCCTCGCGCGGCATGACGGCGGTCCTGCTTGCGCTTGTCTCGGCCGCGCTCTTCGGCGGGATGACGGTCGCCGTGCGGATCGGCCTGCGCGGCGGCGGTGACGCCGGCGGCGCCGCCCTCGCGACGGTGCTGCCCGCGCTCGGCGTCGTGCTCGTGGCGGCGACGGTCCGCCATGACGTTCACCACATCTGGCCGTTCCTCCTCGCAGGGCTGCTCGCGCCGGGCGGCTCGCAGGTGCTCTTCACACTCGCTGTCCGCGAGATCGGCGCCTCGCGCACGTCTGTTGCCGTCGGCGCGGCGCCGCTCGTCGCCGTTGCGATCGCGCTCGTCTTCCTGGGCGAGCCGCTGCGCGTGCCGCTCCTCGCCGGTGCACTGGCCGTCGTCGGGGGCGGCGTCCTGCTCGCCGCCGAGCGGGGCCGGCCGGGGCACCTGCGTGCGCGCGGCCTCCTCTACGCGGCCGGAGCGGCGACCCTCTTTGCGACGCGCGACAACGTGGTGCGGGGCTTGCATGCCCACGCGAGTCCCGAGACGGCCGCTGCCGCGACCCTGGTCGCGGGCACGATCGTCGCGGCCCTGTGGACGAGACGCGCGCCGACCACGCGGGAGCTCAAGCGGCTCGCCCCGGCCGGGGCGCTCTTCGGGGCTTCCTACATCTGCCTCTTCGAGGCGTACTGGCGGGGCGGGGTGACGGTCGTCTCGCCGCTCGTCGCCACGGAGTCGCTCTGGGGGGTCGTGCTCTCGGCGCTGCTGCTGCGCCACACCGAGGGAATGGGGCGGCGCCTCGCCTTCGGTGCCCTCCTCGTCGTCGCCGGCGGCGCCCTGATCGGCGCCACCCGCTAGCTCAGCAAGAATCTGATAGGCTCGCGCTTAGATTTTCTCTCAGTATCACCAGAAGGAGCGAACCAACGTGGCAAAGATGATCGGAATCGACCTGGGCACCACAAACTCGTGCATCGCCACCCTCGAGGGCGGCGAGCCGACGGTGATCCCGAACGCGGAGGGCGGGCGCACCACGCCGTCGGTCGTCGCGTTCACGAAGGACGGCCAGCGGCTCGTCGGCGCTCCGGCGCGGCGGCAGCAGGTGACGAACCCCGAGAACACCGTGTTCTCGATCAAGCGCTTCATGGGCCGCAAGTTCGACGAGGTCAACGAAGAGATGACCATCGTCCCCTACAAGGTCGTGAAGGGCGGAAACGACGACGTGCGCGTCGAGGCCGGCGGCAAGGAATGGGCGCCGCCCGAGATCAGCGCGATGATCCTCCAGAAGCTGAAGGCGGACGCCGAGGCGTATCTGGGCGAGCCGGTCGGCGACGCAGTGATCACCGTCCCGGCGTACTTCAACAACGCCCAGCGCGAGGCGACGAAGGACGCCGGCAAGATCGCCGGCCTCAACGTGCTGCGCATCATCAACGAGCCCACGGCGGCCGCACTCGCCTACGGGCTCGACAAGGAAGGCGCCGACCAGACGATCCTCGTCTTCGACCTCGGTGGCGGCACGTTCGACGTGTCGGTGCTCGAGCTCGGCGACGGCGTCTTCGAGGTGAAGTCGACGAACGGCGACAACCACCTCGGTGGCGACAACTTCGACAAGGCGGTCGTCGACTGGATGATCGCCGAGTTCAAGCGCGACCAGGGCATCGACCTGGGCGCCGACCCGATGGCGCTGCAGCGGCTCTACGAGGCGGGTGAGAAGGCGAAGATCGAGCTCTCCTCGACGATGACGACGCAGATCAACCTGCCGTTCATCACAGCGACCCAGGACGGCCCGAAGCACCTCGACCTGCAGCTGACGCGCGCGAAGCTCGAGGAGCTCACGCATGCGCTGCTCGAGCGGACCGTCGGCCCCACGAAGCAGGCGTTGTCCGACGCCGGCCTCTCGGCCTCGGATATCGACCACGTGATCCTCGTCGGCGGCATGACCCGCATGCCCGCGGCGCAGGCGAAGGTGAAGCAGCTGATCGGCAAGGACCCCCACAAGGGCGTCAATCCGGACGAGGTCGTCGCGATCGGGGCGGCCGTCCAGGGCGGCGTGCTGAAGGGCGAGGTCAAGGACGTGCTGCTCCTCGACGTCACTCCGCTCTCGCTCGGCATCGAGACGAAGGGCGGTGTGATGACCAAGCTCATCGACCGCAACACGACCATCCCGACGAGGAAGACCGAGGTCTTTTCGACCGCCGAGGACAACCAGCCGTCCGTGCTCGTGCACGTCCTCCAGGGTGAGTCGGAGATGGCGACCTACAACAAGACCCTCGGCAAGTTCGAGCTCGTCGGCATCCCACCGGCGCCGCGCGGCATGCCGCAGATCGAGGTCGCCTTCGACATCGACGCGAACGGCATCATCAACGTGTCGGCGAAGGACCTCGGCACGTCCAACGAGCAGCAGATCCGGATCGAGGGCGGCTCGGGGCTCGACTCCGCCGAGGTCGACCGCATGATCAAGGAGGCCGAGGCGCATCGCGAAGAGGCCCATCGCCTCCGGGAGCTCGTCGACGCCCGCAACAACGCCGAGTCGCTCGCCTACCAGATCGAGAAGTCGCTGGCCGAGAACCGCGAGAAGCTCGACGAGGCGCTCGCGTCGACGGTCGAGGGCCGGATCATGGAGCTGCGCGGTGTGCTCGAGTCGAGCGACGTCACGGAGCTGAAGGCGAAGTCGGACGCGCTGCAGCAGGCGTGGACGGAGGCAGCCCAGGCGCTGTACGCGCAGGCGTCCTCGGCGCAGGCCGGAAACGGCGCCGACGGCTCCGCGCCGCCCTCGGACGACGAGGTCGTCGAGGACGCGGAGTACGAGGTGGTCGACGAGTGAACGACGACAACCTCCAGGCCGAGCAGGTGGAGGAAGTCATCGATCCGCTCGCGGCCGTCCGCGCCGAGCGCGACGAGTACCTCGACGCGCTCCAGCGCCTGAAGGCCGAGTTCGACAACTACCGCAAGCGGGTGGCGCGCGACCAGCAGGAGCTGGCCGCGCGCGCCCACGAGCGGCTGGTCGCCGAGCTCGTGCCGGTTCTCGACGACCTCGAACGCGCACTGGCGCACGGCTTCCGCTCCGGGGTCGGCGAAGCTGACCCCTCCGCTCCTGATCGGCTCCGTCGAGCCGGCGCCGACGAGGGCGACCTCGACGAAGGACTGCGGCTGATCCACCGGCAATTCTCGGCCGCGCTCGCGAAGGAAGGCCTGACCCTCGTGGAGACGGACGGGAAGTTCGACCCCCATACGCAGGAGGCGCTCCTCTCACAGCCCTCCGATGCGGAGGAGGGCACGGTCATCCAGGTGCTGCAGAAGGGCTACCGGCTCGGCGACCGCGTGCTGCGACCCGCCCGAGTCGTGATCAGCGCAGGGGCGGATGGCTAAGTCGCTCTACGAAGCGCTGGGCGTCTCCAAGAACGCGTCGCAGGACGAGATCAAGAAGGCGTATCGCAAGCTCGTGCGCGAGGTGCACCCGGACACGAACCCCGGCAGCGAGGAGCGGTTCAAGGAGGTTCAAGGCGCGTACGACGTGCTCTCCGACCCCGGGAAGCGCAAGCAGTACGACCTGCTCGGGTCGACGAACGGCCGCGCCGCGCCGGGCGGGACGACGTTCGACTTCGGTGAGTTCGATCTGGGCGACATCTTCGGCGGCATGTTCGGCGGCCGTGGCCGGCAGCAGCCGCAGCAGCGCGGGCAGCGCGGAAACGACGTCGAGGTGGACGTCCACGCGTCGTTCGAGGACGCGCTTCGTGGTGTTCAGGTGACCGTGCCGGTGCAGCTGGAGCTCGCCTGCCACACCTGCCACGGGACCGGCGCCGCGCCCGGCACCGTCCCCACGGTGTGCCCGCAGTGCAACGGCTCCGGCGTCGTCGCCACGTCGCAGGGCCTCTTTGCACTGCAGCAGCCGTGCTCTCGCTGCCGCGGGATGGGATCGATCGTCGAGACGCCGTGCGCGACCTGTCGCGGCGCCGGCCGCGAGCGGCGCACGAAGCGCTACACGGTCAAGGTGCCCGCCGGGGTCAAGGACGGCACACGCATCAAGCTGAAGGGCAAGGGCGAGGCCGGCTACGGCGGCGCGCCGGCGGGCGACCTGTACGTCGTCACGCGCGTCGAGCCGTCGAAGGTGTACGAGCGGCGCGGAGACGACCTCGTCGTCAACGTCCCCGTTCCCTACCCGACGGCGGCGCTCGGCGGCACCGTCGAGGTGCCGACCCCCGAGGGCCCGGTGTCGCTGAAGGTGCCGGCCGGCGCCGAGGACGGAAAGCTTCTGCGCATCAAGGGCCGCGGTGCCCCGCGCCTCAAGGGATCCGGCCAGGGCGATGTGCTCGCCCGCGTGAAGATCGAGGTGCCGAAGCGCGTCTCGAAGAAGCAGCGCGAGCTGCTCGAAGAGTTGAAGAAGGCGTCGAGCTGATGCCCGACCGCCCGCGTTACATGATCTCGGTCGCCGCCGACCTCGTCGGTATGCACCCGCAGACGCTGCGCATCTACGAGCAGCGCGGTCTTGTGCGCCCACAGCGCACGGCCGGCAACACGCGCCTGTACTCCGACGCCGACGTCGAGCGGCTGCGCTTGATCCAGCGGCTGACCTCCGAGCTCGGCCTCAACCTCGCGGGTGTGGAGCGGGTGCTCGCGATGGAGGACGAGTTGCACCGGATGCGCCGCCGGCTCGAGCGGATGGAGCTGGAGATGCGCCGCGCGCTCGACGACGTGCACCGCCAGTACCGGCGCGATCTCGTGCTGTATCGCCCGACGCAACTCCCATCGCACCAGAGGACACACTGATCATGGATTTCAACAAGCTGACGATCAAGGCGCAGGAGGCGGTTGCCGCCGCCCAGGAGGCGGCGCGCCGGCGCAGCAACCCGGAGCTCACGCCGGACCACTTGCTGCTCGCGCTGCTCGACCAGGACCTGTTCGCCGACTGGCGCGCGCTGCGTGCCGAGGCCGAGCGCAAGCTCGCTGCGCTGCCGACCATCCAGGGCGGACAGCAGCAGCCGACCGTGCCGGCGGCGTTCTCGCGTGTGCTGGACCACGCCGACGACGAACGGCGCTCGCTCGAGGACGACTACATCTCGACCGAGCACCTGTTTCTTGCGCTCGAGCCGGTGCCGCGGGACGAGATCGTCGCGTGGATCGACACGGTGCGGGGCGGCCGGCACGTCACATCGCAGGACCCGGAGGGCAGCTACCAGGCGCTCGAGAAGTTCGGTCGCGATCTCACAGAGGCCGCCGAGGCCGGCAAGCTCGATCCGGTGATCGGGCGCGACGAGGAGATCCGCCGGGTGATCCAGGTGCTCTCGCGCCGCACGAAGAACAATCCGGTGTTGATCGGCGAGCCCGGCGTCGGCAAGACGGCGATCGCCGAGGGGCTCGCGCAGCGCATCGTGGCCGGCGACGTTCCCGAGGGGCTGAAGGACCGCCGCGTGTGGGGCCTCGACCTGGGCGCATTGCTCGCCGGTGCGAAGTACCGCGGCGACTTCGAGGAGCGGCTGAAGGCCGTGCTGACCGAGATCAAGAACTCGGAGGGGCGCATCGTCCTCTTCATCGACGAGCTGCACACGATCGTCGGCGCGGGTGCCGCCGAGGGCGCCGTCGACGCCGCCAACCTGCTCAAGCCGCTGCTCGCGCGCGGCGAGCTGCGCTGCGTCGGCGCGACGACGCTCGACGAGTATCGCAAGCACATCGAGAAGGACGCGGCGCTTGAACGGCGCTTTGCGCCGGTGTACGTGGGCGAGCCGTCCGTCGCCGGCACGATCGCAATCCTGCGCGGGCTCAAGGAGCGCTACGAGGCGCACCACGGCGTGCGCATCCGCGACGCCGCGCTCGTCGCGGCCGCCGTGCTCAGCCAGCGCTACGTGGCCGACCGTTTCCTCCCGGACAAGGCGATCGACCTCGTCGACGAAGCCGCCGCGCGCCTTCGGATCGAGATCGACTCGAGCCCGCAGGAGCTCGACGCGGCGAACCGCCGCGCGATGCAGCTCGAGATCGAACTCGCTGCCACAGCCGCGGAGCCCGCCGCGCGGGTTCCGCTCGAGAGAGAGCTCGCGGACGTGAAGGAAGTTCGTGACACGCTGGCGGCACGATGGGCCAAGGAGAAGGCTGGGCTCGAGCGGGTCAAGGACGCGACGCGCAAGATCGACGAGCTGCGCATGGAGGCCGAGCGCGCGGAGCGTGAGGGGAACCTCCAACGCGTCGCGGAGATTCGCTACGGAGAGATCCCGGAGCTCGAGAAGCTGCTGGCGGATCGTCCGCGGGACGATCTGCTGGTCAAGGAGGAGGTCGACGAGGACGACATCGCCTCCACCGTCTCGAAGTGGACCGGAATCCCGGTCGACCGGCTGCTCGAGGGCGAGACCGAGAAGCTGATCCACATGGAGGGCCGGCTGCACCAGCGCGTCGTCGGCCAGGCCGACGCGGTTGCGGCGATCGCGAACGCACTGCGGCGCGCGCGCACCGGGCTGCAGGATCCCGACCGGCCGATCGGCTCGTTCGTGTTCCTCGGGCCCACCGGCGTCGGCAAGACCGAGCTTGCGCGCGCGCTCGCCGAGTTCATGTTCGACGACGAGAAGGCGATGGTGCGCATCGACATGAGCGAGTACCAGGAGCGGCACAGCGTGTCGCGCCTGATCGGTGCGCCGCCGGGGTACGTCGGCTACGACGAGGGCGGTCAGCTGACCGAGGCGGTGCGCCGCAGGCCCTACTGCGTGATCCTGCTCGACGAGATCGAGAAGGCGCACGCCGAGGTCTTCGACGTGCTCCTGCAGGTGCTCGACGAAGGCCGGCTCACCGACGGCCAGGGGCGCACGGTCGACTTTCGCAACGCCGTGCTGATCATGACGTCGAACATCCGGAGCACCGGTGCGCTGACCGAGCACTTCCGGCCCGAGTTCCTGAACCGCATCGACGAGATCGTCGAGTTCAAGGCACTCTCGCGAGAGCAGCTGGCCGAGATCGTCGAGCTGCAGCTCGTGCGGCTGCGCGAGCGGCTCGCCGAGCGCGGGCTCTCACTCGAGCTGACGCAGGCCGCGAAGGAGGCGATCGCCGAAGCGGGCTGGGACCCGGCCTACGGCGCCCGCCCGCTGAAGCGTGCGATTCAACGCCTGCTCGAGAACCGGCTCGCGCTGCGCCTGCTCGAAGGAGACTTCGGCGACGGCGACACGATTCGCGTCGACGCGCAGAACGGCGACGTCGTGTTCGAGCGCGTCGAGGCGGCGGTCGCGGTCTAGCCGACGCTACTTCGGCGGCAGCTCGACGTCGTCGAGCATGTCGGCGCCCTCTTGCAGCGGCGGGGCGCCGTAGACGAAGACGACGGTCTCGCCGTCGGTCTCGTTTCGCACCTGGAGCGGTGTCATCGGCTCGACGGCGACGACGCTGCCGGGGCCGAGGTCGACGCGCTCGGGCTCGTCGCCGAGCAGCATCGTCAGGGTGCCGGAGAGGACGACGAACACCTCTTCCTGCGCGTGATCCTGGTGGCGCCGCCCGGTCGAGTGTGCCGGATACCGCCAGATGCGTGCGCGTGATTCCTTCAGCTCGACTGCGGTGGTGATGTCCGCGGCGCGCCGCGGCTCCTGACCCTCGTTCGCGGGACGTTCCTCGTAGGTGAGGCCGTCGGCGTTGACCCAGTGGTAGCCCATGCGCCGATCTTACGTGCGCCCGGCGGCTACGGTGCGCCGGTGATCCTGGTCGTCGCAGCCACTCCGGAGGAGCTCGCCGGCGCAAACGGTGCGACGACGCTCGTCTGCGGCATCGGCCCGGTCGAGGCCGCCGCTCGTACCGCGGCGGCCCTGACGGAGCTGCGGCCGGGGCGGGTGCTGCACGTGGGGATCGCCGGCGCGCGGTCCTTCGATCGCCCGGCGTTCGTGGTCGGGAGCGAGGCGCGCTACTGCGACGCCGACGACCCGGCCTGGATCGAGCTCGTCGCCCGAGCCGACCCGGCGCTCGTCGAGGCGGCGCGCCGCGCCGTCCCGGGCGCGCGCGTCGAGCCGATCGGCACGTCGGCCCGCGTCGGCGGGTCGAGCGGCTGCGAGGTCGAGGCGATGGAGGGCTACGGGGTGCTGCGCGCGGCTGCGCTCGCCGGGATTCCGGCCGTCGAGGTGCGGGTCCTCTCGAACGC
Organism: Gaiellaceae bacterium; assembly: GCA_035534955.1. Taxonomy (GTDB): domain Bacteria; phylum Actinomycetota; class Thermoleophilia; order Gaiellales; family Gaiellaceae; genus PALSA-600. The sequence goes on from DATLQV010000067.1 coordinate 29,889, forward strand.
CATCGGCGAGCCGGACCGGGCCCGGTGGGCGATCGACGAGGCGCTGGCGGCGCTTGCAGAGGCCCTGCCCGCGCTCAGCGCAGGGGTTGCGCATGCCTGAGCTTCCGGCGCCGCTGCCGCCGGGCGAGCGCACTGTCGGGCAGGTCGTCGCGGAGACGATCCGCGCGTACGGGGCGAACTTCTGGCGGGTGCTGCCGCTCGGGGTGCCGCTCGCGATCGTCGACCAGCTGAGCGTGCGGCAGGCGGCCGGCGCGCAGATGTACGTCTACTGGGCGGCCACGCCGCTGTTCGCTGCGGCATACATGCGCGCCTGCACGATCTTGCACGACGCCAAGCCGACCCGGACGGCGCTGGGGGTCGCCATCCTCGTCTACCTGCCGTTCCCGGCGTTGCGTGCGTTCTTCATCCTGCCGGGGATCGCCTGGTTCGCCTTGATCGGGCTGGCGGTGCCTGCGGCGATGGTCGAGCGGCTCGGCTTCCGCGAGGCGCTCGTGCGCGGCCGCCGGCTCGGCCAGGCCGACTACGCCCATTCGCTCGGCTCGCTCGCGGCGCTCGTGCTCGTCGTCGGGGTCGCCGACAGCACGCTCGGCGCGCTGCTGCGCTCGCAGGGCGACAACGGGCAGCGTGCCGCCGTGTTCGTGGCCGACCTCGTGCTGAGCCCCATGCTCTTCCTCGGTGGCGCGCTCCTCTATCTCGATCAGGCTGCGCGAGTAGGCTCTCGAGGACCACAGCGAAGGAGCAGCCGAGATGCCGATCTTCATCCTCCTGTCGACCTTGACGCAGCAGGGCGTCCAGACGCTCAAGTCGAATCCTGAACGGCTGCGGCAGGTCAACCACGACGTCGAGGAGCTCGGCGCCCGGGTGTTGCACCAGTGGGCGACGCTCGGGGAGTTCGACTTCGTGAACGTCGTCGAGGCGCCGGACATCGCGACCGTGGCGAAGGTGTCGGTGGCGCTCGGCGCCCGGGGATCGACCAGGATCGAGACCCTGCCGGCGCTGGAGATCGAAGACTTCCTCCGCACGCTCGAATAGGCCGGATGAGCCGGCGGTCAGCCGGCGGCGATCGCGCCCGCGAGCCGGGCATTGCCGACGATCAGGTCGCGGTTCGCCGCCAGGGTGCGCCCACCGCTCTCGCGGTGCAGGAACGAGAGCACGAACGGGGTCACCGCCTGACCGCGCACGCCCTTGGCAGCTGCGGCCGCGAGCGCATCCTCGATCAGCGGCTCGACGTCGTCGAGGCTGTCGTCGGGCGGGCGCCCGAGCAGCAGGCCGCCTCCGCCGAGCTGCCAGTGCGCACGCGCGACCTGCGCCGCCTCGGCTGCCGACTCGACCCGAGCGGAAACCGGTGGGCCGCCTGCGGCCGAGTAGAAGAGCGGCAACGTGTCGGTGCCGTAGCCCAGCACCGGGACGCAGAGCGTCTCCAGGAGCTCCGAAGTCGCCGGAACGTCGAGCAGCGACTTGACGCCGGCGGAGACGACGAGCGCCGGAGTCGCGGCGAGTACCTGCAGGTCGGCCGAGACATCCGGCGGATCCGGCCAGCCGCGATGCACACCGCCGAGCCCGCCCGTCGCCATGAACCGGACGCCCACCACCTTGCACACCGCGAGCGTCGCGCCGACCGTCGTCGCGCCGAGGGTGCGTTGCACGACCGCGACGGCCAGGTCGCGAGGACCGAGCTTGTGCGCGGAAGCGTCGAAGCGCTCGAGGTCGCCGTCGGTGAGACCGACGCGGATCTCGCCGTCGAGCACGCCCACGGTCGCCGGCACCGATCCGCCGTCGCGCACCGCCCGTTCGGAGGCGAGCCCGACCTCGACGCCCTCGCCGGGCGGGAAGCCGTGGGCGACGAGTGTCGTCTCGAGCGCCACGACACCACGGCCCTCGCGCAGCGCCTGCCCCACCTCGTCGGAGACAACGATCACCGCATCGCCCCCTGCGGCATCGCTCCCATCTGCGCGCAGCAGCGCGCGGCGGCTTCGAGGCCGAGCTCGGGGCCGCCGATCAGGAAGCCGGCCGCGAGGGCGTCGCCGGCGCCCGTCGTGTCGATGACGGCCGTCGCCGCAGCCGGATAGGAACGTCCGTCGACCTCCAGGCCGTCGGCCCCGCGCTTCAGGACCCAGCGTGTGTCGAGCCCGCCGACCGCGTCCCGCTCCCGCTCGGTCGCGAAGACGAGCTCAGGGGCGAGGACGCGCAGCCGCGTACGGAAGGCATCGTCGAGGAGGGTCCAGGTCGAGACGTCGACGGCAACGGTCGCGCCGTGCACCCGGGCCGCGCGCGCAGCCTCGGCCGCCGCCGAGGCGATCGGCTCGCACAGGAGCGAGTAGCCGGAGAGATGCAGCACGTCGCAATCGAACCACGCTGCGTCGAGATCCGCCGGTTCGAGGTCGGGTGCGCTGCCGCGGTCCGAGGCCATGGTGCGGTCGCCGTCCGTCGCGATCGAGACGACGACGCCGGTGCGCCCGGCGACGGGCCCGACCACGTCGACGCCGCGGGCGCGCAGCTCACGGTCGACGAGCTCGCCCGCCGTGTCGTCGCCACGCCGGCCCACAAAGCGCGCGTCGGCGCCGAGGGCGCAGGCCCAGGCGGCGACGTTCGCCGCCTGGCCGCCCGCGACGGCACGCGTCTTCGCCGACCGGTCGTCGCCCGGCACGAGCGGCGCGTCGAGGCGCACGATCACGTCGAGGAGGAGATCTCCCAGTGTGGTCAACCGCACGAGTAGGATCGTCGCATGGACGGCGTGGGGCGCGGCAGCAAGCTCCGATCGTTCGCGATCGGAGGGCTGGTAGGCGCCGCGGGAGCGATCGCGACCGTGCGCCGTTCGACCCGCCGCCCGCACGGCTCGCGCACCTCGCCCGGAGGTCTCGCCGCGTTCGAGGATGCGCCGTGCTTCTTGGAGCTCGTCGGCGAGGAGGCGCTCCGCTACCGCGAAGGCGGCGGCGACACCTCGGCGGGACCATCGAGTCCCACGTAGGAGCGCTCAGCGGCCCGGCCGCAGCTCGGTCAGGACGGCGACCGCCACCACGACCGCGAGCAGGAGCGCGAGCTCGATTCGCGCAGAGCGGCGCAGGCGGGTGAACGCAGTGAGCAGGAGCGAGCGGTTGACGGCGCCGACGCCTGCGAGTGGCACGAGGAGCGCCGTCTTCACGAGGAGCGTGCGGCCGTAGGACGTCGACCACACCTGATCGAGTGCGGACAGCTCGGTCAGCGCGCGCGCCAGCCCGGAGAGGGCGAGCAGTGCCACCGCCACCAGCGCGGCGGTGGAGAAACGACGGGCGGCTGCCGCCCGCACGACGTCGTCGGTCGTTGCGCGCGGCACGACGTAGGCGAGGGCGAGCAGGCCTCCGAGCCACACGGCCGCCGATCCCATGTGCAGGAGGTCGGCCGGGACGGACAGGAGATGCGGCTGGTTTCGGTCGAGCGCGTGGCCCGAGAACGTGGGAGCCGCGAGCAGCGCGAGCGAGCTCGCCCACGCGACCGGCAGCGCGCGGCGCAGGGTGGGGGCGAGCGCGGCTGCCGCGCCGCCGGCGAGCGAGACGGCGAGGACGATCTTCACCACCAGTGCGAACCGCGTTCCCGGCGGCGCCGCCTGGGCGATGCCGCTTGCGCCGACGAAGACCGCGAGCAGCGAGAAGAACAACAACTGGGCAAGCGGCCGGTGCAGGCGCTCTCCGAGCAGCGTGCGGGTCAGGAGGCCGAAGATCGCGGCTCCGCCACCGGCGAGCAGCCCGAGATAGTAGAGCGTGCGCAGCACGATGTCGCTCCACGTCAGCGGTACCGACGCACCGAGCACGGAGTGAGGCGACGGGCTGCCGGCGCCGACGGCGAACGCCAGCACGCCCTGCTCGCGGTGGCCGTCGTCGGAGACGATGCTCCAGCGCACGCTGTAGGCGCCGGCGGGTAACCGCCGCGCAAGCGGCAGCGTCAGCACGTCGCCGTGGGCAACGGCGGGGCCGGCCAGCACCGACCTGCCCGTGCCGTTGGCGACGGCGGCGTTTCCCGAGTCGACGCGGACGGTGTCGTCGAACACGACCCGCACCACATGCGGCGCGTGCGTGAGCACCGCGCCGTTTGCCGGAACGCTGCGCAGGAGCGTCGCGTGCGCGGCGGCGCCCGCCGGCAGGGCGAGCGCGAGGAACGCGAGAGCTGCGACCGCGCGCTTCACGTGCGGCGAGGCTACCCGCCGGGGTCGCCGGGAGGCCTCGCTGCTAGCCTTGCCGCTCTCATGCCGATCTACGAGTACAAGTGCCCGAACGGGCATCTGTTCGAGGTTTTCCACGGCATGACGGAGCCGGGGCCGACCGAGTGCCAGGTGTGCGCGGCGGGCCCGTTGCAGGTCGTCCTCCACCCGGTCGCCGTGCACTACAAGGGCTCCGGCTTCTACTCGACCGACTACGGCCGCAAGTCGAAGCAGCCGCCCAAGGAGGGCTCGTCCGGCTCGGACTCATCCTCCTCGGACTCCTCGTCCGGCTCGTCGTCGGGGTCGGACAGCGCCTCGAGCGGCGACTCCAAGAAGGCCGCCGAAGCGTAGATTCACTACGTGCGACGTAGTATGGTGGGGGCATGGCCAGCGACCCGCCGCTCCTGATCCTGACGAGCCTCGCGTCCGGGCCCAAGCACGGTCATGCGCTCCTCAAGGACATCGCGTCGTTCGCGGGCGTGCGGCTCGGGCCGGGAACGCTGTACGGGGCGATCACGCGGCTCGAGCAACGAGGGCTGATCGAGCCGCTCGGTCCCGACGAGCGGCGCCGGCCCTATCGCATCACCGCGGCGGGCTCCGAGTCGCTCGCCTCCTCGCTCGCCGGTCTGCGGCGCATCGTCGACGAAGGCAGCTCGCGGCTACGGGCGGCGAGGGCGTGAGCAGGCTCCTGCGCTGCTATCCGCCGGCGTGGCGGAAGCGCTACGGTGCCGAGCTGCTCGCCGTGCTCGAGGCGGAAGCGGAGGGCGGCCGGCTGCCGTGGCGGGCCAAGGTGAACGTCGTCTCGGCAGGGCTCGCCCAACGCGTTCGGAGCGCCGGGCTGGCCGGCGACGAGCTTCCGCCCGAGTCGCGTGTGCGGGCCGGTGTACTGCTCGTCCTCTCGGCGTGGGCTGCGTTCGTCGTCGCCGGCCTCGCCTTCGCGAAGACCGCCGAGCACTGGCAGGCCGTGACACCCCGTCGCGACCAGGGGCTGGCGGCCGTCGCCTACGACGCTGTCGTGCTGGCCGCCGGGCTCGGGAGCCTCGCCGTCCTTGCCGGCATCCTGCTTGCGGCGCGGCCGCTCGTTGCGTTCATGCAGGCGGGCGGCTGGCGGCAGATCCGCCGGCCCGTTCTGCGCGCGCTTGCCAGCAGCGGCGCGACCGCTGCCGCCTTGTCCGCCGTCGTCACCTTCTGGGCGCGCCACCTGACGGCGGCGCAGCGAAACGGCGGCGACCGTCTCTACATGTACGTCTTCCTGCTCGTCGCCGCCGGCATCGCCGGCTCGATCGCACTCTGGACGCAGGCCGCCGTCGTGACGGCGTGGCGGCTCGCACTCGCCCGCGCGACGCTCCGCGGCGAGACGTTCCTCGCGGGCGGGGTGACGCTGACGATGGGCGCGATGACCGTGGCAGCGACGACCTGGTGGGTGGCCGTCGCCGCTGCGGCGCCCGCCTTCTTCGGCAGCGCTTTGCCGCTGCGGCTCCTTGGGTTGACGCTCGCGATGGTCGTGGCGACCGCACTCGCCTCGGCAGGCACCGTACGCGCGGTGCGCGCCGCTTCCGCGTGAGTCGCTGAGTCCAGGCGGCGCGGCCGGCCGTCGTGGCCGCGGTATGGTGCCCGGCCGTGTCTCGTCTCCGCCTCCACTACCTGCCGGGGACCGCGTCGATGGCCCCGCACGCCGCGCTCGCCGAGATCGGCGTGCCCTACGAGCTCGTGCGTGTCGTCCGCGACGAGACGGGCAAGAGCTCGGACGACTACCTCGCGCTCAATCCGTCGGGCCTCGTCCCGACGCTCGAGGACGGCGATCTCGTACTGACCGAGTCGGCGGCGATCCTGCTCCACCTCGCAGACCGCTTTCCCGACGCCGCGCTCGTGCCCGAGGTCGGGACGGCGGAGCGATCCGAGGTCTACCGCTCCCTGATCTTCCTCACGAACACGCTGCAGCCCTGTCTGCTGCACATGTTCTACCCCGAGCGCTACGGCACCGCAGGCGTACAGGAGATCGCCGTCGCGGCGGCGCAGGAGCACTTCGCGCGACTCGACGCGCGACTCGAGGGCCGAAGCTGGCTCGCCGGCGACCGCCGGTCGGTGGCCGACCTCTTCCTGTTCATGGTCACGCGCTGGGGCCGGCGCCTCGAGCCGCCTGCGTGGGACCGCCCGAACCTGCGCGCGCACTTCCTGCGGGCGCTCGCGTTGCCGGGCGTGCGCAGGATGGTGGACGAGCAGGAGCTCGAGCTGCCGCCGTTCGCCGAGTAGCGCGCGCAGCCGCTTTACCAGGGGCGGCGCACGCGCCTGCGGCCCTGCAGGAGCTCGAGCGCGACCAGCAGGACGACCGCGCCCGCGACCGAGAGCAGGAACGGCCCCAGGTGCCAGCCGAGCCGAACCTTGTGACCGAGCGCCGCATCGCCGATCAGGCCGCCGAGAAAGGCGCCGACCATGCCGACCGCGATCGTCGGGAGGCAGCCGATCGCCTGCCTCCCGGGCGTCACGGCGCGGGCGACGATCCCCGCGACGAGCCCGAAGCACAGGAACGAGAAGAGCCCCACCGGGCGAGGTTACTGCAGGGGGTGACCGGCGACGCAGCCGGGGGCGAACGGCCCGGCCGGAAGCTGCGGCGCGGACTTGCCGAGGAACATGGCAATCGTCGCCGGGTTGTCCTCGCTCGGGCTGCCCGTGCCGTTGCCGCCGAGATCCCCGCCGAGCCGGCAGTGCAGCGTGCTGCCGGCCGACGAGCGGAACTTCAGCCAGCCGAGCTGCACGAGCTGGCTCGCCGTGAGGTCGGTCGTCAGAGGCTTCGCCAGACCGGCGCCGTCGAAGGGGAGGCTGGCGAGCGTTCCGATCGACGTGAACTTCGCGGCCACCGCGTCGATCACCGCCTGCTGGCGCGCTCCGCGCGTGATGTCGTTCTCGGCCGGGTTGAGCATGTTCTCGCGGATCCGCGAGTAGATCAGCGCCCGCTCGCCGCTCATGTGCTGGGGGCCCTTCGCAAAGCGCCAGCCCGGCCACTTGTCGCACTGCGTCTGCGTTGCGTACGGGCAGTCGAACCGGTTCGAACGGATCGGCTTGGGGACATTGATCGTGATCCCGCCGAGTGCGTCGATCAGGTCCCTGAAGTCGCCGAAGTTGACGACCACCACGTGATTGATGTCGAGGCCCGTGAACTGGGCGATGGTCTTGATCGCAAGCGCCGGGCCGCCGATCTGGAACGCGGCGTTGATCTTCTGCGTCGGGTAGCCGGGGATCGGCACCTGCAGGTCGCGCGGGATCGACAGATAGTAGAGACGCTGATGCGCCGGATCGGTGCGCAGGAGCATGATCGAGTCGGAGTGGCGATCGCCCAGGCGGCCCGCGATGTTCGCGTTGTCGGTGCCGAGCATGAGGACGATCGTCGAGTGCGAGAGCAGCAGGCCGCTCTGCGGGGTAAGCGCAGCCTTCGCGCCCGGGTCGAGCCGCTTGTTCGCGTCCGAGACGCCGTTCGAGAACGAGCTGTAGCTGGCGACCGCCCACACGACGAAGAGCACAAGGAGGGCCGCCGCGCCGAGCGCGGTACGCCGCCGCCAGCGGGGCCGGCGGCCGCTGCGGCGCGCGCCCGGCCCGCGATAGACGCGACTCCCGGGGGCCTTCCCGCCGCCGCCGGCGCGTCCCTTGCGCCCGGCCGGGGGTGCCGCCGGGACGCTCCCCTTGGCGCGGCCGCCTCGATAGATGCGGTACGGCTTCTCGTCCGGCGCCACTGCGCGGGTTACGTTACCCACGGGAGATGAGCACCACGCGTGTCATCGGCGTCGACCTCGGCGGGACCAAGATCCTCGCGGGGGTGATCGACGGTGGTCGCGTGCTCGAAACGGTCGAGCAGCCGACGCCCACCACGTCGCAGGAGGCGCTGCTCGACGGCGTCGCCGCGGCGGTGCGCGAGCTGCCACTCGAGGGCGTCTCGGCGGTGGGATTCGGCATCCCATCCCGTTTCGACTACCGGACCGGCCAGGCGCTCGGAGCCGTCAACATTCCGCTGGGGCAGGTCGACTTCGCCGGCGAGCTGGAGCGCCGCCTCGGCCTGCCGGTCGGGGTCGAGAACGACGCCAGTTGTGCCGCCTACGGCGAGCACGTGCACGGAGCGGGGCGGGGCACCTCGTACTTCGGCACGCTCACGCTCGGCACCGGAGTCGGCGGGGGGATCATCTTCGCGGGAAAGCTGCTCCATGCGTGGACCGAGCTCGGGCACATGGTGATCGTCGCCGACGGCGAGCCGTGCCAGGGCGCATGCTCAGGGCGGGGCCACGTCGAGGCCTACTGCTCGGGCACAGCAGCGACCAAGCTCGCGCGCGAAGCGATCGGGCCGCAGGCGACAGCGCACGACCTCGTCGAGTCCCACCATCCCGCTCTCGCGTCCATCGGTCACTATCTCGGCGTCGCGATCGGCTCGCTCGTCAACATCTTCGGGCTCGAGCGGATTGCAATCGGCGGCGGGTTCGGCGTCGCGGCGTTCGAACAGCTGCTGCCGGCGGCGCGCATGGCGGTTCTGCGCGAGGTGCTCGGAGACGGCGGGCGAGACCTCCAGATCGAGTGTGCCGAGCTCGGTGAGGCGGCCGGGATGATCGGCGCCGGCCTCGTGGCGCTCGAGGCTCGCTAGTGCTCTCGATCTGCGCGACGCCGATCGGGAATCTCGACGACATCACGCTGCGGGTGCTCGCCGAGCTCCGCGATGCCGACGTCGTGCTCGCCGAGGACACGCGCCACACGCGCGGCCTGCTCGAGCGGCACGGGATCCGGGCGCGGCTCGTGTCCTACCACGAGCACAACGAGGCGGCACGCGTCGCGGAGTTTCTGCCGCGGCTCGAGGCAGGCGAGCGGATCGCACTCGTCACCGATGCGGGGATGCCGGCGGTCTCCGATCCCGGCGCGCGAATCGTGTGCGCCGCGCTCGACGCAGGCGTCGAGGTGACGGTGCTGCCGGGGCCTTCGGCGGTCGAGACGGCGCTCGTTGCCAGCGGGCTTGCCTGTGGGCGCTACGCCTTCGTCGGTTTCCTGCCGCGGAAGGCGGGGGAGCGCGATGCACTCTGGCGCGAGACGGCGGCCTGGTGCGCCACGGTGGTGGCCTTCGAGTCGCCCCGGCGCTTGCCCGCGTCGTTGCGCTCGCTCGCCGCGTTCGACCCGGAGCGCGAGGTTGCGGTGTGCCGCGAGCTGACGAAGCGCTTCGAGGAGGTCGTGCGGGGGTCGGCCGCCGAGGTCGCCGCGCGCTTCGCCGAGCCGCCGAAGGGCGAGATCACGCTCGTGCTCGGCCCGGGCGACGCGGTCTCCGATCCGGCCGTCGCGCGTGAGGCCGTGGCCGACCTTGTCGCCGCCGGGACGCCACGGCGCGTTGCCGCGGATGTCGTCGCGCGGCTGACTGACACGCCGCGCAACGAACTCTACCGAGCCTCTCTGTAACAACTCTGTAATCTCGTTTGACAACAGCGAGTCGCCGCCCCTACCGTTGTCTGAACGTTCTCCGTCCAGACAACAAAGGTGGGATCGATGCTCCGATCGCTCGTCGCGGCCGTGCTGGCCGCTCTCGTTCTCGTCTCCGCTGCGCAAGCGTGGACATGGCCCGCGCACGGCGCCGTTCTGCAGGCGTTCGTCTTCGACCCGGCACATCCGTATGCGGCCGGCCAGCATCGCGGCATCGACATCGGCGGCGACCCGGGCTCGCCTGTCCTCGCGCCGGGCTCCGGCACCGTGACCTTTGCCGGCTCGGTGCCGTCCTCGGGGCGCACCGTCACGATCGAGACCGCCGACGGCTACTCGGTGACGCTCACTCATCTCGGGACGGTCGACGTCACGAAGGGGGCCGCGGTCGCCGAGGGCGCCGCCGTCGGCACGATCGGCCCGAGCGGCAATCCGGAAGTCGCCGAGCCCTATGTGCACCTCGGCGTGCGCCGCACCGCCGAGGCGCAGGGTTACGTCGACCCGCTCACGCTGCTGCCCGGCGCGATCGTCGATCCTGCGCCGCCGGCTGCGGCTCCCGTTGCACCGCCCGCAGACCCGGCGCCCGAGCCGGCTCCGGCTCCGCCCGCGGCCGACCCGGCGCCCGCGCCCGTGGGTGCGACTGTGCCGGCACACGCACCTGCGTCCGCCCCCGTGCCCGAGCCGGCAGCCGGTCCTGTGCCCGACCCTGTCGCTGCGCCCGGTCCCGTGCCGGTCGGTGCGCCCGATCCTGCGCCCGACCCTGTCGCTGTGCCCGAGCCCGTTCCGGTCGCTGCGTCCGGTCCGGCGATCGCAGCCGCTCCCGGGCCGGCGACGGCGGCGACGGTGCCTGTCGAGGAGAACCCGACCACGGTTCCTGACGCGCCGCCCGGGCCGGTCGCGCCGCCGGCGAGCGCACGTGATCGGGAGATCGACGTGTCCGTTGCCCACGTCGAGCCCGCGCCGGCGTCGGTGGCGGGTGCGGGCGCACTCCGGCGTGTCGTCGCGGGCACGGCGGTGGGGCTGCCGACGCGCGAGGCGACGCATCCGGGTAGCCGACCGGAGTTCGCCGGGGCGTCGCCGCTGAGCGCCGCCGCGGCGCGGGCCGTTGCCCTGCATCGGCCGGCGCTCCCGGCCCGCGTGGTCGCCGTCGCGTCCGAACCGCGGGAAGGCGGCGTGCGGCGGGTTGCAGCTCTGCACCGGTCGCCGCACGCGACGCCGCCGCCTCGACCCGCTGCAACGGCCGACAGCTCGAACGGTGGCGGCTACGCCGTGGGTCTCGCGCTCGTCCTCGCCTGCGGGCTGTGCGCAGCAGGGGCGTTCGCGGTCCGGCGAAAGGCCGCGCCTATCATGGGCGCCGATGCGTTTCTACGTCACCACACCGATCTACTACGTGAACGACAAGCCGCACATCGGGCATGCGTACACGACGATCGCCGCCGACATCCTCGCGCGGCACCATCGTCAGCGCGGCGAGGAGACCTTCTTCCTCACCGGTGTGGACGAGCACGCCACCAAGGTCTGGCGCGTCGCGGAGGAACAGGGACTGTCGGCTCAGGAGTACGTGGACCGGATCGCCGAGGCGTGGCGCGGCCTGCCGCCGAGGCTGAACGCGGACACCGACTTCTTCATGCGCACGAGCGACGAGGGCCACAAGGTCTTCGTGCGCGAGTTCCTCCAGCGCATCTACGACAACGGCGATGTCTACGAGGACATCTACGCGGGCCTCTACTGCGTCGGCTGCGAAGCCTTCAAGACCGAGGACGAGCTCGTCGACGGCAAGTGCCCGCTGCACGACACGGTGCCCGAGTGGATCGAGGAGAAGAACTACTTCTTCCGCCTGTCCGCCTACGAGGACAGGCTGCTCGACCTCTTCGAGGCCCGTCCCGACTTCGTCCAGCCGCCGTTTCGCTTCAACGAGGTGAAGAGCTTCGTCTCCGGTGGCCTTCGGGACTTCTCGATCAGCCGCGCCGGCCAGCCGTGGGGCATTCCGCTGCCGTGGGACGAGGGGCAGGTCGCCTACGTCTGGGCGGACGCGCTCGTCAACTATCTGAGTGCGCTCACGTACGCGCGGCCGGGCGAGGACCTCCGCGAGGCGTTCTGGCCCGAGGTCCACCACTTGATGGCGCAGGACATCCTCCGCTTTCATTGCGTCTACTGGCCGGCGATGCTCCTGTCGGCCGGGTACGAGGTGCCGAAGCAGATCTTCATCCACGGCTACCTGCTGCTCGACGAGCTGAAGATCTCGAAGTCGCTCGGGAACGCGATCGACCCGCTCGAGCTGATCGATATCTACGGCGCCGACGCGCTGCGCTTCTGGTGCGCCCGCGCGGTCACCTTCGGGCAGGACGGCAGCGCGTCGCTCTCGGGCATCGCCGAGCGCTACGAGCGCGAGCTCGGCAACGACCTCGGCAACCTGCTCTCGCGCACGACGGCGATGATCGCGCGCTACCGCGACGGTGCCATTCCCGGCGGCCCGCACGGCTCGAGCGAGCTCGCGGCGACGATCGCTTCGATCCGCGGGCAGGTTCCCGCCGATCTCGACGGCTTCGACATCACCGGGGCGATCGATCGCATCTGGCTGCTCGTGCGCGACCTGAACCGCTACGTGACCGACCACGTCCCGTGGACGCTTGCCAAGGACGAGTCGAAAGCGGCCGAGCTCGACCAGGTGCTGTACGACCTCGCCGACGGCCTCCGAGTCTGCGCCGTTGCCCTGTGGGCGTACCTGCCGGAGACGTCGCCGAAGATCCTCGAGGCGCTCGGCCAGCCGCTTGCGTACGACTGGGAGCTGGTCGAGTACGGCAAGCTCTCGCCGGCGACCGGAATCGCGGCGTCCCCGCCGCTCTTCCCGCGGCTCGAGCCGACCTCGCCGTGATCGACACGCACGCGCACCTCGGCGACGACGCGCCCGAGGTGCTCGCGCGCGCCCGGGCCGCTGGGGTCACGCGCGTGATCGACGTCGCCACCACGATCGCCGCCGCCCGAGCGACGCTCGCGCGGGCCGAGCAGCACGAGGGCGTCTACGCGTGCCTCGGGGTGCACCCGCACGAGGCGGGCGACGCAGGTGAGATCGACGAGTTGCGCGACCTGCTCGCGCACCCGAGGGCGGTGGCAGTGGGGGAGACGGGGCTCGACTACTACCGCGACTACGCACCTCGGAACGCACAAGCACTGTTGTTCGAGCAGCAGCTCGCGCTTGCGCGCGAGCTAGAGAAGCCGGTCGTGATCCACACGCGGGCGGCCGACGACGACACCCGCGAACGGCTGCTCGCGCACGACGGGACGGTGATCCTGCACTGCTTCTCGTCGCCGGCCCTGCTCGACGCTGCAATCGAGCGCGGCTGGTACGTCTCGTTCGCCGGCAACGTCACCTACAAGAACGCCGGCGACCTGCGCGCCGCCGCCCGCCGCGTGCCCGCCGACCGCCTGCTGGCGGAGACCGACTGTCCGTATCTCGCGCCGCAGCCCGTGCGCGGCAGGCGCAACGAGCCGGCGTACGTCGCGCACACCTACGACCTGCTCGCCGAGCTGCACGGCAATTCGATCCGCGACCAGATCATGCGCAACGCCGAGGCGGTGTTCGGGCTGTGAGCGTGAGCCCGCGCAAGTCACTCGGCCAGCACTTCCTCGTCGACGACAACATCCTCGGCGTCATCGAACGTCTGGCGGAGCTCGATGCCGCCGACGTCGTCCTCGAGGTCGGGCCCGGGCTCGGCGTCCTCACACGGTTCCTCGCCGAGCGCGTCGCCTGGGTGCACGCGGTCGAAGTCGACCAGCGGCTCGCTCCGAGCCTCGACGGCATTGTGCGCACGACGGTGCACTGGGGCGACGCAATGCGCCTGGACATCCCACGCCTCGATCCGTCCCCGCACAAGATCGTCGCGAACCTGCCCTACAACGTCGCGACGCCCTTCGTCGCCGAGAGCCTCACGCTCGAGCAGATCGACCGCTGGTGCGTGATGGTTCAGCGCGAGGTTGCAGACCGCTTCTTCGCACGACCCTCGACGAAAGCGTACGGCGCGGTCTCGGTGCTCGTGCAGCTCGCCACCGAGCGCACCGGTTTCCATCCCGTCTCGAGAGAGGTGTTCAGGCCGAGGCCGAATGTGGAATCGGCGCTCGTCGGGTTTCGCAGGATCGCCCCCGGCGCGCCGATGTCCGTCAAGCGGATCGTCGAGGCCGCGTTCGGCCACCGGCGAAAGACGCTCGCGAACTCGATCGCACTGTCGGGCCTCTTCCCGCGCGAGCGGGCGGTCGACGCGCTCTCTGCGATCGGTCGTGAGCCGGCTGTGCGCGCCGAAGAGCTCGAGCCCCAGGAGTTCGTCGAGCTCGCGGGAGCACTCGGGTGATCGGGGCCGCGCCGGCGAAGATCAACCTCGCACTGGTTGTGGGGCCGTGTCGTCACGACGGCAAGCATGAGGTCGAGACGGTCTACCAGCGGGTCGACCTCGGCGACCGCGTCACGGTGAAGCCGGCCGGTCGGACGGTGGTCGAGGGGTTTGCGGAGGACACGATCGTCCGCTCTGCGCTGGCCGCGCTGGCCGCTCCGCACGGCTGGCACGTGCGGATCGAGAAGCACACGCCGGTCGCGGCGGGCCTCGGCGGCGGCAGCTCCGACGCGGCGACCGCGTTGCGGCTCGCGAACGCCCAGCTCGCGCAACCGCGGACGCCGGAGGAACTGCACCAGCTCGCAGCGCACCTCGGCGCCGACGTGCCGTTCTTCCTGCGCGACGGCCCGCAGCTCGGCACGGGCGACGGCACCGTGCTCGAGCCAATCGACCTACCGCAGGACTTCGTCGTGCTGTTGCTCTTGCCGAAGGGTGCGACGAAGCTGTCGACCGCCGAGGTCTACGCGGCCTTCGAGGAACGCGGCGGTGAGCAGGGCTACGACGAGCGCGTCGCCGCGCTGCGAGCGGCGCTGGCCGCCGTGCGCAGGCCGCGCGATCTTGTGGCGCTGCCGCCGAACGACCTTGTCTCATCACCGCTCGTTGACGAGCTCACCGCAGGAGGTGCGTTCCGCGCCGACGTCAGCGGTGCCGGACCGGCCCTCTACGGCCTCTATCACCGCACCGCCGACGCCGAGCGCGCAGCCCGGGCGCTTCGCCGCCTCGGGCGTATCTGGATCACCGTTCCAGCGTGGTACGGTTGACCGGCATGTTCGAGTCGCACGCGATCGAACACGGTTCAACCCGGTCAGGCCGCTGGTTGCGCGGGCGGCGCTTTCGCCTCACGCTCTGGATCGCGGCCATCGAGGGCCTGCTCTACCTGTTCGGCGCGCTGCACTGGTGGGCCGCCGTCGCGATCGCCGCGATCGCCGTCGGATTCTGGTGGTTCGCGGGCCGCAGCAGCCGCTCCGACCTGGTGCGCCAGTTCGCGTGGATCTTCGCGGCGTCGCAGCTGCTCGTCCTCTGCGTGCCGATTGCGCTCGCGCTCGTCAAGGCGGTTGCGATAGTCGTGATCGTGCTGATCGCGATTGCCGCGCTCGTCTTCCTCATCACCGAGCGCCCGTAAACTGCAGCCGTAGTGGGGCGTAGCCAAGCGGTAAGGCAGCGGGTTTTGGTCCCGCGATCCCAGGTTCGAATCCTGGCGCCCCAGCCATCTCACTGACGCCGCCCATGCCAGATACGCCGCTCGCAGCTCTCGTCATGGCCGGAGGCCTCGGCACCCGGATGCGTTCGGCTGTGCCGAAGCACTTCCACGAGCTCCTCGGTCGCCGCATGGTCGACTGGATCATCGAGACCGGCCGCGAGACCGGCGCCGACCCCGTGGTCGTCGTCGCCTCGCCGGCTGCGCGCGACGAGTTCGCGGCGAGCGCCGTCGCGGTCGCGATCCAGGAGACGCCGCGCGGCACCGGCGACGCCGTCCGCTGCGCTCAGGCTGCGCTTGCGGGGCACGACGGCGACGTGCTCGTGTTGTCGGGCGATACGCCGCTCTTGACCGCCGCCCTGCTGGCGGAGCTCGTCGAGACCCATCATCGCGAGGACGCGGTGGCCACCATCCTGAGCGCTGAGCCACCCGATCCACGCGTCTACGGACGGATCGTCCGCGGCCCGGATGGATCGGTGCTGCGCATCGTCGAAGGCACCGACGCGAACGAGGAGGAGCAGCGGATCCGCGAGATCAACTCGTCGATCTACGTCTTCCGCTCGGATGCGCTCTGGCCCGCCCTCGAGCGGATCCAGCCTCACAACGTGCAGGGCGAGCTGTACCTCACCGACGTGATCGAGATCCTCGTCGCGAGCGGCGGCAAGGTGGCCGCGCACATCGCTGCCGACTCGCGGCAGGCGGACGGTGTCAACACCCGGGTCGAGCTGGCCCGCGCCGCAGGCGTGCTGCGCGAGCGGATCAACGAGGCCCACATGCTCGCAGGGGTGACGATCGTCGATCCGCAGACAACCTGGATCGAACCGACCGTGAAGATCGAGCCCGACGTGACGATCCATCCGTTTTCGATCCTGCGCGGCGCGACGCGGGTCGCCACGGGCGCGGAAATCGGCGCGAACACCGTCATGATCGACGCACACATCGGATCGAGGGCGACGGTGGGGCCGTTCTGTTACCTTCGCCCTGGAACGGTCCTCGGCGAGTCTTCCAAGGCAGGCACCTTCGTGGAGATCAAGAACTCACGCATCGGCGACCGCACCAAGGTGCCCCACCTCTCGTACATCGGCGACGCCGAGATCGGCGACGACACGAACGTCGGTGCCGGCGCGATCACCGCGAACTTCCCGCATCAGCCGGGTCAGCCCAAGGGCCGCACCAAGATCGGCAGCAACGTCAGGACCGGTATCCACAATGGTTTTGTCGCGCCGCTACAGGTAGGTGACGGGGCATGGATCGCCGCCGGCTCGGTCATAACGAAGGATGTCCCCGCCGACGCACTGGGGATTGCCCGTCCACGCCAGGAGAACAAGGAGGGCTATGCAGCGCGGCAGCGGAACCTCTGAGCTCGTCCTTCCGGGTCTCGAGGGGCCGGCGATCGTGACCGAGCAGAAGCCGGGCCACTGGATCGAGCGCGGGCCGCAAAAACGGCTGATGGTGTTCTCGGGCCGCTCGCACTCCGACCTCGCAACGCGGATTGCAGAGCAGCTCGGCGTCCAGCTCGGCGAGGTCGAGCTGAGCACGTTCGCAAACGGCGAGACGTATTGCCGCTTCGACGAGTCGATCCGCGGCGCCGACATCTTCATCGTCCAGACGGGCTGCGAGCCCGTCGACCGGAACATGATGGAGCTGCTCTTCATGATCCAGGCGGCGAAGCTCGCGTCCGCGAAGCGGATCACCGCTGTGATCCCGCTGTTCCCCTACGCGCGCCAGGACCGCAAGGCAAAGCCGCGCGAGCCGATCTCCGCTCGTCTCGTCGCCGACATGCTCCAGCTCGCCGGCGCCGACCGTGTGCTGACGATGGACCTGCATGCCGGCCAGATCCAGGGCTTCTTCACGATCCCGGTCGACCACATGACCGCGGTGCCGCTGTTCGCACGTCATTTTCGCGATCTCGGCCTCACGGGCGAGGGCATCGTGTCGGTCTCCCCGGATGCGGGCCGTGCCAAGCAGGCCGTGCGCTTCGCGGAGATGCTCGACGCCGACTTCGCGCTGATGCACAAGTCGCGCCCAGCGCACGACGTCGTCGAAGTCACAGAAGTGACGGGCCGTGTGCGCGGCAAGACGGCGATCCTCGGCGACGATGTGATCATGACCGGCGGCACGCTGCTTGCCAACGTGAAGGCCCTGAAGGAGCACGGCGTCGAGGACGTCTGGGTCTTCGCGACTCACGGCCTCTTCTGCGGCAACGCGCTGGAGAAGTTCGACAAGTCCGAGATCCAGGGGATTGTGGTGACCGACACCGTCCCGATCGACCCGCTCGCAAAGCCCGACAAGATGACCGTGTTGCCGGTCGCGCCGCTGCTTGCCGAGACGATCATGAACGTCTTCGCCGACGACTCCGTCTCGGCGATCTTCGGCGGCGAGAACCAGCTCTTTTAGGTCGGGAGGGAACCTTCTCGGTTTCCCTCCCGAGACCCTCCGTTCCCGGGCGCGTGCCATCGCCGGCCGCACCTGGCCTCACCGCCGGTGCGACGAGATCAAGGAGTTGTGAGCGGCAGCGTCAGTGAGCGATAATCCTCGACGAGCGTGTAGCCACTCTCCGCGTAGAGACGCAGTGCGGGCTCATTGTCGTTCTCAGTCTGTAAGACCAGTCGCAAGGCGCCTGCCGCAATCGCAGCCGTGCGCAGGGAGTCGAGGAGCGCACGACCGACGCCCAGGCGGCGCTGGTGCGGCAAGACGAACAAGTCTCTGATCTGCCAGAAGTGGCCGAGCCGCAGCGACGCCGGAACTTCCATCGTGATCGCAAAGCCGACGAACTGGCCCTTGTCTGCTGCAACGAATGCTCTGAAGCGGCTGCTCGCGAGGTTCCGTTCTAGCCACGTGGCCGATCGTGCGGCATCAGGAGCCTCGCCGTAATGCGCACGATATTGCTCGAAGATCTCGGCCAGCTCTTCGATCTCTCTTCGTGTCGGTGCAGTCAGAGTTCGAACAGAGATTGGGCCGCCGGATGCCGAAGGTTCGACGGCAGCGTCGCGCGTCACGCTGTATCCGAGTGCCAACCCGTTACGGAGGCCTCCTCCACCGGCATGGGGGGACACTAACCGAGCACTCAGGGTGCTGTGAGACTCGGAACCTGGCCCAGGCGAGCGACACGTCAGCGGACCCGTCCGGTAAAGATCGCCCACACCCCGCGCAGGCGATGTTGAGCTCGCCAGGTCGGCGAGACACGCATAGGCGCCTGATTGACGGCCCGCGGAGGGAAACCGCAGGTTTCCCTCCGCGATCTCGCTACACTGCGCCGTCGTGGCGGGAGAGCGTGTCAAGCTGATGGTCCAGAACCGTGCCGTGCTCGGCTCGGCCGAGTCGCGGCGCCTGCGGCGCCACGGGGTCATCCCGGGCATCCTCTACGGCCGTGAGCAGCCGGTTCCGATCGCGATCCCCGAGCGCGACCTGCGCACGGCACTGACGAGCAAGGGTGGCCTGAACGCCGTGCTCGACGTGATCGTCGAAGGCGGCAAGACCCATTCCTCGGTGCTGAAGGAGTTCCAGCAGGATCCCGTGCGCGGCCTGATCACGCACGTCGACCTGCAGGAAGTCCGCCTCGACCAGCCGATCCACGCGACCGTGCCGTTGCACCTGCACGGGGAGCCCGTCGGCGTCAAGGAGGGCGGCGTGCTCTCGCAGGTCACGAACGAGCTGAACGTCGAGGCCCTGCCGATGGAGGTGCCCGAGCACATCGAGGTCGACGTCTCCGAGCTCAAGATCGGCGACTCGTTCCGCCTGTCGGCGCTTGCTGTGCCGGCCGGTGTGACGCTCCTCGACGATCTCGAGGAGACGGTGCTGGCCACGGTCACACAGCCGACCCGGGTCGAAGAGCCCGAGACGGCCGCCGAGGGTGAGGCCGCCGAGGGCGAGACGCCTGCAGCGCAGGACGCCGGGGCCGCCGAAGGCGGTGCCGACGCCGATTCCGGCGAGAGCGCCGAGCCCGGCCCCGACGAGGGCTAGGCGCTTCGGTGCGGCTCTGGCCGCGTCGCAACGGCACCTCCTACGACCTGCTCGTCGCGGGGCTCGGCAACCCGGGCCGTGAGTACGCGCGCAACCGGCACAACATCGGTTTTCTCGTCGTCGACGAGCTCGCACGGCGACACGACGGCTCGTGGCGGGAGAAGTTCAACGGGCAGCTGGCGGAGGTGCGCATCGACGGGCACCGGGTCGCCCTGCTGAAGCCCGAGACGTTCATGAACGACTCGGGCCGCTCCGTGCAGGCGGCGATGCGGTTCTTCAAGCTCGAACCCGACACGGTGCTCGTCGTTCACGACGACAGCGACCTCGAGCTCGGGCGCCTGCAGGCCCGGCTCGGCGGCGGCCTCGCAGGCCACAACGGCATTCGCTCGGTCGCCGCCCACCTCGGCACACCCGACTTCCTGCGCCTCCGCGTCGGCGTGGGGCGGCCCGGGCGCGGCGACCCCCGGCCGCTCGCCGACTGGGTGCTCACCGACTTCACCGCGGACGAGGACCCGGACGGCCTCGTCCGCAAGGCGGTGGCCGCCGTCGAGGTGCTCGATGCGGACGGTCTCGAGGCTGCGCAGCGGGCCGTCAACAGCAAACGTTCGTAACACTCCGCACACAAATTCGGAAAGTCCCGAAGTGCAGCGGAAACGCGCTTCAGCCGGTGGAGAAGCCCACCTGGCCCGGGAGACGCGACCCCACTCGGACTACCCCTTTAGAGTGACGCCACATCCCTCGAAAGGGTGATAGTAGGGCCGAGTCCGGGGTGCTGAACTGCGCCGGCCAACGACAGCCAGGCGCGTTTTCCTTTTCGGCGCGCCGCCCCTGCCGAAGGGACCTCTCCGATGACCCTACGCATCCGCCTTGCGCTGCTCTGCCTCATCGTTCTCGCGGTCGTCTTCGCACGTGCAGGCGGAGCGCCCGCCGCGCAGCTGCGGACGAGCCATGCCACCGCTGTCGCGCACGAGCAGGCGAAGGTCGTCTCGTTCGCCCGCCATTTCCTCGGCGTTCCGTATGTCTACGGCGGCACCTCGCCCCGGAGCGGTTTCGACTGCTCCGGCTTTACGCGCTTCGTCTACGCGCACTTCGGGATCTCGCTGCCCCACTACTCGGGCGCGCAGTTCGATCGCGGCCGAGTCGTCTCGAGGGCAGGGCTTCGTCCGGGCGATCTCGTCTTCTTCGACGGCCTCGGGCACGTTGGGCTCTACATCGGCCACGGACTGTTCATCCACGCTCCGCACAGCGGCACGCGCGTGCAGATCGACTCGCTCGACGGCTCGTACGGCGCCCTCTACGACGGCGCGCGAAGGCTCTTCTGAGCTGTTCCCTGATCGTTGTGAGGAACAGCCGGCGGATGTTCGACCCGCACGGCCACTGAGCCGGAACGTACGATGGCGACCCGGCCGGACGCCTCGTTCGGCCAATCGTCATGGACCGGCCTGTTCTCTACACCCTCGTCGAACGCCTTCGCGCGGAGGAGCGGCTCCAGCAGCTCGCCGCCGCGTTGCCCGCGCGCGCGCGCGTCTCCGAGCCGGTTCTGCCGCTCGTCGTCGCGGCCCTGCACGACGAGCTCGGGCGCGGTCTCGTCGTGCTGCTGCCGGAGGACGCCGACGCGCGCGACGTGGCCGAAGCGGCATCGTGGTTCCTCGGCGAGGACGGCGTGGCGCTCTTCCCGTCGCGTGGCGTGCACTCCGGCTCGGGGCTCGAGCCCCCACCGCACCTGGTCGGCGAGCGGGCTCGCGCGCTCGCCGTGCTCGAGCGGGGCGGGCTCGTGTGCGCCTCGGCGACCGCCGTCGCGGAGGGCATTCCGCCGGCGTCGGAGCGGCCCGCGGCGCTCCGCCTCGCGCCCGGCGACGAGCCGGGCATCGACGCGATCGCGAGGCAGCTCGCCTCGGCCGGGTACGAACGGGTCGAGCGCGTCGAGGAACGCGGACAGTTCGCCGTGCGGGGCGGGCTCGTCGACGTGTTCGCGACCACCGGCCGGGAGCCCCTGCGCGTCGAGCTCTTCGGCGACGAGATCGAGCAGATTCGTGCGTTCTCTCCCTTCACGCAACGGGCGCTGCGCCACGTGACGGAGGCGACCATCTATGCGGCGGTCGAGCGGCGGCGCGAGCTCGTCGAGATCGACCTCGGGCCCGACGAGGGCGAGGAGGAGCGGCCGCGCGGCGAGCCATCCGACCTCGTCCCGGCCCTCGACCGCGCGCCCGACGTCGTGTGGTCGGCCGACGAGGTGCGCGCCGTGTGGGCCGAGGAAGGGCTCGTGCCGGTCGAGCTCCGCGGCACCACCGAGCTCTCGCCGCTTCCGCAAGGCCAGCCGTTCTCGTTCGACGCGCAGCGGCCCGCGCTCGCCGCGCGCGGTCTTGCGGAGGCGGAGAACGAGCTCGGCGGCCTGCTTCGCCAGGAGCTCGACGTGGTCGTCGCCTTTCCGCATCGCGGCGAGGCGCTCCGCCAGCAGCAACTGCTGCGCCGCGTCCACGCTGAGCTGCTCGAGCCCGGTTCCGCGCCGAGCGGTCTCCAGTTCGCCGTCTCGCCGGCGCGCCGCGGCTTCGTCTGGCGCGAGCTCGGCTTCGCGCTGTTGCCCGACACGCAGGTCTTTCGAAAACGGCCGCCGCGGGCGGCAACGGCGCCCGGGCGGGCGCTCCAGAGCTTCAGTGACCTGCGCACCGGCGACTATGTCGTGCACGAGGACCACGGGATCGCCCAGCTCAAAGGGTTCGAGACGAAGGAAGTCGCGGGCGTCACGCGCGACTACCTGCTCCTCGCCTTCCGGGGCGACGACCGCGTCTACGTCCCGCACGAGCAGATTGGCAAGGTCAGCCGCTACATCGGCGCCGACTCGAAGGCGCCGGTGCTCTCGAAGCTCGGTGGCAAGGCCTGGGACAACCTGAAGACGCGGGCGCGCGCGCACCTGCGCGAGCTGGCCGGCGAACTGCTGCAGCTCTACGCGCAGCGCCAGACGCAGCCCGGCATCGCCTTCGACGTCGAGCACGAGTGGATCGAGCGGCTCGAGAACGAGTTTCCGTACCGCGAGACGGAAGACCAGCGCACCGCGATCGAGGCCGTGAAGGCAGACCTCGAGGCGCCGCACCCGATGGACCGGCTCGTGTGCGGCGACGTCGGTTTCGGCAAGACCGAGGTCGCGCTGCGGGCGGCGTTCACCGTGGCGGTGAGCGGCAAGCAGGTGCTGATGCTCGTGCCGACGACGGTGCTCGCCCAGCAGCACTGGAACACGTTCCGCGGCCGCTACCGCGACTTCCCCATCCGTGTCGAGATGGTTTCGCGTTTCAGGACGCCGGCGGACGTGAAGCGTGTCCTTCTCGACTTTTCCGAAGGAAAAGTCGACGTCCTGATCGGCACCCACCGAGTGCTTTCACGGGACGTGATCCCCAAGGAGCTCGGGCTTGTGATCGTCGACGAGGAGCAGCGGTTCGGTGTCGCGCAGAAGGAGCTGCTGCGGCAGCTGCGGCTCGAAGTCGACGTGCTCGCACTGAGCGCGACGCCGATCCCGCGCACGCTGCACATGTCCCTGTCCGGGCTGCGCGACATCTCGGTGATCGAGACTCCGCCCGAGGGGCGTCGCCCGATCCGCACCTTCGTCGGCGAGTACGACGAGGAGCTGATCAGCCTCGCGCTGGCGCGCGAGGCTGGTAGGGGCGGCCAGACCTTCTACCTGCACAATCGAGTCGACACCATCGAGGAAAAGGCGGCCCAACTGGCGCAACTCCGACCGGAGTTGCGCTTCCTCGTCGCGCACGGGCAGATGCGGGAGCGCGAGCTCGAGGATCAGATGATCGCGTTTCTCGCCGGCGACGCCGACGTGCTGGTCTCGACGACGATCATCGAGTCCGGTCTCGACATCCCGCAGGCGAACACGCTGATCGTCGAACGCTCCGACCAGCTCGGTCTGAGCCAGCTCTACCAGATCCGAGGACGGGTCGGGCGCAGCGACGTGCTCGCGCACGCATACCTCTTCTATCCGGATGCCCAGGAGCTCGCGCCGGAGGCTCGCGCCCGGCTCGCGACGCTTGCCGACCACACGGAGCTCGGCGCCGGTTTCGCGATCGCAATGCGCGACCTCGAGATTCGCGGCGCCGGTGACCTTCTGGGCGCCGAACAGTCCGGGCACGTCGCCGCGCTCGGGTTCGAGCTCTACGTCGAGCTGCTCCACGAGGCGGTCGCCGAGCTGTCCGGCCAGCGCCGGCTCGCTGCGAGACCGGTCCGTGTCGATGCGCGGATCGACGCGTACGTGCCCGCGCCATACATCGCCGCCGAGGCGCTGAAGATCGACCTGCACCGGCGGATCGTGCTGACCGAGACCGAGGACGAACTGCACGAGCTGCATGTCTCGACCGAGGATCGCTACGGGCCGGTTCCGGGCCCGGTCGAGAACCTGTTCGCGATCCAGGCGGCGAAGCTCAAGCTCGCGCGGCTCGGCGCTGATTACCTCGTGTTTCGAGGCGGCCGGGCTTCGGTCGGCCCGGTCGTGCTCGGCTCGGGCGAACTGCGGGAACTGCGCGTCCGGGTGGAGACCGCCGTGTACTCGGGCGGCAACCGTGAGGTGACGTTAAGGAGCAGTGAATTCAAGGAGGCGCTCGATTTGGTCGATGCTATGCTGGCGGCGCGCCAGGCGGCTTAGTCGGCGCATCCTCTGAACATGGTCAGGTATCCCCTTCTACTTCTGCTCGCTGCGGCCCTCCTTGCGGGATGTGGCGGCAGCAGTGCCGCCAAGCTGCAGGCGTCCGACGTCGCAACCGTGGGGAGCGTTCACGTTTCGAAGGCTGCCTTCGATGCGCTGCTCGCCCAGGCGCAGCGCAGCTTCGCCCAGCAGAATCGCGCCTTTCCGAAGCAGGGGACGGCGGCCTACGAGACGGTCAAGGGCCAGGCCATGACGCTGCTCGTCCAGCAGGCCGAGCGCGAGGAGAAGGCGGCGTCGATGGGGATCACGATTTCCTCGAGCGACGTCCAGAAGCGTCTCGACCAGATCAAGAAGCAGTACTTCGGCGGCAGCGAAAAGCGCTACCAGGCACAGCTGAAGACGCAGAAGCTGACCGACGCCCAGGTGCGCGAGGACATTCGGGCGCAGCTGATCTCCGAGGCCGTGTTCAACAAGGTGACGACGAGCGTCACGGTCTCCGACGCCGCGGTGCACAGCTACTACGCGAGTCACCCGCAGCTCTACAGCCAGCCGCAGACACGCGACGTGCGCCACATTCTCGTCAAGACGAAGGCGCTCGCGGAGTCGCTCTACGCACAGCTGAAGGCGGGCAACGACCAGACGTGGTGCACCTTGGCGAAGAAGTACTCGCAGGATCCGAGCTCCAAGAACAACTGCGGCAAGCTGACCGTCTCGAAGGGCCAGACCGTGCCCGAGTTCGACACGGTCGCCTTCACGGGTGCCACCAAGGTCGTGCACGCGCCGGTCCACAACGCCCAGTACGGCTGGTTCGTGATCGAGCCGCTGTCGGTGGTGAAGGCGAGCTCAACGACGCCCGAGAAGCAGGTTTCGACCTCGATCAAGCAGCAGCTGCTTCAGACGGCGAAGAACCAGGCGATGACCGACTGGGTTGCCGGGTTGACGAAGAGCTTCTGCTCTGGCTCGAAGATCCGCTACCAGGTCGGCTACGCGCCGAGCCCGGATCCCTGCACCGTGACGACGACGAACGCCACCACGACCGGCTAACGTCGGCGTCGTGTCTTACGCCCAAGCGCTCGTCGAGCTCCAGGAGCTGACCGAGCGGCTTCGTCGCGACTGCCCGTGGGACCGCGAGCAGACGAAGCGGACAATCGTGCCGCACACGCTCGAGGAGGCCTACGAGGTCGCCGATGCCGCGCTGGCCGGTGACGACGCGAAGCTGCTCGACGAGATCGGCGACCTCCTCTTTCAGTGCGTTTTCCTGGCGCTCCTGCTCGCCGAAAACGCTAGTGGGGATCTCGAAACGGCGATTCGCAACGTGACGGAGAAGCTCGTCCGCCGCCATCCGCACATCTTCGGTGCGTCCGAAGCCACTACCGCCGGCGCCGTGCGCCGGCGCTGGGAGCAGATCAAGCGCGAGGACGAGGGCCGGGAGGGAATCTTCCACGACGTTCCGGAAGGGCTGCCCGCGCTCCTCTACGCGCGCAAGCTCCAGCTGCGGGCGCGGTCGGTCGGCTTCGAATACCCGGATCTGGCGGGTGCGCTCGCCGACTTCGAGGACGAGCTCGAGGAGCTGCGGGCCGAGCTGCCGGCGGAGGATCCGGCCGAGGCGACCGAGCCGCCTGCGCGCGCCGCCGCCGAGCTCGGAGACGTGCTCTTTGCCGCGGTCAACGTTGCCCGCCGGCTGAACGTCGATCCGGAGCTCGAGCTCCGGGCTGCAGCGAAGCGCTTCCGCGCGCGGGTAGAAGCTGCGCAGGCGCTCGCCGTCGCGGCCGGTGAGGATTGGACGGCGCTTCCACTCGATCAGCAGGACCGCTACTACGACCAGGCCAAGGAGAGGACGACGTGACCAGGATCGTCCACGTGCAAGGACGTCAGGTGCTCGACTCGCGTGGCAACCCCACCGTCGAGGTCGACGTACGCCTCGACTCGGGCGCGTTCGGGCGGGCCATCGTGCCCTCGGGCGCCTCGACCGGCGTGCACGAGGCCGTCGAGCTGCGTGACGGCGGTGCCGAGTGGGGTGGCAAGGGCGTCTCGCAGGCAGTTGGGAATGTCAACGGCGAGCTCGCCGCCGCTGTGCACGGACGCGACGCGACCGACCAGGAAGGGCTCGACCGCGCGCTGATCGATCTCGACGGCACTCCGAACAAGGGGCGGCTCGGGGCGAATGCGATTCTCGGCGTCTCGCTCGCGACTGCGAAGGCCGCGGCCGCGGCGGCGGAGCAGCCGCTCTGGCGCTACCTCGGCGGTGACGATGCGACCACGCTGCCGGTGCCGATGCTGAACGTGATCAACGGCGGTGCCCACGCGGCCAACTCGATCGACCTGCAGGAGTTCATGGTCGTGCCCGTCGGCGCCGCGTCGTTCGCCGAAGGCCTGCGCATCGGCGCTGCGGTCTACCACGCGCTGAAGCAGGTGCTCGCCGACCGTGGCCTTGCGACCGGGGTCGGCGACGAGGGCGGGTTCGCGCCCGATCTGGAGTCGAGCGAGGCGGCGATCGAGGCGATCCTGGAGGCGGCCGAGCGCGCCGGTGTTCTCGACCGCGTGGCGATCGCGCTCGACCCGGCGACGAGCGAGGTCTTCTCCGGTGGGGTCTACCGCTTCGAAGGCCGCGAGAAGACCGGCGCTGAGCTGCCGGCGTTCTGGGCCGAGCTCGTCGACCGTTACCCGGTCGTCTCGATCGAAGACGGCGCCGCCGAGGACGACTGGGACTCGTGGCAGGCGCAGACGGAAGCGCTGGGCAACCGCATCCAGCTGGTCGGCGACGATGTTTTCGTCACCAACCCGAAGCGGCTGAAACGGGGGATCGACGAGGGCGTTGCCAACTCGATCCTGGTCAAGGTGAACCAGATCGGCACGCTGACCGAGACGATCGAAGCGGTGCGGCTCGCGCAGTCGAACGGCTACACGGCCGTGATGTCGCACCGCTCGGGGGAGACCGAGGACTCCACGATCGCCGACCTCGCGGTCGCCCTCGGCACCGGGCAGATCAAGACGGGCGCGCCCGCGCGTTCGGATCGCGTCGCGAAGTACAACCAGCTGTTGCGGATCGAGGAGCAGCTGGGCGCCGCGGCGGAGTACCCCGGCTGGGCTGCTTTTCCGCGCGCGAGCGCGTAGTCCGCGACGGCTTGGGCGAGGGGCTACGCTGCTTCGCATGGCCGCCGACGGCAGAAGGACGAAGATCGTGGCGACGATCGGCCCCGTCTCGTCCACGAGCGAGGTGCTCCGTGAGCTCGTGGACGCCGGCGTCGACGCGATCCGCCTGAACCTCTCGCACGGGACACAGGCAGACCATGCGGCCGCGGCGCACATCGTCCGTGAGGTGCAGGAGGAGACCGGCAAGCCGCTTGCGGTGATCGCCGACCTGCAGGGCCCCAAGTTGCGCATCGGCGACCTGACGTCGCCGCGCCTGCTGCTCCGAGACGAAGAGATCGTGGTCGTCGGCGAGCAACACGCATCCGGCGGTGAGTTGCCGATCGCGCCCGCCGTGATCAGCGAGGTGCTGAAACCCGGTCACGACATCCTGATCGACGACGGCCTCGTGCGTCTGTCGGTACAGGAGGTCGAGCACGGCCGTGCCCGCTGCCTGGTTGTCGTCGGCGGCGAGGTGAAGTCGCACAAGGGAGTCAACCTGCCCGGTGTGCCGGTGCCGATTCCCTCCCTGACGAAGAAGGATCTCGACGACCTGGAGTTCGCGCTCGGGCTCGGCGTCGACTTCGTGGCGCTCTCGTTCGTTCGTGCGGCCGCGGACGTCCGCGACCTGCAGGCGATCATCCGCCAGCACGGTTCGCCGGCGCGCGTGATCGCGAAGATCGAGAAGGCCGAAGCGGTCGAGGCGCTCGAAGAGGTGCTTCAGGAGGCCGACGCGGTCATGGTCGCGCGCGGAGATCTGGGCGTCGAGATCGGCGCGGCAACCGTGCCGTTGCTGCAAAAGCGCATCATTCTGCGCTGTCTCGAGGCCGGGAAGCCGGTGATCACGGCCACGCAGATGCTCGAGTCGATGATCGAGCACGCGGAGCCGACGCGCGCCGAAGCGAGCGACGTTGCGAACGCGGTGCTCGACGGAACGTCCGCCGTGATGCTCTCGGCCGAGACAGCAACCGGGAACTATCCGATTCAGGCGGTGCAGATGATGGATCGCATCGCACGTGCGGTCGAGCCTTCGATGGGCTACCGCCACCAGATGCCCGAGGCAGGCGAGGAGCCGACGGTCGGCCGTGCGATGTCGAACGCCGCCTGCGACCTGGCGGAGGCGCTCGGGGCACGGGCGATCCTCGTACCGACCTTCACGGGCCGCACCGCCTCTGCCGTGGCGCGGCTGCGCCCCCGTCGCCCGATCCTCGGGCTCTCACATCACCGCACGGCCGTGCAGCAGATGGCGCTCGAGTGGGGCGTGACCCCGGTGTTGATGCCGCCGAGCGACGACGTCGAGGACCTCTGGTCTCGCTCGCTTGCCTCGGCGCTCAACTCGGGTCTCGTCGACGCGGGCGATCGGGTCGTGCTCACCGCCGGCACTGCGGTCAACCTTCCCGGCTCGACCAACGTGATCAAGGTCGACATCGCATGACGAACACGGGCGTCACCTCGTTGCGCTTCTGCAATTCGCGCGACGCCTGACCGTTTGCGCCGTTCGGGCACGTAGGGATTGACGGCGGCGCAGAGAAGCTGTCTCCGTGCGGCGGCTGCGTCCAACACGCCTGCTTGCCATCGGAGGCATCGTGCTCGTTGCGTTCCTCTACTGGAAGCCGCTACACACCTACCTGCACACGAAGGGCGAGCTGCAGGCCCGCACGGCCCAGGTGCAGGCCCTTCGGGTCGAGAAGGCGAGGCTCCAGGCGCGGATCGCGCAGGCGGGGACCGGCGACCAGCTGCTCCGCGAGGCGCGGCGGCTCGGCCTCGTGAAACCGGGCGAGCGGCTCTTCATCGTGCGCGGCATCGCCGCCTGGCGGCACCAGAAGCACTGATCATCTAGCTTCAGCGCATGACCGATGAAGAAGTGGTTGCGCAGCAACTCGGCCGGCGGCCGCGCGCGTTTCGGCGCGTCGCGGTGCGCTGTCCGTTCGGCAGGCCGGCGGTGAGCGAGCAGGCCCCCTTCGCCGCCGACGGCCGTCCGTTCCCGACGCAGTACTACGTCACTTGCCCGTCGCTGGTTGCGGCGATCTCGCGCATCGAGGCGGCAGGAGGCGTCGAACGCTGGACGCGCGCGGTCGAGAATGACACCGCGCTCGCGCACAGCCTCGAAGCGGCGCAGAAGAGGCAGCGGCATCTTCGGCCCGAGCTCGACGCGGGCATCGGCGGCTCGACGCGCAACGGCAGCCTCAAGTGCCTGCACGCGCACGCCGCGTTCGCGCTCGCCCAGCCCGGCTACGAGCTCGGCGAGCGCATCCTTGCCGAGCTGCCTGGTCTCTGGCCCGACTCCTGCTGTACTTCGTAGATGGAGATCGAGCTCGCGCGCCAGCAATGGCGAGACGGCAACCGTCGTGTCGAAGAGGCTCGCGGCGACCACCGCCGCTACGCCGACCTGACAGGGCGGGTGGACGTCCTCGTCGACGCGCTTCGCCGTCGTGTCGGCCAGACCTTCACGCTCAGCGAGCTGGCCGAGACGTACGACGGCGCCGACGACTGGGCGCGGACCGTGTTGGACGACGCCCAGCCCGACGCACCTCCGGTGGCGGAGCCGGGAACGGTCGCCGACGCTGCATTTCACGCCTACGCCCGGGGCGCGGTGGACTACCGGCCGTGACCCGCGCTGACCGGCGCGGTGGTCTCGACCCGGCGTAAAGACGTTCCTGCGTTGTTCAACACCGACCGCCAGCTCGAGCACTGGATCGCCGGCCACCGCGTCGGCTGGCTCAACTGGCTTTTCGTCGGCCTGTCGGAGATCGGCACACTCGGCCTCGTCTGGCTCGCGCTCGCGCTTGCACTCGCGCTTCTGCACCGGCGCCCGGCGATCGTCGTCGCCGTGCTCGTCACCGACGGCGCTGCCAACCTGATCACGACGGTCATCAAGGCGATCGTCGGCCGGCCCCGTCCTGCCGTCGACCGGTTGGGCCCGGCCGTCAGCTCGCCGTCATTCCCGTCTGGGCACACCTCGACGTCGGTCGCGTGTGCCGTCGTGCTGGCCGCGTACGCGCCGCGCCTGCGCGGGCCGCTCTACCTGCTGGCAGCGCTGATTGCGCTCTCACGGCTCTACAACGGCGACCACTATCCGCTCGACGTCGCCGGCGGCGCCGTGCTCGGGCTCGCTACAGCTCGTCTGCTGCTCGGAGCAGTCCGCCGAAGATCACACCCAGGCCGGCGACCAGGCTGATCCAGATCCCGATCCCGCGTCCGCCGGCGGGCAGCACCGCGTCCGGGATCGAGATGATGCGGATCAGGACGAAGACGGTCGCGAGCACGCCGAGGCCCAGCACGAGCAGGCTCTCCGGCACGGTCGGTGGGAGCTCGAAACCGGACTCGCGCAGGGCGACGAGCGCCAGCACGGCCAGACCGACGAAGAAGACGAGCTTGCCGAGGGCGCCGCTCTGCCACCCGATCACGGCGAGCTTCACGCCGACACCGGAGCCCGCGTACCAGTCCATGAACGACGAGAGCGCGAGCACGAGACCCGCCACCCACGTGATCCGCTCGCCGGCAGCCCAGAGGCCTCCGGAGGCGCGCCGTTCATGGCCTCGACGCGCCGGACCGCGCCCGACCGGATCGCCGGTCACCTCGAGCTCGAAGAAGTCTGGAGTCTCCACCGGCCTAGTATGCCTCGCGGCTAGATCCCGAACAGGGTCTGGACCTCGTTCCAGGCCGCGACGATCGTGAAGGCAGCGAGAAAAGCGAGCACGAGCAGGGTGACCCAGAACCTGACGTCGGACCGGCGGGCCGCGCTCCGACGCTCGACCCTCGCCCGCCTGCGGGCGCGCTCGCGGCGGTAGTTGCGCTCGATCGCGAGCGGATCGAGCGACGGCGAGTCTTCCGGGAGGACGGGAGCACCGTGGGCGGCTTCTGCCATGGTCGAAAGTGTAGGCGATACTTGTTTCCGGGATGGTCTACGACGCGGAGCGGGTGCCCTGAACCTTCGCCTTGGCCGGGGCGGCCGCCCGCTCGTGATCGGCCATCGCGGGGCCGCGGCGCTCGCACCGGAGAACACGCTCGCGTCGCTCGCGGCCGCTGTTGCGGCGGGCGCCGACGTGGTCGAGTTCGACATCTCGCCCGGTCTGCGGCTCGGGCATTCGCCGAGCGAGCTGCCCGCTGAGGAGCTCCGCCTGGACGACGCTCTCGACTACCTCGGCCCGCGCGGCGTCGGGGTCCACCTCGACGTGAAGCTCCCCGGCTACGAGGACGATGTCGTCGCGGCGGTGCGCCGCCACGGGCTCGAGGACCGTGCGATCTATTCGACCGCCTTCGCGATCACGGCCCGGCGGATCGCCGCCGGCGCCCCCGGCCGGCTCGTGGCGATCGGCTATCCACGCGACCAGCACGGCATCTCGAAGCTCCGCTGGCCGCCGCCGCTCACCCGCCTCGGCGCCGCCGCTCTCCGCCAGGCGATGCCGGTGCGCATCCCGCTGCTCCTGCGCTTCACGCGGGCGAGCGCGCTTTCGCTCCACCAGGCGCTGTGTTCCCGTGCCGCGGTGGCCGTGGCACACCGAATGGGCGCGCCGGTGATCGCGTGGACGGCCAACGACCCGGAAACGGTGCGGCGCCTGGCTGCCGCGGGGGTGGATGCGATCGTTTCCGACGACCCCGAAATGGTGCTGGCTACACTCCTAGCGCAGTGAAGCGTCTGCACGCCGTCGTCCTCTTCGTGCTCGGTTTCGCGGCAGCGGGAGCGTTCTCCGGCGCCGTGATCGCCGATGTCACGACCTCGACCGGGGTCTCCACCGCGGCGACGACGGCTCCCGTCACGACGACGGCGCCTGCCGGCACCACCACCGCGACGACGACCACCACGACCTCCGGGCCGCGGACGACCGTGCCCGCAGGGGTGCGCGTCGCCGGCGTGCGCGTCGGAGGCCTCAGCCCCGCAGTTGCCGTCGCCGCGGTGCAGTCCGCTTTCCGGCGGCCGCTGCCGGTCGGGATCGACCGCGGCACGGTGCTGCTCGACCCGGCCAAGGTCGCGTCGGCCTACGCCGCGACCGCCGTCGCCCGGGCCCGGATCGCAACGCCCGGCACCAACGTCCAGCTCGTCGTCGCCGTCAACGGTGCGCCGCTTCGCGCCTGGATCGCGAGTCTGCGCAAGCGGATCGCCCGCGCGCCGGTCAACGCGATCGTGAAGGTACGCGACGGTCATCCGTACCTCACGAAGGCTCGCCCCGGACGCGCGCTTTCGACGGCGGGGCTGGCCGAGAAGATCGTCGCGGCGCTGAAGGCGAACACGCGCCTCCCGATCAGGCTGAGGACGGCGCCGATCGCGGCGACGATCTCGGTCAGCGACTCCACCGAGACGATCGTGATCAGCCGCTCGATCAACCGCCTGTACCTCTACGACCGTGCGAAGCTCGTGCGCACGTTCCCGGTCGCCACCGGCCAGAGCGTCTATCCGACGCCGCAGGGCGTCTGGCACATCGTGGTCATGGAGAAGAACCCCTGGTGGTATCCGCCTGTGCAAGACGCTTGGGCCAAGGGGCTCAAACCGGTCCCGCCGGGGCCGCTGAACCCGCTCGGGACACGGTGGATGGGCCTGAACTCGCCCGGGATCGGCATCCACGGCACCGATGAGCCCACCTCGATCGGCTACAGCGAATCGCACGGCTGCATCCGTATGCAGGTGCCCGCTGCCGAGTGGTTGTTCGCCCATGTCGGCGTCGGAACGACGGTATACATCCTTTGATGCGCATCGTCAGAGGAGCGGTGGCCGCCGCCGTGCTCGCCCTGCTGGCGCTACTCGTCTGGGACGTCGCGCACGGGCACGGCCCGGGTGTCGCGCAGAAGGTGGACGCGGGGAAGATCGTCGCCGCGCCGGCACTCAACCTGCCGCGGATCGATACGAGCGGCCGTCTCAGCCTTGCTTCGCTTCGTGGCAAGATCGTCGTCGTCAACTTCTGGCAGTCGTCGTGTGTGCCGTGCAAGCAGGAGGCACGCACGCTTGCCGCCGCCGCCCGCGCCTGGAAGGCGAAGGGAATCGGGGTCGTCTTCCTCGGTGTCGATGCGCTCGACCTGACGAGCGCCGCCCGCGGCTACATCGCCCACTACGGCGTCGAGTACCCGAACGTGCGTGACGCGACGGGCTCGACCTATCCGAACTGGGGCGTCACCGGCGTTCCCGAGACGTTCTTCGTCGACCGCCGCGGCCGCGTCGTTCCGCCCCACATCGTGGGCGGGGCAACGCGCCAGACACTCGACGAGGGCATCCGGCGCGCCCTGAGCTCGTGAGGGCGGCGGTCGCGGTGGCGGTGGCGGCGCTCGCTCTCGCCGCGCCGGCGGCGGCCTGCAGGACGCATGCGAGCCAGTCGCACCTCGAGACGCTGCTCGTGTGCCTCGAGTGCCATACGACGCTCGACGAGTCGAACTCGCCGTTCGCGAATCAGATGAAAGCGGATGTGGCGCGGCGGATCGCCGCCTGTCAGACCGAGCAGCAGATTCTCGACGCGATGGTCGCGCAGTTCGGCCCGACCGTGCTCTCGACGCCGCAGACGCACGGCTTCGACCTGCTCGCGTGGCTCGTCCCGCTCGGCGGTGTCGGGCTCGGTGCGGCCGCGATCGGCGGCGGCGCCTGGCACTGGTCGCGCAAGCGCGGACCGGGTGGCAGTCAGGCGCCGGATCCGGCCCTTGCGCCCGAGGACGAGCGGCTGGTCGATGACGCGCTCGACCGGTTCGATGTTTGAGAAGCTCCCGATTGCCTTCTTCGCCGGCCTCGTGTCGGTGTTGACGCCGTGCGTGCTGCCGCTCGTGCCGGGGTACCTGTCTGCGATCTCGGCGGTCGAGGTCGACAGGCTCGGCGATCGCGGGGTGGGCCGGAGGATCGCGCTTGCGAGTGTTCCCTTCATCGTCGGCTTCACGATCGTCTTCGTGGTGCTCGGCGCCGGTGCGGCTGCCGTCGGCAGCACCGTCGACAAGCCGACGCAGCTCAAGCTGGCAGGTTTCGTCCTCATCGTGCTCGGTTTGGCGTTCGCCGGCCTCTTGCCGTGGCCCGAGCGCGCCGTTGCGCCCGGCCTGCTGCAGCACGCACGGCGTCGCGGTTCAAAAGCGCTGCTCGGCGGCGCATTTGCCGTCTGTGCCGCCCCATGTATCGGCACCGTGCTGGCGTCGATCCTCGTGCTCGCGTCCGGCACGGGCTCGATCGCGCGGGGGGTCGTGCTGCTCGTCGCCTACTCGCTCGGGCTCGGTGCTGCGTTCGTCGTCGCCGGGATCGCCTTCGCACATGCGATGGTCGCGTTCCGCTGGGTCCGAGATCACTACGGCGTCGTGCGTTTCGCATCAGGCGCCACCCTGGTCACGCTTGGGCTGCTGCTCTTCTTCAACCGCAACTGGTGGTTGCAGGTCGCGCTCGACCAGGTGATGACGCGGATCGGGCTCGGCTCGCTCTAGCCCGGCGAGCAGCGCGGTCACGTCGAGGCCGCGGTGCCCGGGTGCGAATGCGGCAAGCCGCCGAAGCGCCTTCAGGCGCTGGCGCTCTGCCGCGACCGGCTTCCCCCGTTCACGCTGGTAGGCGGAGACGACGACGTGCACCAGCCCCTGGAAGAAATCGCGCTCCTCCGCAGCGCACGCGCGCCAGGAGTGCTCGAACGCCTCGTGGGCCTCGAAGAACGATCCGGCCCGTGCGAGCGCAAGGCCGTGTTGGTAGCAACGTGCGACGGTGCTATCGTCGGGTTCAGGCATGGCAACGATCCTGCTGTGTGGGGTCGACCTCTTCATCCGGGGCAAGCTCGAAGCGCTCCTGCCGGAGCACCGCTTCGAGACGACGGACGGGGTCGAGCCGCCCGATCTGGTGATCGCGGACATCGCGCGCATCGACGCGGAAGACGTCGCGGACGCGTATCCCGATGTTCCGATTCTCGGCTTCACGAACCACACCGACACGGCCGGACTGCGGCGCGCTCACGCGGCCGGCTTCGACCAGGTGATCGCAAAATCCGCGCTCCACGAACGCGCGAGAGAACTGATCGACAGGCTGCTCGCGTCGGTAGAGTAAGCGCCCGTGACGTACGTGATCGCCGAGCCCTGTATCGACATCAAGGACCGTTCTTGCGTCGATGTCTGCCCCGTGGACTGCATTCACGAGGCCGGTCGCATCCTCGTGATCGACCCTGAGGAGTGCATCGACTGCGGGGCTTGCGAGCCGGAGTGCCCGGTCGAGGCGATCTTCCCCGAGGATGCGCTGCCCGACAAGTGGGAGCCGTTCGTGCGCATCAACGCGGTGTACCTCGAGAGCATGGACGTCGTGAATACGCTCGTCGACGAGTACGCGACCGAGCACAACGTCCAGAACCAACCCGTCGAGTAGCACCGGCAAGACGGACCCGCCAGACGCGTCTTGCGCGTGTTGCGACGAGTGAGCGTAGTCTGTGTGTCGCGCCGCACGTTTTTCTTTTTTGCAACGTGCGGAGGAACTTGTCCGTCCGCGTTGCACGATACAAAAGAACATGTTAGGCAATCGTGCACGCGGAATCCGACTCAGGAGGTCATTGATGACCCAAGAGGATTGGAGCGAGACCGGCGAGACGTCGACGTCCGACGCCGGCTCGCGGAGCGAACCGTCGGCGGAAGTCGCCGACGAGACATGGGGCGAGGCCGCCATCGGCGAGACCTCGGAGGAGAGTGCAGAGCTCGTTGCCGCCATTCCGGCGCGCACACGGTCCTCTTCACGCTCCGGCTCAAAGAGCTCCAGCTCCCGTTCAGGGTCCAAGAGTTCGTCGTCGCGTAAGTCTTCGGCCAAGAAGAAGTCCGGCACGAAGAAGAAGGCCGCGGCGAAGAAGACGGCCGTCAAGAAGAAGTCTGCGGCGAAGAAGAAGACTGCCGCGAAGAAGACCACGGCCCGCAAGGCTTCCGGCGCGAAGAAGAAGTCTGCCGCGAAGAAGAAGAGCACGGCCCGTAAGGCTTCGGGCGCGAAGAAGAAGTCTGCGGCGAAGAAGAAGAGCACGGCCCGCAAGGCTTCGGGCGCGAAGAAGAAGTCTGCGGCGAAGAAGAAGAGCACCACCCGCAAGGCTTCGAGCGCGAAGAAGAAGAGCACCACCCGCAAGGCTTCGAGCGCGAAGAAGAAGACCGCGGCCAAGAAGACCACGGCCAAGAAGACCACGGCCAAGAAGACCACGGCTCGCAAGGCGAGTCCGGCACGCAAGAGCGGTGGGCGCAAGTCCGCATCCCGCTCTCGCACGGCGCGCCGCAGCTCGAGGTAAGTCGAGCACGACGTCCGGGCCCCAACGCGTGCGGGGCCCGGACGTCGTGATTCGGCGGCCGTTCGGCACCCGAGCCGCGGTCGCTAACGTTCTCGGTCGTGCAGCCGAAGACCCTCGATCACGTCGCTTTCTGGGTCGACGACCGCGAGGCGGTGGTCGCGTTCGCCGAGCGGTACCTCGGTATGCACGTGATCGCGAAGGACGAGAGGTTCACGCTCGTCGGGAGCGACGCCCGGCGCGGCAAGCTGACCCTGTTCGACGCGGACGGTCCACGTGAGGCAGGGGTGCTCAAGCACGTCGCGCTGCGGGTCTCCGACCTCGCCGGCGCCCGGGCCGCTCTGCCGGCGGGCACGCCCGAGGTGTTCGAGGCCGGGAGCGGGATCCTCCTGACCCTCGTGGCGGGGGACACCGAAGTCGACTACGACCTCGACCATGTCGCGCTCTGGTCGGCGGTGCCCGCCGAGACCGCGCGTGAGTACGAGCGGTACGGCTTCGATCTCGCCGGCCCCGCGCGGGTCGAGGTCGGTGGCGCCTACGTGGAGTTCCACCAGGGTGACCCGGGCGAGGCGGAACGGCCGCTCCTGAACCACCTGGCCGTGCTCGTCGACTCGGCCGACGACGTGATCGCCGACGCCGGCGAGCTCGGGATCGAGGTCGAGTCCGTGGTCGACGCCGCGAACACCTATGCAGCCTTCCTCTGGGGGCCCGAGCGTGTGCGCATCGAGTACGTCGAGCACAAGCCGACGTTTTC
Organism: Gaiellaceae bacterium; assembly: GCA_035534955.1. Lineage (GTDB taxonomy): Bacteria > Actinomycetota > Thermoleophilia > Gaiellales > Gaiellaceae > PALSA-600. The sequence continues at coordinate 66,758 of DATLQV010000067.1, forward strand.
GCTGACTTGATCGACGTCGCGGGCGCCGGGATGGCCGGCCTCGTCGCGGCTGCGCGTGCGCGCGAGCTCGGCCAGGACGTCGTGGTGCGCGAGAAGGGTTCGCGGATCGGCGGGTCGATGCTGCTCTCGTCGTGTGTGATCTGGCGCCATCGCGACTGGGACGACTTCCGCCGGGAGTGTCCCCACGGCGACGAGCGCCTGCAGCGGCTCGTCTGGGAGCGCCTCGACGAAGCGCTCGAGTGGCTGGAGGTGCTCGGGGCTCGCGCCGTGTGGGAGGAGACCGGCAATCCGCTCACGGCGGGCAAGCGCTTCGATCCGCGGGGGCTCACCGAGGTGCTGGCAAACCACGTCTCGCGGATCGAGCTGAACGCCGAGGGCTGCGGCGACGGTGCCACGATCCTCTGCACCGGCGGCTTCGCGGCCTCGCCGGAGCTCGTCACGCGCTACATCGCCCCTGCAGCCCCGCTGCGGCTCCGGGCGAGCCCGTGGTCGCAGGGTGACGGCCTCCGCCACGCACTCGACCGTGGCGCCGCCCTGACCGCGGGCATGGAGGAGTTCTACGGGCGGAACATGCCGGACGCGCCGTGGGACGAGTCCGGGCTCGTCTCGCTCTCCCAGCTCTACGGACGCTTCGCGCGGATCTTCGACGAGAACGGCATCGAGTTCTTCTCGCGGGGGGACGTGTCGTGGTCCGAGACGAACGTCGTGCAGGCAACCGCGCACCGCCACGGCGCGAAGGCGTACTACCTACTCGACGAGGAGGCGCTCGCCGAGCGCGTTTCCGACCGGACCGTCGCGGAGCTCGCGGCGGCCGCGCCGCCGGAGGCGCGGATCGCTCCCGGCGACCTGCCGTTCGACCCACCCGCCGGCTGCGTCGCCGCGGTGCGGGTGACCGCCTCGATCACGCACACGCTGGGCGGGGTTCGCGTCGACGAGCGGGCGCGGGTCCTGCGCGACGACGGCTCGCCCGTCGAGCGCCTGTGGGCGGCGGGCGTCGATGCCGGCGGGGTCGCGACGGGTGGCTACGCGAGCGGTCTCGCCCAGGCGCTGGTGCTCGGCCTTGCGGCAGCGGAAGATGTCGCGCGCTAGGACTTGCCGACGGCGAACACGCACCGGCGGGAGTCCCCGGGGAGGGGAGAGGCTCCGACCTTCGAGACGACCAGCCTGTGCTCGTCCTCGTCGAACTCGTGCCCGAGCTCGGGCGGGTCGCCCGGCACCTCGCGCAGCGAATACCCCGCGGGCGACCAGACAAAAAGCAGGTAGCCGCTGCTGTCAGCCATCGACACGATGCTAGCGGCGGGTCGCGTACGACGGCAACGTGACCACGATCTCGGTGCCGGCGTCGCCGACGTCGACCTCGATCGTTCCGTGCAGCTGCTTGACGCGTTCCTCGACCGCTTCGAACGAGCGGCGGCGGCGTTCGGGCTCGGCGTCGTCTGCGATGCGTGTCTCGAGCCCGCCGTCGGCCGTCGCCTCCATGCGAACGCCGATCCGTGTGGGCGGCCCCCGCCGAATCGCCTGGTCGAGCAGCTCGCGGACGATCGTGTAGATCGCGACCTGGGCGGTCTCGCCGATCAGCTCTGCCTCGGCGATCTCCAGGTCGATGCGGATCTGGTTTGCCGTCCCGACCTGCTCGGCGAGCGCGTGCAGCGCCGGCGCGAAGCCCTGGTCTCGCAGCACGACGGGCTCCAACGCGAATGACAGGTCGCGCAGCTCCCTGATCGTCGATCGCTGACGTTCGATGGCCGTGCCGAGCACGCTCTTCGCGTCATCGAGCTTCCCCGTCTCGACCGCGTGCAGCGCGGCGTCGAGCATCAGCGCGATGCCCGCCAGGTTCTGAACCGGTCCGTCGTGCAGGAAGAGCGCGATCCGCCGCCGCTCGTCCTGCTCGGCAGAGATCAACCGGTCGAGCGCTTCGTCAGCCACGTGATGCCTCGGTCAATCGATGATCGCTTCGCGCAACGCGATCGCGACCGCATGAGTGCGGGTGTCTGCCTCGAGTTTGGTGAGGATGTGACGTACGTGGCTCTTCACGGTCTCCTGTGAGATGAAGAGCCGCCCCGCGACGTCGGCGTTCGACATGCCGTCGGCGAGCAGCTGCAGGATCTCCCGCTCGCGTGCCGTCAGCATGTCCGTCTGGTCCTTGCCGGCGAGGAACGCGGGCATCAGCGCCGGATCGACATAACCCTCTCCCTGTGCGACCTTCTCGATCGCGCGGACGAGCGTCTGGTGCGGTGCCTCCTTGAGGATGTACCCCTTGGCGCCCGACTCGAGCCCGCGCCCGAGCAGCGAGCGCTCGGAGTAGGCGGTGAAGATCAGGACCTTCGACTCCGGCACCCGTTCGGTCAGGAGCTTCGTGGCCTCCAGACCGTCCATGCCCGGCATCCGCACGTCCATGATCACCACATCAGGCTTGCGCCGCTCCGCCATCTCGACCGCCGAGGCGCCGTCGGCAGCCTCGCCGATCACGCGAATGTGCGGCGCCCGGGAGAGCGAGAGGCGGAGTCCTTCGCGCACGACCTCGTGGTCGTCGACGATCAGCGTGGTGATCTCGTCTGCCATCGAGGCCCAATCCTATGCGGAAAGAAGCGAAAGCCGTTTCGTGGTCCCCGGTGGCGCAGCGGCTCGTGTGCGGCAGCGACAACGGGGGCGAACGCCTGTTCGCTCTGTCCAGCGCCCGGCTATACTGAGCTCACTGATTCGCGTGGACGACGACCAGCCGCCCAGTACGCGCGCGCCTTTCGAGCGCCTTTGACCTTCCTGCTGCAGATGCTTGCCCTGCTCGGGCTGCTTTTTCTGAATGCGTTCTTCGTGGCGGCCGAGTACGGGCTGGTCACGTCGCGCCGCACACGGATCATGGAGCTCGAGCACGAGGGCAACCGGCGTGCACGGGCCGTGCTGCGCATCACCGGCAACCCGCCGCGCTTCATCTCGGCGATGCAACTCGGCGTGACGATCTCGTCGCTCGCGATCGGCGCGCTCGGCGAGCAGGTGCTCGCGCATCACCTCGACACGGTGATGGCGTCGATCCTCGCGGTGATCGTCGCGCTCCTGATCGTGACGTACCTACATGTGGTGATCGGCGAGCTCGTGCCGAAGGGAATCGCGCTCGGTCATCCCGAGGGCACCGCGCTGGCCCTCTCGACGCCGGTGCATGTCTTCTTCCTCGTGTTTCGCCCACTGATCTGGCTGTTGCAGGAGTCAACCACCCTGATCCTGCGGACGCTCCGCCTGGAGCCGCCGGATGCGGGGCACGACGCGCACTCGGAGGCCGAGCTGCGCATGCTCCTGTCGTCGTCGGCCGAGCAGGGCGAGATCGAGCACGAGGAGCAGGAGATGCTCTACAAGGTCTTCGACTTCGCCGACAAGGAAGTCTCGGACGTGATGGTGCCGCGGCCGGAGGTGGTGGCGATCTCGGTCGCGCTGCCGGCCGAGGAGTTGCTCCGGGCGGTGCTCGATTCGCCGTATACGCGGTACCCGATCTACCGGGAGACCCTCGACGACATCGTCGGCGTGCTGCACATTCGCGACCTGATCGAGGCGATGCACGACAGCGGCATCAGCCTGGTCGACGTCGAGTCGCTCGTGCGCCCCGCCTACATGGTCCCCGAAACGAAAGACCTCGGCGCGCTCCTGACCGAGTTCCGGCGCACGAACCAGCACATGGCCGTCGTGATCGACGAGTACGGCTCGATGGAGGGGATCGTGACGCTCGAGGATCTGCTCGAGGAGATCGTCGGCGAGATCGAGGACGAGTTCGACCTGCCCGACGAGACCGTGGAACGGATCGACGACGACACGATCCGTATCGACGGGACGTTTCCGATCGACGACTTCAACGAGCGGTTCGACTGCGCCCTGCCGGAAGAGGACTACCACACGATCGCGGGTTTCGTCTTCGGCGAGCTCGGCCGTGCAGCAGAGCCGGGCGACGAGGTCGCCCACGACGGACTGCGCTTCCAGGTCGACTCGGTCGAGGGGCAGCGCATCGACCGGCTGACGGTGACGTTCCAGCCGTGGCACAAGCAGGACGAGCAGGCCCCGGACGACGCCGGGGCCGGCTCGATGTAGGACGCGCCTCAGACGAGCTCGAGGACGAGCTCGGCGGCGTCGGGCAGCTCCGCGAATCGAGATGCGAGCGGCGGCTGCGGCCGTGCGAGGGCGCCGTCGATCGCGTGACGCAGCCCGGCTCGCGTGCGCACGACGGCGGCCATGCCGAGGCGCCGGTAGGCGCGATTGTTCACGCGAATGTGTGCGATTCCCCAGCCGTAGGAGATCGGCGCACAGCCCGCGAGGAGGGCCTCGAGCACGGTCAGACCGGCCGTCGAGTGCACGAGGACGTCTGCTGCGGCGAGGGTCGTCGCCATGTCCTCGACGAACGGCAGCGCGCGCAGGCGATCATCCGGGAAACCATCGCCAAGGCGCCGCCGGAGGGTCTCGTTTCGGCCACAGAGGGCGAGCACCGTGGCGCCGGGCACCTCGAGCGCCGTACGCACCGCACCGTCGACGTCGCCGACGCCCCAGCCTCCGCCCGAGACGGCCACGACGGCTCCGGTCGGCTCGAGCCCGAGAGCACGGCGCGCGGCGCTTCGTGCCGGAGGCCGCAGGAACCGCGGGTCGTAGAGGCCGTGCGCCGCGACCACGCGGCTCCCGCCGGCGATGCGGGTCGCCTCCGGGATCGACTCCGGGTGAGTGACGAGCTGAAGATCGATGCCGCGGCTTGCCCAGTACCAGAGCGAGGAGAGGTCGGTGATCGCGCCGACTGCCGGGACGCGGAGCCGGTGCGTGCGGCGCAGCCAGCCGAGCACCTCGGTCATCACCGGGTACACCGACACGACCACGTCCGGCGCACGCTGCTCGATCGCCTCGAGCACACGGCGCCCACCGGCGCGGTGCAGCGCAGCCTGCCCCGCGAGGCGGAGCGGAGCCGCCCGTGCGAACAGCAGGTACTGCAGGTCGAACACCCAGTTCAGGCGACCTGCGCCGAATGTCCGGCGCAGGTCGTCCTCGGCGACGCGACGGACGAGCCCGCCGATCACGTCGAGCGCATCGACGAGCTCGACCTCGGCGTCGGCGCG
>DATLQV010000068.1:0-34083 GCA_035534955.1 Gaiellaceae bacterium
CGGTCGACCAGGTCGAGAACGACCTCAACCACCGCGTGTGCGCGGGGTCGCTCACGCTCGCCGCCGCCCAGCTCCGCGAGTCGGCCCTCAAACACCGCGACGGCTAAGACGTCGCTGCGCAACACAGGCTTTGCCGCGCTCTTAGAAGCTCTCACAGAATGAGCGGTTGTGTCGCCCGGCCGCGCTCGGCGGCGCGACGCTGTGTCCTCGGTCGCCTCGATAGCCTTGGCTATCGAGGCTCCCTGCGTCCTTGCCTCGCACTCGCCGACCGCACCCGGATCGACGAACCTCATCCTGTGAGAGCTTCTTAGGGATCTCACAGGGCGTGTTGATTTGCTCTTCCTGTGACTCCTCTCTCGATCGGGCTCGTGCCGTCGGTCGCCGTAACAGTGGCGGTTCCCCTCCTTGCCGCGCTGTACGCGTTCTCTTCGACCGACAGCCGCGTGCGCGGGCTCCGGGGGCTGAAGACCCTGCGGCGGACGAGGCATGCCCTCGTCCGCCGGCCCGCCGGAGAGCCTCTTGCCCAGAGGCGCTCCGGCGGGGTCTTCGGCAGGTCTTTCGGCTTCGTCCTGTGCGTCGCGGGCTTCGCTGCCGTCGGCGCCTTCGGGCCGGCGTTGCTTGCGCCGCCCGGCCTCTCCGTCCTCGCGGCCTGGTTTGGACTCGCCCTCCTTGGGGGCCTGGCCGCGAGGACGGCGGGTGCTCTGCGGGCACCGCTGGTCGTGCCGGTTGACCGGCGCCAGATCCGCAATACCCCGTAATCCCCCCTACATGTGCCGCTGCTAGTGTCGGAGGCCTGGTGGCAAAGCCGGTCGAGCAGCTTGAATCGGTTGTGATCCGGTTCGCCGGGGATTCCGGCGACGGCATGCAGTTGACGGGCGGCCGCTTCACCTCCGAGACGGCGCTCACGGGCAACGATCTCGCGACGTTCCCGGACTACCCGGCCGAGATTCGTGCCCCGGCGGGCTCGCTGCCCGGCGTGTCGGGCTTCCAGCTCCATTTCGCCGACCACGACATCCTCACGCCGGGCGACCGGCCGGACGTGCTCGTCGTGATGAACCCGGCGGCGTTGAAGACGAACCTGCCCGACCTGGCCAAGGGTGGGACGCTGATCGTCGACACCGACGCGTTCAGCGACCGCAACCTGAAGAAGGCGGGCTACGAGTCGAACCCGCTCGAGGACGGCTCGCTCGACGACTACCAACTCCATGCGGTGCAGCTCACGAGCATGACGGTGGGCGCGCTGAAGGAGGTCGAGGGCGTGACGGCGCGCGAGGCCGAGCGCGCGAAGAACATGTTCGCGCTCGGGCTGATGTCGTGGCTCTACGGCCGCCCGGTCGAGTCGACGACCGACTACATCGAGAAGAAGTTTGCGAAGCGGCCCGAGATCGCCGAGGCGAACCTGAAGGCGTTCAACACGGGCTACGCGTTCGGCGAGACGTCGGAGGCGTTCGCAGTGCAGTACGAGGTGAAGCCGGCCAAGCTGCCGCCGGGCACGTACCGGCAGATCACCGGCAACACGGCGCTCTCGTGGGGCCTCATCGCGGCCTCGAAGCTTTCCAACCTGCCCCTGTTCCTGGGCGCCTACCCGATCACGCCGGCCTCGGCGATCCTCGAGGAGCTCGCCCGGCACAAGAGCCTCGGTGTGCGCACCTTCCAGGCCGAGGACGAGATCGCTGCTGCGGGCGCCGCGCTCGGCGCATCGTTCGGCGGCGCCCTCGGTGTCACGACCTCGGCGGGGCCGGGCATTGTCCTGAAGTCGGAGACGGTGGGCCTTGCGATCGCGCTCGAATTGCCGCTGGTGATCGTCGATGTGCAGCGCGCGGGCCCGTCCACCGGCATGCCGACCAAGCCCGAGCAGGGCGACCTGCTGATGGTCCTCTTCGGCCGAAACGGCGAGTCGCCGGTGCCGGTGCTCGCCTGCGCGACCCCGGGTGACTGTTTCTACGCTGCGATCGAGGCGGCGCGCATCGCGCTCACCTATCGCACTCCCGTGTACCTCCTCTCGGACGCATACCTCGCAAACGGCGCCGAGCCGTGGCTGGTGCCCGACGTTTCGTCGCTCATGCCGATCGAGGTCGAGTTCGCGGCGGCGAACGACCCCGAGTTCCAGCCCTACGCGCGCGACTCCGAGACGCTCGCGCGGCCGTGGGCGATCCCCGGCACACCCGGCCTCGAGCATCGCGTGGGCGGGCTCGAGAAGGCGAACGTCACCGGCTCGATCTCGTACGACCCGGAGAACCACGATCTGATGACGCAGCTGCGCGCGGCCAAGGTGGCGAACGTGAAGGTGCCCGATCTCGCGGTCGACCACCAGGAAGGCGCGGACGTCTTGGTGCTCTCCTGGGGCGGCACGTACGGGCCGGTGCATGCGGGCGTGACGCGGGTGCGCGCGGCGGGCGGCAAGGCCGCGCACGCGCATCTGCGCTGGCTCAACCCGTTCCCGGCAAACCTCGGCGACGTGCTGCACAGCTACGAGCGGGTGTTGATCCCCGAGATGAACCTGGGCCAGCTGCTGCAGCTCGTGCGCGCGAAGTACCTGGTCGACGCGGTCGGTTACAACCGCGTCACCGGCAAGCCGTTCAAGGCCGGCGAGATCTGCGACGCGATCGAGGCGTTGCATTGAGCTACTGGCTGACGATGATCGGTGCCGACGACCATCAGCTCGAGGCGCGGCCGTTCGACGCCGGTAATCGCGACGAGCTCGCGACCGAGGTCCGATTCCCCGCGACGGAGGTTCCGCGGGAGTTCGCTGTCGGAGATCTCCTCGTCTACTACGCCGTCGGGTACCACCGTATCTTCGCGGTCGCTCGCCTCGACGGTCCCGTGGTCGAGAACGTCCACCACCCGGAGGCCGAGGTGCAGCGCCGCTGGCCCGATGCCGCTCCGATCCAGCTCCTGGTCCAGGTTGACGATCTTGCGTTCGCGCCCGAGCTCAAGGACATCGCCCCGGCGTTGCTCGCCGACATCGACACGGGGGCATCGATTCTCCCGATGGACGAGTCGGACTACGAGCTTGCGGAGGCTGAGCTACGCAGGGCACAGGAGATCGAGCAACAGCGGCAGCGGCTGATCGGAGGGCCGGTCGCATGACGAGCGAACTGAGGCTGACTGCGAAGGACTTCAAGTCCGACCAGGAGGTGCGCTGGTGCCCGGGTTGCGGCGACTACGCGATTCTCGCCGCGGTGCAGAGCTTCATGCCCGACCTCGGGCTCGAGCGTGAGAAGATCGTTTTCATCTCGGGCATCGGCTGCGCGGCGCGCTTCCCGTATTACATGCAGACCTACGGGATGCACTCGATCCACGGCCGAGCGCCTGCGATCGCAACCGGTCTCGCGGTCTCACGCCCCGATCTGTCGGTGTGGGTCGTCTCGGGCGACGGCGACGCGCTCTCGATCGGCGGCAACCACCTGATCCACGCGCTGCGCCGCAACGTCAACATCAAGATCCTGCTCCTGAACAACCAGATCTACGGCCTCACGAAGGGCCAGTACTCGCCGACGAGTGAGCAGGGAAAGGTGACGGGCTCGACGCCGATGGGCTCGGTCGACTATCCGTTCAACCCGCTCTCGCTCGCCCTCGGCGCCGAGGCGACGTTCGTCGCGCGCGCCCTCGATACCGACAAGGCCGGGCTCACCAACGTGCTGCGCCGGGCTGCCGCGCACAAGGGCGCCGCCTTCGTCGAGATCTATCAGAACTGCAACATCTACAACGACGGCGCGTTCGACTTCGTCCGCGAGAACAAGGAGAACCGCCTCTACATCGAGCACGGCCAGCCCGCCGGCGACACGGGCATCACGCACGACGAGACCGACTTCGCCACTGCCTTCGCTCTCTCACGCATCTCGTACGCCGCCGACGGCGTCGTCCCGCTGGGAGTGTTCAGAGACGTCCCGCGCGACAGCTACGACGAGCTCGTCCAGGCGCAACTCGCGAACGCCAAGGGCACGGGCGACCTGCAGGCGCTCGTCGGCTCGGGCGACACCTGGTCGATCAGCTAGAGGCTCGAGCCTGCTCAGGCGGCGAGCGACTTGCTCGCCTGCCGATCGCGCGGAATCCGCACGACCTTCCAGGCCAGTCCGAGCTTCTCGAGCCCGGTGATCACCCAGCCGCCCGGATCGAGCGCTGCTTCGAACCGTCGCATGCCGTGGAACGCCGACGACGGAAACGCATGGTGGTTGTTGTGCCACGACTCTCCGAACGAGATCAGGCTGAGCAGCCACACGTTGCGGCTCTCGTCGGCGGTCGAGAAGTGCCGGCGGCCCCAGAAGTGGCAAACGGAGTTGATCGAGAAGGTGACGTGGTGGAGCAGGAAGATGCGGATCGCGCCGCCCCACAACAGAGCCGTCAGCGTGCCCTGCCAGGTGCCCGAGATCGCATAACCGATCGCGGCCGGCACGGCGAGCGAGATCAGGAGCCACGCCCAGAACAGGCTGGAGATCCGCTTCATGCCGCGCTCGGCGAGCATGTCGGGCACGTATTTCGACAACTCTGCGCGGCCCTCGGCGACGAAGAGCCAGCCGACGTGCGCGTGGAAGAGGTTCTTTGCCGCGGCGACGAAGCCGTTGCCGCCGCCCACATGCGGGCTGTGCGGGTCGCCCTCCTGGTCGGAGAACTGATGGTGCTTGCGGTGGTCGGCAACCCACGAGAGCACGGGTCCCTCGACCGCCATCGAGCCGAGGATCGCGAACGTCCAGCGCACCCACTGCTTGGTCTGAAACGCACGGTGCGTGAACAGGCGGTGGTAGCCGACCGTGATGCCGACACCCGTCAACACGTAGCCGACAGCCAGGAGCGCAACGTCGGTCCAGCCCACCCACGTGTTCCAGAGCAGACCGATCGCCGCAACCAGCCCGACGAACGGGAGAACCACGCCCAGCAGGTTCGCGAACTTGTGCGCACGGCTCATCTCGAGTGAACGGTAGCTTGTCGGCTGGTGGGAGCCTCGAACGGCGACGGAATCGGCGATCTGCCAGGGATTGCGGCGCAGCTCGACTACCTGGCCGAGCTCGGAGCCGACGCCCTCTGGTGAGCCCGGTTCACGCCTCGCCCAACGTCGACTGGGGCTACGACGTCGCCGACTACCTCGGCGTGCACCCCGACTACGGGACGCTCGACGACCTCGACGCGTTGATCGTAGGGGCGCCCGAGCTCGGCCTCGACGACGGCGGCCGTTCCGCCCGGCGACAAGACGTGCGTCCTCAACCTGACCGACGAAACGGTCGGGCACGAAGGACAGATACTCGCCCCATGGCAGGGCGTGATCCTGCAGAGCTAACTCGAAAGGTGGACCAGGTGAAGGACTTCAAGGCGTTCCTCCTGCGCGGCAACCTCGTGGACATGGCGGTCGGCGTCGTGATCGGCGTCGCGTTCGCCGCCGTCATCACCGCGCTCGTCACCGACCTCGTCACGCCGCTGATCGCCGCGATCGGCGGCAAACCGGACTTCAGCACGCTCACCTTCACGATCAACGGCAGCCACTTCCTCTACGGCTCGTTCATCAACGCACTGATCTCGTTCGTCGTGATCGCCGCCGTCGTCTTCTACCTCGTGCTCAAGCCCGTCAACGTGCTGATGGCGGCGCGCGCCACCGAGCCGGAAGGCGCACCCACGACGCGCGCGTGCCCCGAGTGCCTGAGCGAGATCCCGCTCGCTGCCCGCCGCTGCGCCTTCTGCACCGCGGAGGTCAGTTGAGGAGAGCCCGGTTTCGCGCAGCGAGCCAGGTTCAGCCCTGCAGGTGCACCGAGCCGTCGCCGGCGATCGTCCAGAACGGGTTGTGGGCGACCTCCCACGGGTGACCGTCGGGATCGACGAAGACGCCCGAGTAACCGCCCCAGAAGGTTGCCGCGCCCTCGCGCGCGATCCGCGCGCCGGCCGAGCGCGCCTCGTCGAGCACCCGGTCGACCTCGGCCGGCGAGCGCACGTTGTGGGCGAGCGTCACGCCGCCCCACCCGCCGCTGTCGGCGGCGCCCGAGTCCTCGGCGAGCTGCTCGCGGCCCCAGAGCCCCACGATCATCCCGCCTGTCTGGAAGAAGACGACGTCCGCAGCAGGCTCGGCTGACGTCACCCAGCCGAGCGCCTCGTAGAACGCCCGGGCACGCGCCAGGTCGGCGACGCCGAGCGTGACCAGGCTGACCCGCTGCTCCATCAGCGCGGCGGATGACCGTGCTCGCGCATGAGCGCATCGAACCGCTCCCACTCGAGCGACCACGTGCGCTTTGCCTTGCCCGGCTTCCAGTCCAGCGAGCCACGGCTGACCTTGAGCACGCCGAGCCGTTCGCCGTCCTGCTCCACGATCACCTTGATGTCGACGTTCCCGACCGGCAGCTCATGGTCGATCTTCAACCCCACCGAATGCGCCATGCGTCGAGTTTATGCTCTCCCGTATGGCGCCCAGCGAGACGTTCGACGCGCTCTTCGCGAGCATCCTCGAGCACCGGGACGTCGACGCGTTCATGGCGCTCTGGGCCGGTGACGACGACGTCACGATGTGGGGCTCCGACCTGCACGAGCGCGCCGTCGGCCGCGACGCGATCCGCAAGCTCGGCACGCAGATCGCCGCGGCAACGCATGTGATCGAGTGCGAGTGGGACGACAAGCGCGTGCACGGCGAGGGCGAGACGGCGTGGATCAACGCCTCGGGCGCGCTCGTCGTCGACGGCAAGCGCGTGAACTACCGGATCACGGCGATCTTCGTCCGCCAGGGCGAGCGCTGGCTGTGGCACACGTTCAACGGCTCGATCCCCGACTGATCGCGGCGGCGATTCGGAGCGGCGTCGTGACCGAGCCTGCTAGGCGGGTACCTTCGAGGCGGACGCGGAGACCGGCAGCGCCGCAGGGCTGTCGACCTCCGCCATCCGCTCGAAGGAGCTATCCGGATTCTGGTTTCGCTCGACGTGCCGCAGGCCGCCGAGGAAGACCGATGTTTCCGGGAACGCCATGCACCTGGACTATGTGCCGTCCACGTGTGACTGGACGTGGGCAAACCGTATGAATCCGGTCAGAGGAGAAACGAGGCGATTCGGCGGCCCAGGGCCTCGCCCCGGTCCTCCTGGAGGAAGTGCCCTGCGCCCTCGAGCGGCGGGTCGAGCTCTGCGCCTGGCAGCACGTCGGCCATCGCCTCGGCAGCGCGGCGGGAGAAGATCGGGTCGCTGTCGGAGAAGAGCACGAGCGCCGGGCGGTCGAGCGACCGCAGCTCCTCGCGAACCTCGAGCATTCGCGGCGCGTTCGGATGGTCGGAGGACGTCGGCACCTGCTCGGGAAACGCCACGATCCCGACCCGCGACTCGGGCACCGGGAACGGGGCGTCGTAGGCCGCGATCACGTCGTCGGAGACCGGCTGGACGAGCGAGAGGCGGACGAGCTGCCCTGCAACGATCTCGGTGCCGACGCGGCGCATGAACGCCTGGAAGCGCAGCCACTCCTCGCTCGGCGCCCGGGCCCCGATGCCGGTGTTCAGCACGACGAGCCGCGCAATTCGCTCCGGGTTCTCGACGGCAAAGCGAAAGCCGATCGGCCCGCCCCAGTCCTGAACGACAAGGGTGATCGACCGCAGGTCGAGCTCGGCGGCGAAGCGCGCGATCGACTCGACGTGGCGGTCGTAGGTGTAGAACCCCGGCTCGGTCGGCTTGTCCGAGCGGCCGAAGCCGAAGTAGTCGGGGGCGAGGCAGCGGGTGGAGCCGGCGAGCTCCGCGATCACCTTGCGGTAGAGAAACGCCCAGGTCGGCTCGCCGTGCAGCAGCAGCACGGGGTCGCCCACGCCCTCGTCCAGGTAGTGCATCCGCAGCCCGTCCTGCTCGAGGTAGTTCGGCTCGAACGCGTAACCGGGCAGGTCCGCGAAGCGCTCGTCGGGGGTGCGGTAGACGTCGATCGGATCCTCCTGTTCGACGACGCTGCCGGTCAGGCGGCGAGCTGCTCCGTCGCGACCGTCGCGCGTGTTGCCGTGGGCGGGAAGCGTTTGACCGCCACCGCTCCGAGCGCGGTCATCGCCAGGGCAGCGCCGCCGCCCACCCCGAAGGCGAGCTCGGTGCCGCCCCGGTCGCACATCCACCCGACGAGCACCGCTCCGAACGGCGCGAGGCCGTTCCAGGCGAAGTAGTAGAGCCCCAGTACGCGGCCACGGATGTAGTCGGGGCTCGCAAGCTGAATCGCCGAGTTCGAGTTTGCGCTGTAGCTCGTGAAGAAGAGACCGCAGACGAAGAGCAGCGCACCGACGAGCGCCGTCGAGTGCATGGGTGCGATCACGAGCTCCGAGAGCCCGAAGCCCGCGGCGCCGATGAACATGAAGCGCCAACGGGCATTTGCGAGAGCCGCTGCCGAAAGCGCTCCGACGAGCGCGCCGGCGCCAAAGCAGGCCGAGATGATTCCGAAGGTGCGCGGCCCCGCGTCGAGCGTGGTCTTGGCGAGCAGCGGCAGCAGGATGTTGAAGTTGAAGCAGACCGTCGAGAAGACGACCATCATCGAGAGGACGACGAGCACCGTCCGGTTGCGCCGGGCGTAGACGAGCCCCTCGCGCGTTCCGCGCCAGAACGTCGGATGTCGCCGGTCGACCAGTGGATACAGCTCGGACGTGCGCATTGCGAGCAGCCCTGCAAGCACCGCGGTGAAGCTGATCGTGTTGATTGCAAACGCCCAGCCCGCACCCCAGGCGGCGATGATCAGGCCGGCGAGCGCCGGGCCGAAGATCCTCGCCGTGTTGAACAGGCTCGAGTTGAGCGCGATCGCGTTCGGCAGCTCGTCGCCTCCAACCATCTGGAACGTGAGGTTCTGGCGCGCGGGAGCGTCGAACACGAGCGCCGTGCCCGTCAGCACCGCGATCGCGTAGATCTCCCAGAGCTGAACGTGGCCGAGCAGCGTGATCGCGGCCAGCACGGCCGAGAAGACCATCTGCACCGACTGCGTCACGACCACGGTGCGCCGGTTGTCGAGCCGGTCGGTCACCACCCCTGCAACCAGGCCGAGCAGGGTGAACGGGCCGAAGCGGCAGACCGAGAGCAGCCCGACCGCGAGCCCGCGTGAGTGAGGTGCGAGCTGCACGACGAGCCAGGCCATCGCGATGTTCTGCATCCACGTACCTGCGACCGAGGTCAGCTGGCCGGCGAAGAACAGCCGATAGTTGTGATGGCGCCTCAGCGAGGCGAACGTACGGCGAGAAGCGAGGCGGAGGAGGCTCACTCGCCGGCCAGCAGCTTCTCGAGCGCCTCGATCGACCCTTCGATGTTCTCCCGCTCCTCCGGCTCGAGGCGTTCGAGCCGCGCGACGAGCCACGCCGTGCGTTTCATGCGCACCGACTTCAGCACCTTGTCGCCGTCGGCCGTCATGGAGAGACCGATACGGCGGCGATCCGAGGCGCGGGTGCGCGCAATCAGCTTTGCGGTCTCGAGGCGGCGAAGCTGTCCGGACATCCCCGGCGCCGAGACCCGCTCGCGCTCGGCGAGCTCGCTGGCCGTGATGCCCGGGCTCTTCTGGATCGCGGCCAGCAGCGAGACCTGGCCGCCGGTGACGCCGAGGGAGTGGATCTCGCGGCGCAGCTCGCGGGCAAGGCGCAGGAGCACCGGCCGAAGCCGTACCGCAATCGTCATCGGGTCGTTAACCACGCGAATCATTAAGTGTGTTAACGATGTTAGCTCAAATCGCCCACTCGCCGCCGGCGACCAGCGGGACGCGCTTCCCCGCTTGTGTGATCCCGTCGGCGTCCAGCGCGTCCGTCCCGATCATCACGTCGATGTGTGTCTTCGAGCGGTTGACGCCGTGGCGCCTCCGCCCGATCGGAACGGTGCGGGTCTTTGCAAAACCCGAGCCGAAGGCCATGTGAGCGGCGGCATTCTCGTCGAGCAGGCCGTTGTAGTAGATGAGGCCGGTCTGCCCGATGCGCGACGACGTGTCGACGAGGGCGATCTCGCCGAGCCGGTCGGCGTTCGGGATCGCGGCGAGGTAGCGGGCGAGCCAGTCGCGGTCGGCCTCGCGTTTCGCCTTCAACCTGACGAGGCGCCCCCCGCGGAACTCGCCCGCGAGGTTTTCGATCACGCGGCCGCCGAAGCTGCGCGGACGCGAGCAGCGAAACGTCCCTTCGGTCGCCGCGGCGTCGGGCGAGATGAAGCACTCCTCGGTGGGCACGTTCATCGCGATCGGGCGACCCCAGTAGTCCTGCTCGCCGCCGCCGCGCCACATCGAGTAGGGCGCAATGTGCAGGCGCAGGTCGGTGCCCCGGTCGCGGACATGCAGCTCTTTCAGGTCGAGCTTCGTCAGCCGTGTTGCACGGCGGCGCAGTGTCGCGAGGTGCCCGGTCCAGCCCCTGTGGCCCGGCGGGTCGTCGGGGCCGAGCCGGCAGAACCAGAGCAGATCGCGCGCGAGCTTGCGTTTCGCCTTCGCCGCGTCGAGACCTGGGTACACGCGCGCCGCCCACTCGTCGGTGGGCCAGGCGCAAATCGTGCCGCGCAGTCTGCCCTCTCGGCGCGCCTTCGTGACGCTCGAGTTGCGCGCCTGGCGCCGCTGCGAGTCCTCAGCGACCCGCTCGGGCGACAGCGAGCTCTGCACGTCGAGCTCGTACTCGCCCATCACCTGGACGAGCGCCAGGTCTTTCGCCCCGAGCGCCCGCCAGCGCGCCTTCTGCCACGCGGACTGGTTGCCGAGCGCCGCCTTCGAGCCGTGCTCGATCCGGGCGGCGTAGATGCGAGCGTCGTCGTACTCGACGTCGACGACGGCGGCGCCCGCCCGGTAGGCCGCCCGGGCGAGCGCGACGGCCAGCTCGCGGTGCGCGAAGTTGACCATCTGCAGCAGCGTGTCTCCGCGCCGAAATGCGATGCAGCCCCGCACGATCATCTCGGCGTAGCGCTCCAACTCGTGCGGTTTCATCGGCCCCTGTGACATCACCGGTCACGGTAATGGGTACGGTCAATGAATGCCGAATCCGCTGGAGTCGCTGAAAGCGCTGGGCCTGGAGCTGCGCGCACAGATCGGGGAGGAGATCGGCTCCGACCTGCTGCGCCGGCAGGACCCGCCACGCCCGCTCGAGGAGCTGCTCGCCGAGCTCGACGCGCTTCCCGGTCTCGAGTCGGTGAAGGAGCAGGTGCGCGCGCTCGTCGCCTTCCTACGTGTGCAGGCACGGCGCAAGGTGGCCGGCCTGCCCGAGGTCGCGACGACGCAGCACCTGGTCTTCCTCGGCAACCCGGGGACCGGCAAGACGACGGTCGCGCGGCTGCTCGCCCAGATGTACCGCTCGATGGGCCTGCTCAGGCGCGGGCAGCTCGTCGAGGTCGACCGGGCCGGTCTGGTCGGGCAGTACGTCGGCCTGACGGCGATCAAGACCGAGCGCGTGGTGCGCAAGGCGCTCGACGGTGTGCTGTTCGTCGACGAGGCGTATGCCCTGGCACGTGAGGGCGAGCGGCTCGACTTCGGCGACGAGGCGATCGAAACGCTCCTGAAGCGGATGGAGGACAACCGCCACCGGCTCGTCGTGATCGTTGCGGGCTACCCGCGTCTGATGCACCGGTTCCTCGAGTCGAACCCTGGTCTGCGCTCGCGCTTCTCGCGCGAGATCGAGTTTCCCGACTACTCGACCGACGAGCTCGTCGAGATCTTCCGCCGGTTCGCCGCCGACACCGAGTACTCGCTCGGCGAAGGTGCAGAGGAGACCCTGCGAGGGATCTTCGGTCGCGCCGAGCGCGACGAGACGTTCGGCAACGCGCGCTTCGCACGCACGCTGTTCGAGCAGGCGCTCAACGCGCAGGCGCTGCGGCTCGGCGAAGGAGACGTCGAGCGGCTCGGGCACACCGAGCTTCAGCGCCTCGCGTCCGAGGATCTCGTGGCGGGCGCGCGGGCGCTCGGCGAGGCGCCGGCGCCGCTTCGCGGCGGCTGGTTCGGCCGCAAGCGCTGATTGGTCGTAGATTCCGCGGCGTGGAGCTGCTCAACGTCTGGGACTACGAACGGGTCGCAGCCGAACGGCTCGAGGCCGGAGCTCACGGCTACTACGCGGGCGGCGCCGGCGACGAGCTGACGCTGCGCGACAACGTGGCAGCGTTCCAGCGCTGGCAGCTGCGCCAGCGCGTGCTCATCGACGTGTCGGACGCGACGACCGCGACGACCGTGCTCGGTCACGAGCTCTCGATGCCGTTGCTCGTGGCGCCGGTCGCGTTCCAGCGCGTCGCGCATCCCGACGGCGAGGTGGGAATGGCGCGCGCGGCACATGCCGCCGGCACCGCGATGTGTCTCTCGACGCTTGCGACGGCGACGCCGGCGGAGATCGCCGAGACCGGCGTGCAGCGGTGGTTCCAGCTCTACGTGTTCCGCGATGAGCAGATGACGGTCGAACTGATCGCTCGTGCCCGCGACGCCGGCTTCACTGCGATCCTGCTCACCGTCGACGCACCTGTCGTCGGGCGGCGCGAGCGCGACTTTCGCACCGGGTTCACGATCCCGCCGGAAATCACCGTCGCGTCGCTCGGCCAGGGCGGCGTGACGCCGGCCGAGGCCTTCGCGCAGGTGTCGGACTCGCTGTCGTGGCGCGATCTCGAGAGCGTCGCCGCCCAGGCGGGGCTCCCGGTGCTCGTCAAGGGCGTGCTGACGGCGGAGGATGCGCGGCTCGCCTGCGAGCACGGCGCGGCGGGCGTCGTCGTCTCGAACCACGGCGGCCGCCAGCTCGACGGCGTCTCGGCGACGCTCGACGCGCTGCCCGAGGTGGCCGAAGCGGTCGACGGACGCATCGAGGTGCTGCTCGACGGCGGCGTGCGCCGCGGCGGCGACGTCGTGAAGGCGCTGGCGCTCGGCGCCAATGCGGTGCTCGCGGGCCGCGCGCCGCTGTGGGGGCTTGCGGTCGACGGCGAGGCGGGCGCACGACGGGTTCTCGAGCTGCTCCGCGACGAGATCCTGGTTGCGCTCAAGCTCACCGGCTGCACGTCTCCGGCCGCTGTGACGCGTGACCGCGTCCAGTGCCGGGCTGCCCCGCTGCCCTGAGCAAGTTACCCCTTCGGGGGTGACTACAGTCAACACTTTTCGGTACGCTGCTGGCAGGCGTCGCATCTGCGAATCTCGGCGATGTCCTCGGGGTCAACTGTGCCGAACTACAAAGCGCTCTTCGAGTCACTTCCGGGTCTCTATCTGGTGTTGGATCCGCAGCTTCGGATCGTCGCGGCCAGCGACGCCTATCTCGACGCGACGATGACCGTTCGCGACGAGATCGTCGGCCGCGAGATCTTCGAGGTCTTCCCCGACAACCCCGACGACCCGACGGCGACCGGAGCCGGCAACCTCCGCGCCTCGCTCGAGCGCGTTCGCGAGACCCGGAAGCCGGACACGATGGCGGTGCAGCAGTACGACATCCGCCGCCCGGCGGCCGACGGTGGCGGGTTCGAGGTGCGCCACTGGAGCCCGATCAACTCGCCTCTGCTCGACGAGCACCGGCACCTCACTCACATCGTCCACCGGGTTGAGGACGTGACCGAGTTCGTCCGGCTCACGGAGCGCGAGGCGCTTCAGGAGGCCGAGATCGTGCGCCGCTCGGTCGAGTTGCAGGAGACCAACGAGAAGTTACGCCTGGCCGACTCGGCGAAGAACGACTTTCTCTCGCGCATGAGCCACGAGCTGCGCTCGCCGTTGACCGCGATCATGGGGTTCGGGCAGCTGCTCAGCTTCTCCGAGCTCGACGAGAAGGCGGCGGAGCGCGTGTCGATGATCCTCAAGGCGAGCGATCACCTGCTGGCGATCGTCAACGAGGTGCTCGACCTCTCGCGCGTTCAGGCGGGCACCGTGTCGATCTCGCCGGAGACCGTTCCGCTGCACCCGCTGCTCGACGACGCGGTCGGGTTGATGCGCCCGCTCGCCGAGTCGCTCGGAGTGGTCATCCACCCGCCGGAGTTCGTCCCTGGAGCCGGGTACGTGTTCGCCGACAACCAACGGCTCAAGCAGGTCGTGATCAATCTGCTCTCGAACGCGATCAAGTACAACCGGCCGGCGGGCGAGATCAGGCTTGCCGTGGAGGCGGTCGACGAGTGCGTCCGGATCGCGGTCACCGACACGGGGATCGGAATCGATGAGAAGTCGATCGGCCGGCTCTTCACCCCGTTCGAGCGTCTCGATGCCGCCGCGTCGGGCATCGAGGGCACCGGCCTCGGCCTTGCTCTGTCGCGCACGCTTGTCGAGGCGATGGGCGGGTCGATCACCGTGGTGAGCACCGTCGGCGCCGGGACGACCTTCACCGTGGAGCTCGACCGCGGCGAGCCGCTCGCCGTGCGCCCGGCCCCGGCCGGGCACGACCCGTTGCTGCAGGTTCGCAGCTACGCCGGCGAACGTCGTGTGCTCTACATCGAAGACACGATCACGAACGTCCGCGTGATCGAAGGTGTACTCGAGCGGCGGCCACGAGTACGGCTGCTCGCGACGATGTTCGGCCGGCTCGGCGTCGAGCTCGCGCGCGAGCACCGCCCCGATCTGATCCTGCTCGACCTGCACCTCCCCGACCTCTCCGGCGAGCAAGTGCTCGCGGAGCTCCAGGCCGACCCGGAGACCCGGGCGATCCCGGTGGTCGTGCTCAGCGCCGACGCGACGCGCGAGCGCGAGCAGTTGCTCCTTGCCGGGGCATCTGCCTATCTGACGAAGCCGATCGACCTGCTGCGCCTGCTCGAGGTGCTCGACCTCTATCTCGGGGCGCGTGCGCCCGACCGCTCGGCCGCCGGCCGATGCTCGGCCGACTAGCGAGCGGCGGTGCCGCCGCGCACCACCGGCGCGGGTGCTTCGGAGCACGGTGGTGTATATCGATCAGGTGAGCAACCCTGCGGACGCCGGTGTCGTCGAGGCGATCGGTCTCCTCGCGCGGCGGGAGGTCTCGTCGCGCGAGCTCGTCGAGTCGTGCCTTGCGCGTATCGAGGAGCGCGACGGGAAGCACAGCCACGAGGGCGACCGGGGCTCGATCAACGCCTGGGTGCGCGTCTACGAAGAAGACGCGCTCGCCGCCGCCGACCGTGCCGATGCGCGGCTTGCCCGTGGAGACGCGCCGCCGCTTTGCGGCGTTCCGGTCGGGCTCAAGGATCTGTACGCGGTCGCGGGCAAGCCGCTGACCGCTTCGAGCCGCGTCCTCGACGACGTGCCAGACCGCTCGTGCGCTGCCTGGGCGCGGCTCGAGGCCGCGGGGATGGTGCTGCTCGGGCATCTGCACACGCACGAGTTCGCGGCGGGGGGGACGACCGACCAGGTGGGCAACCCGTGGGCGCTCGACCGTTCGGCCGGCGGCTCGAGCGGCGGCTCGGCGGCGGCGCTTGCCGCGAGGATGACGCCCGCTGCGACAGGCTCCGACACGGCCGGCTCGCTGCGCATCCCGTCGGCATTCTGCGGCACCTCCACGATCAAGCCGACCCGCGGGTCGACGCCGGTGCGAGGGCTCGTGCCGCTTGCCCGGACGTTCGACCATGCCGGCCCGATGGCGCGCAGCCTGGAGGACTGCGAGCCGCTCCTCGCTGCGCTCCAGGGTGCAAGCCGGCCGTCCCAGCGCGAGCCACTCCGTCGGGTCGCCGTCTCGCCCCGCGTGCCGCTCGTCGAGATCGAACCGGATGTGGCCGACGGCTTCGAGGCGGCGCTCGCCGCCTGTGGAAGCCTTGGCGCCGAGGTCGTCGACGTTCCCCCGCCCGACGTCGACCTTGACCTCGGGCTCGCGTTTCTCGACGTCGTCTGCGCCGAGATGCTCGCCTACCACCGTCGCTTCGACGATCTGCGCGAGCTCTACCGCCCGTCAATTCGCGGCTTTCTCGAATATGCCGAGAACCGCGCGCTCACGGCTGGCGAGTACATCGCGATCCAGGAGCGCCGGGAGGAGTCGACGGCGGTCTGGCTCGACTGGTTCGCAGAGCACCGCATCGACGCGCTCGTCGAACCGACCGTGCCGATCGTGGCGCGGCCACGCGGCCGGGGCTACGACGAGGCGTTCACCGACGTCGCAGAGATCTCGCTCACGCATTACTGGGACTGGACGGGCTTCCCCGTCGTTTCGCTGCCGTCGGGTGTCGGTGCGCGCAGCGGCCTGCCGGTGGGCGTGTCGCTCGTCGGCGCGGCGCAGACCGACTGGGATCTGCTCGCCGCGGGCGTCGGGCTGCAGTCCCGGCTTGGCATTCCTGCTCCGTGACGGCATTCTCCGTACCAGGTTGACGACCGTGTCCATCCGTTTCGAGCCAGCGAGGAGGCCCGTATGACCGAGGCGAGCGCCGAGACGAAGTTCTTGAGCCCCTTCGACGTGCCGACGCCCGAGGGCGCCGAGGGCTGGGAGGAGATGTACCCGTACTACCTCCTGTTCGACCCGCAGCGGCGCGAATCCGAGGAGAACCGCTTCTGGTTCTACAACGGGATGCACTTCCCCGAGCCGATGCCGGCGTTCGACATGCTCACCGGCGGGTCGTGCTACCTCTCGATCGGGCTGTACCAGGGTCGTGTCTTCCAGATCCCGACGGTGCTCGGCATCGAGCACCGCGTCGTCAACGGCTACGTCTACATCACGGCGAACGAGGTGAGCGACCCCGACGAGATCGCCAAGCGGCTCGAGGTCTTCCTGCCGCGGATCGGCTTCTACTACGAGAACTGGGACCTGCTGGTCGACCGGTGGCAGGCGGCCGTCGACCGGGCGATCGAGGAGCTCGTCGCGATCGAGGTGCCGCAGCTCGAGGCGATCGAGGACGAGCAGGAGCTCCTGCACGACCACAGGCTCGGCTCGAACTACCGGCTGATGACCGCGTACGACCGTTGCGTCGGCCTCTACAACGAGCTGAACCAGTTGCACTTCGAGCTGCTACTGCTCGCCTACGGCGCGTACCTGACGTTCTTCCAGTTCTGCCAGCAGGCGTTCCCCGACATGGGGATGCAGGTGATGACGCAGATGATCGCGGGCTACGACACGACGATGTTCCGTCCCGACGACGAGTTGAAGGCCCTCGCGGCCTCGGCGATCGAGCTCGGGGTCGACGGTGTGTTCGCCGACGGGCGCACCCCCGAGGACGTGCTGGCCGAGCTCGCAGGGACGGACGCCGGACGCGCGTGGACCGAGGATCTCGAGTCGCGCAAGCACCCGTGGTTCTACATGTCGACCGGCGACGGCTTCTACCACCACCATCGCGCCTGGAGCGACGACCTGCGGCTGCCGTTCACGGCGATCACGGGGTACATCGCGCAGCTCCACGAGGGTACGAGCCTCGACCGGCCGAAAGAACGGCTGTTGGCCGAGCGCGACCGGATCGCGTCGGAGTACTCCGAGCTTCTGGGTACGCCCGAAGAGCGCAAGACGTTCGAGGAGATGCTCGGGCTCTGCCGTCACGTGTTTCCGCACGCGGAGGGGCACAAGTTCTTCATCGAGCACTGGGGCACTTCGCTCTTCTTCAACAAGATGCGCGAGATCGGCGCCGTCATGAGCGGGCACGGGTTCTTCGAGAGTGCCGAGGACGTCTTCTACCTCAACATCCACGAAGTGCATGAGGCGCTGTTCGACCTCGGGCTCGCCTGGGCGGGCGGCACACCGGGGAGAGGGACGATCTACTGGCCGCCGCGGGTCAAGCGGCGCAAGGAGATCCTCGAGCGGCTCGCGCAATGGACGCCTCCGCCCGCGCTCGGTGCCGTGCCCGACGTGATCAGCGACCCCACGGTGCAGCTGCTCTGGGGTGTCACTGCCGAGCGGCTCCGTGCCTGGGCCAACCAGTCGGAGGACGAGGGGGTGCACGGATACGGCGCGTCGCCCGGCGTCGCCGAGGGCATCGCGCGTGTTGTGCGCGACGTCAACGAGATCGGCACGGTGCAGCAGGGCGAGGTGCTCGTCTGCCCGGTGACGGCGCCGAGCTGGGGCCCGGTGTTCCCGAAGATCGCCGCTGCGGTCTCCGACATCGGCGGGATGATGTCTCACGCCGCGATCGTCGCCCGCGAGTACGGGCTGCCCGCCGTCGTCGGGACAGGGCACGCGACGAAGCTGATCAAGACCGGTGACCGCGTGCGCGTCGACGGAGACAACGGCACCGTGACGATCCTCTCCTGACGTGGCGGACGGCCGGTACGTCATCCCGTTCGACGAGTTGGGCCTCGACCACGTGGAGCTCGCCGGCGGAAAATGCGCGAACCTCGGGGAGTTGACGCGGGCCGGCTTCCCGGTGCCGCCCGGTTTCGCCGTGACGACCGCTGCGTACGAACGCGACGACATCGCCGAAGCGGTGGGCGAGGCCTACGCGGAGCTCGGCCGCAGGGTGGGGCGCGCCGTCCCTGCGGTTGCCGTCCGTTCGAGCGCGATCGCCGAGGACACGCCCGACGCGAGCTTTGCGGGCGTCCAGGACACGTACCTCTGGATCTGCGGTCTCGAGGCCGTGCTCGACGGCATCCGCCGCTGCTGGGCGAGCTTCTACAACGCGGAGGCGATCGCCTATCGCGAGGCGCACGGCATCTCGCGCGGCGGCATGAGCGTCGCCGTCCAGTACATGGTCGACGCGCGCGTCGCCGGCGTGATGTTCACGCTCAACCCCGTCTCGGGCGACCGGTCGTCGATCGCGATCGACGCGAGCTACGGCCTCGGTATCTCCGTCGCGGGCGGCGAGGTGACCCCCGACTCGTTCCTCGTCTCGAAAGTGACGCGCGAGATCGTGCGCCGCCAGATCGGCGCGAAGGAGATCGAGGTGATCGCCGACGCGGCTGCCGCGACGACGGTCACGCGCGACGTGCCCGGCGACCTGAGGGCGCGGTCGTGCCTGACCGACGACGAGATCGTGCGGCTCGCCGAGCTCGGCCGCCGCGTCGAGGCGCACTACGCGCGGCCGCAGGACATCGAGTGGGCGATCGACCGCCACCTCGACGACATCCTGCTCCTGCAGGCGAGGCCCGAAACGGTGTGGAGCCTCAAGCCGCGGCAGCAGGCGGTCGCAGGAAGCGCGTTGGCGCTGATCGCAGCCACGATGACCGGCGGCGCGGCGAAGACGGGCCGATGAGCGACAGGGCCGACCTGTCGCCCGACGACGTCAAGGAGATCCTGCGGCTCGTCGACGAGTCGCAGTTCGACGAGTTCGAGCTCGAGACGCCGCACCTGTCAATCCGCTTCCGTCGCAGCGAACGTGTTGAAGCCGCCGCGGCTGCCGCCGCGCCCGAGGACGGCCTCGCCGACGTGACCGCGCCGATGGTCGGCACCTTCTACCGGGCAGCCGCGCCGGGTGAGGCGCCGTTCATCGAGATCGGAAGCGCCGTCGACGAGCAGACCCAGGTCTGCATCATCGAGGTGATGAAGCTGATGAGCGCGGTCGTTGCGGGCACGCGCGGCGTCGTCGCCGAAGTGTGCCGCCAAAACGGCGAGGCCGTTCAGTACGGCGACGTGCTCTTTCGTGTTCAGCCGGCGTGATCGGGCTCGTCGACACGACGGTCCGCGACGGGCACCAGAGCCTTTGGAGCGCCGACGCGCTGACGACGGCGATGCTCGCCGCCGCCGCGCCGCTCATCGACCGCGCCGGCTTCCGCGCCGTCGACTTCACGAGCAGCACGCACATGGCGATGGCCGTGCGGACGCACGCCGAGGACCCGTGGGAGCGCATCCGCGTCGTGCGCGACCTGATGCCCGAGACGCCGCTCGGCTTCATCACGCCGGGGATGCGGTTCATGGCGTGGGAACGCGCGCCGATCGACGTGATGCGGCTCGCGCTCCGCTGCGTGATTCGCAACGGAATCCGGCGTGTGTGGGTCGCGGAGTCGATGAACGACGTCGCGACCGACCTGCAGATCGCGCGCATCGCGAAGGAGGAGGGAGCTGACGAGGCGCTCGTCGGTCTCGTCTACAGCATCAGTCCCGTGCACACCGACGACTACTACGCGGCCCGCGCGTGCGAGATCGCCGCGAGTGCGGACGTCGACGTGCTGAACCTCAAGGACCCAGGCGGCCTGCTCACGCCCGAGCGCGCGCGCACGCTGGTGCCGGCTCTGCGTGCTGCGGCTCCGGCGCTGCCGCTCGAGGTGCACTCGCACTGCACCGCGACGATGGCGCCGCTCGTGTACCTGGAGTCGGTCCGGCTCGGCGCGTCGTGCCTCTGCACCGCGGTCAGGCCGCTTGCCAACGGCACGTCGCAGCCGTCGGCCGAGCAGACGATCGCGAACCTGCACGCGGAAGGCATTGCCGTGGACGTCGACGAGGAGGCGCTCGCCGAGCTGTCGGCGCACTTTGCGAGGCTAGCCGCGCAGATCGGGCGGCCGGTCGGCGCCCCGGTCGAGTACGACGTTTCGATCTACCGGCACCAGCTGCCGGGCGGCATGACGTCGACCCTCCGGCGCCAGCTGCGCGAGGTCGGGCTGGAAGGCCACTGGGACGAGGTGCTGGCGGAGTTGCCGCGCGTGCGCGAGGAGCTCGGTTGGCCGATCATGGTCACCCCGTTGTCGCAGTTCGTCGGTGTGCAGGCGTTCCTCAACGTGACGACCGGTGAGCGCTATTCACAGATCCCGGATGAGGTCGTGAAGTACGTGCTCGGTCAGTACGGCTCACCCCCGGGCGAGCTCGATCCAGACGTGGCGGCGACGGTGCTCGCCTCGCCGAAGGCGGAGCAGTTCCGCAGCGAAGAGCACCGTTTCGATCTGGCCGACGCTCGGGCCCGGTACGGCGAGGAGATCGACGACGAGCTGCTCCTGCTGCGGATGATGCTGCCGGCCGCACAGGTCGACGCGATGCTGGCGAACACGGGCACGCGTTTGGTCGCCCGCCCGCCGGCGAGGCACCCCGTGCTCTCGCTCGTCGAGGGCCTCACGGCTCGCCCGCTGCGCGAGATCGAACTTGAGGCGCCCGGGGTGCGCCTGCGCGCGCGATGAGTCTGCTCGACGGCATCGACGCCGTCGTCTTCGATGTGGACGGGACGCTGTTGCACGCGAACGACCCCGGCGGGGTGCGTGGAGCCCGGCTGATCGCCGGTGCCGCCGAGACGGTGGAGCGCGTGCGCGCGAGCGGCCGGCGCGTCCTCTTCTTCACGAACGGCACGGGACGCCCTCCCGTCGACTACGCGGCCGATCTCCGCTCGGTCGGGCTCACGCTCGCCGACGAGGAGTTCATGAACCCCGCTGTCGTCGCCGCCCGCTACATCGCCCGCCGCCACCCGGGCCGCTCGGTGCTCGTCCTCGGTGGCCCCGGAGTCGTGGCCCCGCTCGAGGCGCTCGGGATCGAGACGATCGACGCGGCTGACCGCACGTGCGCCGACGTCGTCCTGGTCGGGTGGGACGACGTGCTGACCTATTCGGCGCTGCGGGCGGCCTGCGACTCGATCTGGGCGGGTGCGCCGCTGCTTGCCACCTCCACCGCCACCGTCTTCTCGGTCAACGGCGGCCCCGCGCCGGGGTGGTCGGGCGCGATCGTCGCGGGCATCCGCCAGACGACCGGCGCGCGGGTCGTCACGCTCGGCAAGCCGTCGCCGGTCGCCCTGCGCGAGATGTGCCGGACGCTCGGGGTGAGGGCCGCAAGCACGCTGATCGTCGGCGACGATCTCGAGCTCGAGATCGCGATGGCGCGCCGGGCCGGAGCGCGTGCGGCGCTCGTGCTCACCGGTGTCGCGACACGGGAGGCCGTAGCTTCGTGCCCGCCCGCGCGCCGTCCCGACGCCGTCCTCGCGGACGTCACCGAGCTGTTGCTTTAGCTGCCCGCGTCGTCGCCGTCGTCCGCGAGCTTCTCGGTGAGCGTCCGGATCTTCTCCGCGCTCGCTTCGAGCCGCGCGTGCGCGATCTCGCCGCTGCCGATCAGCTCGTAGGCCGTCTTGCCGAGCTCGTTGTAGGCCTGGCCGAGCTCTCGCTTGGTCTGGACGTCGTCGACGCCCTCTCTCGCCTTCGTTGCGGCCTGCTCGGCAGCGGCCTTCGCCTTGTCGAGGAATCCCATCCGTTGCCTCCAATCGCCTGAGGACCCTGCCGAGGATACTCCGTCGCGCTCGAACACGATCGTCCTGTCGCCGTGCACGATCACGCCGTTCTCGAACCTCGCCGGCGGTTACCCGGCGAGCTCGAGCTCGCTGTCGCGTGCAACGAGCGAGGCATAGCGGCCGCCGGCGGCCACGAGCTCGTCGTGATTTCCGATCTCGACGACGCGGCCACGGTCGAGCACGACGATCTGGTCGGCGTCGCGGATGGTCGACAGGCGGTGCGCGATCGCGACCGTCGTCCGCCCTGCCGAGAGCTGGTCGAGCGCCTCCTGGACGAGCCGCTCGGTCTCGGTGTCGAGCGAGCTCGTCGCCTCGTCGAGCACGAGGATCGGAGGGTTGCGCAGGATCGTCCGCGCAATCGCGATCCGTTGCTTCTCGCCGCCGGAAAAGCGATAGCCACGCTCGCCGACCATCGTGTCGTACCCTTCCGGGAGCGAAGCGATCAGGTCGTGGATGCGCGCGGCGCGCGCCGCCGACTCGACCGCTTCGTCGCCTGCATCGGGCTTGGCGAAGCGAAGGTTCTCGCGGACCGAGGCGTGGAACAGGTATGTCTCCTGGGAGACGACGCCGACGAGGTCGGACAGCGCCTGGAAGCTGAGGTCGCGAACGTCGACCCCGCCGATCGTGACAGTTCCGCGGCCGACGTCGTACAGGCGCGCAGCCAGGTAGCCGAGCGTCGTCTTGCCCGAGCCGGTCTCGCCGACGATCGCGGTCGTCGTGCCGACCGGCACCACGAAGCTCACGTCCTCGAGCGTCCATTCGTTGCCGTAGCCGAACCACACGTGGTCGAAGCTGACGTCGCCCGCCGGTGCGACCGAGATCGCATCGTCGCGCTCCTGGATATCGACCGGCTGGTCGAGGTACTCGAAGATCCGGTCGAAGAGCGCGAGTGAGGTCTGCACGTCGAGGCCGACGCCGAGCAGCGAGCCGACGGGGAAGAAGAGGCGGGTCTGCAACAGCGTGAAGGAGACGAGCGTGCCAATCGAGAGGGCATGCCACCCGTAGGCCTGCGAGAGACCGCCGAACCAGTAGACGGCGGCCGGCATGATCGCGAAGCTGGTCTGGATCGAAGCCATCACCCAGCGGCCGGCCATCCGCTGGCGCACCTCGAGGTCGGCAAGTCGTAACGAGTCTGACTCGAACCGGTCGGCGAGCTCGGAGCTACGCCCCATCGTTTTGCCCAGCATGATCCCCGAGACCGACAGTGACTCCTGGACGAGGCTGGAGATGTCGGCAAGCGTCTCCTGCGTCGACTTCGCGATCCGCCGCCGCTCGTTGCCGACGCGGCGTGTCAGAACCACGAAGAACGGGATCAGCGCGAACGCGAACAACGCCAGCATCCAGTTGAGCGCGAGCATCGCAACCATCGTCGCGAGGACGGTCGTCGCGTTCGAGGCGATCGAGGTCGCGGTGTTCGTGACGACGTTCTGCACGCCGCCGATGTCGTTCGAGATGCGCGACTGCACTTCGCCGGTGCGCGTGCGCGTGAAGAAGGCGAGCGACAGCCGCTGCAGGTGGCGGAAGACCGCCGCGCGGAGGTCGTGCATCACGCGCTGGCCGACCTGGTTCGAGAGGAGCGTCTGCGAGACGCTGAGCGCACCGGTCGCGATCGCGATCGCGATCATCCCGCCTGCGAGGTACGAGAGCAGACGCGTGTCGCCGTGCGGAATCGCCGTGTTGAGGATGCTCTTGAGCAGGAACGCGGGGATGACCCCGAGCACGGCGCTGACCACGATCAGGCCGAGCACCGCGCTCAGACGCAGCTTGTACGGCGCGAACAACGGCCCGATCCTCCGCAGGTTCGCGCGGCGCACGGCCGGATCGGCGGGGCGGTCCGGGGCAGGTTCGTGCGAATGGAAGAACATGCCCATCGGCTCAGGATAGGCGGCGGGCGGCGGCCCGGCGGTTTGGCCTCTCTGTGAGAACCTGTTACGCGACCAGGCCGGGCGGGAGGTCGCCGGCGGCGGGAAAGCTCGCCTGTGTTCCGCGCCGCCCGACGCTGATCGCGGCGATGCGGTTCGCGCGGCCGGCTGCTGTCAGCAGCGGTTCGCCGCGGGCGAGGAAGCAGGCGAGGCTGCCGACGAACGCGTCGCCGGCGCCGGTCGTGTCGAGCACCTCGGCCGGCGCGGCGGGTAGGTGGCGCTCCTCGTCGTCGGTCACGATCGCGCAGCCGCGCTCGCCCAGCGTCAGCACGACCGCGCCGGGGCCGCGCTCGTGGAGCTCGCGGGCGGCCCCCAGCTCCTCGCCCGCGCCGATCCGACGGCCGAGCAGCACCTCGGTCTCAGACTCGTTCGGGCAAAGGAGGTCGGCCCGCTCGTAGGCCTCGCGTGGAAGGTCGCGCACCGCGGGAGCGGGGTTGAGGATCGCGAACGTCGACTCGTCGCGGGCGACCTGGAGTGCTGCAAGCGTGACCTCGTGCGGGATCTCGAGCTGGCAGATGAGCACGTCGGCGGCGGCGATTGCGGGCCGAGCGCGCTCGACATCGTCGGGAGTCATGCGGCCGTTCGCTCCGGTGACGATGATGATCGAATTGTCGCCGTTCAGGTCGACGGCGATCGGCGCGACACCGGATGAGACCGTGTCGTCGAACGTCACGTACGTCGTGTCGATCTCGAACGAGCGGAAGTTCGCCAGCATGTTCTCGCCGAAGACGTCACGGCCGAGCTTCGTCACCATGCTGACGCGTGCGCCGAGCTTCGCCGCCATCACTGCCTGGTTCGCGCCCTTGCCTCCGAAGCCCATCCGGAAGTCGTCGCCGTGCAGCGTCTCCCCGAGCGACGGCAGCCGAGGGACGTAGCTGATCAGGTCGATCAGCGCGGCGCCGACGACGCAGATCGCCGGCGACGGGTCTCCGGTTGCGGGCAGGTTGATCGTTTGCGAGACGCCGTTGACTAAACGTTTAAGAGATCTTAGTGTAGGCGGCGATGGCAGGCGAGCAGGGGCGGGGGTGACCGGCAGTCTGCTCGACGGTGACCTCGGGGGCATCCGGCCCGGGGCGACGAGAAAGGGCCCCCGTGAGGTGACGCCCAGAGTGACCCTGACGGACGTCGCCCGCCGCGCGGGCGTCTCGATCGCCACTGTCTCCTACGTGATGAACGGACGCGAGGGCGTCGCCGACAGCACGCGCGCGCACGTCCTGAGCATCGCCGAGGAGGTCGGGTTCCGGCCCAACCGCCTTGCGAGCGGGCTGCGCACAGGTCAGAGCCGCGTGCTCGCCCTGGTGCTGGCGGACATCACGAATCCGTTCTACCCGGAGATCGCGGGGGGCGTCATCTCTGCCGCCGCCGAGGCGGGGTACGAGGTCTTCCTCAGCCACAGCGGCGTCGACGGGCAACTCGACGCGGAGGAGGTGAGGGTCCTGTGCGACCACCGATGCGCGGCCCTGCTCTTCACCTCGCTGATGGTCACGGATGGTCCGCTGATCACCGACGTGGTCCCCGCCGAGGTGCCGCTCGTCCAGGTCGTGCGCCGCGTTCCCGGACTCGAGGCCGACTTCGTCGGGATCGACGACCGCGCGGGTGCCCGCGAGGCGGCCCGGCATCTGGTCGACCTGGGCCACCGCGACGTCGCGATCCTGATCGGCCCGCTCGGGTCGTCGGCGAGCCGCGAGCGGTCACGGGGCTTCCTCGAGACCCTCGCGGAGGCGGGGCTCGAACCGGGTCCCGATCGTGTGGCGGAGTGTCAGCTCACCGTGGACGCCGGCTACGAGGGGGCGGAACGCCTGCTGGCGGCCGGCCCCGATCCGCCACGCGCGTTGCTCTGCGGGAACGACCTGATCGCCCTCGGCGCCATCGATGCCTTCCTCGACCACGGGCTGTCGGTGCCCGGCGACGTCTCCGTCGTCGGCTACGACGACATCTGGTTCTCGTCCTCGCGCCTCGTGCAGCTCACGACCGTCCGTCAGCCGCTCGACGCGATGGGGCGAGCGGCCGTCTCGCTCGCGCTCGACCGCCTCGCCGACGGTGACATCGAGCCCAGGGATGTGATCCTGCCGCACGAGTTCGTCCTTCGCCGGACAACCGCGGCGCCCGGCAGGAGGGCGGCGTGAGCCTCGTCGGGGCCGCGACACGGCCGCCGCGCCGTCGGCCCGGCCGGCTCGGGATCAGGAACGGTCGCTTTGCTCTGGCCTACCTGTCGCCGGCGCTGCTGATCTTCCTCGTCTTCACGATCGGCCCGGCGTTCTTCGTCCTCTACATCAGCGTGTTCGACTGGAACCTGCTGAACACGTCCATGTCGCACTTCGTCGGCGCCGGCAACTACCGGAAGCTGGCCGGCTCCAGCGACTTCTGGAAATCGATCGAGGAATCGGCGTACTTCGTCGGTGCGACGGTCGCCGGCAGCACGATTTTCGGCCTCGGCATCGCCCTGCTGCTCAGCTCACGCGGCCTCGTCCGCCGGATCGTGCGCCTCGCCGTCCTCACGCCGTACTTCACACCGCTCGTCGCCACCTCGATCGTGTGGGTCTGGATCTTCAATCCGCAGTTCGGTCTCCTCGACAGCCTGCTGCGCCTGCTCCATATCTCCACGGTGGGCTGGCTCCAGTCGACGACGTGGGCCATGCCGGCGCTGATCGTGTACACGCTGTGGCACGACCTCGGGTTCACCGTGATCATCTTCCTCGCCGGCCTTGCGACGGTCTCACCGGAGCTGCGGGAGGCGGCGCGGGTCGACGGCGCCCGCTACTGGCACGAGGTCCGAGACGTCGTGCTGCCACAACTCACCCAGACGACGCTCTTCGTCATCGTGATCACGACGATCGGTTCGCTGCAGGCGTTCACCCAGATCTACACGATGACCCAGGGCGGCCCGCTCAGCGCGACGACGACGACGGGCTACCTCCTCTACGAGGAGAGCTTCGTCTTCTACCACACAGGTTTCGGCGCCGCGATCGCCGTCGTCCTGTTCCTCGTCATCGCTCTCTTCACGCTGCTCCAGTTGCGTCTGACGAGACGTCCAGCCTAACGACGTGCCAACCACAACCGGAGGGAACACCATGCACCGGCACCGAGCTCTCGTACTCCCAGGTCTTGTCGTCGCCGCCGCTGTCGTGACGTTGGCGGCGTACGGCAGCACCACCAAGCGCGACAGCACCGTGACCATCACCTTCATGGAGGCGATGTCCTCCGGGAAGCAGAAGCCTGCGCTCGACCTGCTCACGAGCCGGTTCGAGCGGGCGAATCCCGGGATCACGGTGAACCTCATCGCGGAGCCCAACTACGGCGTCCTGCAGCAGAAGGAGCAGGCGTCGATCGCCGCGGGCGCCCCGCCCACGATCGCCCAGGCGTACGAGAACTGGGCCGCCGGCTACGCGGACGCCCAGGCGATCATTCCCCTCGACGGCTACGTCCACGGCAAGAGCGGGATCACAGCAGCCGAGCAGAGCGCGTTCTGGAAGGGCGTCTGGAAGGATCTCTACCTGCCGGACGGCAAGATCTGGATGTGGCCGTTCAACAAGAGCGACTACGTCGTGTACTACAACGCCGACATGCTCCAGAAGGCCGGTCTGGCGATGCCCAAGACCTGGGTCCAGTACGCGACCGTGGCCAAGCAGCTCACGAAGAACGGCAACTGGGCCGAGAGCATGGACACCGGCACGCTGTCGGCGCCCGCGAACGGCACCTACGTCTACCTGTCGATCGTCCGCGCCTTCGGCGGCACCTGGGTGGCGAACGGCAAGCCGACCCTCGACACGACGGCGGGAATCAAGGCGCTCGGCTACCTCGCCGACCTGAAGAAGGCCGGCGCCCTCCAGATCGGCACCAACTACCCGGGTCAGACCGCGCTGGGCGCCGGGCGGTCGGCGTTCGACCTCTCGACGGTCGCCGGCTACCCGTACGTCCTCGGTGCGGTCGGCGGGAAGTTCAGCATGAAGGTCGCTCCGATGCCGAGCGGGCGGAACGGCCAGGGCAACTCCCTGCAGGGCACGAACATCGTGATCTTCTCGAAGAGCTCGACCGCGGAGCGCGCGGCGGCCTGGGAGTACATGAAGTTCCTGTCGGAGCCACGGCAGACCGCCTACTGGGCCGAGGCGACGGGGTACCTGCCGGTGACCAGGGCAGCGTTGCCGATCATGAAGGGGTACATCGCCACGCACCCGTACCAGCAGATCGCGGCCCAGTCGCTGCAGACGGCCGGCGGTAGCCCGCCGTACGCGTGGTGGACGACCGCCGTCGGCCAGGTTGCACAGGCGATGCAGGCGGTGCTCGACAACGGCGGCGACCCGGCCCACGCGCTCGCGACCGCCCAGCAGAAGGCGCTGGCGGCGGCCAACGGCGGTTGACGGCCGGCGGCTTCATGACGGCCCTGCAGCGGAAGCGGCTTCGCCGCTTCCGCTCAGGGCTGCTCGCCCTGGCGATCGGGGTCCTCTTCGCGTTCCCGTTCTACTGGGTCGTCGTGACCTCGCTGAGCTCGGCCGACCGGGTCTATCAGTTCCCACCCGACTTCCTGCCGGGCGGCGTGGTGGGCAACTACGCGCGCGCCTGGGGCGAGGCGACGTGGGTCCGGTTCTTCCTCAACACGGTGCTGATCGCCGGCGTCACCGTCGCCCTCGTGATCGTCACCTCTCTGCTCGCGGGCTTCGCACTCGGGGTGACGCGGTTTCGCGGGCGCGAACTCGTCTTCTTCGGCGTCCTCAGCATCCTGATGATCCCGAAGGTCGTCTTGCTGATCCCCGATTACGTCGTGCTGAGCAAGCTGCACTGGCTCGACACCTACTGGGCGCAGATCGTCCCCTGGGGAGCATCCGTGTTCGGGATCTTCTTGCTGCGCCAGTTCTTCCGGTCGCTTCCGCAGGAACTCGTCGAGGCGGCCGAACTGGACGGAGCGTCACAGCTGCAGTTCCTGCGCACGATCGCCGCCCCGCTCGCCCGGCCGGCCTTGATCACCATCGGCCTCTATACGTTCATCGGCTCGTGGAACAGCTTCCTGTGGCCGTTCATCATGACGAGCAGCCCACGGGTGCAGCCGATCGAGGTCGGTCTGTCGACGTTCTTCGGCACGAACGGCACCGACTGGACGGGGCTGTCGGCAGCCGTCGTCTTCACAACGCTCCCGGTCATGATCGTGTTCATGCTGGCCCAGCGCCGGCTCGTCGAAGGGGCAAGTGCGACGACCGGCGGGGTGAAGGGTTGAGCGTGCGGTCCAGCGACCGCCCGGCGGCCGTGCTCGTGTGGGACCTGGACGGGACGCTCTACCGCGGCACGGCGGCCTGCCTGCACTACGCGCGGGGCATCGCGGCGACCCTCGACGAGGGCCGCCGCGATGCCTACCTCGAGGCGGTGGAGCGGTTCCTCGGCGGCGCCGGCGGCGTGGACGCCGCCGACGGATGGGAGGCGGCCGTCATCCTCGCCGGCGGGGAGCCGGGAGCGTCGCGGGCCTTCGGCGACGCCTTCGCACGTACGCGCGCGTTCATGCTGACCGAGGCATGCGAGCTGGAGGTGCCGGACGGCTTGCCGGAGTTCCTGGAGCGAGCTGCGGGCAGCGCACGGCGCGTGCTCGTCTCGAACACGCCGGCATACGGGGTGATGCCGCTGCTCGAGCGCCTCGGGCTGCTCGGGTCGTTCGATGAGTTCGTCTGCGACTCTGCGAAGCCGAACCGGTTTTCGCTCAGGCTCCGTGCGCTCGGCGACGTCCTGGGCCTGCCGTACCGCACCGTGTTGAGCATTGGCGACCACTTCGTGAACGACATCGAGCCGGCGCTCGCCGCCGGCTGTACGACCGCCTATGTCGACCCGTTCGGCGTCGGCCCGCGCGGGCAGGCGGACCTGGAGGCGCCGCGCCTGGAGGAGCTCCTGGAGTCGATCGAGGACTGGCTCGCGGCGCAGCGAGCCTTCATCCCGGCAGGCGGGGTGGCGGGCTAGATGGCCAGGCTGCGCTTCTACGGCGGGGTCGGGGTGATCGGGGCGACCAAGGTGGTCGTCGAGCAGGACGGCTGGCGCGTGCTGCTCGACCTGGGCGCCGACATCCCCGGGCGCGAGGGGC
Source organism: Gaiellaceae bacterium (assembly GCA_035534955.1). Taxonomy (GTDB): domain Bacteria; phylum Actinomycetota; class Thermoleophilia; order Gaiellales; family Gaiellaceae; genus PALSA-600. The sequence continues at coordinate 29,853 of DATLQV010000068.1, forward strand.
TCGTCCGCAGCCCGCTTTCCCTCCCGGCGGGCTCCGAGCTGCGGACGCGCATCCTGCTCGGAGAGGCGCCGCCGATCGAGCACCTCTATCGCCCGGACGCGGTCGAGGGGACCGGGGTCGCAGCCGGCGACGACGGGCGCAGCGCGCTCTTCATCAGTCATTGCCATATCGACCACGTCGGGCTGCTGGGCTGGGTCGACCCGGCCATGCCGATCTACGCGGCGGAGGAGACGGTGCGGATGCTGGACGTCCTCGAGGCGACGGGGCAGGGTCTCGAGGGCGGGCGCGTGCCCGTCCGGCCGGTCGCGGAGGGCGAACCGGTCGCCGTCGGCCCGCTCGTGGTCGAGCGATACCGCGTCGACCACGACGTCCCGGGCGCCTCCGGCTACCTCGTGCAGACGGAGGACGGCGTCGTCGCCTACCCGGGCGACCTGCGGCTGCACGGCCGGCACCCGGAGCTGAGCGAGCGCTTCGCCGAGCGCGCCCGCGGCGCGGCGGTCCTCCTGATGGAGGGCACGACGCTCTCCGGCGACCCGCGTCAGCCCGTGCGCCCCGAGGCGCAGGTGGAGGCGGCCTTCGACGAGGAGCTCGGACGGACGCCCGGGCTCGCGCTCCTCAGTGTGTACCCGCGCGACATCGAGCGGCTGGTCGCGTTCACCGCGATCGCCGCGCGGCGGGGGCGCCGGATCCTCTGGCCGCCCGCGACGGCGGCGTTCCTCCGCGCCTGGGGGCTGGCGGACATCCACGAGCTCGACGGCGACACGCTCGATGAGCTGCGGCAGGAGCCGTCGCGCTTCGTCGTCCAGCTCGCTGCCAACGAGCTTGGAACTCTCCTCGACCTCCCGGTCGGCCCCGGCTCGGTGTTCCTGCACGCGAATGGCGAGCCGCTCGGACCGTTCCAGGCGGGGTGGGACCTGCTCCAGCAGTGGCTCGCGCGCCTCCAGGTGCCGTTCACGGTGATCGGGTCGAGCGGGCATGCGACGCCGCACGACCTGCACCGCATCGTGGAGATCGTGCAACCGAGCGTGCTGTATCCGATCCATACCGCCGATCCGTACAGGCTCCTGCCGCCGCCCGGGACGCTGCGCGTCCTCGCCGAGTACGGGCGCTGGTACGACGTCGCGCGCGGAGCGGCGCACGCCGACGCTGTCGCGCCGCCTGCGCCTGCTGTGCAGCGCAGGACCGTCTGCGTCGACCTCGACTCCACGCTGTGCGACACGAGCCATCGCCACCATCTCGTGCTGGCGGGCGACGAGCGCGTGAACACCGACTGGGTCGCCTACTCAATGGCCTGCAGTCTCGACGCGCCGATCGAGGGCACGTGCCGGCTCGTCCGGCTCCTGGCCGCGCACTACCGCATCGTGCTCGTGAGCTCCCGCGACGAGCGGGCCCGGTCGCTCACGGAGGCGTGGCTCACGGCGCAGAGCGTGCCGTTCGACGAGCTGATCCTCGGCGGCAGCAACGGCGCGCCGGCCGGCCTCGCGGAGTTCAAGGTCCACCACGTCGCCGCGTTGCTCGAACGGGGCGAGCAGGTGGCGCTCGTCATCGACGACATGCCCGGGCTCCCCGCCGCACTGGAGCCGCTCGGTGTGCCGGTGCTCACCGTCCGGCCGCCGTACGACGAGTCCGGTCTTCCCGAGAGCCTGATCCCCCGCGCATGACCGCGATCAGCCTCGAGCGGGTGACGAAGAGATTCCCCGGAGGCGTGCTCGCCGTGGACGGGGTCGATCTCACCGTCGAGGACGGCGAGTTCATGGTGCTCGTGGGCCCGTCGGGCTGCGGCAAGACGACGCTCCTGCGCATGATCTCGGGCCTCGAGGACGCGACGGAGGGGACGATCCGGATCGGTGAGCACGACGTCACCGACGTGGCGGCTCGCGACCGTGATGTCGCCATGGTGTTCCAGAACTACGCGCTGTACCCCCACATGACGGCGCGCCAGAACCTCGGCTACGGGCTCAGGATGCGCAAGACGCCGAAGAGCGAGATCCGGCGGCGTGTCGACGAGGTGGCGTTGATGCTCGGTCTCGAGGATCTGCTGGATCGCCGGCCCGCGGCCCTCTCCGGCGGCCAGCGCCAGCGTGTGGCGATGGGACGCGCGATCGTGCGCGAGCCGGCCGCGTTCCTGATGGACGAGCCGCTCTCGAACCTCGACGCGAAGCTTCGCGTCGACATGCGCGCTCAGCTTGCACGGCTCCACGATCGTCTCGGCGTCACGACCGTGTACGTCACGCACGACCAGGTCGAGGCGATGACGCTCGGTCACCGCGTGGCCGTGATGCGCGACGGGCGGGTCCAACAGGTCGACGAGCCGCAGGTCCTCTACCGCGCGCCCGCGAACCTGTTTGTGGGCGCGTTCATCGGGTCGCCGTCGATGAATCTTGTCGAGGCGACGATCGGCGGGGACGCGATTTCGTTCGCAGGCCTGACGTTCCCACTCGACCGGGTGTGCCGGCCGTCTCGCCGTTCGGGCGAGCGGGTGATCCTCGGCATCCGGCCAGAGACCTTCGAGGATGCCGCCTTCGCCGAGTCGGGCCTGCCCCAGTTCGACGTCGAGGTGTCCGTGCTGGAAGAGCTCGGCTCGGACGCGCACATCATCTTCCCGGTCGCCGCCCCACGGGTGGACGCGGCTGATCTGCGAGCCGCCCGCGAGGACGACAACGACTTGCTCGCCGGCGAAGGAGCGCTCTTCAACGCTCGCCTCGATCCCCGCACCCGCGCGCGCCGTGGCGCCACCATGCGGCTTGCGGTCGATCCTGCGCGCCTGCACTTCTTCGACATCGAAACGGGCGACAGCCTGCTCGACGGCAACAACCCGCCTTCGTCGTCCTGACGACCAGCCCCGGCGGGCCGACTGACAAAAGCGGGAGCGACGGGACTCGAACCCGCGACCTCCGGCGTGACAGGCCGGCGTTCTAACCAACTGAACTACGCCCCCGTGCGCGCGCCAGTGTAGCGGCGCCGGGTCGGACGGAGGAGTGAGCCGCACGCCGACTAACGTGCTCCCATGACCCGCGTCGACTGGATTGCGCTCGCGATCGCCGGCATCTCGGCTCTCGCGGGCCTGAAGCGCGGCCTGATCGCCACGGCGCTCTCGCTGGGCGGGCTCGCCGGGGGCGCCGTGCTCGGCGCGCGGCTTGCGCCGCACTTCCTGCACAACGGCGCCAACTCGCCGTACACGCCGCTCGTCGGCCTCGGGGGCGCAGTCGTCGGTGCGCTGCTTCTGCAGAGCGTCGCCTCGATCGCCGGTTCAGTTGCGCGTGGCGGCCTGTCGGTGCTGCCGCCGCTCAAGCTGCTCGATTCGCTCGGCGGCCTCGTCGCAGGCGCCGTGTTCGGGCTCGCGATCGTCTGGGTCGCCGGGGCGGTGTTGCTGCAGCTGCCGGGCCAGGCCAAGCTGCGCGACGCGGTGAGAGGCTCGCTGATCCTGCAGCGGCTGAACGAGTTCGTGCCGCCGCGCACCATTCTGCGCGCGTTCGCCCGGGTCGATCCTTTCCCGTCGATCGCCGGGCCTGCGCCGCCGTCGACTCCGCCCGACACGCTCGCGCTCTCGTCCGGGGCGGTGCAGCACGTGCGCCAGAGCGTCGTGCGCATCACGGCCACCGCGTGCGGGCTCGGCGTCGAGGGCTCCGGGTGGGTCGCGAGCCCGCACATCGTCGTGACCGCGGCGCATGTCGTCGAGGGCGCGTCGGGAATCGAGGCGGGTGGGCATCCGGCCCAAGCGCTCGTCGTCGACCGGACACAGGATGTGGCGGTGCTCCGCGTGCCGGGTCTCGAGGCGGCTGCGCTACCGATCGTCGATCCTCACTCGGGCGACTCGGTTGCGATCCTCGGCTACCCGGAGAACGGCCCGTTCGACGCGCGGCCGGGGCGCATCGGTACCACGGCCGACGTGCTTGCCAACGGCTCCCTGCGCGAGATCACCGCGCTCAGCGGGCTCGTGCGCCACGGCAACTCCGGCGGGCCGGTCGTGAACCAGGCCGGCCAGGTGGAGGCCACGGTCTTCGCCGCCCGCATCGGCGCCCAGGCGGGCTACGGCGTCCCGGCCGCGCCGGTGCGGGCGGCCCTCGCCCACGCCGGCCGGCCGGTCTCGACCGGCCGTTGCTAGCCCAGCGGCTTTTGTGTCGAACGCTCGCGTGCCGTCATACTCCGGCGAAACGTCCCGGGAGGAACGATGGCTTTTGAAGAGCTCACCCGCCGCCACCAGGCGATCTGGGGCTCTGCCCCGTTCGAG
>DATLQV010000069.1:0-14555 GCA_035534955.1 Gaiellaceae bacterium
TCGGCCGGGTTTCCGAAGGGATCTCCCCGCGCGCGGGCGGCGTCGCGCTCGTGACGTTCGCGCTCGGGACGATCGCCGGCGCGCTCGCCGGGACGACCTTCGGCCATGTCACAGCCGGGGCCTTCTGTTTCGCGGCGTTTCTGCTCGCCTGGCGCCGCCGGCACCTGCTGGCCGGACTGCTCGCCGGGATCGCACTGACGGTCGAGTACGAGACCGGCATCGTCGCGACGGTCCTCGCGCTCTACGTCGGACGGAACGGCTGGAGGCCGTTGGTGCGCTACGCGGCAGGCCTCGTCCCGGGATGTGCCCTGCTCGCCGCATACGATTGGGCGGCGTTCGGCTCGCCGTTCCACCTCTCGTACCGGTATGTCGCGAACAACTATGCGGCGCAGCAGGCAACGGGACTGTTCGGCATCTCCTTCCCGCGCTGGCACTCGACCGCCCAGGTTCTCGTCGGCGACCGCGGGTTGCTGATCGCGTGCCCGGTCGTGATCATGGCTCTGGTCGGGCTCGCCTTGCTCGCCCGCGAACACCGTGCCGAGGCGGTCGCCTGTGCAGCGATCTTCTTCGGCTTCCTGCTCTTGTCGGCCGGCTACTTCCTGCCGTATGGAGGCGTATCGCCCGGGCCGCGGTTCATCATCCCGGCGCTGCCGTTCCTCGCGGTCGGCCTGGGACCTGTGCTCGCCCGCCTGCCTGTCGTGTCGTTACTGCTCGCGGGCGCGTCGCTGGTTGCCTCGACAACGTTGCTGTTGACGTGGTCGTGGGAGGGTTACGTCGGCTACCGGCAGACGGTCTGGGGCGAGCTCGCCCGCCTCGTCACGGGCTCGGGCTCCCGGATCGGTAATGACCTTGCGAGCAACGTCGCGACTCTCGCCGGTCTGAGCCGCCCCGTGGCCGCGGGGCTCGTCGCGTGCTGCACGCTGGCCGCCTTCGCGATCGCGACCGCGTCTCTCCGCAAGAGCGAACCGCCGGCGTCCGGCAGCGGCCGCGGACGGTGATCGGCCGGCCGGCTCGCAGCTCCGCAGGCGGCCGTCTCGACGCGGTGCCGATCCTGGCGCTGGCCGTGTACTCCGTCGCCGCCTTCCTGATGTTCGGGCTGCGCGTCGTCTTGGCGCCGCGCTTGAGCTACGTCGGGACAGGTGTCGATCCCCAGATCTTCATCTGGTCGTTCGCGTGGTGGCCGCATGCCGTCCTGCACGGCCTGAACCCGTTCATCACGCATGCGATCTGGGCGCCCGACGGGCTCAACCTCGCGTGGACCACGTCCGTTCCCGGGCTCGCTCTGCTCTTCACGCCGGTCACGCTGCTCGCCGGACCGGTGACGGCCTTCAACGTCGCCGCCGTGCTCATGCCTGCGGCCGCGGCGTGGACGGGCTTCCTGCTCTGCAGGCACCTCACCGGGTCAACCTGGCCGTCGCTCGCAGGCGGCTATCTCTTCGGCTTCTCGAGTTACATGCTCGGCCAGCAAGAGGGCCATCTGCACCTGACCTCGGTCTTCCTGATTCCCCTGGTCGCGCTCTCGATCGTCCGCTTTCTGCAAGGGACGATCGCCCGCAGACAGCTCTCGCTTCGCCTCGGGCTGCTGTTTGCGCTTCAGATCTCCTTCTCGACCGAGGTGTTCTTCACGCTCACGCTTGCGATCGCGACGGGGGTGATCATCGCCTTCGTCACGTCGCCGAATGCTCGGCAGGGGTTGCGAGCTCTCCTCAAGCCCCTGGTCGCCGCATACGTGCTCGCACTCATGGCCGCCGGGCCGCTCGTCTACTACGCAATCTCCGGATTCAACGGCCGTTCGATCAACGAGCCGCGTCACTTCGCCGCGGATCTGCTCAACCTGGTCGTGCCAACCAAGCTCTTACTCGCAACCCTCCCCGAGAGAGCCGTCGTAGCGCACTTTCTCGGCAACGACTCGGAGCGCGGTGCCTACCTTGGACTGCCGGTCCTCATCGCGGTCGGCATGTACGCCCGGCTTCGCCGTTCGACCGCGTCCGGACGCTTTCTCCTGCTCTGCCTGGCAGTGGGTGTGCTTGCCGAGCTGGGAGCCTCGTTGCGCGTCGACGGCAGGCGGCTGGTGCCGCTTCCTCTCTCGCTCGTCGACCGCCTGCCGCTCTTCGACAATGTCTTGCCCGTTCGGCTGTCGCTCTACGTCTCGCTCGTCGCCGCGGTGATCGTCGCGATCCTCGCCGCGGCGAGCCGGTCGCGCTGGGTGCGCATCGCGCTCCCCTTGCTCGCCGTGATCACATTCCTCCCAAATCCCGGTTCGCGCGCCTGGATCACCGAGCCCGGCAATCCGCGGTTCATCGCAGACCAGATCTTCCGGGTCTGCCTGCCCCGCGGCGCGAATACGATCGTCTTTCCGCCCGGTGCCAGGGGCGATTCAATGCTCTGGCAAGCCGAAAGTGGCTTCTGGTTCAGGATGGCGGGCGGCTACCTCAGCCCGGTGATCCCGGCCGCGTTCAGACGATTTCGGTCCGCTCATGGCGCGCTCGCCTCGACCAGCACGACGCACGACATCCTTGCGCTCGCGCGCGCCAAAGACGCCCCCACCGTCATCGTCGATGCTCGACATGCCGCCCCCTGGCAGACGGTGATCCCGGGACCGCCGCTGGAGGTGGCGGGAGTCCTGATCTTCCGCCTCCCCGGCAGTCCGGTAACGCCGGCGAGCTGCAGCGGAACGCGAACGGCTCGCACCTAGATGATTTGCGCAGCGCTCAATCAGGCGTTCATAGAGGTCTAATCCTCCCCTCACGACCGCATCGGAGTATGTGCGGTGTGGTAGCCCGCGCCCAGCCCGGCTCCCGTCGGTGCGTTCCCGCACCCACGAGTGGCCGATGAGCCCAAGCCCGTTCGGCACGGCGTAATGGGCACGACCCTCGCGATCCTCGAGGCGCTGATCCCGGGTGCGGTCCGTCGCGGCGACGCAACGATCGGCGATGTCTCCGACGACAGCCGTGCCGCCGGCGCCGGCATGGCGTTCTGCGCCCTCGGAGGCCGCAACGCCGATGGTCACGAGTACGCGGCTGCCGCAGTCGCTGCGCACACGCCGGCACTGATCGTCGAGCGCTTCCTCGACCTGCCGGTGTCCCAGTTGCGCGTTCCGAACGTCCGGCGCGCACTCGGCACGATCGCGGCGGCGGTGCACGAGTGGCCGAGCGAGCGGTTGCGGCTGATCGCGATCACCGGAACCGACGGCAAGACCACGACGGCGCACTTCGTCGAACAGTGCCTCGCAGCACAGAACCGGCGTACCGGCAGTATCGGAACCGTCGCCGCGGGTGCAGCCGGCCGGAAGCTCCCGAGCCATGCAACCACCCCGGAGGCGCCGGAGCTCCACCGGCTGCTGGCTGCGATGGCGGCTGACGGCGTCGAGGATGTGGTGATGGAAGTCTCATCACACGGTCTCGATCTCGGGCGGGTGTCGGGCCTGTCGTTCGACGTTGCGGTCTTCACGAATCTGTCGCCGGAGCACCTCGATCATCACAAGACCATGTCGCGCTACTGGGACGCGAAGAGCCGGCTCTTCGACCAAGCGCAGTCCCGGTTCGCGGTGATCGGTGTCGATGACGAATGGGGCGCGAGGCTCTCGAGCATCGTCGACATCCCGCACATCACGTTTGGTCGGACGCCACATGCGGATGCTGTGATCGAAGCGATCACGACGGATCTGACCGGAACGACCGCGCTCGTCCGCTGGCGAGGAGAACAGTTTCGGCTGACGACGGTCGTTCCCGGCGAGGTGAACGCGCTCAATGCCACCGCGGCGTTTCTCGCGGCGAACGCATTGGGCGTGCCGAGCGAGCAAGCAATCCGAGCGCTTGCGAGCGCACCCGGAGTCCCCGGGCGTTTCGAACGCGTTGCCGAGGGGCAGCCGTTTCTCGTGGTGGTCGATTACGCCCACACCGCGGCTTCCTTGACGGCGCTCGTTCGCACGGCTCGTAGTGTCGTCAGTCGAACCAACCGGGTCATCGTGGTGCTCGGAGCCCGCGGTGGGCGGTACCGCGACAAACGAGCCGCGCTCGGACGTGCGGCGGCCGTGTCCGACCTGGTGATCATCACGACCGACAGCCCGGGAGGTGAGGATCCCGCCGCGATCGCCGGCGACATCCTTCGTGGCTGCTCGACGACCACCGGTGGCAAGACAACCGTCGAGCTCGACCGGGGGGCCGCCATCCGGCTCGCGATCTCGTTGGCGCGCCCCGGCGATGCGGTACTGATCGTCGGCCGCGGTCATGAGCAGTACTACGAGGTCGGTAACACGCGGATCGCCCTCGACGATCGGGAGACGGCCCGGGCCGTGCTGAAAGCTCTTTGGCCGCCTGCGCGCGCCGAATCTGAGGTTCCAGCGACCGTGTTGCCGTTTCGGCTGCGCGAAGCGCGCGCGGCGGTTGACGTCGTTTGGACCGCTGCCCGCTCCGGCGCGGGATCGCGGGAGCGTCCCGACGAGTAGCCCCGTGCACAAACGTCCCGGAATGTCACGTCGTCTGACGCTCCGTCTCGTAGCGCTCGTGGTGCTGGCACCAGTGGTTGCCGTTGCGGTCGTGTTCGTGATCGCGCGTTCGCGTTCTCCGTCTGCGGGCGATCTCTTGGTGAGAACCCGCATCTACGATCGGCAGCACCGTGTGACGGTGTTGCCGCTGTCTGAGATCGCACCCGCTGTGCGCGAGGCTGCGGTTGCTACCGAGGACGAACGCTTCTACCAACACGGTGGTGTTGACCCGATTGCGCTTCTGCGTGCTGTCCCGTTCGATCTGACTCATCTGTCGTTCGCGCAAGGGGCAAGCACGATCACCGAGCAACTTGCGAAGATCATCTATCTCGGCGGTAACGACCATTCCGTGCTGCGCAAGACCGAGGACGTCATTCTGGGGTACCAGATCGGCCGCCGCTACGGTCGCGAGACGGTGCTCGATGCCTACCTCAACTCGGTGTATCTGGGTGAAGGCGAGTACGGCATCCAGAACGCGAGCCGCCACTACTTCGGACGTGCTGCCGGGCAGCTCGGGCTGAGTCAGGCGAGCCTCCTGGTCGGTCTCATCCAGGGCCCCGCGCTGTTCGACCCCCGCGCGAACCCGGCGGGCGCACGAATCCGTCAACTCGCAGTGCTGCGCTCGATGGTGCGCAACGGGTATACGACAGAAGAGGAGGCGACGGCGGCGGTCACCCGGCCCCTGCGTCTTGCATCCGGCGACTCGCTTCCTGCCCTCTCGGCTGTGACGTTTTCCGTGGGCGCACCGTTCGATCCGCTCGAGCTCGCAGCAGCTCTCGTCATGCTTCTGCTCGCGATCCTCGCGCTTGTCCTCGCGCGCATCCACCGTCCGGCGATCGTGTCGAGAGGCTTTCTGCGAGCGACCGTGGCTGCTCTCGTGATCCTCGGCGTCCTGACCGCCGCGAACTCCGTCCGCGTGATCTGAACCTGGCGGGCACCGGGCGCCGTACGGCCGTCAGAGGCCGGCCCTACGATCCCGTCGGTGCGGAGACATCTGGTCCCGGTGCGGCTTCCGCTCGGCTTGGCCGGTCTGGCGGTACTCGCTGCCGGCGTAGCGATGATCCCGACTCTCCGGTCGGGGGGCTGGAATGTGAGCGCCCTCGCGCATGTGAATGCAGCGACCGGGCTGGGTGCGGCCGCGCGGACGATGGATCCGGGCTTCCGGACGGTGCACACCGGAGCCTACGACGGGCAATTCTACTGGGGCATCGCCGTCCATCCCGTGCCGTCGGGGCATGTCGATCGGCTCTTCGACAAGGCGTCGTACCGCTACGGGCATCCCCTCTACGGCTGGCTCGCCTGGCTTCTGAGCGGCGGCCGGCCACGGGCGGCAGCGGCCGCCCTCGTCATCGTGAGCTTGGTGTCGCTTCTTGCCGGCGCCTTCCTGGCGAGCGTGCTCGGCCGCGCCCGCGGAGGATCGGGCTGGGAAGGGTTGTTTGTCGCGCTGAACCCGGGTCTGATCATCGCCGCCGCAAACGACCTCGCGGAGCCGCTCGCGGCACTCCTCATGCTGGCCGCATTCACGGCCCTGGCCCGTGGACGCGTTTGGGTCGCGTGGGTGGTGCTCGCGTTGCTACCGCTTGCGAAGGAGCCGTTGGTCCTGGTCGTCCTCGGTGTTGCATTGTGCGAGCTTCTCCGCCGGCGACCCGCGCGAAGCCTGAGCTTCGCGGCGGCCGCGATCCCCGCGCTCTGTTGGTGGATCTATCTGCGGATTCACCTCGGACAGTGGTTCACGTCCGGCGCAAGCGCGCTCGGCACGCCGTTTGCGGGCTGGAACGCCGCCTTGCTCGAGGGAAAGCTGCGGCCCCCCGCCGGAGGCAGCGCGATCGCGATCGCCGCACTTGTTGCCCTGCTCGCGCTTCTCGTGTTCTCCGCCGTTCGTGCGCTCGGGAGCGCCGGGGCCGTCGAGCTCTCATACCTCGCGCTGGCGATCGTCGCGTGCTGCCTCGCCGCGAACGCGACGATCGCATTCAGCACCGCGCTTCGCAACACCTCGCTCCTGCTCGTGCTCGTTCCGTTCGTGCTCAGCCGAGCGTCCCGAGCCGCCGCTCCGCGACCCGACGCCCGATTTCGGCCGCCACGACGACGAGCAGCGAGATCGTGATCACGACCACCGCCACAGCGATCACTTGCGGCAGCTGATTCGGGAAGCGCAGCGCCGAGTAGAGATAGATCGGGAACGTCACCCGCGTGCCGACGACGAACGAGGCGACCGCGTATTCATCGAACGAGGTCGTGAACGCGATCAGATACGCGGAGACGACGGCGGGAAGGATCAGCGGCAGCGTGATCAAGCGGAACGTCTGGAGCCGGCCGGCCCCGAGGTCGTACGCGGCCTCCTCGAGCGCGACGTCGATCTGCTGGAGTCGAGGGAGGAGCACAAGGATCGTGTAGGGCAGGCTGATCACGATGTGCCCGATCACGACGGTCAGGATCGAGCGTGGGATCCCGAGGGTGTGAAAGAGCAGGAGCAACGAGATCCCGAACACCACATACGGGATCACGAGCGGGCTCAGGAGGAGCGCCGAGACCGGCGCCTTGCCCTTGAAGTTGCGCCGGGCGAGGGCGATCGAAGCGACCGTCCCGAGCGCAACGGCGCCGACGCTCGAGAGCGCCGCGATGATCGCGCTCGTCTCCAGCGCTCCCCTGAGGTCCGAGTTGGTGATGAACTCGCGGTACCAGTGGAGGGTGAACCCGCTGAGCGGGAACGACGGGACGTCCGAGTTGTTGAACGAGAAGACCACGAGGATCAGGATCGGCGTGTAGAGGAAGACGACGACAAAGGCGAAGAACGCCTTCAAGAGTCGCGCTCCGTTCCGTGACAGCGCGATGTCCATCAGTTCGCCGCCTGCCGGGGCTGCAGGAACCGCGAGAAGGCGACGGTCAGAACGGTGACCACCCCGAGCAGGAAGATCGCGAGCACCGAGCCGGTTTCCCAGTCGGGGAAGCCCGTGCCGAAGAGGTCGACGATCTGGTTGCCATACATGTAGCCGGTCGCCCCGCCGACGAGTGAGGGAGTCACGAACTCGCCGAGCGTCGGGATGAAGACGAACAGGAACGCAGCGACGATCCCGGGTGTCGACAGCGGCAGCGTCACGCGTCGAAACGCCTGGAGGCGACTTGCACCGAGGTCGGTTGCCGCTTCGAGCAGGCGGCGGTCGAGGCTCTCGAGCGAGACGAAGATCGGGAGCGCGACGAACGGAAGCCAGATGTAGCCGAGCACCAGCATCACGGCGAACCGGCTGTAGAGCAGCTGCGAGATCGGGTTGCCCGGCGACCGGAGGCCGGTCCAGAAGAGGAAGCTGTTGACGACCCCCTGGTCGCCGAGGATGACCTTCCAGGCGAGCACCCGCAGCAGGTAGCTCGTCAGGAACGGCGCGATCAGCACGAGCAGGAGGATGTACTTGCGCTTCGTGCCGGAGAGCGCCAGGTAGTAGGCGAGCGGGTAGGCGAGCACCACGATGATCGTCGAGACGATCAGAGACATTTGCACGGACTTCCAGAAAAGCCGGAGGTACACAGGGTCGTGCGCGAAGCCGCGCCACGCCCCCAGCGTGAAGCCGTGCTTGCCGGGGAACAGCGAGTAGACGTCGAAGCTGTAGGCCGCGACGATTGCGATCGGCACGACGAAGAAGATGACGAGCCAGGCAAGCGGCAAGCCGAGGAGACCCGGCGTCGTCAGGTCGACCCGCCGGAGCAGGCGGCGGCGACGTTCTGCCGAGAGGTCGCCGGCTGCTGCCTCGCGTTCCATTCGTCTCGCTAGCGAGTGCCCGTCAGGAGGCCTTCACCTCTTCCCACAGCTTGGCGTAGACCGCCCGCCGCGGAATGTCGCGGTCGAGGTGCGCGTTCGGCTCCGTGACGGCCTTCGGGTTGGTCAGCTGCAGCGCGTGCAACAGGTCGCTCGACGCCGGCCGCGCCAGGGTGTTCGCATGGCCGTAGCCGTAGTTGTCCTCCAGCCACTTCGCCGACTGCGTTGAGCTCCAGGCGTCGACGTAGGCGTGGGCGAGGTGGTAGCGCGGCGTTCCGTTCAGCAGCATCATCATGCCGACCCAGGCGATCGGCTTTTCCTTGGGGTGCATGTAGACGACCTGCAGCCCCTTCTTCTTCATCTGCACCCAGTCGTTGGGCCAGGCGTACGCGATCCAGAGGTCACCCGACCCGAAGGCCTGCCACAGGTCGGCCTCGGACGCCCAGATCAAGCGGACGAGGTGCTTCTTGGAGATGAGGAGCTGCTGGGATTGCTTCAGCTCGGCGTCCGACTGGTTCCACGGATCCTTGAAGCCGAGGTAGAGGCCTGTCATCACGAGCATCCCGAGGTCGTCGAACCAGGCGATCTTGCCCTTGTACCGCTCGTCGAACAGGAGGCCCCATGAGCGGGCTTTCGGCGTCACCTTGTCGCTGCGGTAGAGGATCGCGTCGAAACCCCAGTCCTCGGGGATGCCGTACTGCTTCCCGTTGTACTGGCCGGCCTTGACCATGAACGGGTTCAGGTGCTTGAAGTTCGAGATCAACGACGTGTCCCACGGTTGAACGAGACCGCTCGTCGCGAAGTACTTCACCCAGCCGACGTAGGGCCGGAAGAGGTCCGGTTTGAGACCGGCGTGAATCTTCGCGAGGGCGTCCGACTCGTTGGTCATGTAGGTGAACTGCGGCTTGTCGCGTGGGTACTTCTTGACGTACGACGCGAACAACGGCTGGCCGCCGTCGTTGCCGTACCCGGCCCAGTCGAGCACCTGCAGCCGGCCGCTTTCCGTCGTGAGCCGCTCGAGCGCCGCGGCAGCTCCTCCGGCCCGGCTTGCCAGGAGGCCCGCTCCGCCGGCGGCCGCGGCGAGCTTGAAGAGGTCCTCGCGGGTCACGCGCCGTTCCAACAAATCCCGTTCCTCGCCCATTGCCATCCTCCCTCTGTTCGAAAACGCTCAGTGGCCTAGAAGCTCGGTGGGCTGATGACCCACATCACCTCCGCGACGTCGTCGCCTGCGTTCGAGATGCGGTGCGGAGTCGAGCTCCAGTAGCCGATGCTGTCGCCGGTGTCGAGCTCGTGGACGCTGCCGCCGAGCTCCAGGCGGACAGTCCCGTGCAGGACGACGAAGAGCTCTTCCGAGTCGCCGTGCGCATACGGCTCGGCGCCCGTCGATCCTCCCGGATCGATCTCTCCCACGAACACCTCGAGGTGATGCAGCGGCCGTGGGGTCAGCAACATCTTTCGGCCGAGGATGCCGAAGGCGAGCGTGGGACGCTCGTCGCGCCGAAGCACCCGCGGCTGCGCGGGACCACTCGGCTGGAAGAGATCAGCCATGCTGATACCGAGGCCGTCGGCGATCCGGCGCAGCGAGGCGATGCTCGCGCTCGCGCGGCCCCGCTCGACCTGGCTCAGGAAGCTCTCGCTGAGACCGGCACGCTCGGCGACCTCGCGCAGAGTCTGCCGCCGTGCGATCCGGATCGTCCGTAGTCGCTGGCCGACGTCGACCTCGGTCGCAACATCGGGCGCACTCGTCGGCACTTGACCTCCTAAACGACAGTCGAAGAAGACTGAAGTAACCTACGGGGTCACTGAAGTCGAGTCAACGTTCACGAGCCCGTAGGCCCAGTTCGTTGAAAAGAGCGGTCCCCGCGTTGTATGGTTGTGCGCTCGTTGCAGGAGTCACGATCTTGGAGGCGGGCATGACGAACTGGCAGATCGAAGGTGAATGGTTCAAGAACTGCAACTGCGACCCGGGGTGTCCGTGTGACTTCAACCAGCGGCCCACGCAGGGGTTCTGCGAGGGCATCGCTGCGATGCGGATCACGAAGGGCTCGTTCGGCGACGTCGACATGGCCGGCGTCAAGTGGGGCGGGATCGTGCGGTGGCCCGGAGCGTTGCACGAGGGGAACGGCGAGATGCAGCCCTTCGTCGACTCCGAGGCCTCGCAAGAGCAGGTCGACGCGATCTTCCAGATCGCGAGCGGTCAGCACGGCGACACGTTCATGGAGGTCTTCTCGGTCATCTGCCCGACGATCCACGAGCCGGTGATCGCGCCCGTCGACTGGGCGTTCGACCTCGAGAGTCGAAGCGGGCACGTTCGCATCGGCGGCGTGCTCGACTCGGAGGTCGAGACGCTCAGGGGGATCAACCCGCCGGAGCCGTACCGGGTGGTCGTGCGCATCCCGAACGGGATGGAGTACACGGGGCCGGGCGAGGACGCCGAGACGGCCCTCGCGACGAAGATCGTCACGCACGGCCCGATCGAGTTTCAGGTCGAGAACGGCCACAGCTCGATGGCGTACGTCCGCCACGGAAGCAACATCAAGACCGGCGCGCACAACCCCACGGTCGTCGAGAAGGCGTTCGACTAGCGGCCGGCATCCTCGCGTGACCAAGTCGATTTCGAGCTTCCCCGAGGGGGGTGCGTCGCCCCTGTCGGCGCTGCGGCGCAGCCCGGTCAGCGTTGCCGCGCTGCTGCTCGGCGCAACGCTCGTCACATGGGTCATCGTGGTTGAGCGCATGCGCGGCATGGATGCCGGTCCGGGAACCGATCTCGGAACGATCGGCTGGTTCGTCGGCAGTTGGGTGACGATGATGGCGGCGATGATGCTGCCGTCGGTCGCGCCGATGGCGCTCCTGTTCGCTGCCGTGAGCCGTGAGCGTGCGCGCCGGGGCGGAGAGCACGTCCCGACATCGATCTTTCTCGGCGGTTATCTCGCGGTGTGGACGATGTACGGGCTGCTCGCATACGGCGTCTACAGGGCCCTGCGCGCGATCGATCTCCACTTACTCGCCTGGAGCCACCACGGACCGCTCGTCGCCGGGTCGGTTCTCGTGGCCACCGGCGTGTACCAGTTGACGCCGTTCAAGCGGGTCTGCCTGCGCCACTGCCGTTCGCCGTTGCACTACGTCCTCGGCGGTTGGCGCGACGGCAAGGCCGGCGCCGCGCGCATGGGGATCGAGCACGGCGCTTTCTGCGTCGGCTGCTGCTGGGGGCTGATGGTGGTCCTCTTCGCCCTCGGGGCGATGAGTCTCGTCTGGATGGGCATCGTCGCCGGGCTGATCTTCGCGGAGAAGGTGCTTCCCTTCGGACACCGGCTGACGCGGGTGATCGCGGTCTCGCTCGCCGCCGCGGGGATCTGGGTCGCCGTCGCCCCGGACAGCGTCCCCGGCCTGACGCAGCCGGGCTCTAGCCCGCCGGCAGCCGGCAGCTGAGGCGGGTGCCGCCGCCCGGGCCGGTGCTTTCGGCCCAGAGCCGGCCGCCGTGTGCTTCGACGAGTGCGCGGGAGATGGTGAGGCCGATGCCGCTGCCGCCTCGGTCGCGGGTTCGGGCGGTGTCGGTGCGGTAGAAGCGTTCGAAGATCCGTTCCAGCTCGTTGGGGTCGAGGCCCTCGCCGGTGTCGGTGACGGTGAGGAGGGCGGCGTCGCCGTCGCGGGCCGCGGCGAGGGTGACGGTGCCGCCCGCGGGGGTGTGGCGGAGGGCGTTTTCGAGCAGGTTGGCGAGCACTTCGGCGATCCGGTCGCGGTCGACGGTGACCTCGGGTGCGCCCGGGCCGGGCTCCACGCGCAGGTCGACGCCCTTGGCGGCGAAGGAGGGGCCGGCGGCGTGGGCCGCTCGCTCGAGCAGCTGCTGGGGGCGGGCGTGTTCGAGGCGCAGGTCGAGTTGGCGCTCTTCGGCGCGGGAGACGTGGGCGATGTCCTCGCTGAGCCGGTTCAGCCTCGCGCTCTCGCCCCGCAGCAGCTGCCACGTCTCGGAGCGGGGTTCGACGACGCCGTCGGCGAGCCCTTCGAGGTAGGCGTCGATCGTGGCGAGCGGGGTGCGCAGCTCATGCGCGACATCGGAGAGGAGGCGGCGGCGGCGTTCTTCGGCCGAGGCGAGTGAGGCGGCCATCTCGTTGAAGGCGCGTGCGAGCACGGTCAGCTCGTCGTCGCCGGCGACGTTGACGTGGGCGTCGTAGTCGCCACGTGAGACTTGCCGGGCCGCCACGGCGAGCGCGTGCACGGGACGGACGATGCGCGTCGAGACGAGCCAGCTGACCGCGGCGGCGGTTGCAGTTGCGGCGGCGATGCCGAGTCCGAGTGAGAGGGCAAGCGATTCGCCGAAGGCCTGGTCGAGGTGGTGGAGGACGGTCGGGGGGACGTAACCGAGGGCGTCGCGGATGTGCCGGTGGAAGAGCGCCGGACCGAGCATCAGCGCGACGAGCGCGAGCGTGGCACTACCGGCGACGATCACTGCGAGCTGGGCGGCGAGCAGCTTCGCGGTCAGATTGTGGCGGAGCGCCGGCCGTTTCACGCGCCGTCGCTCATGCGGTAGCCGATGCCGCGCACGGTGCGTATGTAGCTGGGGGCGGCGGGGTCGTCGCCGAGCTTGCGGCGGAGGTTCGCGATGTGGACATCGACGACGTGGTTGTCGCCGAACCAGCCGGGCCCCCAGACGCGCTCGAGCAGCTGCGTGCGGCTGAAGGCGACCCGCGGTTCGGCCGAGAGGGTGTCGAGCAGGTCGAACTCGAGCCGGGTCAGCTCGACCGGCCGCTCGTCGAGGCGCACCTCGCGCGCGGCCGGGTCGAGCTCCAGCGCTCCGAAGCGCCGGGTCGCCTCGACCGGCGGGGTGCCGGTGCGCGGGCGGCGCAGCAGCGCACGCACGCGCGCGACGAGCTCGCCGGGAGAGAAGGGTTTGGTCAGGTAGTCGTCGGCGCCGGTGGAGAGGCCGGCGATCTTGTCCGACTCCTCGGCCTTGGCGGTGAGCATGATGATGTAGGCGTTACTGAAGCTGCGGATCTGCCGGCAGGCCTCGATCCCGTCCAGGCCGGGGAGCATCAGGTCGAGCACGATCACGTCCGGCCGCTCGCGGCGGGCGATCTCGACCGCCTGCACGCCCTCGTAGGCGACGAGCACCTGGAAGCCTTCCCGCTCGAGGTAGGAGCTGACGATCGCGACGAGCGGCTGTTCGTCGTCGACGACGAGCGCGCGCAGTTGCGCGCGCTCGCCCGGGCCGCCGGCGGGACCGGCGGCGCTCATTCCTCCATCGCTACGAAGCGGCCGTGCCACCAGTGGTACCAGACCGCCCCGGTCTGCTCGTTGACCGAGAGCATGCCGGTGATCTTCCCGTCCTTGAGCGTATCGAGTGTGAAGTAGCCGGGCAGCGTGTCGGGCTGCGCGGCGGTCAGGCCGCTCTTCTGGCCGGCGAGCCACTCGTTTGCGATCCGCTGCGCGCCGCTCGCGGTGAGCGGTGCTGAGAGGTTGCCGCTCGGCGGCGTCCAATTGGGGCTGCCGCCGTACCGGCCCATCATCCCGTCCATCCCGGCGCCTCGGCCGCCCATCATGCCTCCGTACGCGTTGCCGCCGCCCACCATCCCGCCGTAGCCGGCCGTGCCGGTGCCGCCCATCATCCCGTAGCGGGTGTTCCACATCATCGCGGGCCCGTACTCGAGTGTGACCGCGCCGGTCGCGGGGTCGACGAGCACCTCGGTCGCGGGCTTGCCCTGACTGTCGGTCAGGAGCACGTAGAAGTTGTCGGCGAACTGCATCACCTCGCCGGTCTTGAGGCCGAGCCGGCCGGCGAACCGCTGTGCCTGAGACCGGGCGGCCGCGATGTTCGCGACCGGCCCGGAGCCGTTGACGTACCAGGCCGTCCGAGGACCGCTCGCGCCCATCATCGTGTAGCCGCCGCCGTTCATCATCGAGCCGTAGTTGTTGTTGCCGCCGCCGGTCGCGTGTGCGACCGCATAGGTGACCGTGCCTGCGAGTGCTGCAAGGGCGGCGCTGACGATCAGGGTCGGCAGGAGCCTGTTCTTCATCCCGGTCACGTCCTGCCAGTGTGCGCCTCGCGGAGCTTGCCGCGCAGCGTGTCGTAGGTGGCGGCGTCGATCTCGCCGCTCGCGAGTCGCCGTTCGAGGATCTCCTCGGGCCGCTCGGCGAGGTTGTCGCCGTTACGTCCGCCGCGCGGGAAGAGGTTTGCGACCGCCCAGACGATCACGGCGATCAGCACCACCCAGAGCACCGACATCACAAGCCACCCGCCGGCGCCCATTCCGCCATACCAGTTGTTCATCATTGTTGGCCTCCTTCGACGTATCTGAGGCCACCGTAGGCGCGCCCGGTCAAGGC
>DATLQV010000070.1:0-10303 GCA_035534955.1 Gaiellaceae bacterium
ATGAGCGCCTGGGACCCGAACCCCGATCTCGCCGCAGCCGCGACGCTCGGCAACGCGCTGCGCGCGGCCGGCTACACGACCGAGGCGATCGAGGAGCTGCTCGGCGACGACGGTCCGTCCGCCGACCTCGCCGAGTCGGTCGTCTTCGAGCGGCGACTGCCGTCCTCGCAGATCGCGACGGCCATTCGGCTGCTGCTCCTGCAGCGCCCCGTCGAACGCGCGGACGCAGCCGCGGCGCTGACGCTCGACGGCGTCGCCGCATTGCTCACGATCGGGCTCGTCACCGAGCACGGCACGCAGCTCGTGCCGCGGGCCCGCATCGTTCCGTCGGAGGAGCTGCTGCTCGCATTCGACGGATTCTCGCGCGGCGACGACGATCCGCCCGGCTGGGTCTCGAGCTTCACACCCACCGCCTACTGGCTCGCCTCGCTCACGCCGCGCCGGCGCGTGGGCCGGGCACTCGACATCGGCACCGGCAACGGGGCGCACGCGTTGCTGGCGGCGCGTCACGCCGACCGGGTGACCGCGACCGACATCAACCCGCGCGCGCTGGCGTTCACGCAGATCAGCGCTGCACTGAACGGCATCGACAACGTCGAGACGCGCCTCGGCAGCCTCTTCGAGCCGGTCGCGGGCGAGACCTTCGACCTCATCACCTGCAACGCCCCGTATGTGATCTCGCCGGAGAGCCGGTGGCAATACCGCGACGGCGGCCTGCCCGGTGACCAGCTGTCTGAGCGCGTCGTGCGCGAGTCGGCGCTCCATCTCGCCGACGGCGGCCACGCCTCCGTGCTCGTGAGCTGGCTCGCTGAGTCGGAGGACGAGCCCGACGAACGCGTCTACACGTGGCTCGAAGGCAACGGCTGCGACGCCTGGGTGCTCGGCCTGAGCGGCGCCGACCCGCTCGACCACGCGGCCGGCTGGAACGAGCACTTCGCCGGCGACGCCGACTCGATGGGAGCGGCGCTCGATGACTGGGCATCGTACTTCGAGGCGCTCGACGCAGGCTGGGTGACCGAGGGCGCCGTGCTGATGCGCAAACGCGCGAGCGAGCACCACGTGGTTCGCGCCGACCCAGTCGACGAAGAGGAGCTCGAATTCGCCAGCGACCAGATCGAGCGTGTCTTCACCGCGCTTGCTCTCCTCGCGGAGCAGGGCGCGGCCGCCGTCAAAGACGCGCACCTCTCACTTGCCGAAGAGGTGCGCTTCGACCAGGAGCTCGATCGTCGCGGTGATGTGCAGGAGACCCGGATCGTGCTCGACGAGGGAACCTGCCCCGACCTCGAGCTCGAGCTGGAGACGGCTCAGGTGCTGACATCGCTCGACGGTCACACGACGCTCGACCAGGCGGTCGAGCGCACAGCGCGCCGGCTCGGCCTCGGCCGGCGCGAGACGGCCGAGTTGCGCCACGACGCTCTCGAGGTGGTACGGGAGCTCTTCGAGCTCGGGTTCTTCGACCTCGCGCGCGTGCGCGCGTGACGTTGGGCGCCCGTCCTCAGCCGCGCTGAGTTTCCGGCCAGCCTCCTATGCCCGGCTCGTGCGCGAGCAGCGCGGCGCCGGCGACGACCGCCGCGAACGACGCGATGCGGACAGCCGAGTACGCCCCGCCCGGCAGGCGCTCGTGGAAGACGATGATGCCGGCGGCGATCGGCAAAGCATTCGTGAGCAACGTCGAGGTGCCCGCGGTCGCGAGGGCACGGCCACGCTGGAACCCGAACTGCAGCGCGGTGAACGCGGCGCCGTGCGCGGCGAGCACGACAGCGATCAGCACGAGCCACAGGCCCCCCGCGAAGACCGACTTCGTCGCCACATCGCCGGCGGCGTACAGCACCCCGGCCGCGATCCCGAGCCCGGCGCCGGGAGCGAGCACGCTTCCCCCGAGCACGCCGATGCACGACGCTACAACGGAGGCGACGAGCCAGACCACGATTGCCGCGGCGCGCGGATGATGGCCGGCTGCGGCTCCGCCCACGAGCGAGACCGCAAGCAGCAGAAGACCAGCCGTCGAGACGACAACTGCGAGGCGCTCGCGTCCCGAGAGCGAGACACCGGTGCGATGCGCGAGCAACGCGAGGACGCCGATGCCGCCGGCCGCGACAGCCTGCACGAGCGATAGTGGGGCGAGCGCGAGTGCCGCGATGTACAGCGCCCAGCCTGCCAGCCCGACGACGAAGCCCGAGAGCCAGCGCAGGTTGCGAAAGAGCAGCCGCAACGACGCGACGGGATGGCGGAGCGAGAGCCTCGGCAGTCCCGACGCGGCGGTGTGCTGTGCGATCCAGCCCCAGTTGAGCGCGAACGCCGAAGCGAACGCGAGCACGAGCCCGGCGCCGATGCTCACCGTCTGCCCTGGAAGGGGAGGTACGCCTCGGCAGCGAGCGCAGCGACCCCGACACGCGGCAGGTCACGGCGACGCTCGTAGACGACGAACCGCCGCTCCCAGCGCGGTGCGAACTTGCGGTTGAAGTGCAGCAGGTTGTCGAGCTGAAAGTGTCCTTTGAGGGTCATGAGCGCGCGCCGCTGCACGCTCTGCAAGCTCGAGAGCACGGCCTCGGGCGCGAGCAGCGCAGCGAAGGGCGCGAAGTTCAGCGACACGCGCTCGTACTCGTTCTCCCGGGCCCACGCCACCGTCTCGCAGATCAGCCACTCGTTGAACCCGTTCGGGCTGTCGCGCAGCCGCGGCATCGACGACAGCGACAGCGCGCGGCCCACCGCCGAGACCGCGAAGTGCAGGAATCCGGTCACGCTCCCGTCGGGTCCGAAGCCGACCACAAAGAGCGCCTCGCGGTCGCCGAGCCGGAACAGCCGATCGAGCGCCATCACGAAGCCGCGCTCGGGCTCGCTCCCGCGCCAGGCACGCGCGACACCTTCGAGCTCGTCGCGCAGCCGCTGGTCGAACTGACTCGGGTGCAGGATCCGCGCGGTGTAACCGGCACGCTCCAGCCGGTGCACCGACTGGCGCACCTTGCGGATCGCGCGTCCGTCGAGCGAAAACGTCTTGACGTCGACCACCGCCTCGTCGCCGTGATAGAGCGAGTGCAAGCCGTGCCGTGCATAGAGGGGCAACCACCGCTCGGAGGCACCGAGGATCGCGACACGCCAGTCACGCGCGTGAGCATGGGCAACGAAGGCATCGAGCAGCGCGTCGAACTCCTCCGGCGGGCCGATCGGGTCACCCGAAACGATCGCCACTCCCCCGACGACGCGATAGGCGAGGAACGCCGACTCGTCCCGGCTGAAGAAGTACGACTTGTCGGCTCGGAGCACGAACGGTGCGAGTGTGTCCACCCCCCACGACTGCACGAGAGCAGAGGCAAGCTCATGCTCGTGATGCGCCTGAAGCACCTTGTGCCGCCACGGCGAGAGCCAGGCCGCAGCGATCCAGAGGGTCAGCGCCACACCGAGCAGGAGCAGCGAGAGCGGGAACCACTCGCCGAAGTGCCCGGCCAGTTCGGGCGAGCCGGCGGCGTGCAGGCCGATGAGATCGGGGCCGATCTCGCGCAGCGCGAACCGAAAGGTGAGCGGCTGGGCAGCGTCGATCCTGTTGATCCAGAGCGCGGCGAACGCGTAGGCGACGACAAGCGTCGCTGAGAACAGAAGCCGCTGCACGGCGACCCGCCGCGTGGCGGCATCGCCCGGCCCGTCGAAGTCGTGCCGCCGCGCAAGCAGCAGCGTGAGGATGACAACGGAAGCCAGCGTGCCGTCGTTGATTCCATGCAGCACGTGCAGCGTCGCCGAGGCTGCGGCAACGACTGTGGCGACCTGCCAGGCGCGACGCCGCCGGCGCACCAGCCCGCGCGCGGCTACGAGCAGCGCCACCGACACGACGACCCCGGCGGCGCGTGCGAGCGGCCCGACTGCATCAGGGGTGACGTTGCGAAGCAGGCCGCCGTTGTCACCCGGCAACACCGTGTGCAACAGGTTGAGCACCGCTCCCACGCCGACGAGCACGCCGACGATCGCTGCCGCACGCGCGCGGCGCCGGTCGACCGCGAGTGCTGCCGCGCCGATGGCGACGATCGCCGCCGGCAGGTACACGGCCGAGAGGCGGCCCGCGACGTTGAACGCGTCCCGAGCGGCGATCTGGCGCACGACTGCGATCGAGACGCCCGTCTGCAGGTACGAGAACGTTCCGATCCCCACGGCGAAGAGCAGCGCCGCCGGCAACCGGGCGATTTGCGCCCAGCGCGCATACAGGCCGAGCGCGACGGCGGCGATACCCCAGATCAGCGTGAACCACACGAGCGAGGCCGACGCGTGCCGGGCCAGCTCGTCGAGCGGCAACGCGAGCCGGATCTGCGGCCCCGGTAGCGCCGGGTTGAACAGATACAGCCAGCCGCTGCCCGCGATCGCAGCGACGAGCAGAACCGGGACGGCGCCGAGCTTACGCAGCATGAAGCCTCTTGGACATCGCAATGAGCGCACGCGACGCGTTACCGCGCCAGATCGCCCAGTTGTGCCCGCCGCGCACGACGAAGTAGTGGTGCGGCAAGCGGAGGCGACGCAACTGCGCGGCGAAAGCCGTGTTCTGACCGACGAAGTGGTCGCCGGTGCCGCTGTAGAACCAGAAGTACGTGTGGTCCCGCCGCAGGCGTGCGGCTTGCCGGCCGAGCGTCAGGGCCGGACTGTTCTTGGCGAGTGCAGCGCGGCTGGTGCCGAAGATCGAACGGATCGGATCCGCGAGCTGGTAGCCGGACCAGCTCTCGAGCACGCCGAACTCGCCCGGATGGTGGATGCCGATGTTCAACGACCCGTAACCCCCCTCGGAGAGCCCCGCGAGGGCCCGCGCGCTGCCGCGGGCGATCGTCCGGTACCGCGCGTCAACTGCGTGGACGAGGTCGCGCGCCACGAAGGTCTCCCAGCCCGATTTCGACCGTACGCCGTTTACCCACTCCTCGTCGGTGAACGACCCGGTCGAGCCGAACGGCATCACGAGGATCGCCGGCTTGATCTTGTGCAGGGCGACGAGCTCGTCCTCGACGACTCCCATCCTGACCGTGTCGAGGAATGCTCCGGGCCGGCCGGGGACCCCGTGCAGCAGGTAGATGACGGGGTAGCGGCGGTGCGGGCTCGAGGCGTACCCGGGCGGCAGGTAGACGTCGATCGGCTGGGTGCGCCCGCCGAGCGCGGGGCTCGTGAGGTAGAAGCGCGTCGCAACCCCTTTGGTGTGCACGTAGGTGGGATCCTTCGGTGGGGCGAAACCGCGGTAGACCCAGAAGTTGTCGACGTACCGGTAGGTTCCGACGAGCCCGACGGCGAGGAACGCCGCCAGTCCAACGGCAACGACGGGTACGCGAATGCGGAAGGGTAGGGGCAGGGCGAAGCCGAGCACGGCTCTCGTTGTACGCAATCGAGTTCCCGACTGGCTAAAGCAGGGGTTAAGCGCTGATTACGCAGGCTTAGCGAGATGCGAGAGCGCAAGCCCGAGCCAGACGCGTGCATGCGCCTGCCAGAGTGCCGTCGTGTGGCCGCCGCTGTACACAGCGAAGAGGTGCTTCACGTGCGCGGCGGTGAGCTCGTGATCAAACTGCCGGTTCTCGGCGAGGAACCGCTTGTCGCCGTCGCCCACGTAGAACCCGAAAAAGGTCGGCCGCCGCCGTTCGTCCGCCTTCAGCACCGGGACCAGGTTGTGCGCGCTCGTCGCCGGCCCGGTGGCGAGCGCCACGGTGCCGGTCGGGTCGGTCGCATGGAAGTACCCGGACCACGACTCGATCACCGAAAAGCGCCCGAGGTGGCCCAGGCCGAGGATCGTCGCGCCGTAGCCCCCGGCCGACAGACCGATGAGCGCCCGGCCGGCGCGCGATCGGATCGTTCGAAACCGCTTGTCGATCACGTCCGGGACCTCCCCCGAGATGAAGGTCTCCCAGTCGCGCCCCGTTCCCCAGTTGAGGTACTCCGGATCGGAGTCGTTGTCCCGCGCTCCCTGCGGCAGGACGAGAATCGCCGGCCCGGCTCGTTCGAGCGCCGTCGCCAGCCAGGCATTCCCGCGATAGGTGGTCGGGCCCGCCGGGAGGCCGTGCAGGAAGTACACGACGGGGTAGCGCTCGCCACTTGTTGCATAGCCCGCGGGCAGGAGAACGAGTGCATGCTCGGTGCCCCCGAGCGCCACCGACTGGATCGGCTCGTCGAGGTCACGGCTCTGCCGTTCGAGCGCTGCCACCGCCACCGTGGCGAACACCGCGGTGAGCCCAACGAGACAGACAGCGACAACGGCGCGCCTCATGGTCTCAGTTGTAGCCGCGAAACCTAAGACCTAACCGAGTCTTCACATCGCGTTGACTAGGGTCGCGGGGTGAGCGCGCTCGCCACTCTGATTGCCGCCGCGGCCCTGCTTCCCGGCTTCCACCAGGTCGCAGCCGGTCCGCACGGCGGCCTGATCGAGACGGGGACGTTTCCGGGCGAGACCCGGCCCGGGCTCGTCTACCTACCACCGGGGTTCACGCGCTCACGCACGTATCCCGTCGTCTACCTGCTGCACGGGATGCCGGGCTCCCCGTCCGAATACGTGTCGGGGACCGACCTCGCCGGCTTCGCCGACAGCGGAATCGTGAGCGGTGCGATCCCACCGTTTCTCGCGGTGCTGCCCGCGGCGGGACCGGCCAACCGCTACAACGGCGAGTGGGCCGGGCCGATCGCCACAGCGCTCGTCGACGAGATCGTGCCGTGGGTCGACGCGAACCTGCCGACCATCGCAACGCCGCGCGCCCGCGTGATCGCTGGCCTTTCGGCCGGCGGCTTCGGCGCCGTCGACATCGGCCTGCACCACCTCGACGTCTTCGGCACGATCGAGTCGTGGTCGGGGTACTTCCGGCCGCTGCACGATGGGTGGCTCGAGCACGCGTCGCTTCAGACGCTGGCCGCCAACGACCCGACGAAGCTCGCGCCGGCGCTCGGCGCCACCCTGCGCCGCGACCGCACGCGATTCTTCCTGTCGAGCGGGCCGGCGCACAGCCACTGGTTCAAGCCTGCGCAGACGAGCGCGTTCGCCCATGAGCTCCGTGGGGTCGGAGTCCCCGTCAGCTACCACTTCTATTCGCAAACGCACGGCGAGTGGCGCTCGCAGGTCGACACCGGCCTTGCCTGGGCGCTGCGCCTGGCGCCGTAACGGGAATCATCCGCAACGTGCGCGCTTTTGTCCGCGTATCCACTTGCGCGACGCGGGCCGCGCGTCATACATTGCGACTCCCGCCGGGCGCGGAGCGCGAGTAGGTCGAAGCCCCGCCGAGCGGTCGTGACGGACGCAAGTCTTGATCGGTCGGTCGGCGAGGTGGACGAAAGCGCCACCGACCCGGTGGGATTTTCTTTTTAGCGGGCGGGGAAGCCGGGCGTCAAGAGGACGCGCTCGTCGGCGAGGATCGTCATTGCCGCGTAGCCGCGTTGCAGCTGCGCCGTCCATGCGGGCCCCGCCTCTCCCATCGCGAACGCGGCTGTCGCATAGGCGTCGGCGGTCCCGAGCTCGGGCCCCGTGATCGTGACCGACAGCACGCCTTCGGAGGGACGCGACGTGTGCGGGTCGACGACGTGCTCGCCGCGCGCATAGGCCCCGGACGTCGCGACGGCAAGGTCATTTGCCTCGACGACCTTGGCGATGCGGTCGCGGATCGTCGGGTGCTGGATCCCGACGCGCCAGACGTCGTCGGGAACCGCCCGGCCGCGCAGCACCATGTCCCCGCCCGCGCTGACGGCGAAGTTGCGGGCGCCGCCGTCAGCGAGGATCGCGGCGGCCCGGTCGACAGCCCAGCCTTTGACGAGCCCCGACGGGTCGACGAGACCCGGCAGCGGGGCCCTTGCGTCGAAGTACCCGCCGGTCTCCTCGCGCAACTCGTCGCAGCGGTCGAGGATCTCGCGCACTGTCGGGTGCGCGTCGCCGAGCGCGAGCTCCCCGCGGTTCAGGCGGCTGATCTCACTGCCCGCCTTGTAGGTGCTGAACGTCTCGTCGACGAACCGGAACCAGTCGAACACACCGTCGAGCATCGCGTCGTCGCAGCCGTCGTCGCGGAGGTCCACGATGATCGGCATCCCCATCACGTGCTCGACGCGCGGCTTCACCAGACCCTGGCCTGCAGAATCGCCGACTGCAGCGAGGCCGCGAAACCATCGCTCGTGTAGGTCGCCCCGGAGATCAGGTTGATCCCTGTGCTCTGAGCCTGCAGCGTCTCCTGGATCAGGTACGGAAGAGCCTGCTGGTTGATGAACACCGAGCGGCTGGTGTGGTTCGGGAAGACGGGCACCTTGACCGCCGTGATCTTGCGCAGAATGGTCTTGTGCTTCGTCTTGAGCACGGTGGTCGTGGTCTTCGAGACGACGATCAGCACCTGCACCTCTCCCCACTGGCCGGCCGACCCGGCCGCGCCGGTGAACGCCTTCCGGATCGTGACGACCTTCTTCTTGACGGCTGCCTTGTGCTGCGCCGTCGTCGCGGCCCACGCATCGACGCTCGGCAGGACGAGCGCGGTGACGCTGATGACAACGGTGATGGCTTTGCGCATCGTGGCTCCTTTGTTCTCTAGATCAGTGCGAAGCGTTCGGCGTGGACGTTCCGCCGCGGGACGTGTGCGCGGCGGAGATTTTTGTCGATGACGTCGATCATCGCGGGCGGCCCGCAGAGGAACACATCCCGCTCTGCGATGTCGGGGACGAGCTCGATGAGATGGGACGGCGAGAGCAGGTCGCGCCCCCCGGCGCGGTGATCGCCGACCACGAAGTGCACGACAGCGCCGCGCTCGGCCGCGAGCTGCTCGAGCTCGTCGCGGAAGACGATGTCCTCCTCCGAGACGACGCGGTAGAGCACGACGAGCTCGCCGTGCATCGTCTCGAAGAGCGCGCGGATCGGCGTGATGCCGATGCCGCCGGCGATCAGCACCGCCTTCTCGCGCCGGCGTAGGTCTTCGGTGAAGACGCCGAGCGGACCCTCGGCGACGACGCGCGTCCCGGGCCGAAGGTCGCCGAGCCGAGCAGTGTGGTCGCCGAGCGCCTTGACCGTGATGCGAAGCGACCGTCCGTCGGGAGCGGCCGAGAGCGAGAACGGGTGGGCGCTCCAGATGTGGCGCCGGTCGAGAAAACGCCACAGGAAGAACTGCCCGGCCCGGGCGGAGAGACGCTCGAGGTTGCGTCCCGTGATCGTGACGGAGACGACATCCTGGGCCTCCTCGGTCACCTGCGCGACGCGCAGCCGATGCCGGAACGCACCGACAGCGGGCACGAGGAGGCGGAACCCGACGAGGACGACGATCGTTGCGATGAAGAGGCCGCGCCAGTAGTCGGCGGCGATGCGATCGAGGACGAGCTCGTTGCCGGTCGGGATCTCGTGGAACCACGAGAGCGCGATGCCGGCGTAGGCCATCAGGTGGACGGCGTACCACCACTCGTACGACAGCCGGCGGCGGACGATCACGAGCGACGTCGCTACGACGCCGATCATGAGGGCCGTGCCGACCGTCGCCGTGATCATCCCCGGATAGATGCCCCCGCCGAGCATCGTCGAGATCTCTTTCCCGAGCGTGTACTTGTCGAGCAGCGCGTAGCCCCAGACCGTGAACACGACGTGCGCGACCACAAGGTCGATGCAGATGTGGCCGTTCCAGCGGTGCCAGCGGGTGAGCCGGTCGAACCCGACGACGCGCTCGAGAGCCGGCACGCGGGCGAGCAGGATGACCTGGATGAGCGCGAGGTACGCGCTCTGCAGTCCGGTGAGGCGGCCGATGCTCGTCAGGAGCGCACCGGTCGAGTGCACGGTGAGGTTGCCGCCGTGGACCCAGAGCCAGGTGATCCCCACCGCGTTCCCGACGACGAGGGCGCCGACGAGCCCGGCAGCGGCCCGGCGGCGCGCGAGCGAGCTCCGGACCGCACCGCCATGCGCCGTCGGTTGGGCGATCGCTACACCTGCCATCGCCACAACGTAGAGGCGCTTTCTGAGAATCACCTGAACGGGCAGCGACTCTTAGCACGGTCTTAGCCGACGCTGGTGGCATCCTCGGCGCATGCTGGGATTCGCAATCGGCCTCGTGGCGCTCCTGGCGGGCCCGACACTCGCGACGCCGCCGTCCATCTCCGGGACGCTGCAGCAGGGCGCGAAGCTGACCGCGACGGCCGGCAGCTGGGCCGGCAGCGGCACGATCACCTACGCCTACCAGTGGTACCGCTGCACGAGCAGCGGCTCCCACTGCAGCTCGATCCACGGCGCGACCACAGGCCGCTACACCGAAGTCGCGGCCGACATCGGCCACACGATCGGCCTCACCGTCCGGGCAACCGACTCGACCGGCACCACACCCGCCTACGCCCCGCTCGCCGGGCTCGTCGCCGC
>DATLQV010000071.1:0-20374 GCA_035534955.1 Gaiellaceae bacterium
CCAGGAGCGCGAGTACGGGCTGCGCATGCTCGTCGTCTCGCGCTGCGTCGAGCGGATCGGCGACCACGCCGTCGACATCGGCGAGCAGGTCGTCTATCTCGTCACGGGCGAGTTCCGCGAGTTCAGCGACGCCTCGCACCCGGCGGGCTAGTACACGCCCGCCAGGGCTCCGGGCCGCCAGAAGCGACGCGCCCACAGCGCCACGTAGACGAGCGAGACGAGCACCGGGACCTCGATCAGCGGTCCGACGACCCCGGCGAGCGCCTGCCCCGAGGTGGCGCCGAAGACACCGACGGCGACGGCGATCGCGAGCTCGAAGTCGTTCGAGGCGACGGTGAAGGCGAGGCTGGCGGTCTGCGCGTACGGCAGCCCCGTCACCCTCCCGATCCCGAAACCGGCTACCCACATGACCGCGAAGTAGGCGAGCAGCGGAAGCGCGATCCGTGCGACGTCGAGCGGCTGCGACGTGATCGTGTCGCCCTGGATCGCAAAGAGCAGCACGATCGTGAAGAGCAGGCCGTAGAGCGTGATCGGGCTGATCCGCGGGATGAACCGCTGCTCGTACCAGTCGCGGCCCTTGCGTTTCAGGCCGATCCGGCGGGTGAGGTAGCCGGCGGTCAGCGGGATGCCGAGGAAGATCAGGACGGTGCGGGCGATCTCCCAGATGCCGGGCTGGAAGCCCTGCGTGTCGAGGCCGAGCCAGCCCGGCAGGACCGTCAGGTAGAAGTAGCCGAGGAACGCGAAAGCGACCACCTGGAAGATCGCGTTGAAGACGACGAGGATCGCGGCGCGATCGCGGTCGCCTTTGGCGAGGTCGTTCCAGATCAGCACCATGGCGATGCAGCGGGCGAGCCCCACGATGATCACGCCGGTGCGGTAGGCGGGTTGGTGCGGAAGCAGCAGCCAGGCCAGGGCGAACATCAAGAGCGGCCCGACGACCCAGGACAGGAAGAGCGAGACGCCGAAGAAAAGCCGGTTCGAGACGCCGTCGGCCTGCTTGCGGCCGAGCTCCTCGTAGCGCACCTTTGCCAGCACGGGGTACATCATCAGGAGCAGCCCGAGCGCGATCGGCAGGCTGACGGTCCCCACCTGCAACTTGTCGAGTCCGTCGTTCAGGCTGGGGACCAGCGAGCCGAGGCCGAGCCCGGCGCCCATCGCGAGCGCGATCCAGAACGGCAGGAAGCGGTCGAGGGTCGAGAGCCGCTTCAGCACCGCCGCGTCGTCCGGAAGGCCCGGCACCGACGTCACGCTGCGGGACCGGTGAGCAGCTCGGCGACCAGCGCCTGCACGCGCTCGTCGATCTGGTCGCGGATCCCGCGCACGGTCTCGAGGTCGGCGCCCGCCGGATCGTCGAGCCGCCAGTCCTCGTAGCGCTTGCCGGGATAGATCGGGCAGGCATCGCCGCAGCCCATCGTGATCACGACGTCGGCCGCACGAACGACCTCGTCGGTGAGCGGCTTCGGGAACTCCTCGCTCATGTCGACACCGAGCTCGGACATCGCCTCGACGACGGACGGGTTGATCTCGTCGCCGGGCGCGCTGCCGGCGGAGCGGACGTGCACGCGTCCCCCTGAGCGCAGCTTGACGAGACCCGCCGCCATCTGGCTGCGCCCGGCGTTGTGGACGCACACGAACAGGACTTCGGGCTGGGACGCCTGGCTCACTCCGGTTTACCTCGCGGTTCGCTGGAATATCGATAGCGGTCGATGTCGAGTGTGCCGACGACATCGACGTGTGTCAATATGCATTCATGAAGCTGATCGACTCGATCGCCGCGAGCTGCCCGCCGCTGCTCGCAGGTCCGCTCGGAAACAACGAGGCCGACGACCTCGCCCGCGCGCTCAAGGTGCTGGCCGACCCCGCCCGCCTGCGCCTCCTGAGCCTGATCCAGGCGCAGCCGAGCGGCGAAGCCTGCGTCTGCCACCTGACCGAGCCGCTCGGGCTCACCCAGCCGACGGTGAGCCACCACCTGAAGGTCATGCTCGACGTGGGCCTCGTAGAGCGCGAGCAGCGCGGGAACTGGGCCTTCTTCCGCGTGGCGCATGACCAGCTCGGCGTCTTGCGCGAGTTACTCGCCTAGCCAAGCCGATCCGGTCGTTACGGTTCCCCTCATGCTCACAAGACCAGCCGGCATCGTCGTGCTCGCGATCGCCCTCGCAGGCTGCGGCGGCTCGTCCAAGCCGAGCTCCACGTCGACGGGCGCTGCCGGACCTGCGACGAGCCTCGTCGGCGCCGGTTCGACGTTCGTCTATCCGCTCGTCTCGAGCTGGACCGGCGACTACGCAACGCGTGCCGGCGTGACCATCACCTACGGAGCCGTCGGATCGGGAGCGGGGATCGCAGAGATCACGAACCGCTCGGTCGACTTCGGCGCATCGGACGCACCGCTCGCCCCGGACCAGGTGGCCGCCTGCAAGGCCTGCGTCCAGATTCCGTGGGCGCTCGGCGGCACCGCCGTCACCTACAACGTGCAGGGCACTCCCGCCCACCTCAAGCTGAGCGGCGCCGTGATCGCCGGCATGTTCATGGGGACGATCACTCGCTGGGACGATCCCGCGATCGCCGCGCTGAACCCCGGCGTCCAACTGCCTGCGACCCGGGTCACTCCCGTGTTCCGCGCCGATGCCAGCGGCACCACCTACAACTTCACCGACTACCTCTCGAAGGTCAGCGCCGCCTGGAAGTCGAAGGTCGGCGTCTCCACCCAGCCGCAGTTTCCGGCGGGCCAGGGCGCCAAGGGCTCATCGGGCGTGGCCGGTGTCGTCTCGCACGCCGACGGGGCGATCGGCTACGTCGACGTCGCCTACGCGCAGGCGAGCCACTTCGCCTATGCAGCGGTCGAGAACTCGGCGGGCGCGTTCGTCCTCCCGACCGTCAGATCGATCACCGCGGCGGCCACAGCCGCGCAGTCGCCGACGCCGAACGCCGCGATCTCGATCGTCCAGCCGCCGGCAACGGCAGCAAGCGCCTACCCGATCTCCACCTTCACCTACGTGATCGTGCCGAGCAAGACACCGAAGGCGCAGGCGTTGAAGGCGTTCCTGACCTACGCGGTCACGACGGGCCAGGCGTTCGGCCCGAAGCTCCTCTTCGCGCCGCTGCCGTCGAACGTCGTGGCCTCCGACCGGCGGGCGATCGCAGCGATCAGCTAGATGGTTGATCGGCCGCGCACGCGTGCGACGACCGGATCCGTGACCCGCTCGACGAGGCGTGCGAAGAAGTCGATCACCGGGCGACCGAAGCGCACGACCACGAGAGCGCAAATCGTGCCGACCGCCGCGCCCGCGATCACGTCGCCCGGATAGTGCTCGCCGACGATGACCCGCCCGACCGAGATCAACACCGCGAGCACCAGGAAGATCGCGCCGGCGAACGGGTCGAGCAGCGCCACCGCGACGGCGATGCCGAACGAGGCGGTCGCGTGATCGCTCGGGAACGATGCATCCGTCTTGTAAGGGCCCCAGATGTGAGCGACGTGGTGCGTCTGGTAGGGCCGGTCGCGGTGCCAGATCGACGAGATGATCACGTGGACCACGAGACCGAGAGCCGCAGCGCCGAGCGCGGAGCCCGACACGAGCTTCCACTTCCGGTCACCGCCGGGCCGCGCCACGAGCCAGAGAGCGACGGCCGCAACCCCGATCAGGATCGTGCCGTACGTCTCGATCACGCGGAAGATGCTCCCGATCCACGAGTGGTGGGAGACGAACGTGTTGATCGCGTGGTAGATGCGCCAGTCCACGAGCGCCAACCCTACTGGTACTCATGGAAGCCGTGCCCCGCCTTGCGACCGAGGCGGCCGGCGGCGACGTGCTCACGCAGCAGCGGGCAGGGCGCGTACTTGTCGTCGCCGAGGCCGCGCTCCAGCACCTCCATGATCGCAACGCAGGTGTCGAGCCCGATCAGGTCGGCGAGCGCGAGCGGGCCCATCGGATGCGCGAAGCCGAGCTTGGCGATCGTGTCGATCGCCTCCGCGTCGGCGACACCCTCCATCAGCGCGTAGGCCGCTTCGTTGATGAACGGCATCAGGATCCGGTTCGAGACGAACCCGGGGAAGTCGTTGGCCTGCGCGGGCTCCTTCCCGAGCTCGCGCGCGAGCTGCACGATCGCCGCCGCCGTCTCGTCAGTCGTCTGGGCTGCGCGGATCACCTCGACGAGCTTGAGCACCGGCACCGGGTTGAAGAAGTGCATGCCGATCACCTGCCCCGGGCGCTCTGTGACGGCGGCGAGCGACCCGATCGGGATCGAGCTTGTGTTCGAAGCGAGCACCGCGGCCGGCGGCAGCGTGGCGTCGGCGCGGCGGAAGAGCTCCTCCTTCGCCTCGGCGTCCTCGGTGATCGCCTCGATCATCAGGTCGGCGGCGACAAGATCGCCGCACGGCGTGATCCGCGCGAGCGAGCCCTCGACGTCCGCTCCGAGCTTGCCGAGGCTGCGCTCGATTGCCGCGAGGCCCTTCTCGACAGCGCCCGGAAACGGATCGTGGAGAGAGACGCGACGCCCCGAGGCGGCGACGACCTGCGCGATGCCGCTGCCCATCTGCCCGGCGCCGACGACGAGAACATGCTCGAACTTCACGGCGTCTGAGCCTACCCTTCCCCGGGTGAACGTCAGACCGGCAACCGAAGCGACGCGCTACCGCAAGCGGCTGACGACCGCTCGCTCGCCCTCGTAGCTCAGGAGCTCGCGAGCTTCGGCCGGCGTTGCCCAGCGCACGGCGTCGACCTCCTCGGTCGGATGCGGCTCGCCGTCCGCCGCCATCGACCACCAGCGCACCTCCTTCGGTGTGCCCCCGTGCTCGTAGAACGTCGGCCCGAGGAACGCCCCGAGCTCGCACACGAGCCCCGTCTCCTCGCGCACCTCGCGGAGCGCCGCCTCCTCCCACGTCTCCCCCGCCTCGAGCTTGCCCTTCGGCAACGTCCAGTCGTCGTAGCGGTCGCGGTGCACCAGCAGCACCCGCCCGTCACGAACGACGACGCCGCCGGCCGCTCGGATCATCTACACCTCGATCAGGAGCGCGTCGCCCTGGCCGCCGCCCGAGCAGATCGCGGCCAGGCCGAGACCGCCGCCCGTGCGTCGCAGCTCGTGCACCATCGTCGCCACGATGCGGCCGCCTGAGGCGCCGATCGGATGCCCGAGCGCGACGGCGCCGCCGTTCACGTTCACCTGCTCCTCGTCGGCGCCGAGCAAGCGAGTCGAGTTCCATGCCACCGACGCAAACGCCTCGTTGATCTCGATGCGCTTGACGTCGCCGATCGTCTTGCCGGCGCGCCCGAGAGCCATGGCGCCTGCGTTCGCCGGCGTGCGCGCGAGGTAGGCGAAGTCGTCCGCAACATAGCCTTGGGCGACGATCGTGGCCAGCCGCTCGAGACCACGCTTCGCCGCCCACTCTTCGGAACACACGATCACGCAGCTCGCACCGTCGTTGACACCGGGCGCGTTGCCCGCGGTGGTCGTCCCTGCCGGGTCGAACGCGGGCTTGAGCGTCGCGAGCTTCTCGACGGTGGTGTCCCGGCGGATCGATTCGTCGGCGACCAGGTCACCGACGACTGCGATCTCGTCGTCGAAGCGCCCGGCGTCCTGCGCCGCCGCCGCACGCTCGTGCGATCGCGCCGCCCAGGCGTCCTGCGTCTCGCGCAAGATGCCCAGCTCCCGGGCGACGTTCGAGTTCTGGAGAACCATGTGCAGCTGGTCGAAGCTCGACGTGAGCCCGTCGTACACCATCGAGTCGATCAGCTCGCCGTGGCCCAGGCGGTAACCGAAACGCGCCTTCTGGAGCAGGTAAGGCGCGTTCGTCATCGACTCCATCCCGCCGGTGACGACGACGTCCACGTCGCCCGCGCGGATCATCGTGTCGGCGATCTCGATCGCGCGGAGCGACGAGGCGCACACCTTGTTAATCGTGTCCGCAGGCGTCTCGATGGGCAGCCCCGCTGCGATCGCCGCCTGGCGCGCCGGGGCCTGGCCTGCCCCCGCCTGCAGCACCTGGCCCATGATCACGTACTGCGGCTCGTGCGGCTCGAGACCAACGGCAGCGAGCGCAGCCTCGATCGCGAAGCCGCCGAGCTGCGTTGCCTCGTACGCAGCGAGCCCGCCGCCGAGCTTGCCGAACGGCGTGCGCTTTGCGCTGACGATGACGCTGCGCGTCGCCATCAACGCACGAACGACTGGTCGCGCGTGAGACGTTGCGCGAACGCGACGACGAGACGAATGATCGACTCGACGTCGGCGAGATCGCAGATCTCGTTGGGGCTGTGCAGGTAGCGCGTCGCGATCGAGAGCAGGCCCGTGGGGACCCCGGCGCGCGAAAGATGGATCTCGTCGGCGTCGGTCGACGTGGCGCGCGCATAGACCTCGTACGCGTGCGGGATGCCCTCCGCCTCCGCCACCTCGCCCAGCAGGTCGGTGACGAGCTTGTTCATCGTGGGGCCGCGCGCGATCATCGCGCCCATTCCCAGCTCGATCCGGCCGGCACGGCGGGCGTCGCCGCCGGGGTAGTCGGTGGCGGGCGTGACGTCGATCGCGAGCGCGACCAGCGGATCGATGCCGAAGACAGCCGCGCGCGCGCCGTACAGCCCGATCTCCTCCTGCACCGCGGCCACTGCGACCACGTCGACCTGCGCTGCACGCGATTCGGCGAGGCGCCGGGCCGACTCGAGCGCGATGTAGGCGCCGAGACGGTTGTCGAGCGCCTTCGAAAGCAGCCGGTGGTTCGGCAGCTCCACCGGAGGTCCGGGCCAGACGCCTGGGTCGCCCACGCGCACGAGGCCCTCGGCCTCTTCGCGACTCGCGGCGCCGATGTCGATATGCAAGTCCTGGAGCTCGAGCCGGGGGCGGTCGCGAACCTGCTCCGGTTGGATGCGCTTGCGCCCAAACGCACCGGTGATCCGGCCGTTTCGGGTCAGCAGCTCGATGCGCTGACCGTGCAGTGTCTCGGCGGCGATGCCTCCGATCGTCGTGAACGAGAGCAGGCCGTCCTCCTCGATGTTCGTCACCGCGATGCCGATTTCGTCGATGTGACCCACGAACGCAAGCGTCGGCGCTCCGTCGTCTGCGCGGACCCGCGCAAACGACGAGCCGAGCGTGTCGGAAGTGACCTCGGCGAACGCCGCTGCAGCTTCGCGCCAGACCCGCGCCGGCTCCTCCTCATGGCCCGACGGGCCGGAAGCGGTGAGGAGTGCAGTGAGCAGTTCGGGGGATGACATCCAGTTGCGCATTGAAGCAGGAGCGCCTACTCTGGCGAGAGATGACCATCCCGACCCCGACCTGGTGGGCATGGCGCCACGAGCGGGGCGGGAGCCTGCGCGCGTAGTTCGACGCGCAACAATCCTGCACCGCTCTTGTAGACCGCGACCCGAGAGGGTCGTTTTCGCATCCGTGAACACCTCAACCGTCCTGAACACCGATCTCGTCACCCCACTCGGGGCCTATCTGCAGCTGCGCGAGGGCGCCCGCGGCGCGTTTCTCCTCGAGTCCGTCGAGCAGGGGCGGCTCGGCCGCTACTCGCTCGTCGGCTGCGGCAACCGCCTCGTCAGCTTCGAAGAGGCCGAGACACTCGCGCGGCCGGTCGTCGGCTATCTCGGCTACGACCACATCGCGAAGCTCGAGCGAACGGTCGAGATCCCGGCCGCCGGCCCGGATGTTCCCGAGAGCCGCTTCATCGTCGCCGATGTCTTCCTGCGCTTCGATCACGTCACCGGCACCGCCGAAGTGCTCGCCGGCGATCCTGCGCACGTGGCACGGATGGTCGCCCGCCCCGTCGAGGCGAACGAGCACTCCGTGATCGCGGGCGAGACCGTCCGCTTCCCCGACCAGGCCGAGCACGAGCGCCGCGTCGAGGTTGCGAAGGAGCACATCCGCCGCGGCGACATCTTCCAGGTCGTGCTTTCGCAGCGCGCCGTGCGCGCGACGACCGTCTCGCCGCTCGCCGTCTACCGCGCGCTGCGGCGAATCAACCCATCGCCGTATCTCTTCCTGCTGGAGCTGGACGGAATGGCACTCGTCGGATCGTCGCCCGAGACGCACGTGAAGGCCGAGGGCAGCCGCGCAAGCCTGAACCCGATCGCGGGTACGACGGCCCGCGGCGACGGCGACGCCGAGCGGCTGCTCACCTCGGAGAAGGACCGCGCCGAGCATGTGATGCTGGTCGACCTCGGCCGCAACGACCTCTCGCGCGTCTGCGTTCCCGGAACGGTGAGGGTCGAGCGCTTCCTCGAGCCGGAGCGTTTCTCGCACGTGACGCACCTCGTCTCCGAGGTCGCGGGCGAGCTCGCCGACGGTGTGACACCGTTCGACCTCTTGCGCGCGACGTTCCCCGCGGGCACCGTGTCGGGTGCACCAAAGGTGCGCGCAATGCAGATCATCACGGAGCTCGAGGGATACCGCCGCGGCCCCTACGCCGGCGTCGTCGGCTACCACGTGCCGGGCGTCGGGCTCGACACGTGCATCGCGATCCGCATGGTCCGGCTGCAGGACGGCCACGCCTACCTGCAGGCAGGCGGCGGCATCGTCGCCGACTCCGACCCCACAGACGAGCACCAGGAGTGCCTGAACAAGCTCGCGGCGCTCGAAGCCGCGATCGAGGCTGCGGAGAACGCCGCATGATTCTCCTGATCGACAACTACGACTCGTTCACGTACAACCTCGCGCACCTGTTCGGCGAGCTCGGAGCCGAGGTGGTCGTGCGCCGAAACGACGAGATCACTCCAGAGGAGGCGGAACGCCTCGCGCCCTCCCACCTCGTTATCTCACCGGGCCCGGGCCGACCCGAGAACGCGGGAGCGACACCGCAGATCCTGCAGCGGCTCACCGGGAGCGTGCCGACCCTCGGCGTCTGCCTCGGACACCAGGCGGTCGTCCAGGTCTTCGGCGGCGAGATCGGACAGGCACGGCAACTCGTGCACGGCAAGGCGACGATCGTCTCCCACGACGGTCGCGGCATCTTCGCCGGCCTGCCAGCCGACTTCCTCGCCGGGCGCTACCACTCGCTGGCGGCGACCTCCGTGCCCGTGTGCTTCGAGGTGTCTGCAACGACCGACGACGGCGAGGTGATGGCGGTGCGCCATCGCGAACTCCCCGTCGACGGCGTGCAGTTCCATCCCGAATCGGTGCTCACCCCGCACGGGCGTGACATCGCCCAGAACTTCCTTCAGGGTGTGCGCGGATGATCAAAGATGCGCTCGCCCGGCTGCTCGACGGGCAGGACTTGACGCGCGCCGAGGCACGCGGGGTGATGGACACGATCATGTCCGGCAACGCGACGCCGGCCCAGATCGGGGGGTTTCTGGTGGCGCTGCGGCTGAAGGGCGAGACGGCCGACGAGATCGCCGGGTCGGCCGAGGCGATGCGCGCACACGCGATTCCGGTGCACCCGAAACGCGACGACCTCGTCGACACCGCCGGCACGGGCGGCGACGGCGGCAAGACGTTCAACATCTCGACGGCGGCGGCGCTCGTGGCCGCGGCGGCGGGCGCCGGCGTCGCAAAGCACGGTAACCGGTCCGTCTCGTCGGCATCCGGCTCGGCCGACGTCCTGGAAGCGCTCGGCTTCAACCTCGACCTCACCCCCGAGCGCATTGCGCGCTCGATCGACGAGCTCGGCTTCGGCTTCATGTTTGCCCCGATGCACCACCCGGCGATGAAGCATGCGGGGCCCGTCCGCCAGGAGCTTGCGGCACGCACGGTCTTCAACGTGCTCGGTCCGCTGACGAACCCGGCAGGCGCGCGCGCCCAGGTCGTCGGCGTCTACTCGCCGCTGCTCGTGCCGGTGATCGCCGACGTGCTCTCGCAACTCGGCGCCCGGCGCGCATTCGTCGTCCACGGAGCGGGCGGCATCGACGAGCTCTCCCCGGCCGGCTCCAACCTCGTCTGCGAGGTGGTGGACGGAACCGTGCGCCGCCGCGAAATCGACCCGCTCGACCTCGGCATCGAGCGTTGCGACCCCGAGGAGCTCCGTGGCGGCACGGCAGCCCACAACGCAAACAAGATTCGCGAGGTGTTCGAGGGGGGCAACGGCGGCCGGCGGTCGGCGATCCTCTTGAACGCGGCGGGCGCGATCGCTGCCGGCGGTCACGCGAAGGACTTACGGGAGGGCATCGGCATCGCGCGCGAGGCGCTGTCGAGCGGCGCGGCGGGCGAGCGCCTCGAGGCACTGATCGTCTTCTCCCAGGCCGGGGTGCAGGCATGAGGTTCCAGGCTGCACTCGAGGCGGAGGGGTTCGGGGCGATCGCAGAGTTCAAGCGCCGCTCGCCGTCGGCCGGAGACATCCGTCCCTTCGGCGACGTGGCCGAGACCGCCCGGGCCTACGAAGCTGCCGGGGCGCGGGCCATGTCGATCCTCGTCGACGAGAGGTTCGGCGGCTCGTGGGACGACGTGCGCCTCGCTCGCACGATGACGACACTGCCGCTCCTCGCCAAGGGGTTCTTCTCCACGCTGGACGACCTCGAAGAAGCGAAGGCTTCGGGCGCCGACGCGGTGCTGCTACTCCTGCGCGATCTCGAGACCGAGACGGCACGGGCCCTGATGCGCGTCGCGCGAACATTCGGGCTCGACACGCTCGTCGAGGCGCACAACGCCGACGAGCTGGGGCGAGCGGTGGCGATCGACGCGCCGGTGATCGGCGTGAATGCACGAGACCTCTCGACCTTCAAGATCGACCGGCGGGCGCAGCTCGAATTGCTCGCGCGCGCTCCTCGCAACCGGGTGGTGATCGCAGAGAGCGCCATCCAGACGCGTGCGCAGGCGGCTGCCGCAGAGCTTGCCGGCGCCAAGGCGATCCTGGTCGGATCGACGCTGATGCGCGCGCCGGACCCCGGAGCCAAGCTCCGCGAGCTGCTGTCGCGGCCGCTCGTGAAGGTTTGCGGCCTCACCCGCCAGGACGACGTCGACATGGCCGTCGCGGCGGGCGCCGACATGGTCGGCTTCATCCTTGCCGCCGAGAGCCCGCGCAGGGCCGACACGCTGC
Source organism: Gaiellaceae bacterium (assembly GCA_035534955.1). Lineage (GTDB taxonomy): Bacteria > Actinomycetota > Thermoleophilia > Gaiellales > Gaiellaceae > PALSA-600. The sequence goes on from DATLQV010000071.1 coordinate 10,958, forward strand.
TCAACGCACCGGACACGGTGCTGCGCGTCGCCGTCTTCGTCGGCGAGACCGAGACCACCGAGGCCGACCTCGTGCAGCTCTATGCGCGTGAGGAGAACCACCGTGCGCGCGACGCGATCCTCTACTCGCGCGGCGAGCGGGTCGCCACGGTCGTCGACCTGCCGTGGGCCGAAGGCGACCCCACGCATCTGGAGCGCGCCCGCGCGACCCAGGGCCGCGTGATGCTCGCCGGAGGCCTCGGCCCCGACAACGTCGCTGCCGCAATCGCCGCGGTGCGCCCGTGGGCGGTCGACTCGGCGCGCTCGACGGAGAGTGCGCCCGGGATCAAGCACCACGACGCACTGCGAAAATGGGTGGAGGCGGCACGCGACGGAGGGGAGGGCGAATGACCCGGGACTTCGGAGACTACGGCGGGCGCTACGTGCCCGAGACACTGATTCCGGCGCTCGACGAGCTCGAGTCGGCGTGGGCGTCGCTGCGCGACGACGACTCGTTCAAGGCCGAGCTCGACGACCTGCTCGAAAACTATGCGGGCCGTCCCACCCCGCTCACAAGGGTCGAGCGCTTCGCTCCCGATCAGCGCGTCTACCTGAAGCGCGAGGACCTGATGCACACCGGAGCGCACAAGGTGAACAACGCACTCGGCCAGGCGGTGATCGCCCGACGGCTTGGCAAGCGGCGGATCATCGCCGAGACGGGCGCCGGCCAGCACGGCGTCGCCACCGCAACCGTCTGCGCGCGGTTCGGGCTCGAGTGCATCGTCTACATGGGAAGCGAGGACATCCGCCGCCAGGCGCCCAACGTCGAGCGCATGAAACTGCTCGGCGCCGAGGTGCGCCCGGTCGAGTTCGGTACCCGCACACTCAAGGAAGCGACGAGCGAGGCGATTCGCGACTGGATCGCCAACGTCGAAACGACCTACTACCTGATCGGCTCGTGCGTCGGCCCGGCGCCGTACCCCGAGATCGTGCGGGAACTGCAGCGGGTGATCGGACGCGAGACGCGCGAGCAGTTCCTCACCGCGGAGGGGCGTCTTCCCGAGGCGGTCGTCGCGTGCGTCGGCGGCGGCTCGAACGCGATCGGGATGTTCTACGACTTCATCCCCGACGAGGGCGTGCGCCTGATCGGCGTCGAGGCCGCGGGTGCAGCGTCGCTCGGAAGCGGTCGCCCCGGCGTGTTGCACGGCGCACGCTCCTCGCTCCTCGCCGACGAGGACGGGCAGATCATGGATGCACACTCGATCTCCGCCGGCCTCGACTATCCCGGCGTCGGCCCGGAGCACGCGCAGTTGCGCGACCTGGGCCGCGCCAAGTACGTCGCGTGCACGGACGACGAGGCGCTCGCAGCCTTCCATCGTCTCTGCGAGACGGAAGGCATCGTCCCCGCGCTCGAGTCGTCGCACGCACTCGCCCGTGCCCTCGATTGCGGCGCAGAGCTCGTCGCCGTTTGTCTCTCGGGCCGTGGCGACAAGGACCTCGCCGAGGTCCTGAGCTACGAATCCCGGCAGGAGACGACGTGAAGACGCTCGTCGTCTACCTGATGGCGATGCCGGACACACCGGAGCTCGCGCAGGCGGCGGTCGAGGCAGGCGCCGACGTGGTCGAGATCGGCTTCCCGTTCTCGGATCCCCTCGCCGACGGCCCCGTGATCCGGCGGGCGGGCGAGCGCGCCCTCGCGGCCGGGATGCGCACCGCGCAATGCCTCGAAGTACTCGCCGCAACCCGGGCGCGCGTCACCACGCCGCTGATCCCGATGACGTATTCCTCGATCTTCGATGCGTACGGCTGGGAGCGGCTCGACGACGATGCCCGGGCCGCCGGAGCGACGTCGCTGATCGTCGCCGACCTGCCCTCCGACGTGCGGCCCGAGCTCCGCCGCGTGCAGCTCGTCGCCCCGACCTCGACCGACGAGCGCCTCCGCCTCGCCGCCTCATCGACCGACGGCTGGCTGTACCTCGTCACGGTCACCGGCACGACAGGCGCCCGCGCCGAGCTCGCGCCGAGCCTCGCACCGCTCGCAACTCGAGCACGGGCGATCACCGACACGCCGCTCTACGCCGGCTTCGGCATCTCGACACCCGATCACGCACGCGCGGCGGCCGAGCTCGTCGACGGAGTCGTCGTGGGGTCCGCGGCCGTCACCGCCGCCGAGTCGGGCGCGTCGGAACTGTCGGCCCTGGTCGGCTCGTTGCGCGCAGCGCTCGACCAAAGCACGTAACAGACTGTTACGAGCTTCGGACTGCGCGTAGGCTCCGCCCATGAACGAGGTCGTTCGCGTGGCGTGCGTCACGCCGCACACGTGAGCTGCGCCTGCGTCGTCGGCGCGGGTGTCACCGGCGCAGCGGTCGCGCGCGAACTGGCGCTGCGCGGGTGGGAGGTGACGCTCGCTGAGCAGTATGCCCCCGGCACGGTGCGCTCGGCCTCCGGCGGCGACACCCGCCTGCTCCGCACCGGCCACGGCGACGCGGAGTGGTATGCGGCCAGCGCGCACCGGGCACGGACGCTCTGGCTCGAACTGCAGGAGACGACCGGCACGCGGATCTGGGAAGGCGTCGGGCTCGCGTGGCTCGCGCAGCGCGCCAACGGGTTCGAGGCGGCGAGCCGCCCGGTGCTCGAGCGCCTCGGCATCCCGCATGAGTGGCTTACGCCCGACGACGCACGCGACCTCTTTCCCTCGCTCGCCGTCGACGACCTCGACGCAGTGCTCTACGAGCCGCAGGCCGGCATCCTGCACGCACGCCGGGCGACGCAACTCCTCGTCGAGGACGGCGAACGGGCCGGGGTGCGCCGAAGCGCGGGGCGCGTGATCCCGCTCGACGACCCGGCAGGCGATGTCGTCGTGTGGGCCTGCGGCGCATGGCTGCCACTGCTCTTCCCCGAGCAGGTCGCGGTGGAGGTCTCGCGCCGCGACGTCTTCTTCCTGGGCGGCGACCACTCGTGGAGTGGCGCACCCGGGTTTGTCGACTACGACGGCGGCTTCTACGGGCACGGCGACATCGGGGGGCTCGGGGTGAAGATCGCACCCGACGCTCCGAGCGACATCGTCGATCCGGACCGGCTCGACCGCGTCCCCTCACCGTACTGGGAGGGGATCGCCCGCAACTACGCGGCCCGGCGCTTCCCGGCGCTCGCGTCCGCACCGGTCGTCGGCGCGCGTGTCTGCCAGTACGACCTGTCGGCCGACACGCACTTCATCGCCGACCGGCATCCCGAGAACGACCGGTGGTGGCTCATTGGTGGCGGCTCCGGGCACAGCTTCAAACACGGCCCGGCGCTCGCCGAGTACGTCGCCGACTGCATCGAGGGCGCGCGCGAGCGAGAGACCTTCCACGCTCTCGGTGAGCGGACAGGCCGGGCCGGCCTGCGCACGGGCGAGCGCTAGCACCTGCAGCCGCACGTCTCCCGGTTCTCGCCTTTCTTGCCGCTCCCTCGGTCTGCGAGTATCGAGCACCTGAAACGCCTGTGTCGCAAACGGCTCATGCTCGTCGCCTACGCAGTGCCACCGCGGCCGGCCGGGAACGAACGCGCACGCGTCGACGTTCTCGGAGGGATGCTGTGTGCCGGGATCAGAAACACGGCGGTGCCGGGATGAGCGCTGCCGCTGAGATCGTCTTCGACCATGTGACGAAGCGCTACGCCGGACGCAACGCCGCCGCGCTCGACGACCTGTCGCTCGAGATCCCCGCCGGCACGTTCTGTGTCCTCGTGGGACCGTCCGGCGGCGGCAAGACGACCGCGCTCAAGATGGTCAACCGCTTGATCCCCTTCGACTCGGGCGACATCCGCATCGACGGGCGTAGCGTCCGCGACCTGCCTGTGACCGAACTGCGGCGCGGGATCGGCTACGTGATTCAGCAGGTCGGACTCTTTCCGCACCTCACGGTCGGCGAAAACATCACCACGGTGCCTCGCCTGCTCGGCTGGGGAAGGCAGCAGATGGGCGCGCGGACACTCGAGCTGCTCGACCTCGTCGGGCTCGAGCCCGACGACGCGAAGCGTTATCCCGCGCAGCTGTCGGGCGGCCAGCGGCAACGGGTCGGGCTGGCACGCGCGCTCGCGGCGGATCCTCCCGTGCTGCTGATGGATGAGCCGTTCGGGGCGCTGGACCCGATCACGCGCCTCCGGTTGCAGACCGAGCTGCACCGTCTCCACCGCGAGGTCGAAAAGACCGTGATCTTCGTCACCCACGACGTCGACGAGGCGATCCAGATGGGCGACCGCATCGCGATCCTCCGCGAGGGCGGCGTGCTCGTTCAGTACGACACACCGGACGCGATCCTCGCGCACCCGGCCGACGAGTTCGTCGCGAAGTTCGTTGGCGAGGACCGAGCCCTGCGACGTCTTGCGCTGCGCACGCTCGCAGACGTCACTCTGAAACCTGGTTCGCCGAGCGAGCCGGGTGACCGCGTTTCGAAGGACACCACCATCCGAAACGCGGTCAGCCTGATGCTCGAGACGAGAACGGAGCAGGTGGTCGTCGTCGACGGCGAGACGGTGCTCGGAGTGTTCCGGCTCGACGAGGCAGGCGAGATCCTGTGAGCGTCCTCGCGGGCGCGCCTGTTGTGATCCCGAACTTCGGCCAGGGGAGCGCGTGCGTGACCGGCGACCATGCGTTCTGCTGGGACTGGGTGTCGGAGCACTGGGGCGACACTCTGCAGCCGGCGCTGGTACAGCACATCGAGTTGACCGCCATCGCCGTCGGGATCGGGTTCGCACTCGCGTTCCCGCTCGCGCTCCTCGCTCACCGCTACCGCAGGATCGAGCATCCGGTTGGCGTCGTCTCGGCGCTGCTCTACACGATCCCGAGCCTCGCGCTCTTCCAGCTCCTCGTCCCGTTCACGGGCCTCACCTGGACGACGGTCGAGATCGCACTCGTGTCGTACACGCTCGTGATCCTGTTCCCGAACATCGTCACCGGGCTCGACGGCGCTCCCGACGACGTGCTGGAGGCGGCGCGCGGAATGGGGCTCACGCCGATGCAGGTGCTGACACGCGTCGAACTGCCGCTGGCGGTGCCGGCGATCGTCGGCGGCCTGCGGATCGCGGTCGTCTCGACGGTCACGATCGCAACGATCGCCGCGTTCCTGCTCCCCGACGGTCTCGGCTACCCCATCTTCCTCGCGCTGAAGGAACCGACGCCGTTCAAGACGGAGATCTACGCCGCCGGAGGGCTCGCCGTGGCCCTCGCGATCGGCTGTGACCTGCTCCTTCAGGCACTGCGCCGCGCCCTCGTTCCCTGGGCGTCGAGGGGGCTTGCGTAAATGCTCTTCGACACAGCGAACCTGCACACGTTTGCCGCTGCGCTGCGCTTCATCGGCGACCATCCGGGCTTTCTCGCCCAGAAGGCGCTCGAACAGCTCGAGCTGTCGGGCGCCGCACTCGGGATCGCACTCGCGGTCGCGTTACCCGTCGGTCTTGCGCTCGGTCACTTCCACCGCGGCTCCGGTCTCGCGATCGCAGCGTCGATCGTGGGGCGTGGGCTACCGAGCCTCGTCCTGATCGCGGCATTCCTGACGCTGCTCGGTATCGGCTTCGTGAACAACATGGTTGCCCTTGCCGTGCTCGGCAGCGGGCCGATCCTCACAAACAGCTACGACAGCGTCGAGCGCGTCGACAAGGACGTGGTCGAAGCGGCCCGCGGCATGGGTATGACGAGACCGCAGATCCTGCGCCGGATCGAGCTGCCGCTTGCAATTCCCCTGCTCTTCACGGGCATCCGCATCTCCGCGGTCACGATCGTGGCGACGGCCCCGATCGCCGCGATCGCCGGCGGCGGCGGCCTCGGCGACGTGATCGTGAACCAGGCGAGCTACCGGCTGTCGGGCGTGCTCGGCGCCTCGCTCTGCGTGATGGCGCTGTCCGCCCTCGTCTTCGTCGCCCTGGCCGGGTTGCAGATCGGCGTAACGCCCAGGGGGCTTCGGGGTACTACCGTAATCAGCGACCTTCCTCGAAAGGAGCAGCAGTGATCCGCAAACACACGAGGCGTGCCGCCAAGGCGGCGTTCGCAATCTCGCTCGGAGTCGCGATCGTCATCGGCTTGCCGGCGGCCGCCTTCGCGCGGCCGGCGCACGCAACGCAAACCATGGGTCCGACGATCATCCTCGGGACGAAGAACTTCCCCGAGGAGTACATCCTCGGCCAGCTCTACAAGCAGGCGCTCCAGGCCAAGGGCTTCCACGTCTCCTACAAGGAGAACATCGGCTCGACGGAGCTCATCCAGACGTCCCTCACGAGCGGGAAGATCAACATGTATCCCGAGTACACCGGCGTGATCGTGCAGGACGTCTTCCACCACACGCTCTCGGCGAAGACGGCAACGGCGACGTTCTTGCTCGCCCAGAAGCTCGAGGCGGCGAAGGGCTTCACCGTCCTCAACCCCACACCGTTCTACGACACCGACGTGGTCGCCGTCACGAATGCAACCGCGAAGAAGTACGGCCTCAAGTCGATCGCCGACCTGAAGAAGGCCGGCAGCTTCAAGTTCGGCGGCTTCCCCGAGTGCCAGACGCGCAACACGTGCTTCGTCGGCTACACGAAGCAGTACGGGATCACCAACGCGTCGTTCCTCCCGCTCGCGGGCATCTCGGCCTACGCGGCGCTCGACGCGGGCACCGTGCTCGCGGCCGACGTCTTCTCGACCGACCCGCCGCTCGGCAAGGGCTCGAAGTACACGGTGCTGGCCGACCCGAAGCATGTCACCGGGTTCCAGAACGTGGCTCCGATCGTGAAGACGAGCGTTGTGAAGGCGCTCGGGCCGACGTTTACGAAGACCGTCAATGCAGTTTCGGCGACGTTGACCCAGAACGCGATCGTGGCCATGAACAAGGCCGTGATCGTCGAAAAGCAGGATCCGGCGAAGGTCGCGAAGGCCTTCCTGAAAGCGAACCACCTCAGCTGATGCGGATCGTCGTTCTCGGTGGAGGGTCGTCCGGCGAGCATTTCGTCGGCGCCCTCCGCCGGCTCGACACCGAGTCGAGCGTGACCGTCGTCGAGCGGCGCCTGGTCGGCGGTGAGTGCTCCTACTACGCGTGCATGCCGACGAAGACGATGCTCCGCGCGCCGGAGCTCATCGCGGCGGCGCGACACTCGGACGGTGCAATCGAAGGCGCGCGGCTCGACCCGCAGCGGATCTTCGCATGGCGCGACTGGGTCGCCGAACGCGACGACACCTCGCAGGTCGAGTGGCTCGCGTCGATGAACGCCGCGCTCGTCCGCGGCGATGCCGTCGTGGCCGAGCCGGGTCTCGTCCAGGCCGGCGACACCGAGCTGCGCTACGACCGGCTCGTGATCGCGACCGGCTCGTCGCCCGCTGTGCCACCGCTCGACGGGCTCGACCGGATCGACTACTGGACGAACATCGAAGCGACCGAGACGCTCGAGATCCCCGAGCGGCTCCTCGTCCTCGGCGGCGGGCCGGTCGGCTGCGAGCTCGCCCAGTTCTTCCAGCGCGTCGGGTCGCAGGTGACGCTCGTGCAGGGCGCGGCGCGGCTGCTCGCCCGGGTCGACGCCGACGCAGCTGCTCTTGTCGAGGAGGCGCTACGCGCCGACGGCGTCGACGTGAGGCTCGGCGCTTGTGCCAAAAGTGTCACTAGTAACAGTCTGTTACTAGCTGACGGAAGCGAGCTGCCGTTCGACCGGCTGCTGCTTGCCACCGGCCGAAAGCCGAACCTCGACGGGCTCGACGCGCTCGGCCTCGAAGTCACCCGGCGCGGAATCGAGGTCGACGAGCGGATGCGCGCCGGCGAGAACGTCTGGGCGCTCGGCGACGTGACCGGGATCGCGCCGTTCACGCACGTCGGCAAGTACCACGCCCGGATCGCCGCCTACGACATGGACGGCCGCGCGGTGCGGGCAGACCATCGCGCGATTCCCGCGACGATCTTCACCGACCCGCAGGTGGCGATGGTCGGATCGACGGAAGGCGGCATCAGCTCGACGTGGCAGCTCGCCTCCGTTCCGCGCCTGTCGACGTACGAGCGGCCAAAACGGCCAGGCTTCGTCAAGGTCGTCGTCGACCCGGAGCGGCGCGTGCTGACCGGCGCAGTCGCGGTGGGACCGGAATCCGGCGAGTGGCTTCAGCAGTTGACGCTCGCAATCCGCGCGGAGACCCCGATCGACGTGCTGCTCGACGTGATCCAGCCCTATCCCACCTTCAGCGAAGGCATCTTCCTTGCACTGCGCGAGCTGAACCTCGACCTGTAGCTTGCGGCCGGCCGTGGAGGTCGTGGTCGATTGGTTCGATCAGCCGACTGCGAGGAGATCGACGACGAACACGAGTGGCTCGTGCGGCTTGATCACGCCGCCCGCTCCGCGCGCCCCGTAGGCCATGGCAGAGGGGATCGTGAGCTTGCGGCGACCGCCGACCTTCATACCGAGCACACCGGCGTCCCAGCCCGGAATCACCTGGCCCTTGCCGAGCTTGAACTCGAACGGCCGGCCGCGATCCCACGATGCGTCGAACTCCTCTCCCGTGGAGAACGCCACGCCGACGTAGTGCACGGTGACCTTCGTGCCGTTCGTCGCCTCGTCCCCCTCGCCGGCGACGAGGTCCTCGACCCCGAGGTCGAACGGAACGTCACCTTCCGGTTTGTCGATCTGCGGACGCTCGGCACTCATTTGGCTGACCGTCCTTTCAGTTCGACGTTGAGCAACCGGAGCTCCGTGCTGTCCACGTTCTCGACGGTATGAGGAGGCATCGCCTCGATCCAGACCACGGCGCCCGGTGCGGGGACCGCGCCGGTTTCACGCGTATCGCCGAGCACTCGCCCCTCGCCGTCGCGGCGCACGAAATGGCCGGCCGAGAGGACATGGAGCACGCTCGGCCAGCGGTGCGTGTGCACGGGCACGGTCTGTCCGGGCCCGATCACAGTGGCGAGCACCCGAACGTCGTCGTTCTCGAAGACGAGGCTGTGAAACTCGGGTGCAGCCACGAGCGCGTCGAGCGCGTCCGGCCACTTCCAGGTCTCCTTGTCTTCTGCACCTGCCACGGCACCGCCAACCTATCGGACTCGAGCAGCGCCGCGACGGCCGCAAACCGCGATGAAACCTCGCGGCTCGCGGGCACTGCGCGATGCTCACCCCCGAGCTGTTTGGACTAAGAAGCTCTCACAGAATGAGCGGTTGTGTCGCCCGGCCGCGCTCGGCGGCGCGACGCTGTGTCCTCGGTCGCCCCGATAGCCTTGGCTATCGAGGCTCCCTGCGTCCTTGCCTCGCACTCGCCGATCGCACCCGGATCGACGAACCTCATTCTGTGAGAGCTTCTAAGAACTTCTCATCAACTTCGCGATCGGTTCAGCGCGCCGGCCCACGCCTCGCGCCGGGACTCCACCTCGAGGCGGGACGCTTTCGGCTCGTACACGGCGCCGACCGCGACGCGCGAGCCCCGCCCGGCCGCGAGCGCCGCCGCGCCCAGCGCCGT
>DATLQV010000072.1:0-5649 GCA_035534955.1 Gaiellaceae bacterium
AGCTCGGGCAGCATCAGATCGAGCACGCAGACGTCGGGATTCTCGTACCGGAGCCGCGTCAGCCCCAGCTCGCCGCGGCCGACCACGATCGGATCGAAGCCGGCCGCCGCAAGCTGCCCAGCCATGCCGTCCGCGATCACGGTGTCGTCTTCGATGATCAGGACCTTGGCCATGCCCTTACGATAGACGGGAGGTACCTGCTGTCCCAGTTTCAGGGTGGTGACGATCTGGTGTATGACCGCAGCTTCGACGAGCTCCGAACCGGCTTCACGGCCGCGGTCTCGCATGAGCTGCGGACGCCGCTCGCGCGCATCCTCGCGCTGCTCGACTCGGCCGACCTGCCGGGCGCGGACGTGCACGCGCTGATCGATCAGGCAAAGGCCGAGGTGGAGAACGCCGGCGTGCTGATCGACGAGATCCTTTTCCTCTCGGAGCTCGAAAGCGGCAAGGAGGTCGTCTCGCTCGGCCACACCGCGGCCCTCGCCGTACTGCGCAGCGTCGCCGAGCACCTCGGGGACGCCGCGACACGCGCAGGCGTGACGATCGCGGTCGAGGGAGACGAGGCCGTCGAGGTCCCGCTCCGCCCGCGCATGCTGCGGATCATCGCCGAGAACCTCGCCGAGAACGCGATTCGCTACGCGGGTCACGGTGCCCGCTTCGCATTCGAGGTGCATCGCGCAGGCGACTCCGCGGTGCTCACCGCGGCCGACGACGGCGTCGGAGTCACACCCGAGACGTTGCCGCGACTGTTCGAACGCTTCTACCGTGCCGACGCAGCTCGCACCTCGCGCGGCACCGGCCTCGGGCTCGCGATCGTCAAGCACGTCGTCGCCGCCGCCGGTGGCGAGACGGAGGCCTCGAGCGTCCCGGGCCGCGGCCTGCGCATCCGCTGCACGTTCCCGCTGTAGGACCTCCCAGAACGACCGGTGACGCCCCCGGAAGGGCGCCACCGGCGAGACGCGTGCTTGGAGAGAGGTCTAGGTGTGAATCGTCTTCAACGTCTTCTCGGACGCGACGAGCACTGCCTTCGGCAGCGGCACAAAGAGCAGCTTCGCGGTGTACTGCGCCTGCTGGCCCTGGGTGAGCGCCCAGAAGATCAGCTTCCGAAGCTCTGCAGCGTGCGCCGACTGCCGCGCAACGATCACGTAGGTGAAGGTCGAGATCGGGTAGGCGAGCGGTGCCGACTTGGGCGGATTGACGATATGCATCTCATTGTTGGCGGGCACCTTCGGAAATGCCGCCGCGGCCGCCTGAACCCGCCGGATGCTCGGATAGAGGAACTTGCCGGCCGCGTTCTGTACAGCGGCGAACGTGATGTGGTTCTTGAGGGCGTAGGCGGTGTCGACGTAGGTGACTCCGCCCGGCGTCTGCTTGACGACGCCGGTGACGCCACCCGAGCCCTTCGCCCCGACTCCTGCCGGGAAAGCCGGCTGCGTCGAGGTGCCGATCTTCGACTTCCACTCGGGCGACACGCTCGAGAGGTAGTCGGTGAAGTTGTACGACGTGCCTGAGCCGTCGGAGCGGAAGACCGGCGTGATCTTCAGGTTCGGCATGCTGGCGCCCGGGTTCAGCTTGGCGATCGCAGAGTCGTTCCAGTTGGTGATCTGACCCATGAAGATCTTCACGATCGTCGCTCCGTTCAGGCGCAGGTGGACCGGTGCTCCCGGAACGTTGTAGGCGACGGCCGTGCCTGCAATCGCCCACGGAATCTGCACGCAGCCGTTGCACGCAGCGGCCTGATCGGGGCTCAGGGGCGCATCGGAGGCGCCGAAGTCGGCCTGCCGGTTTGTGATCGCCGCGATTCCAGCTCCGGAGCCGACGGCGCTGTACTGGAGGTTGTAGCCGAAGGCCTTTGCGAGGGCCGGCGTCCACACCGAGATGAGCGGCGCGACGAACGTGCTTCCCGCGCCGGTGATCGTCGTGTCGTTGCTCTTCGCGCCCGCGGCCGCAACCGTCAGAAGCGCGAGTGCCGTAACAGCGATGAGGGCAACCCCTCTTTTCATGGACGTTCTCTCCTATCCCTGGGGTTCAAGATGACTGACCTTGCCAGCCTGCCCCCGATCGTCCGGGCCGTGGGCTGACGCGCTGTTACCGCCGGGTGACGGGGTGGTGAACGCGTCTCGTCAGCGCTGCATGCCGAGCTTGCGGCGAGAACGCTCGAGCAGGAAACGCGACATGAGGCTCGTCAGAAGGACGAATGCAATCAGGACGAATGCGGCAGCCCACGCCTGCGCATGCAGGTTCGCGTCCGGCGACTCCGAGTACTCGAAGATCGTCAGCGGGATCGACAGCACTGAATGGGCCGGATTCCAGTCGACCAGAGTTCCTGCGATTGCACAGGTGAACAGGAGCGGCGCCGTCTCGCCGGCCGCCCGTGCGATCGCGAGCGTCGTGCCGGTGAGGATCCCGCCGAGCGACGTCGGCAGCACGACCCGCAACACGGTCTGCCATTTCGAGACACCGAGCGCGTAACTCGCGTCGCGGAGCTCGCCCGGCACCATGTGCAGCACTTCCATGGTCGCGCGGGCGACGAGCGGCAGCATGATGATCGCGAGCGCAAACCCTCCTGCCCAGGCACTCTGGTGATGGCCCCACCCGACCACCGGCAGCGCCACCTTGACCATCAGGGTGAAGACGAAGATTCCGATCACGATCGAGGGGAACCCGTTCAGCACGTCGAGCCAGAGTCGGATCTGCTCGCCGATGCGACGTGGAGCGAACTCGCTCACGTAGATCGCCGTGAGCACGCCGGTCGGCAACGCGAACAGCGTCGCGATCCCGACGAGCATCAGCGAGCCCGCAAGAGACGGGGCGATCCCTCCTCCACTCGCGCCGAACACCGCCGGCCCCTTCGTGAAGAAATCCCAGGTCAGCGCGTGCATACCGCGGCTGAAGACGGACCAGACGACGATCGCAAGCGCAAGCACGGCGATCGCGGCAGCGGAGACGGCGCCCGCTTCGGCGATGCGATTGGAGACGAGGCGCCGCCGCGACCGGCCGGTCGCGCGCAGGATCACGGTTCCGCGCCCGTCCATCAGCCGCCCCCGGCCCGCTGGAACTCGAAGCGCTTGACCACCCGCTGGGCGAGGAAGTTCGTGATGAACGTGATCACGAGCAGCACGAGGCCCAGGTAGATGAGCGACGCGACCTGGATGTTCGTGATCGCGCCCTGATACTGATTGGCGACGCGGCTCGCCAGGGTGTCTCCCGGCTCGAAGATCGACAGGTGCAGCGGGATGAAGTTGCCGATCACCTGCGTGACGGCGATCGCCTCGCCGAGTGCGCGCCCGAGCCCGAGGATGATCGCCGCGACGACACCGCCGCGAACCGACGGGACGACGACGGTCTTCACCATCTCCCACCGCGTTGCACCGAGCCCAATCGATGCCTCCTCGAGCTCGGTCGGAACGCCGAGAAAGAGCTCGCGGCAAATCGACGAGGTGATCGGGATGGTCATGATCGTCAGCACGATGATCGCGGTGAAGACGGTGGACTCGACCTTGTCCTGGCCGTGGGCGAAGATCGGGATCCAGCCCAGGGTGCGTCCGAGGAACGGCTGCACGTGCTGCGCGTCGAACGGGGCCAGGACGAAGATGCCCCACAGTCCGAGCACGACGCTCGGTACCGCTGCGAGCATCTCGACGAGGGTCCCGACCGGCCCGCGAATCGAGGGTGGCGCGAGCTCGCTGAGGAAGAGGCCGATCGCGATCGAGAGCGGCGCGGCCAGCAGCATCGCGCCGAAGGACGTGACGAGGGTGCCGATGATCAGATCGCGCGCCCCGAACTTCGATGTGACCGCGTTCCACTCGTTGTGCCAGATGAAGCCGAGGTGGAACGCCTTCACCGCGGGCCAGGCGCCGTCGGCCACGCGCCAGACGATCGCGAACACGACGAGCACCGCAACGAGGCCGGCCAGCCCCGTGACGCCGTGCAGCAGCTTGTCTCCGACCCGGTCGAGCCCGCGCCGGGTGCGCGGAAGCACGGTTGGGTTGGCGGCCGTGGCGGCGTCCACGGGCGCAGCATCTCAGCGTTCGCGCACCCGCGGAAGTCTCGTCACCACTCCGACACAACTCGTTCACATCCTGTGCACCCCGTGCCGGAAACGCCGTGGGAAGACTCCACCGATGGCGACGATGGACTCTTCCCGTCAAGATGCACCCTTGATGTCCTCGTTCACAGTCAATCCGGCGGGGTCAACCATCACCCGGACCGACGCGGTCTTCGAGATCGACGGCCTGACCGTCTCGTACGGTCGCGCCACGGCGGTCAAGGATGTCGACCTCAAGATCTACAAGAACGCGATCACAGCGCTGATCGGCCCGTCGGGCTGCGGCAAGTCGACCGTGCTGCGGTGCCTGAACCGGATGAACGACCTGGTCTCGATCGCGAAGGTCGAGGGCAGCGTCCTCTACCACGGCATCGACCTCTACGGCAAGGACGTCGACCCGATCGAGGTGCGGCGCCGGATCGGGATGGTCTTTCAGCGGCCGAACCCGTTTCCGAAGTCGATCTACGACAACGTCGCCTACGGTTTGCGCATCCTCGGCAAGAAGGACTCGCTCGACGACCGCGTCGAGCAGGCTCTGAAGCGCGCTGCACTCTGGGACGAGGTCAAGAACCGGCTGAAGAAGTCCGCCCTTGGCCTGTCCGGCGGCCAGCAGCAGCGCCTCTGCATCGCGCGCGCGATCGCCGTCGAGCCCGACGTGATCCTCCTCGACGAGCCGGCCTCGGCGCTCGATCCGATCTCGACGTCGGCGATCGAAGACCTGATGCACGAGCTGAAACAGGACTACACGCTCGTGATCGTGACGCACAACATGCAGCAGGCCGCACGCGTCGCCGAGATGACCGCGTTCTTCTCTCTGCAACTCGAGGAGGACGGCTCGCGCCACGGGATCCTGGTCGAGTACGACTCGACCGAGAAGATCTTCACCCAGCCCGCCGACGAACGCACCGAGGGCTACGTGACGGGCCGGTTCGGCTGATGCGTCTCTCGTTCACCGAGGAGCTGGCGCGGCTCGAGGCCGCCGTTCAGGAGGAGGGTGACCTCGTGCTGCGCGCGCTGCGCTCGGCGCTCAACGCCCTTGCGCGTGGAGACGGCGAGCTCGCCGACGAGGTGATCGACTTCGACGACGAGGTCGACCGCCGCTACGTCGCGATCGAGGAAGGTGTCCAGTCGCTGCTCGCGCGCCAGACGCCGGTCGCAGCCGATCTGCGTCTCGTGCTGGCAGTCCTGCGCGTCAACCTGCACCTCGAGCGGATGGCCGACTACTGCGTGACCGTTGCGAAGCTGACGAAGCTGATGGGCAACCTGAACGTCTCCGACGACCGCATCCACGGCTCGATCGAGGACATGGGCCAGCGTGCCGAGCAGATGATCCGCGTCGCGCTCGACTCGTTCGCGACGCGCGACGCCGACAAGGCACTCACGCTCGTCGATCTCGACGAGCTGATCGACCGGGCGAACCGCAACGCGACGGAAGACGTCCTCTCGCTGGGCGACTCGCCCCAGGAGCGCGAGTACGGGCTGCGCATGCTCGTCGTCTCGCGCTGCGTCGAGCGGATCGGCGACCACGCCGTCGACATCGGCGAGCAGGTCGTCTATCTCGTCACGGGCGAGTTCCGCGAGTTCAGCGACGCCTCGCACCC
>DATLQV010000073.1:0-2810 GCA_035534955.1 Gaiellaceae bacterium
CGTGAGAGCTATCGGCTTATACGTGAGGAGACGTTCTCGCCTGAGGAACTACCCGGCCCTTCCGACGATGAGTGGCAGGCGTTCGTCACAGCTGCCGCCGACTACCAGACACACGTAGGAGCCACGGACTATCCGCATGCGGGCGACCGTTGCATCTACTGCCGCCAGGAACTCAGCGCCGCGGCGATCGACCTCGTCAAGAAATACTCGGCGTTCCTGGATGATGCTCTCGGCCGGCAAGTTGCGGAGCGACAGCGATCGGTTGCAACTCTCGCTGGGCAGCTCTCCGAGATTCCAACGCAACCGTGTCGAGATGCCGTCAGGAGACAGAAGGAGTCTGGTGCGACGGACAAGGTGTACTCGTCCGCCGAGACTCTTCTCCAGTCGCTAAGTGAGGCCCAGGCCGAAGTCGGCAGGGGCGCAGCAGTAACGGCGTCGGCGCTGTCAACGGATGCGGAAGCGCTTGTCCGTGAGCTTGGCCCGCCACTGGAGAAACGAAAGAGGTTGTCCCGTAGCTCGTAGAACTTGACGGCGGTCCCTCCTGCCTCGTCCGCTCCTGCTGGGAGCGTTCGAGGCGATCCGTCCAAGATCAAAGGAGGAACCGCCGTGAAGAAGGAAACCGTATCGCTTGCCCCGGCCGAGGCCGTGTTGCCGGAGCGTGTGCAGGAGGCGCTCGGCCAGTTGGTCGGCTCGGCGAAGGAGGGGCTGCTGGCGTTGAGTGTCGGACTCGGTCTTGGCGTGCTCGCCGAGCTGCTCGAAGAGGAAGTCGTCGATGTCGTCGGCGCCAAGGGCAAGCATGATCCTGATCGGGTCGCGGTGCGTCACGGGCACGAGTCGGGCGAGGTGACGCTCGGCGGCCGGCGCGTCCGGGTGGAGCGGCCGCGCGTCCGCAGCGCCGACGGCAACGATGAGGTGAGGCTTGCGACCTACGAGCACTTCGCTGACCGCGATCTGCTCTCGCGGGTCGTGCTGGAACGGATGCTGGCCGGCGTCTCGACGCGCCGCTACCGGCGCACGCAGGAGCCGGTCGGCGCCGAGGTCGAGCAGGCCGCCCGGTCGACGTCGCGCTCGGCCGTCTCGCGAACGTTTGTCGAGCGCACCCGCCGCTCGTTGGGCGAGTTGATGAGCCGCCCCCTCGACGACGTGCGGCTGGCGGTGATGATGATCGACGGGCTCGAGCTGCAGGGACGCACGAACGTCGTCGCGCTCGGGATCACGACCGAGGGCGTCAAGATCCCGCTCGGGCTCTGGGAAGGAAGCACGGAGAACGCGACCGTCGCGACCGCGCTGCTCTCCGATCTGGTCGAGCGCGGCCTCGACCCCGAGCAGGGGATCCTGTTCGTGATCGACGGCGCCAAGGCGCTTCGTAAGGCGATCCGCAACGTCTTCGGCGAGGCGCCGGTGCAGCGCTGTCTGCGGCATAAGGAGCGCAACGTGCTCGATCATCTGCCCGAGCGCGAGCGGCCGGCCGTGAAGCAGCGGCTGCGCAGGGCGTGGGCGCTCGACGATCACGCTCGTGCGCTCGAGCAGCTGCGAGCACTCGCCCGCGAGCTCGACCGCAGCAACCCCGGCGCCGCCGGCTCGCTGCGCGAAGGCATCGAGGAAACGCTGACGCTCACCCGGCTCGGCGTCACCGGCTCGCTCAGACGAACGCTCGAGAGCACGAACCCCTGCGAGTCGATGATCGAGATCGTGCGCCGCACCCAACGCAACGTGAAGCGCTGGTCCTCGGGCGAGATGGCGCTGCGCTGGACCGCCGCCGGCATGCTCGAAGCCGAACGGCAGTTTCGGAAGATCATCGGCTACCGCGACCTCGCCACCCTCATCGTCGCGATCGAACGCGACAACGACCATCGCCGTCACACCGACACCGCGCACACCGCGCACACCGCAACCAAGGAGGCCGCTATCGTCGCAGCCGTGTAACGATCACACCGGGACCGCCGTCACGAACTTCCACGACGGGCGGGACATCCTCGTTTCGGAGCCAGAGCAATGCATCCCGGAAATATTCGAGAGGGATGTTGCGTAGCACCTTGGGAAGGCCAGGCGCGGCGAAATAGCCAACGAACAGTGTGGGAATGCCATTGGCAGCGAGCCGCTCACCTTCGTAGGAACCATCTGCGCCGCCTTCAGTGCCACCGAACGCCAGTACCGCCGGCTGATGGCGTGCCCCTCGCGGCGAGTAGAACGTCCCAACGAACCCTTCGCGCTGGACCGTCGCGGTGAGCGTTTCATAGGAGCCCCGCTGCCAACTGCGAGTGAAGCTCGTCGTCGCCAGTGTCTTCCGATTTGCGGTCACACGAACGGTGAACGCCCTCGCCGTGCGACCCCATCTGTAGTACGGCTGAGGCACCAACGCGGCAGGCGCCGCCATTGAGGACAGCAGCCCCATCGGCCAAACTCCCGTGTAACTGCCGCCACCGAGGGCTCGAGCGCGCGACAGGTCGAGCGTTCCATTCGCCGTCGGCTCGAAGATCGCCGAACCAGTGAAGCGCGTGCCGCGTGCGTCCACGGATGACATGACGACTGTGACTCGGCGGTGTCCTCCGAGGCCAATCATCCGTATAGAGAGTGGTTTGTCCTGGACGGATGCCGCGGGGGTGACAGTGATGTGGGCGGCGGGGTGACCTCCCCCACAAGCGACGGCACCGGCGGCGAAGGCTGCGCATATGGCGATGCGCAGCGTCGTCACGAACGTTCGCTGAGGCGGCATCTAGGCCGGATGGCCGATCGCGGCCATGTAGACGATCGACTCATTGACGCCGTCGATTTCGAGAAGTGCTTCCACGCGAGCGTCATTAACTCTC
>DATLQV010000074.1:0-31441 GCA_035534955.1 Gaiellaceae bacterium
CTCGTCGGGCGGGTCGAGGTCGAAGAGCACGTAGTCGGGGCGGTCGGGCGTGTCCACCCGCGAGTACCACGCGTTCATGTCGATGCAGTGCATCTGCACCATCCAGAGGAGCGCGTCGCGCGAGTCGACGAGCGGGAAGTCGACGAGACGCGACTCCCCCTTGCCGCCGCGCGGCCAGGTGCGGAACTCTCGCGTCAGGATCCACGACGGCATGCCCTTCGGCGCCTGTTTCTGGAAGAACGGCTCGCCGGCGAGCCCCTCGCGCCAGCGCTTCATCGTGAAGGGCCGGTCGCGCAGGTGCGGCACGATCGCCTCGGCGATCTCGTCGTAGTACGCAAAGAGGTCCCCCTTCGTGATCCCGTCGTCGGGGAAGAGCACCCGGTCGGCCGAGGAGAGCTTGACGATCACCGCTTCCTCGCCCAGATCACGTTCGCACGATTCGGGATCGCATAGGTCGCCTCCGGCAGCAACGCACCGAGCCGTGCGACCACGTCCTCGCGGTCGTCGCGGCTTACAATCCAGCTGGTCGACCGAAGGTTGTCGAGGATTCCCGACCGGTCGAGCACATGGTCGTGCGTGACGAACGACCGGTCGTGCACGTCCTCGAACGGGCCACAGTCGCGCAGTAGGTCCTCCCACTTCGGCTCGTCCTCCCAGCGCCGCACGGCAGGATCGTGCAGCACCTGCACTGCGCGCACGAATTCCACCGGCCGCGGATCCGGGAGATCGTCGTTCCCGTCGTTCCAGACGATCGCGACGACGCCGCCCGGCCGAAGCACCCGCGCGATCTCCGGCAGCGCGACGGCCTTGTCGAACCAGTGGAAGGCCTGCGCGGCGAAGACACCGTCCACCGAACCGTCGTCGAGCGGGATCCGCTCGGCCGACCCCGCGAGCGCTGTCACACCGGGCACCACCCGCTCGAGCATCGCGCGCATGTTCGTGAGCGGCTCGACCGCCGTTACCTCGCGGTATCGCCGGGCGAGGACGCGCGTCAGCTTGCCGGTGCCCGCACCGAGGTCGAGCACGACGGCGTCCGCGTCGAGCGGCACCAGATCGAGCAGCGCGGGCGGATAGTCAGGGCGCGTCCGCTCGTACTCGTCGGCGACCAGATCGAAACTGCGCGCCGGGTCGCTCAGCCGACGCCCGCCAGGAGGAAGGTGCGCTGCTCGCGCAACATCTCGCGCGCGATCACGAGCCGCTGGATCTGGTTGGTGCCCTCGTAGATCTGCGTGATCTTGGCGTCGCGCATCATCCGCTCGACGGGGTACTCCTGGATGTAGCCGTAGCCACCGAGCACCTGCACCGCATCGGTCGTCACCTCCATCGCAACGTCGGTGCAGTAGAGCTTCGCCATCGCCGACAGCTTGGTCAGCTCGGCGCCGGTGTCCTCGTCGTCGATCATCAACGCGACCTTGTAGAGCAGCGCTCGCGCAGCCTCGCACTTCGTCTCCATGTCGGCCAGCATCCCAGCGATCAACTGGTGCTCGGCGATCGGCTTGCCCATCGTCTCCCGCGAACGCGCGTACTCCAACGCGTAGTCGGTCGCGCCCTGGGCAAGACCGAGCCCCTGTGCCGCGATCCCCGGTCGCGAACGGTCGAGGATCCGCATCGCGAGCTTGAAGCCCTCGCCCTCGCCGCCGAGCAGGTTCGCGGCCGGCACGCGGCAGTCGTTGAAGAACAGCTCGCCGGTCGTCGAGCCCTTGATCCCCATCTTCGGCTCGATCCGGCCGACCTCGAACCCCGGCGACGAGGCCTCGACGACGAACGCCGAGATGCCGCCGTGCCCCTGCTCCGGGTCCGTCTTCGCGAAGACGACGTACACCGACGCGACACCGGCGCTCGTGATGAAGCGCTTGCCGCCGTTCAGCACGTACTCGTCGCCGTCGCGCACTGCCGCGGTGCGCATCGCCGCGCTGTCCGACCCCGATCCGGGCTCGGTCAGCGCATACGCCGCGAGCCACTCGCCGGACGCGAGCTTCGGCAGGAACCGCTGTTTCTGCTCCGCGCTGCCCGCAAGCTTGATCCCGAGCGAGCCGAGCTCCTGCACAGCGATGATCAGACCGCTCGTCGCGCACACCTTCGACAACTCCTCGATCATCACGAGCGTCATCAGCGCGCTCGCGCCGATCCCGCCGAACTCCTCGTCGAACATCACACCGAAGAGATCGTTCTCGCGAAACGCCTCGACCACGTCCCACGGAAACTCGGCGGTCTTGTCGATCTCGGCCGCCCGCGGCGCCACACGCTCCCGCGCGATCGTCCGCACCAGTTCGCGAATCTCACGCTGCTCGTCGGAAAGCGGATCGAAGGCACTCATTCGGGGGTGAAGTCTAGTGCGGCCGCTGCCGATATCGGCACCGTGGTCATCCCCGTTCGCATTCTTGCGCTCGTCGTCTCGGCCACCGGCCTCGCCTGCGCCGCGATGACACTGCTGCTCGTTGCTGCGCGCGCGTAGATTCCTCTACGCGTGATCCTCGCGAACGGCCTCATCCGCACGCTCGATCCGCACGTGCCGACCCAGCGGGCGCTCGCGATCGCGGGCGAGTTCGTCGCGGGCGGCGTCGGCGTGCACGAGACAGCGCTCGCATCGCCCGACGTGCTCGACCTCGGCGGCCGTGTCGTCGTGCCCGGGTTCACCGATTCTCACGTCCACTTCCCCACCTGGGCGCTCGCGCAGACCGAGGTCGCCCTCGACGGCTGCGCAAGCCTCGACGAGGCGCTCGAGCGGATCCGCGGTGTCGAGCTGCAGCCGGGCCGGTGGCTGCGCGGGTACGGGTGGCGAAGCGGCGACTGGGATCCGCGGCGCGAACCGACAAGGCACGATCTCGATCCGATCACCGGCGACACACCGGCCGGACTGATCGCGAAGGACTACCACTCGCTCTGGCTGAACTCGGCGGCGCTCGCGCTGGCGCACGGCGATCTCGACGTGCAGGGCGGCGTCGTCGAGCGTGACGCCACAGGCGAGCCGACGGGCGTGCTTCGCGAGGAGGCGGCTTGGCACTTCAAGGAACGCCACATGATCGTCCCCGACAGCGACTACCTGGACGCGATGCGCTCCGGCGTTCGCCTCGCAAACGCGCGCGGCGTCACCGCGGTGCACGACAAGGACGGCTGGCTCGGCGCGCTGCGGCTGTGGCAGCAACTCGAGGAGCGAGGCCACCTGACGCTGCGCGTGTGGCAATCGATCCCGCACGACGGGCTCGACGCGGCCGCGAAGGTCGGGCTACGCTCGGGGATCGGCAGCCCACACCTGAAGCTCGGCTACCTGAAGGTGTTCATGGACGGCACGCTCGGGTCGCAGACGGCATGGCTGCTCGACGGCACCGGCGTCCAGATCACCAGCGGCGCAGAGCTCGCCGAGATCGTGCGCCGTGGCGCCGAGGCGGGGTTCCCGGTCAGCGTGCACGCGATCGGCGACCGTGCGAACCGCGAAGCGCTCGACGCGTTCGAGCAGACCAAGAACGTTTGGGGGCCGCTCGGGCTACGGCAGCGGATCGAGCACGCCCAGCTGCTTGCGCCTGACGACGTCGCCCGCTTCGGCGAGCTCGGCGTGGCGTGCTCGGTGCAGTTCTCGCATGCTCCTTCCGACCGCGACCTCGCCGACGCCTACTGGGCGGGCAAGACCGGCGGCGCCTACGCCTACCGCTCGCTCCTCGACTCCGGCGCCGTCGTCGCGAACGGCAGCGACGCGCCGATCGAGGAGCTCGACCCGCTCGCAGGGATTCGCGCCGGCGTCCGCCGTACGATCGACGACCGCCCGCCCTGGCATCCCGAGCAGTGCCTCACGGTCGAGGAGGCGTTCCAGGCGACGTGCGTGACGCCGGCCTGGCTCGAGTATGCAGAGCGCAAGCGCGGAACGCTGATCCCCGGTCACTACGCCGACCTCGTCGTGCTCGACCGCGACCCGTTCGACGACCTCGACGCGCAGGTGGTCGCGACGATGGTCGGCGGCCGCTTCGTACACAACCCCCCGCCCTGGGATTAGCTCGTGGGGGAAAACCATGTTTCCCCCACGAGCCTCGTTCTTCCCTGACCGCCGCACGAACATGTCGCTGCGAGACATGGCAGGCCCTGGTCCCCGACCGGTCGTTCGCTCAGAAGCGCAGCCGAAAGCGTCTGCGCCGCGCCCCGGGCCCTTCCGGCCTCGGCGGGAGCGGGCCGCCGTCGACGATCGCTCCCGGCACGCCGACCGTCAACCACAGCGCGAGCGGCGCGTCGTCGAGTGCGGCGGCGGCGGCGCTGAGGCCCGCCGCCCGCACCGTCGGCGCGTGCGCGTCGCTTGCGAGCAGGTGCACGAGCCCGCGGTCGAGCAGCTGCGTGGCGCAACCGCGTGCCCGATCACCCAGACGCCCGTCGACCGAGCCCGCCGTCAACTGCACGAGCGTCCCGCTGGAGACGAGCGGCTCGAGCAGTTCGGGTCGGTGCTGCACCTCACCGTTTCGCTCAGGGTGCGCCAACACCGGTGTGATCCCACGTGAACGCAACCGGAAGAGCTTCTCGCCGATGTCGAGCGGCCACCCGACGTACGGCGTCTCGACGAGCAGGTACGCGGGATTGCCCGCAAGCGCAAACCGAACGAGCTCCTCGGGCGAGCGGTCGAGCTCGGCAAGGTCGAGCTCACCGCCGGGGACGAGCCGCAGCGTGTCGCCGGCGACGGCGCGCACCCCGGCAAGCGTCGCTTCCATCTGCTCGGGCGTCGTCGGGTAGTCGTCGCGCACGTGTGGCGTCGCCGCCAGCACGCGGGTCCCGTCCGCTGCTGCCGTGCGACAGATCGCCACGGCCTCGTCGAGATCGACAGCGCCGTCATCCAGACCGGGCAATACGTGGCTGTGAAGATCGATCAAAGCTGCGCGAACGCGAGGAAGAGCTCGCGCGCCGCGCGGCTGCCGAGCGGGACGTACTCGGCGACGAGCCGTTCGTTGGGCGAGTGAATCTGCGAGTCGGGCAGCCCGAAGCCGGTGATCACCGTCGCGATTCCTTTGCCGGCGAGCGCCGGGACGATCGGCAGCGTCCCGCCGGTCCGGATCAGCGCAGGCCTGCGGCCGAGCGCGCGCTCGAACGCGTCGAGCCCGAGCTGGATCGCCTGCGAGTCGGGCGGCACGAGCCCGGGCGGCGACGACGACCAGAGCTCCACCTCGAGGTCGGCGCCTGCGGGCGCAGCCTCGCGCAGCAGCCGCTCGACGACGGGCGCGACCTCGTCGACCGTCTGGCCGGGCGCGAGCCTGATCGACACGTTCGCGATCGCCTCGACGGGCAGCACGGTCTTCTGCAGCAGCGGCGAGCCGGTGGCGATGCCGTTCACGTCGACCGCCGGCTCGGCAAAGGTGCGGAGGTAGAAGTCGGCCGCCGCCGCCGCGTCCTTGGGACGCGCACCCTGCTCCGCCAGCTCGCCGGCTCCGTCGGGCAGCTCCTGCCAGCCGGCGAGCTCTTCCACGGTGGGAGCCGTGCGCCCGACACGTAGCTCCTCGACCGGCGTGCCGTCATGCGCGATCAGCGCATCGAGTGTCTTGATCAGTGCATGGGCGGCGTTCAGCGCAGCGCCGCCGTACATCCCGGAGTGCAGGTCGCGCTCACCAGTGCGCACGGTGACGTGGAAGTACACCAGCCCGCGTGTTGCGATGTTGAACGCGGGGACGTCACGCCTGATCATGCCGCTGTCGAAGATGATCGCCGCGTCCGCCCCACGCTCGTCGGCCTCGAGAAACTCGACGATCGAATGGCCGCCGGTCTCCTCCTCGCCGTCGCAGCAGAAGCGGACGTTGACGGGCAACTCGCCGGCCGCCGCGAGCTCCCGCGCCGCGGCGAGCAGCATGTACAGCTGCCCCTTGTCGTCGACGGTGCCGCGGCCGTAGAGGTAGCCGTCGCGCACCTCCGGCTCGAACGGGTCGCTCTCCCACAGCTCGAGCGGATCGGGCGGCTGGACGTCGAAGTGGCCGTAGCAAAGGACGGTCGGCGCGCTGTCGGCGTGGCTCGACGCGCGCAGCTCACCGATCGCGAGCGGCTGGCCGTGCCAGTCGACCACCTCGCACGCGCCGCCGGCCTCGCGGATCAGGTCGCGAACCCACTCCCCGGCGCGCACGACGTCTGCGGCGTGCACGCTGTCCGCGCTCACCGAGGGGATGCGCAGGAACTCCGCCAGCTCGTCGAACCAGGGTTCAGCCACGACGCGAGCCTAGCGGTGTCTGACACCAAAAGGTGTCAGACACCTTTCACTCTTGGCACAGAGAACGTTCGAAACGCAGGCATCCTCGGGAAATGGGACGTCCGCCGCGCACCTACCACTCCGACGGGATCTACCACCTCACACAGCACGGGATCGACGACCGCGTGATCTACCGCGACGATGTCGACCGCCAGGACTTCACACTCCGACTCGCCCGAACGGCGAGAGCCGAGCGGTGGGATCTTCGGGCTGCGTGCCTGATGGATACGCACTACCACCTGCTCGTTCAGCCGTTGGCCGGGCGCATCTCGGAGGGGATGCGCAACCTAAACGGCGGCTTCGCACGGGCGTTCAACAGGCGTCACGAGCGCCGAGGCGCCGTGTTCGAGGCGCGCTACCGCGAATGGACGATCCGCGACGAAGAGCATCTCGCGACCACGATCCGATACATCGACTGGAACCCCGTGATGGCAGAGATGGTCCAGTCGATCGAGGACTGGCCATGGACAACCGCCTGGGACTCGCCATTCAGAAGGTGTCTGACACTTCGAAAAGGTGTCTGACACCGCGGTGTCAGACACCTGGAATCAAGCAACGTCGCGGAGCTTCTGGCTGTCCGCCAGCGCCCGGAGCTTCTTAAGCCCCTGGTTCTCGATCTGCCTGATCCGCTCACGCGTCACCTGGAAGGCGCGACCGACCTCGTCGAGGGTGCGCGGCTGCTCGCCGTTCAGGCCGTAACGCAGCTCGAGCACCCGGCGCTCGCGGTAGGAGAGCGACCCGAGGCACTTGGCGAGCGCCTCGGCCCGGAAGGCGGTGTCGGCGGCCTCGTCGGGGAGCGGCGTGTGCTCGTCCTCGAGGAACTGCCCGAACTCTGACTCTTCCTCGTCGCCCACCGGCTTCTCGAGCGAGACGGGCGCCTGCGAGGTGCGACGGATCGACTCGACCTCTTCGATCGTCATCTCGAGATCGAGAGCGATCTCTTCGTTCGACGGCTCGCGGCCGCGCTCGGCGCGCAACTTGCGCTCGGTGCGCATGATCTTGTTCAGCTTCTCGACGACGTGGACCGGCATGCGGATCGTGCGCGCCTTGTCGGCGAGCGCCCGTGCCACAGCCTGGCGGATCCACCACGTCGCGTACGTCGAAAACTTGTAGCCCTTGCGCCAGTCGAACTTCTCGGCGGCGCGCACGAGCCCGATCGTCCCCTCCTGGATCAGGTCGAGGAACGGCAAGCCCTGGTTGCGGTAGCGCTTCGCGATCGAGACCACGAGGCGCAGGTTCGCTTCCACCATCTCCTGCTTCGCGCGATGGTCGCCTCGCTCAATGCGCTTGGCGAGCTCGACCTCCTGCGCCGCGGTGAGCAGATCGACCTTGCCGACATCCTTCAGGAAGAGCTGCAGCGAGTCGGCGGTGAACTCGAGGTCGGCCGGCTCCTCGACCTCTCCTGCCTGCGCCACGTAGAAGTCGGCCTCCGCGTCCTCGGCGACGTCGAGCGGTGTCTCCTCTTCCTCGATCTCTTCGACCTCGACGACCACGTCGACGTCGACGTCGACCTCGACCTCATCGTCGAAGGTGGCCGCCGCTGCGTCGATCTCGTCCTTCCTCACTGGAGCCCCCTCGGTGGCCGAGCCTCGCCTGACAGGATGCGGAACTGTCTCAGTCCAACCGGACGGATGCCATAGGCCGCCTGGCTCATTTTACGGTGCCGTTGGACCCACCGGCGTGCAGGCCCTTCAGAAACGTAGCCGACTGCGCTCCGAGCGGAGTCCTCGGCCCGAGCGCAAGGGCAAGCCGGAACTCCTTGATCGCCTGGGTGCGCTGCCCGGTCCAGGCGAGCAAGAGACCGAGGTGGTAGCGCACGGACTGGCTGTTCGGGAAGCGAACGACGAGCGGCCCGAGCCGGGAGAAGCTGGCCGACAGGTTGTCCTCGTCGAAGCGCCCGACCGCGGCCGCCACCTGCGCCTCGGCATTTCCCGGCTCGAGGCGGGCGGCCCGGGAGTACAGCTGCTCGGCCGAGTGCTGCTTCCCCCGGCGCTGGAGCACGACCCCCTGGACGAGCAGCGGGTTCGCGGTCTGCGGCTCGAAGATCGGGTATCCCTGCTGGAAGAACTGCGGGTGCAGGATCGCGTCGGCCTGGATCTCGTAGAACGTGTCGTAGCCGGCCTTCTTCGCCGCCTGGAACGCCTGCTCGGCGTCCGCCACGTACCCGGCGCAGAAGAGCGCCGTCCCGAAGTTGAACTGCACGACCGGATCGTTCGGCGCCTGCTGGGAGAGCGGCTCGAGCAGCTGCGCGGCCGCCTTCGGCGAGTGCGCCAGAGCGCTTCGGACCGCGGCCACGTAGGGAGAAGGCACGCCCGGCACGATCAGGGGCTTCGGCGACTTCGCACACTGGACGGAAACCTGCACCGGGGTCTGCCTGGTGGCCAGGACGACGCCCGCCACCGTTCCGGCGACCACCACCGTGATCACCGCCACCACGAGCCGAACCCGACTGGCCACCGACATCGCAGCCACGCTAGCGGGAAATACGCCGCCGCCCGCTACCGTTTAAGGAACACATGACGACCTATCGCGAACTGTTGCAGCGGACCAAGTCCGAAATCTCGGAGATCGACGCCCGCGCCGCCCAGGAGACCCCCGGGGCGGTCTGGATCGACGTGCGCGAGGCGGACGAGTGGCAGGAAGGCCACCTGCCGGGCGCCGTTCACGTCCCGCGCGGCTTCCTCGAAAGCCGGATCGAAAGCGTCGCCACCGCGAAGGCGGCGCCGGTGATCATCTACTGCGCCGCCGGCAACCGTTCCGCCTTCGCGGCGAAGACACTCGAGGACCTCGGCTACGAGCAGGTTTATTCGCTGGCCGGCGGCTTCACGGACTGGAAGCACAACGGGCTCGAGATCGTCATGCCGCGCACGCTCTCGCCCGAGAAGCGCACGCGTTATTCGCGCCACATCCTGATCCCCGAGATCGGTGAAGAGGGTCAACTGAAGCTGCTCGACTCGAAGATCCTCCTGATCGGAGCCGGCGGCCTCGGCTCTCCCGCGTCGCTCTACCTCGCTGCGGCCGGCATCGGGACGATCGGCATCGTCGACGCCGACATCGTCGACGAGACGAACCTGCAGCGCCAGATCGCGCACTCGCTCGACACCCTCGGCATGCCGAAGGTCGACTCCGCGAAGCGCGCGATCGAGGCGCTCAACCCCGACGTCAACGTGGTCACCTATCGCGAGCGGCTGACCTCGGAGAACATCGACCGCATCCTCGACGACGGGTGGGACCTGATCGTCGACGGCGCCGACAATTTCCCGACGCGGTATCTCGTCAACGACGCGTCGGTCTGGCGCGGGATCCCGGTCGTGCACGGCTCGATCTACCGCTTCGAGGGCCAGGTGACGGTGTTCAAGCCGCATGAGGGCCCGTGCTACCGCTGCCTCTTTCCGGAGCCCCCGCCGCCCGAGCTCGCGCCGTCGTGTGCCGAGGGCGGCGTGCTCGGCGTGCTGCCGGGGATCATCGGCTCGCTGCAGACGAACGAGGCGATCAAGCTCGCCGCCGGGATCGGCGACCCGCTCGTCGGACGCCTCCTGCTGTTCGATGCGCTCGCGACCGAGTTCGACGAGGTGAAGATCGAGCGCCGCGCGGACTGCCCGGTCTGCGGCGAGCACCCGACGATCACCGAGTACATCGACTACGTCGAGTTCTGCGCACGATGAGCGTGGTGAGAGTTCCACCCGTCCTGCGCTCCGAGGCCGGGGGCGCGCGCGAGGTCGAAGCGACCGGCTCGAACGTGCGCGAACTGCTCGAGGACCTCGCGCGCCGTATTCCCGCGCTCGGCGCGCGCGTCTACGGCGACGGCAAGATCCAGTCGTTCGTCAACGTCTACGTCGACGGCGAGGACGTGCGCACCTGCGACGGCCTCGACACGCCGGTGCGCGATAGCTCGACGGTGATTCTTCTACCGGCGATGGCCGGTGGTTGCTAGCTCGCTGCTCGACCTGATCGGTTCGACGCCGCTGGTCGAGCTCCGGAGGCTTTCACCGCCCGGCCGCACCATCTACGCGAAGCTCGAGGGGCAGAACCCGACGGGCTCGATCAAGGATCGCGTCGCGCTCGCGATGGTCGAGGCCGCCGACCTCGAGCCCGGCCAGGAACTGCTCGAGCCGACGAGCGGCAACACCGGCATCTCGCTCGCGCTCGTCGCGAAGCTGAAGGGGCACAAGCTGACGTGCGTGATGCCGTCGAACGCAACCCCCGAGCGGCGCGCGATGCTCTCCCTGTACGGCGCCACGATCATCGATTCGCCCGGCGAGGAGGGCTCGAACGGCGCGGTACGCGTCGCCCAGGAGATCGCCGCGGCCGACGACCGCTACGTGATGTTGTTCCAGTACGCGAACGAGGCCAACCCGAGGGCCCACTACGAGGGCACTGGCGCCGAGATCGCGCGCGACCTGCCGCACGTCGACGCGCTCGTCGCGGGCCTCGGAACAGGAGGCACGCTGATGGGGGCCGGGGCGCGGTTGCGCGAGGCGTTCCCCGGCATCCAGATCGTCGCCGCCGAACCGCTTCCCGGCGAGGCCGTGATGGGCCTCCGCTCGCTCGAGGACGGGTACGTCCCGCCGGTGCTCGACGTCTCCAAGCTCGACCGCAAGCTGCTCGTCTCGAACACCGAGGCCGCGGCCGCGGTACGCGTGCTGCTCGACCGCGAGGGACTCTTCGCCGGCGTCTCGGCCGGAGCGGTGGTGCACGTCGCGCGACGAATCGCCGAGGAGCTGCCCGAGGGCGCAGTCATCGTCGCGGTGCTCGCCGACGGCGGCTGGAAGTACCTCTCGGCCCCGTTCTGGACCGGCGAGGAGATCGACGAGGCGGTTCTCTGGTGGTAGTCCCCGACACCATTCGCGCCGAGCTTCGCGCCCACGCCGCCGAAGAGGCGCCGAACGAGTGCTGCGGCCTGCTGGTGTTCTCCGGCAGCACCGCCGAGCGCTATGTGCGCGGCCGCAACAAGCTCGCGTCCCCCTACCGCTACGAGCTCGAGATCGATCCCGGCGTCTGGTTCCTGGAGGACGATGGCTACGAGCTCGCGGTATTCCATTCGCACCCGGAGACCGCGCCGGTCCCCTCGAGAACGGACCGGGAGCTGGCGGGCCTCTGGTCGGGCCGGCCGTTCCTGATCTACGGTCTCGCGCGCGACGAGCTGCGCGCCTGGCGGATCACCCGGGACGATGTCGAGGAGATCGCGCTCGGCTAGCCGGCTGTTCCGGCGGCCGGCGAGCGGGTACGCTCGCCGCCGTGGAGCTCGCGGACGTCGTCTCCCCCGACTCGCTTGTCGCACCCGGTGGGCGCTATCTCGCCGACCTGATGGGACGTAACGTGCGCGGCACCGCGGACGCGGTCGTCCTGCCCTCGTCGACCGAGGAGGTCGCGGCGGTGCTGCGCTGGTGCTACGAGCACGACGTATCGCTGACCGCGCGCGGCGGCGGCACCGGGCTCGCGGGCGGAGCGATTCCCGTCGAGGGTGGGGTCGTGATCGGATTCGAGCGCATGAACCGGGTGCGCCGGTTCGATCCGCTCCTCTGGCGCATGCAGGTGGAGGCGGGCGTGACCACAGCAGACGTGCAGCGGCTCGCACGCGAGAACGGACTGCGCTTCCCGCCCGACCCGGGCGCGGCGGAGAACTCCCAGCTCGGCGGCAACATCGCGTGCAACGCCGGCGGCCCGCACGCCTTCAAGTACGGCGTCACGGGTCACTGGGTCACCGGCATCGAGGCGGTGATCCCCCCGGGCGAGATCGTCCACATCGGCGGCCCGCTCCGGAAGGACGTCGCAAGCTACGACCTGAAGAGCCTGCTGGTCGGCTCCGAGGGAACGCTCGGCCTCGTCACCGCAGCCTGGCTGCGACTCGTCCCGGCGCCCGAGCTCGAGCTGCCGGTGATCGGCCTCTACCGCGACGCCGAGGCGGGCATCGCCGCGATCGAGCGCGTCCTCGCCTCGGGAGAGGTGCCGGCCGCGATCGAGTATCTCGACGCGGTCACGCTCGAATACGGCGGCAACACCTACCCGTTCGGCATCCCGG
Source organism: Gaiellaceae bacterium (assembly GCA_035534955.1). Classification (GTDB taxonomy): domain Bacteria; phylum Actinomycetota; class Thermoleophilia; order Gaiellales; family Gaiellaceae; genus PALSA-600. The sequence goes on from DATLQV010000074.1 coordinate 12,228, forward strand.
ACGGCGGCCGCTTCATGGTGATGACCGAGGCCGACGGCGCGGCGAGTGAGGCGCGCCGGGCGGCGGCCTCTCTGGTGGAGGCGCTCGCAGAGAACGCCGTCTCGGTGCACGCGCCCGAGGACGCCGCAGAGATCGCCGAGCTGTGGCGCTGGCGCGGCGGGATCGGCTTCGCGATCCTCGCCCAGCGCGGCGGCGCATTCAGCGAGGACATCGCCGTCCCACTCGACCGTCTACGCGACGTGGCGAGCGAGACGATCGAGATCGGGGAACGCCACGGAATCCCCGCACTTTCGTTCGGGCACGCAGGCGACGGCAACATCCATTCGACCTTCCTCTTCTCGGCCGACAGCCCCGACGAAGAGGAGCGCGCGGACGCCGCGTGCCACGAGCTCTTCGAGCTCGCCCTGCGGCTCGGCGGCACGGTCACCGGCGAGCACGGGATCGGCTGGCTGAAGCGCGGCCAGCTCGAGCGTCAGCTCGGCGAGACCGGGTACGACCTCCACCTGCGGATCAAGCAGGCCTTTGACCCGAAGGGGCTGCTCAACCCGGGCAAGAAGCGCTGACCGGGCGCCTCGACTCGTTCGGCGCGCTCCGCGAGCGTCCGTTCCGGCTGCTCTTCACCGGACAGATCATCTCGCTGCTCGGCGACTCGTTCACATCGATCGCGCTCGCGTTCGCCGTGCTCGACCTGACGGGCTCGGCGACCGACCTCGGCTACGTCTTCGCCGCGAAGACGATCCCCCTCGTCACGTTCCTGCTCATCGGGGGCGTCTTCGCCGACCGGCTGCCGCGACGCACGGTGATGTTGACCGCTGACGTTGTTCGGATGGCGGCGCAGGGGGCGGTCGCGGCGCTCGTGCTGACCCACTCGGCACACATCTGGGAGCTCGTCGTACTGCAGGCGATCGCCGGGACGGCGTCGGCGTTCTTCAACCCGGCGTCGACCGGCCTGACGCCGATGACGATCAGCCCCGAGCGGCTGCAGCAGGCAAACGCGCTGCGCGGGCTTGCGATGGCCTCGACGGGGGTCGTCGGCACGGCAATCGGCGGCGGGGTCGTCGTGGCGGTCGGCCCCGGCTGGGCGCTCGCGGTGGATGCGGCGAGCTTCGCAGCGAGCGCGTACTTCCTCGCGCAGCTCCGCCTACCCGCGCACGTGAAGCTCGAGCCGCAGTCGTTCCTCGCCGACCTGCTCGAGGGTTGGCGCGAATTCTCGTCGCGGACGTGGGTGTGGGTGATCGTCCTGGCGGCGGCGTTCGGGAACATGCTGGGGTCGGTCTTCGTCGTGCTCGGCGCCGTCATCTCGCAGCGGTCGCTCGGAGGGCCGCTCGCGTGGACGGTCATCCTGGTGGGGCTCGGCGTCGGCTCGCTGCTCGGTGGTTTCGTCTCGCTCCACGTCCGTGTCCGTCGCCCACTGTTCTTCGGGTCGAGCCTGCTCGGCTTCCTCGCGATCCCGATGGCGCTCCTCGCGCTGCACGCGCCCGCGGTGGTGGTCGCGGCAGGCGCTCTGCTCTCGGGCGGTGCGAACATGATCTTCAACTCGCTGTGGGAGACGGCGCTGCAGAAGAACGTCCCCGCCGCCGCACTGTCTCGGGTCAGTGCCTACGACTGGTTCGGGTCGCTGGCCTTCCAGCCGCTCGGGCTCGTCCTGGCAGGGCCGGCCGCAGCCGCATTCGGCACGAGCGCGACGCTCTGGATCGCAACCGCAGGCACGGTGGCGGTGGCGACGCTCGCCGTCTCGACGGCGAGCGTCAGGCAGCTCGAAGGCTGAGAAACCGCGCAAGCGTACACTCGCGCGGATGGAGCACGACGCTCTTCGCCGCCGCGCCCGTGCCGGGCTCGCCGCGGGCGCAGAGCGTGCCCCGGCCCGGGCCCACTTCCGGGCGATGGGCATCGACCCGAAGCGGCTCGATGGGCCGATCGTGGGCGTCGTCTCGACGTGGACGCAGACGATGCCGTGCAACCTGAACCAGCGCGGGCTCGCCGACCGCGTCAGTGAGGGCGTCTCCGCCGCCGGCGGCGTCGCGCTCGGCTTCAACACGATCGCCGTCTCCGACAACCAGTCGCAGGCAACACCCGGGATGCGCGCGTCGCTCGTGTCGCGCGAGGTGATCGCCGACTCGATCGAGCTGATGGTGCACGCGCACGACTTCGACGCGCTCGTGTGCCTCGTCGGCTGCGACAAGACGGTGCCGGCCGCGCTGATGGCGCTCGCGCGCGTCGACAAGCCCGCCGTCGTCCTCTACAGCGGTCCGATGCGCGCCGGACGGCTGCACGGGCGCGAGGTGACGATCCAGGACGTCTGGGAGGCGGTCGGCGCGCAGGAGCGCGGGCTGATCCCGCGCGCGGAGCTCGACGAGCTCGAGCGCTTCGCCTGCCCCGGCGCCGGAACGTGCGCGGGACACTTCACCGCGAACACGATGGCCGTCGCACTCGACTGCCTCGGCATCGCGCGGATCGGCGACGGGCTGATCCCCGCGGACGAGCTCGACGCGAAGGGCGAGGCCGCGGCTCGCGCCGGCAGGCTCGCGGTCGAGCTCGCAACGCACGGCGTCACCGCACGCTGCTTCCTCGACCGCCGGGCGCTTCTGAACGCGATGGTCGGGATCGCCGCCACGGGCGGCTCGACGAACGGAATCCTGCACCTGCTCGCGATCGCACACGAGGCCGAGGTGCCGCTGTCGCTCGACGAGCTGGCCGAGATCGGTGAGCACACCCCGGTGATCGCGAGCCTCGCGCCGTCGGGGCGCTACATGGCCGAGGACCTGCACCGGGCGGGCGGCACCGCCTCGGTGATCCGGGAGCTCGTGCGCGGCGGCCTCGTCGACGGCTCCGCGCCCACGGTCGGGGGCGGGACGCTGGCCGAGGCGACGCAGGCTGGGAAACCGCCGGACGGCGCGGTCGTCTTCTCGCTCGAGCACCCGTTCAAGCCGACGGGTGCGCTGCACGCCCTGCGCGGCAACCTCGCCCCGGAAGGCAGCCTCGTCAAGGCTTCGGGGTCGGTGCGGCGCAGTCACCGAGGGCCGGCACGCGTCTTCGACAGCGAAGAGGCCGGCACGACGGCCGTACGCTCGGGTCGGGTCTCCGAGGGGGACGTGCTCGTCGTCCGCTACGAGGGGCCGGCCGGAGGGCCCGGGATGCGCGAGCTGCTCAGCGTCACCGCGTCGGTCGTCGGCGCGGGCCTTGGTGAGTCGGTCGCGCTCGTCACCGACGGCCGCTTCTCGGGTGCGACCCGCGGGCTGATGGTGGGGCACGTCGCCCCGGAGGCGGCGCGCGGCGGGCCGCTTGCGATCGTGCGCGACGGAGACCCCATCGCGATCGACCTCGACGCGGGCACGCTCGACCTGGAGCTCGATCCCGGCGAGATCGCGCAACGTCTCGCTGCCTGGCGGCCGCCGGCGCTTCCCGCCCTGCGCGGCGTGTTCGCGCGCTACCGGGCGCTCGTCGGCTCGGCGTCCGAAGGCGCCGTGCTGCGAAACGGCTGAGCCGGCGGTTCGCCGGTTCGCCGTCGTAGTCGAAGCGGCCCGCCGGGTCGCGCACACCATCGTTTGCGCGGATCTCGGGGCCGTGCGGAAAGGCGACCAGCATCTGCAGTGTCCCGGCCGCATCGGCGACCACGAGCCGGGCGGCCAGCGCGACGAGCATGTCTCCGCAGGGCGTCACTTTCGATTGCCACGTCCACGCGTGAGACCATGTGCAGATGAGCTTCGCAGGCAAGCGGGCGCTCGTCACAGGCGCCGGTTCGGGGATCGGGGCCGCGGTCGCCCGGCGCCTGGCCGCGGCGGGTGCCGAAGTGGTCGTCGCCGACCTCGAACCGGCCGCCGTCGCCGACGAGCTCGGCGCGCACGCCCTCCAGCTCGACGTGCGCGACGAGAGCCAGGTCGCCGCCGCCATGGCCGGGCTCGACGTGCTCGTGAACGGGGCGGGGATCGGGTCCACGAGCTCGGCGCCCGACACACCGGTCGAGGTCTGGGACGACGTCTTCGCGGTGAACGCGCGCGGCACGTTCCTCTGCTGCAAGCACGCGATCCCGGGGATGGCCGCGCGCGGCGGCGGCTCGATCGTCAACGTCGCATCCGTGGCCGCGCTCGTCGGGCTGCGCAACCGCGCGGCGTACTGCGCGTCGAAGGGCGCCGTGGTGGCACTGACGAGGGCGCTCGCGGTCGACCACGTGGGCGACGGCATCCGCGTCAACGCGGTTTGCCCAGGCACGGTCGACACGCCGTGGGTCCACCGTCTTGTCGGGGAGGCCGGCGAGACGCTCGACGACCTGCGGGCGCGCCAGGCGATGGGCCGGCTCGGGACACCGGATGAGATCGCCGAGGCGATCCTCTACCTCGCCGCAGCCGAGTTCGTCACCGGCAGCGTGCTCGTCATCGACGGCGGCCTGACCGCTTCCTAGGATGCAGGGGCTCGTCACGACGCCTGGCGTAGCCGGCTCGACCGGCGTCGCGGAACTGCCCGCCGTCGAGGCGGGCGCGCACGAAGCGCTCGTTCGGGTTCTGGAGGTCGGCGTCTGCGGCACCGACCGCGAGATCTCCCACGGCCTCTTCGGCGTCGCGACCGACGACGGAACGCTCGTGCTCGGTCATGAGCTGCTGGGTGAGATCGAACGCGACGGTCACGGCTTCTCGCGCGGCGATCTCGTCACGGCGACGGTCCGGCGCTCCTGCCGGCACTGTCTCGCGTGCGCGGAGGACTCGCCCGACTCCTGCCTCACCGGCGACTACTCCGAGCGCGGCATCACCCGGCTGCACGGCTTCGCGCGCGAGCTCGTGGCAGAGGACCCTGCGCAACTCGTGCGGGTGCCGCGCTCGCTCGGCCGGCTCGGCGTGCTGGCCGAACCGGCGTCGATCTGCGAGCGCGCGCTGCGGCATGCCCGCGCGATCGGCGGCCGCGAACCGTGGGAGCTGCAGCGCGCGCTCGTGCTCGGGGCCGGCGCGATCGGGATGCTCTCGACCTACCTGTTGCGGCTCGCCGGCGTCGAGGTGTGGACGGCCTCGCTCGAACCGTCAAACGAGCTCGCCACCGCGGCGGGCGCGCACTACGCGCCGCTTCCAGAAACGCCCCTCGCCGAACTCGGTGGCTTCGACCTCGTGATCGAGGCGGCCGGCAACGCGCAGCTGATGGCCGACACCCTCGGCCTGCTGCGCCGAAGCGGCGTCGCGTGCCTGCTCGGCATCGACCCACGCGCGCAGCGGGTCTCACTCGACGGCCGCACGATCGGCCTCGACGCGATCCTGGAGAACCGCGTTCTCTTCGGCAGCGTCAACGCCCGCCGCGAGGACTGGCTCGCGGCGGTCTCCGACCTCGACCGCCTCCGCGAGCGCTGGCCCGAGGAGCTCGCGCAGTTCGTCGGCCGGCGCGCCGGCCTCGACCGCTTCGAGGAGGCCTTCACCTACCGCGGCGGCAAAGCAACGCTCGTGCTCTCCGAGCTCCAGACGTGACTCCTTCGGACACGGCCGGGGTCAGACCCCGACGTGGCGGGCCCGGACGCGCGCGGAAGGGACATTTTGCCCGCAGGAGGAGCGGTTCTCGAGGCGTGCGGCGGACAGGTCCCGCTCAGGAAGCGGACAGGTCCGTCAGGAGCGATAGCTCACCTGCACGCGGGCGCCGGTCTCGCCGGAGCGCACGATCGCGTCGCCCACCTCGGCAGCGCGGTAGCCGTCCTCGAACGTCGCGCCGTAGGGCGCAACGTCGGTGTCGTCGGCGATCGCCTTCAGCATGTGATGCAGCTCGTGCACGAACGTGTCGCCCCAGCCGATGATGTGGCCCGGCGGCCACCAGTGCTCCCAGAACGGATGGTTCGTCTCCGACACGAGCACCGTCTTGAACCCGCGCGCCCGGTCGCCGTCGGCGCGGAACACCTGCAACTCGTTCAGCCGCTCCATATCGAAGGCGAGCGACCCCTTCGAGCCGTTGATCTCCCACTGGAAGGCGTTGCGCCGCCCGAGAGCGAGGCGCGTGCCCTCGATCGTTCCGACCGAGCCGTTCTCGAACTCGACGGCCGCCTCGAGCGCGTCGTCGACAGAGCGACCCGCCACGAACGTCTTGACGAACCCTGAGACCGACGTGATCTCGCCGTTCAGGAAGCGGCCGAGGTCGATCACGTGCGTGCCGATGTCGCCGAGCGCTCCCGACCCCGCCTCGTCCGGATGGAACCGCCAGGTGTCGAGCGAGGCGTCATCGGCCCAGTCCTGGAGGTAGCGGCCGCGGAAGTGGCGGATCTCCCCCAGCTCGCCCGCCTCGATCAGCTCGCGTGCGAGCCGGACGGCGGGGACGAAGCGGTAGTTGAACGCGCAGAGGTGCTTCACGCCTGTCGCGGCGACAGCCTGCCAGATGTCGTAACTCTCGGCGGCGTCGCGGCCGAGAGGTTTCTCGCAGACCACATGCTTGCCGGCTCGAGCGGCCGCGACCGTCGGCTCCGCGTGCAGCGAGTTCGGACCGCTGTTGTCGAAGAGGCCGATCCGATCGTCGGCGACGAGATCGCGCCAGTCACCCGTCGCGTAGTCGTAGCCGTACCGTTCCGCGGCCTCGCCCACCGCGCCGGCGTCACGCCCGGCGATGCCGACGAGCTTCGGCATGAGCGGCGGCGGCCACGTCATGTACGCGATCTTCTTGAAGGCGTTCGAGTGGGCTTTGCCCATGAACGCGTACCCCAACATCCCGACGCCGATCTCGCTCATTGCGCGATAGTACGCACATGACAAAAGCCGTGAAGTGGGGAATCATCTCGACCGCCGACATCAACCGGAAGGTGATCCCGGGCGCGCACGCCTCCGCCAAGGTCGAGCTCTACGGTGTCGCGAGCCGCGACCAGTCCCGCGCCGACGAGTACGCGCGCGCGTGGGAGATCCCCCATGCCTACGGCACGTACGACGCGCTCCTCGCCGACCCGGAGATCGAGGCCGTCTACATCTCGCTGCCGAACACGATGCACTGCGAGTGGTCGATCCGGGCGCTCGAGGCCGGCAAGCACGTGCTCTGCGAGAAGCCCCTGTCGCGTCACCTCGACGAGGTCGCGGCGACGTTCGATGTTGCAGACCGAACCGGAAAGCTGCTCAGCGAGGCCTTCATGTACCGCCACAACCCGCAAACGAAACGTCTCAAACAGCTCGTCGACGAAGGCGCGATCGGAGAGCTGCGGCTCGTTCGCTCGACGTTCAGCTACTCGCTCTACGACGACGACAACATCCGCCTGCGGACCGACCTCGAGGGCGGCTCGCTGATGGACGTCGGCTGTTACAACGTGAGCGGCTCGCGCCTCCTGGGCGGCGAGCCGGAGCTCGCGTACGGCCACGCGTGGTTCGGGCCTTCGGGAACGGACTGGGTGTTCGGCGGCACGCTTCGCTTCCCGGGCAACGTGATCGCCATGTTCGACTGCGGCACGGCGATGCCGGAGCGGGACGAGCTCGAGGCGATCGGCAGCGAGGGCTCGCTCTTCCTCGACGACCCGTGGCACTGCAACGTGCCCGTGATCGAGCTGCGCCGCGGCGGCTCGACCGAGCGGATCGAGCTGGAGCGCTCGGACTCCTACCGGCTCGAGCTGGAGAACCTGAGCGATGCGATCCGTGGTGAGGCGGAACTCTTGCTCGCGCGGGACGACGCGATGGGGCAGGCGCGCACACTCGAGGCGCTGCACGAGTCCGCAACGAGCGGGAGTCCCGTCTCGCTGTGACCGACGACGACGCACGCCTGCGAGCGGCGGCGATGCTCGACGAGGCGGGCATCGTGCTGACGGCCGCAGAACGCGACGCGATCGAGGTGGCGGATTTCGGTCTCGGCCGGCTCGAGCAGGTCGGGCTCCAGCTCGTCGTCTACGTGAACACGGAGCGTGTCTGCGCCAAGGAGCTCGTCCTGTTCCCCGGGCAGACCTGCCCGGAGCACCGCCACCCGCCGGTCGACGGCGGGCCCGGCAAGGAGGAAACCTTTCGCTGCCGCCTCGGCAGCGTGCAGCTCCACGTCGAGGGAGAGGCTGAGATCGTGCTCGGCCCGGGTGAGCAATTCACGATCGCGCCCGACACGCTGCACTGGTTCCAGGCCGGCGCCGAGGGCGCGGTGGTGTCGGAGTTCTCGACGCAAAGCCGCGACGAGCTCGACGTGTTCACGGACCCGCGGATCGTTCGATAGCGCGCAGCGCGAGCTGCTCGTCGATCTCGCCGGGCAGGCCGCTCACACCGACTGCGCCGACTCGCTCCTCGCCTTCGAACACCGCGACCCCGCCGAGGAAGAACGTGAAGAAGGGGTCGAAGCTTGCCCGCTCGACTGCGTCGTCTTTCACCTTTTCGGCCAGCTCTCGCGTCGTGCGGGCATCGCTGCGGGCCGCCGTGTAGGCCTTTCGCTGCGCGTTCAGGCGCGTGTCGGGCGCCGCGCCGTCCATGGTGGCCGCAGCGACCAGCTCACCGTGCGCGTCGGCGACGAACACCGAGACCGGCCCCGGCGCCCCGGAAACGACGTCGTCGACGATCTGCTGGGCGCGCGCGAGCCTCACACCTCCATCGTAGTTCGTCTGAGAGCCGTCTAGGATCGGTCTCGATGGCCGCGGTCGTGATTCGGGGCACGCCTTACCCGATCGTTCTCCCGAAGCTGAGCGACCCGCGGCTCCACCTCGCGGCGACGATCACGTCGCTGCAGGTGATCGGCCAGGTGGGCTTTCACTTTCAGGTCTCGATCGCGCAGATCTTCGTCTCGCTCGCGACGTGCGCTGTGCTCGAGGCCGGGATCGCGCTGTGGCGCCAGCGCGTGTTCCTCTGGCCCGCGAGCGCGCTCCTGACGGGCAACGGCGTCGCCTTCATCCTCCGCGTGCCCGGCACCCGGCACGGCGACTGGTGGACGATGCGTGGCTGGTGGATCTTCGTGGCGACGGCGGCCGTGTCGCTGCTCTCGAAGTACGTCGTGAAGTGGCGCGGCGACCACATCTTCAACCCGTCGAACATCGGGCTCGTCCTCTGCTTCCTGATTCTCGGGCGCAACCGGGCGGATCCACTCGACTTCTGGTGGGGGCCGATGTCGGTGTGGCTCGGGCTCGCGCTGGCGATCATCCTGGCGGGCGGCTTCCTGATCCTGTCGCGACTCAAGCTGCTCTGGATCGCACTCGCGTTCTGGGTCTCCTTCGGCGCCGGCATCGGCGTGCTTGCCGCAAGCGGTCACGCGATGACCGCGCACTGGCACCTCGGGCCGATCACAGGCTTCCACTTCTGGTGGGTGCTGGTCACCTCTCCCGAGGTGCTCGTCTTCCTCTTCTTCATGATCACCGACCCCAAGACGGCCCCGCAGGGGCCACGAGCACGCGTCGCCTACGCCGTGGCGCTCGGTCTGCTCGGAGCAATGTTGATCGCACCGACGACGACCGAGTTCGCGAGCAAGGTCGCGTTGCTCTCGGCACTCGTGATCGTGTGCGCCGCGAAGGCGCTGCTGCAAGCCGTACCGGTTCGCGTCGACCGGACGCGACTCGCACTGGCGGCGGCGGCCGGGCTCGCCGCCTGGACGGGCGTCGTCGTCTTCGCGAGCGGGCACGCGGCGTTCATCGCCTCGCCGCCGCTCCCGCCGGGCCGGCTCCCACCCATCTCGATCCTCCCGTCGCCCGGCGTCCAGACTCAGCTCAGCAGGCCCACCGCCGAGCTGATCGCGCACTACCTGCTCGCGGCAGAGCACGCGAGCACGACCGACGCGCTGCGAATCCACCTCGAGCCGGGAACCGACCAGAGCCCACCCACGGCGGTGGCACAGCTCGGCGACCGCACCTTCCGGCTGCACCTGACCGGAAGCGGCGCGTGGACGCTCGCAGCGGGGACGCGGGCACCCGGGCCGCTCCTGGCGGCGCCGAGCACCACCGCTCTCGCGGGCAACCGCCTGACCGACGTCGCGGCGTCGGTCGGCCTCGACTTCCGGCAGGGCTCGTTCCACTTCGGGATCTCGAACGATTACGAGGCGATGATGGGCGGCGGCGTCTGCTGGCTCGACTACAACAACGACGGCTGGCAGGACCTGTTCGTCGTCAACTCGTACTCGAGCGCCGACACCTCCGAGTGGCAGTCTCACGGCGGTCTGCCGCGGACGGCCCTGTTCGAAAACGTGCACGGGTCGTTCCACAACGTAACCGCGAAGGCGCACGCGGGTCTCCAGGTGCAGGGCAACGGCTGTGTCGCCGCCGACCTGAACGGCGACGGCCGGCCCGACCTGATCGTCACGACGACGAACGGCATCGACCTGCTCTGGAACAACGGCAACGGCACCTTCACCGAGGGTGCACGGGCAGCCGGCATGACCGCATCCGGCTGGTACACGGGCGTTGCGGTCGCCGACGTGAACGGCGACGGGCGGCCGGACGTGTTCATCGCCGGCTACTCCGTCCCGAACGACCCGGTCCCGAACTCCGTGGCCGGCTTTCCGACGAATCTCGTCGGCGTCCGGGATCTGCTCTACCTGAACGAGGGGAATGACGCGAGCGGTCACGCACGGTTCCGCGAGGTCGGCGTCCAGGCGGGGCTCGAGTCTTCGCAGTTCCGGCACGGGCTCGGCGCAGCGTTCATCGACTACAACGCCGACGGGCGGCCCGATCTGTACGTGGCGAACGACGAGGACCCGAACCAGCTCTACGAGAACGTGCCGTGGCCCGGCGGTGCGCAGGCCGACCCGGGCGGGCTCGGGTTCCGCTTCGAGGAACGAGCAGCGGCGGAAGGCGTCGCCGACCCCTTCGCGGGCATGGGCATCGCCTCGACCTACGGTGCCGGCGGGCGCCTCGATCTGTTCGTCAGCAACTCACGCGGGGAACCGCCGGCCGCGTTCCGCGCCCGAACGGCCACGGGCTCGCCCGCCTTCGCCAATGCGCGGCCGAACTTCGATCCGGCGCTCGGCACGGGCTCCGCCGGCTGGGGCGCGTCCTTCGTCGACCTCTCAAACTCGGGCGACCCCGCGCTCGTGCTCGCGTCGGGCGCCATCCCGGTCACGAACCTCGCCGCCGACGCCGAGCCCGTCCGCGTGCTCGCCCCGGTCGCGCGAGGCGACACGAGCAACGGCAGCTTCGGCAACGCGCGCGGGATTCTCGGGCCCGCAGGACTGCGTCTGAACGGACGCGGCCTCGCGGCCGCCGACGCAGGAAACAACGGCCGGCTGGAGATCGCCGTCAACTCGATCGGCGGCAAGCTCGTGCTTCTCCGCACGTCAGGCCCGAGCGGCCACTGGCTCGACGTGAAGCTCGAGCGTTTCTCCCCCGGCGCCGTCGTCACCGTCGTGCTTCCGAGCGGACGGCGGCTCTCCCGAGCGGTGCAGGCGGGCAGCAGCTACCTGTCCTCGGACGATCCACGCGTCCACTTCGGCCTCGGCGCGGCGACGAAGGTCACACGCTTGACCGTGCGCTACCCGTGGGGCGGCGAGAGCAGGCTGGCCGATGTCCCCGCCGACCAGATCGTCCAGGTCGCGGCTCCCGCCCCGGCGCCCGTGCCGAATCTCACCTCGCACTCCTATCTCCTCGCAGGGTGCACGCCCGCGAACCTGCACGGAGGATCGATCGCGAGGGTCTGGGACAACGCAGCCGTCGCCGAGCTGCGAGCGGGCAACGCCGCCGAGCCGATGCAGGCGCGCGACCTCTTCGACGCGTCGGCCGCGATGTGGGACGCGTGGGCCGCGTACGACCCGCAGGCGCGCGGCTACTTCGTCACGGAGAAGGCGAGCTCGCCCGACGTGCAGGCTGCCCGCGAAGTCGCGATCAGCTATGCGGCATACAGGCTCCTGCTGTGGCGCGCCTCGTTCGAGTCGAACTTGAGCCGCACGTTTGCGCTGCTGACCGGGGAGCTGACGTCGCTCTGCTACTCGCCCGGCTTCACGAGCACCTCGGGCGACTCGCCGGCCGCGCTCGGCAACCGGATTGCCGCCGCGGCGATCGCGGCCGGCGAGCACGACGGCTCCGGCGAGGCGCTGCGCTACGCCGACCCGAGCTACACGCCGATGAACGCACCGCTCATCGTCAGCCAGCCCATCTCGACCGTGCACGACGCGACCTTCTGGCAGCCGCTCGCGTTGGCGCAGATCGCGCCTCAGGGCCTCGCTGCGGTTCCCGCGCAGGTCCAGACCTTCGTCGGCGCCCGGTGGGGCCACGTCCGCGGGTTCGGCCTGCCGGCGTCCGCCAAGGGCCTGCCGATCGATCCCGGGCCGCCGCCCTTCGGCGACCCGTCGGCCGCCGCGTACAAGAACGCCGCGGTGGCGGCCATCCGCGCGACCGCCGAGCCGAGCGCGCCGCAGACCGACGCGTCGCCCCTCGGCTGGAACGCCGCCGCCGGCTCGCTCCCAGCCGGGCCGGCCGCGGCGGCCCGGCTGCGCCAGGACGTCCGGGTCGACTTCGCGCTCAACGGCGCGCTCGAGGACGCAGCAATCGCATCCTTCGGCGCCAAGCGCACCTACCAGGCGCCGCGTCCGATCTCGATGATCCGCTACCTGGCGTTCCAGGGACAGTCGAGCGACCCGAAAGGCCCGGCGTACAGCCCGGACGGGCTGCCGCTCGTGCCGGGCCTCGTCAAGCTCGTGAACGGCAACGTCGAGGTGCTCTCGCGGGGCCGCTGGGTGCTCGGCGCGAGTTGGTCGCCGCCGGCGGCGACACCGGCGTCCCCGGGCTGGGTGTCGGCGGGAAGCGCGTTCGCGTCCGCGGCCGACGAGGTGCTGACCGCGCTCACGGGCCGTTCCTTCAACCCGCGGGCGGCCCGGGCGAGCAGCGCGGGGGTCGCGAACGGGATCGAGACGCCCGCCGACGAGCGAGCCGGCCGGGCGCTCGGCGCCAGGGCCGGCAAGCTGGCGCAGACCCAGGCGCTGCGCTACTTCGCCGGGCGCTGAGGATCAGCGGCCGGAGCGGACCTGCAGGCGCCGCGCGATCGTGTCAAGCGTCACGGCGAACAGCAGGATGACGCCGGTGACCATGTAGATGATCCCGGTCGCATATCCGGCCGTGTTGAGCCCGTTCGAGACCGTGGCGATCACGAGCGCCCCGAGGAACGCAGCACGCACTTCGCCCCGGCCGCCGAAGAGGCTGACACCGCCGATCACGGCGGCCGCGATCGCGTTGAGCAGCAGCGTCCCGCCTCCGAAGTTGAGGTCGACCGAGTTGACGTTGGCAGCCAGGATGATGCCGCCGACTGCCGCCATCGCGCTCGAGATCATGAACACGAGGATGCGGATCCGCGGCACGTTGATGCCGGCGCGCCGGGCAGCCTCGGCGTTGCCGCCGACTGCGTAGACGTGACGGCCGAACGTCGTCCGCTTCGCGAGGAACGTCAGGACGACGAGGAAGAAGACGACGAGGACACCGGCGAGAGGCAACCCGTGCGGCACCTGGGCATGGTTCGAGATGGCGACGGTTCCGAAAGCCGCGCCGGCGATCCCGACCAGCTTGGCGGCGACCAGCCAGGGCCTCCCGATCGCCACGCCGGCGCGCCGCTTGCCGAGCACGCCGCCGAGCACGGTCAGGGCGTAGACGGCGGTGATGATCCCCGCGATCAGCCAGCCTGCGATGTTCGAGAAGTAGTAGCTGGCCGTGTAGTTGATCCACCGGTCCTGGATGATGATCGAGCCAGGCTGCTCGAGTTTCTGCAGGATCACGCCCTGCCAGATCATGAACCCGGCGAGCGTGACGACGAACGAGGGGACGCCCACGAACGCGACGATCGAGCCCTGGGCGGCGCCGATCAGGGCGCAGACCACCACCGCCGCGACCATTGCGAGCAGCCCGTTGATCTGGTGCCCGCTGCCGGGCAGCTGGAGCTCCGCCACCACGAGCGCGCCGATCCCGGCCACGTAGCTGATCGAGAGGTCGATCTCGCCGAGCAGAAGCACGAAGACGACGCCGAAGGCGAGCATGGCGTCGCCGGCCATCTGGACGATGATGTTGTCGAAGTTGTTTCCGGTGAAGAAGTTCGTCGCCTTGAAGCTGAAGAAGACGACGATGAACACGAGCCCGAGGACGATCGGCAGGACTCCGAGGTTGCCCGACTTGACGTTGATCAGCGCGCGCCGGTAGACCGCGGCGAGGCCGTGCAGCTCCTCGTCCGGCGCACCCTGATCCGGTGTGACGACGTCCAGCCCGGACGCGCTCACGCCGTCGCCCCGGCATGGGCGGTTCCAGGAATCCCGGAGACCTTGGTCGGGACGCCGGCCGTGATGGCGTGCACGACCTCCTCCTGCGTCGTCCGCGCACGCTCGTAGACCCCGACGTTCCGCCCGAGGCGCAGGACGGTGATGCGGGTGGCCGTCTCGAAGACGTCGTGCAGGTTGTGGGAGATGATCACGACCGCGAGGCCCTGCTCGGCGAGGCGCCGGACGAGCGCAAGCACCTGTTCGGTCTGGGCAACGCCGAGCGCGGCCGTCGGCTCGTCCAGGATCACGAGCTTCGAGTTCCATTGCACCGCCTTTGCGACCGCGACCGACTGCCGCTGGCCACCGGAGAGCGTTGCGACCGGCTGGCGGACCGAGTTGATGGTCGTGACGGCGAGCGACTTCAGCGTCTCGGCCGTCTTCTGCTCCATGATCGGCTCCTTCAGGCGCTGAAGCCAGTCGTGCGTTTCGCGGCCGAGGTACATGTTCTGAACGACGTCGAGGTTGTCGCAGAGAGCGAGATCCTGGTAGACGACCTCGATCCCGAGGTTGGCGGCGTCCTTCGGCCCGTGGATGTGCACTTCCTCGCCCTCGAACAGGATCTCGCCGCTGTCGGCGGAATGCGTGCCGGCGACGCACTTGACGAGCGTCGACTTGCCGGCTCCGTTGTCCCCGACGAGCGCCATCACCTCGCCGGTCCGCACCTCGAAGTCGACGTCGCTCAGTGCCTGCACCGAGCCGAACGACTTCGTGATATTTCGAAGTTGCAGGAGTGGCGTCTCGTTCACAGCGGCTCGTTTCCTACCACAAAGCCGGTGGAGGCGCCCGGCCGGGCGCCTCCACCGTCGTTCGTTTCGTCCTAGTGCAGTACCCGCTTCCTACTTGCAGTACTGCTTGTACTGGCCGATGCAGACGTCACTCTTCTTGAGGAAGCCCTGCGTGAACAGCACCTTGTAGTTCGACTTCGTGATCCACTGCACGGGCAGCGTGACCGTCGGCTCCTTGGCCTTGCCGTTCAGCCTGAACGTGTTCGCCTTCGGCTTCTGGCCCTTGAGGAGCGCAACCGCGGCCGCGGCCGCGGCATTCGCCTCGAGCGGCACGTACTTGTAGACCGTGCCCGTCTGCCAGCCGGCGAGGATGTACTGCAGACCCTGGGCCGTCGCATCCTGGCCGCTCAGCGGCAGCGGCTTCAGGTGGCGGGCCTTCAGGTCGGCGACCACGGCGCCGGCGATGCCGTCATTCGCCGCGATCACTCCATCGATCTTGTTGTTCGTCTTGACCAGCATCTGAGCGAAGATCGGGCCGGCGTTCGTTGCGAGCCAGTCGGGCACGAACTGCTGCGGGCCCTTCGAGATCGCGCCGCTCGCGAAGAGCGGGTTCAGGACGGCGTCGTTTCCGCTCTTGAACCAGAACGCGTTCTGGTCGGTCGGGCCGCCCCAGAGCTCGGCGACGACCGGCTTCTTGATGCCCTTCGCCTTCAGCGCCGCGAGGACGCCGTTGGCCTGAGCCTCTCCGACCTTCTTGCCGTCAAAGGTGACGTAGACGGACGCTGTGCCGCCGATCACCTGGCGGTCGTAGTCGATCGCCTTCCCGCCCGACGAAGTGAAGAGCTTCTCGATCGACGCGGCCGAGCCGTTGTCGAGCGCGGTCTCGATGACGACCTTGGCGCCGGCGGCCAGGCAGGCCTGGGCCTGTGCCTTCTGCTTCTGCGGGTCGTTGAGCGCGTTGTTGATCGAGTATGTGACGCCGGCCGTTTTGAGTGCCTTGGCGAAGGCCGGAGCGTCGAACTGCACCCAGCGGACGGACGACTTCGTGTCAGGAAGCAGAACGCAGACCTGGACACTTGCCGTCTTCTTCGTGGTGCTCGCCGTGGCGCTCGCCACGACGAACACGGCGAGGCTGACGGTCGCGAGCGCAACGAGCGCCAGGACCGTCGACCTGCGGAACACGTTCTTCAAGATGATCTCCTTCATTGGTGGCGGGGGGCCAGTACCCTGTCAAGTTCCCGGATTTGGCGCTCTGAGTCAAGTTGTGCCTTCATGAACTTCAGTGTGGGGATAGGCTCGCACAGATGAAGACTTCGTTGGGGATCTGGGCCTTCGGCGCCATGGCGACGCGTTTCAACCCGGGCGGCTACAAGCCGGAACTGGCAGGGGCCTCGACGGTCAGCAAGGTACGCACCGCGGTGGAGGGCCTCGCCGGCCTGATCGACGACTACGAGTTCCACTACCCCCAAGAGGTCTCGCGCGAGAACCTCGAAGAGGTGCAGCAGGCGCTCGACGGCCATGGGATGTACTGCGTTTGCAGCGGCTTGCACCTCGACCCGCGCTTCGCCAGGGGCGGATTCTCCTCGCCGGACGACTCGACGCGCAAGGAAGCCCTGCGACTGACCACGGAGGGGATCGACCTGGCCGCCGACGTCGGGGCGCACTTCATCATCTGGCCGGGGATCGAGGGGTACAACTACCCGTTCCAGACGGCGTACGCCGATTCATGGAAGCGGTTCATCGACGGAGTCGGCGAGGCCGCGCAGCACGCGAGCGGACGCGGGGTCACAGTCTTCCTCGAACACAAGAACTCCGAGCCTGCGATGAAGATCTTCATGCGCAACATCGGGATGACGCTGCACGTGATCCACACCCTGCGCACGCAGGGGATCGACAACATCAAGGTCAACATGGACTGGCAGCACCTGATCATGAACGGCGAGAACCTCGCGGAATACGCCGCACTCCTCGCCGCGGACGGGCTGCTCGGGCACCAGCATGGCAACTCGGGCTGGGGCACCTTCGACGACGACAACATGGTCGGCGCAACAGCATTCATGGAGACGCTCGAGCTCGCACTCGAGCTGCGCGGTGTCGGATACGGCGCAAACGGCGAGCGGCTCGGCCTCGACCTGTACCCGTACACGGAGGATGCCGTCGGCGCGGTCAAGCGCTCGGTGCTCCAGTGGCGGTTCATCGACGGGGTCGCGGCGAAGATCGATGAGCCTGCGCTGCGCAAGGCGCAGCAGTCGAAGGACGCCGTCCGGGCGTACGAGCTCGTGTACGCCGCACTCGGCGCGTGAGCACCGCTCTGGTCGGCCTCGACGTCGGGACGTCCGGCGTCAAGGCGATCGCCATCTCGCCGGCCGGAGACGTGCTCGGGGCGGCAAGCGAGAGCTACGCGCTCTCCACACCAAAGCCCGGTTTCGCCGAGCAGGATCCCGAGGACTGGTGGCGCGCGGCGCAGGCCTGCCTCTCCCGGCTGCCGGACGGCCCCGTCGGGCTCTCGGGGCAGATGCACGGGCTCGTGACGCTGGGTGCGGACGAGCAAGTGCTGCGGCCGGCAATCCTCTGGAACGACCAGCGCACAGCGGCGGAATGCGCCGAGATCGAGACGCGCGTCGGCCTCGACCGGTTGATCGCGCTGACCGGAAACCGCGCGCTCACCGGGTTCACCGCGCCGAAGCTGCTCTGGCTCCGCGCGCACGAGCCCGAGACGTACGCGCGGATCCGGCACATCCTGCTGCCGAAGGACTACGTGCGGCTCCGCCTGACGGGCGAGCACGCGATCGACGTTGCCGACGCATCCGGGACGCTCCTCTTCGACGTTGCCGGCCGTCGCTGGTCGGACGAGGTATGTGACGCGCTCGAGGTGCCCGGCGAGTGGCTGCCGCCCGCGTTCGAGTCGACCGCGATCGCCGGCGCCGGCGACCAGGCGGCCGCGGCGCTCGGGATCGGCATCACGGCGCCGGGCCCCGTGTCGGTCGTGCTCGGAACGTCGGGCGTCGTCTTCGCCGTTCTGCCGGCCTATGCGCCCGACGAGCGGGCGCGGGTGCACGTCTTCTGCCACGCCGTGCCCGACACCTGGCATGCGATGGGGGTGATGCTGAGCGCGGCCGGTTCGGCAGCCTGGCTGCAACGGGTGCTCGGCGCCGGCTTCGCCACGCTCGACGCCGAGGCGGCGCACTGGGCGCCGGGCGCAGAGGGGCTCCTGTATGCGCCGTACATCGCCGGCGAGCGGACGCCACACGCCGATCCGAACGTGCGGGGAGCCCTCACCGGCCTCGCCATCCGCCACGACCGCGGCGCGCTTTGGCGCGCGATGCTCGAAGGCGTGGCCTACGGCCTGCGCGACTCGCTCGAGCTGCTTCGCGCCCTCGGCGTCAGCCCGGAGGTCGGGCGCGTCTCCGGCGGCGGCGCGCGCAGCGAGCTGTGGCTGCAGATCGTTGCCTCGGTGCTGAATCTGCCCCTCGAGCGCACGGTCTCGGAGGAGGGCTCGGCGTTCGGCGCCGCACTGCTCGCCGGCGTCCGCGCCGGCGTCTTCGCCGATGCGGCCGAGGCGGTCGCACGCTGCGTCCGCGTCCGTGACCGGGTCGAGCCCGATCCGGGCTGGGCCGAGGTCTACGAGCGCGGCTACGACGACTACCGCAGGCTCTACCCCGCCCTACGTCCCCTGGAGGCAACATGACTCTCGAAGGCAAAACAGCCGTGATCACCGGCGCGAGCCGCGGCATCGGTGCGGCCCTCGCCCACCTGCTGCACGCCCGCGGCGTGAACCTCGGCCTCGCCTCACGGAGCGGCGACGACCTCGGACTCGACCGCACCGTCGCCCGTGCTTGCGACGTGCGCGACCTCGACGCGCTCGACGAGCTCTGCGCCGCAACCGCCGAGGCGTTCGGCGGCATCGACATCGTCGTCGCAAATGCCGGCGTCGGCGCCTACGGCTCGTTCCTCGACCTCTCGCGCGAGCACCTCGACGAGATGATCGACGTGAATCTCAAAGGAACGCTCTATGCGATCCGGGCCGCGCTGCCTCACATGGCGGGCCACGACGGTGACGTGATCACCCTGGCCTCGGAGGCCGGGCGCCGCGGGCTTCCCTACGAGGCGGTCTACTGCGCGTCCAAGTTCGGCCAGGTCGGGTTCACCCGCGCGCTCGACCACGAGCTGCGCGAGCAGGGCATCCGCTGCACGAACGTCTGTCCCGGTGGCGTCGCGACCGACTTCGCGCTCGAACCGGGACGCGGCCGGACACCCGACGTCCTGCCGGGCATGATGACCGCCGAGGACGTGGCGGAGGTGTGCGTCTTCGTCCTCGAGCGTCCGCGCCACTTCCGCATGCTCGAGACGGCGCTGCGCCCGATGACCGAG
>DATLQV010000075.1:0-37407 GCA_035534955.1 Gaiellaceae bacterium
CAGGATTCCGTCGACGGTCGCATCGAGCACGGCTCGCAAGACGTTCGCGAGCCGCTCGAGGTCGACGTTCTGTTCTGCAAGGTCCCGCTGCTGCCGTCTCAGGGACCGCGACATCTCGTTGAAGTTCGATGCGAGCTGTCCGACCTCGCCCGCACCTCCTTCCGGCACTTCGACGAGGAGATCCCCGCCGGCCACCTGCCGGGTCGCGCCCGCGATGCGCCGGATCGGGATGACGACCAGTCGGAGCAGGTACCCGACGATCAACGCAAACGCCAGGACCCTCAGGGCGATACCGGTGGCGCCCACGGTCACCCCGTTGTGCTCGGCGCTTGCAACGCGCAGACGCGCAGCGTTCGCGACCTCGCCCTGCTGGACGATGAACGTCTCGACCATCGCCCGGATCTGCGTCACGAGCGTGCTACCCCGGCCCGCTGCGATCCTCGCCCGAGCGAGCGCCGGGGAGCGGGCCGTGAGGTTGACGAGCGGGACCGACCAGTCGCTCACGTACGAGCGCCACCGCCGGTCGAGCTCCTTCGACCAGGTGCCCGGCGCAAGCGTCATCAACGTGGCGGACTCGGCGGGCAGCGACCGCTTCGCCTCCGTCCACGGCGCCAGGAAGCGCCGATCGGCCGTGATCACGTAACCGCGCGCGCCCGTCTCGAGATCGAGGACGAGCTTCTCGACCTGGATCGCTGCGACGATCGACTGCTCGGCGCGCTGTTCCTCACGGGTGTCGTGCCGGATCGACTCGAACGCCCTGAGCACGAGCACGAGCTGGACCACCAGGAAGACGGCGACGATACCGCCGCCGATCAGGATCCGTGCACTGAGGCCGAGGCGCATGTCCAGATAGTTTCAGGGAGTGGCAGTTGTCATTGCATCGTCGCTCCGCAAGGAGCTTTCAGGCAGCCTGCTCTTCGACGGCGTTTCATTCAAGGTCGAGCGGTCTGATCGTCTGGCGCTCGCCGGACCGAACGGGGCCGGGAAGACGACGCTCCTGCGCGCGCTCGTGGGCGAAGTGTCGCTGGAAGGGGGCGACCTCGCCCTCGCGAAGGGCACGCGGGTCGCGCTGCACGACCAGCGACCGCCGGCCCAGAGCCCGCAACCGCTGCGCGACTACGTGCTGGCGGGCACCGCGGACCTCGCCGCCGTCGAGGACGAGTTGCGTGTGCTCGAGGAGTCGATGGCGGCCGGCACGCACGACCCGGCGACGTTGCGGCGCTACTCCGCCGCACAGGCGAAGCTCGAACACGCCGGTGGCTACGGCTGGCGCGACCGCGCGGCGTCGTTCGTCCGCGGACTCGGGTTCACCGACGGCGACCTCGACCGCCCGCTCTCGACGTTCTCCGGCGGCGAGCTGACGCGCGCGTCGCTCGCCCGCGCTCTCGCGTCGCAACCGGACCTCCTCTTGCTCGACGAGCCGACGAACCATCTGGACATCGAGTCGCTCGAGTGGCTCGAGTCGATGCTGAAGTCACTCGACGCCGCAGTGATCCTCGTTGCGCACGACCGGTGGTTCCTGGAGGCGGTGACGACGGCGGTGCTCGAGCTCGAAGGCGGCAAGTCCGTCTACTTCCCCGGCGCCTGGCACGTGTGGCGCCGCGAGCAGGCGGCCCGCGCGCTCCACCAAGCGAAGACGGCCGAGCGTCAGGCCGAGGAGATCGCACGGCTCGAGCGCTTCGTCGAGCGCTTCCGTGCCAAGGCGTCGAAAGCACGTCAGGCGCAGTCGAAGCTCAAGCAGATCAAGCGGATCGAAGCGGTACGGGTGCACGCACCGGATGCGCGCACACGGGCGCTCGGCTTCGAGTTCCTGAAGCCGGCCCGCTCCGGTCGAGACGTCGTGGTCGTCGACGGGCTCGCGCTGCGTGCGGGCGACAAGCAGCTGCTCGACGATGCCTCGTTTGCAGTCGAGCGCGGCGAGCACGTCGCGCTCATCGGGCCGAACGGCTCGGGGAAGACAACGCTGCTCGAGACGATCCTCGGACTGCGCGCGCCGGCAGGCGGAACGGTGCGGCTCGGGCACGGGGTCGTCCCGGCCTACTTCTCGCAGCACGAGGCCGAGCTCGACGAACGGGGCTCCGTGCTCGACGCTGCGATGTCGGGGACCGGCCTGAAGCGGCCGGAGGCGCAGGCACTGCTCGGCAAGTTCCTCTTCTCGGGCTGGGACGAGCACGAGAAGGCGGCGTCCGTCCTCTCTGGCGGCGAGCGCCGCCGGCTCGCGCTCGCGATTGCGGTGGCGTCGGGCGCGAACCTGCTCGTGCTCGACGAGCCGACCAATCACCTCGACCTGGCCTCCCGCGAGGCACTCGAGCGCGCGCTCGAGGCATTCCCCGGCACCGTGCTGCTCGTCTCGCACGACCGGGCGCTGCTCGACGCGGTTGCCGGTCGGCTCCTCGCGGTCGAAGGGCACCGGATCGTCTCGTACACGGGCGGATGGGCGGACTACGCGCGCTCGCAGGACGCCGAGCCGGTTTCGGCGGCGCCGCCGAAGCCGAAGCGAGAGAAGCCGCAGCGACCCCCCACGTCGAAACCGAGCGCGCTCGAGCTCGTAGAGCTGGAGGTGGCGCGCACGGAGGCGCGCGTGGCCGACCTCGAACAGCGACTCGCGGCGGACTGGAGCGACGTCGAGCTGGTGGCCGCGCACCGTGCGGCGCGCGACGACCTCAAGGCGCTGCTCGAACGCTGGGAGTCGATGTTCGATGAAGCGCAGACGTAACGGCCGCTACTACCGGTTGACGATCGCGTACACCTTCCCTCCCATCGCGTGCATGTGCGGGTGCGCACCGCTGGCGCACAGCAGGCAGCGCCAGGTGTAGACACCGTACGGCGCGACGAACGAGACGGTCGTCAGCGTGACGCTCCCATCGTGCGCAGGCTTGATCAGCATGCTGATCCCGAGCGCCTTGATCGTGAACGTGTGGAAGAGCGGCGTGTGGTTGCGGAACGTGATCTCCACGGTCCCCCCGGCGCGAACCGCGAGATTCGCCGGTTGGGTGATCTCGTCGTGGCCCGCCGGAAAGATGTTGACGGTGATGCGCATCGGCGCGGCGGCGGATGTGCCGCCGGCCGTTACGGCGGTCGCCGCGACCGCGATGCCCACGACGGCGGTGAGTGCGAGCAACCTCAGCGGGCGGAACATCGAGCCTCCATTCGTGCCGTTTGTCACGAATAGTCAAGCCTCTGCGGCCGCCGGCCGCATCGGACCGGCCCCGGATGCGCTGTCGGGGTTTGCCCTCAGGCCTCAAACCCGCAGGAGCCGGACCGCC
This sequence comes from Gaiellaceae bacterium, assembly GCA_035534955.1. Taxonomy (GTDB): domain Bacteria; phylum Actinomycetota; class Thermoleophilia; order Gaiellales; family Gaiellaceae; genus PALSA-600. The sequence goes on from DATLQV010000075.1 coordinate 3,267, forward strand.
TCCTCGGTGATCGGGTCGAGCACGAGAATGGCCTCGTCGGCCCCGGCCTCGGCGAGCGAGCGCAGATGGTCGTCGAGCCGCGCCGCCGCCACCGCCTCGACGTCACGCGGGCGCTCTCCTGCGGCCGACACCTCCACGAGCACGCAGGCGCTCCGCTCGATCTCCGCAGGGTCTCGGCCGGCGCGCTCCGCAGCCTCGGAGATCTCGGCGTTGTGGAGCGCAAAGCCTTCCGCCGTGTTGCCGTAGTGGGTGTACCAGGTGTTCCACGCGTCGACGTACGGCAGCGCGACCGAGAGCATGCGCGGCGCGTTCGCGCCGATCATCAGTTTCGGGCGCCGCGCCGGCGGTGGCAGAAGCAGCGCATCGTGCACCTGATGAAATTGCCCCTCGAGGGTGACCCGTTCGCCGGCCAGCAGCCGGCGCACGATCGTGAACGCCTCCTCGAACCGCGAGACACGCTGGTCGAACGGGATCCCGAACGCGCGGAACTCCTCCTCGTTCCACCCGGCCCCGAGCGCCACGACGAGCCTGCCGCCGGAGAGCTCGTCGACTGCCGCCGCCTGGCGGGCGAGAATGCCCGGCGCATGGAACGCCGTGCAGGCCACGAGCGGGCCGAGCTCGACGCGCTCGGTGACCCCGGCGAGCCAGGCCAGCGTCGCCCAGCAGTCCCAGGGGCCGCGCTCGCCGCGACCATCGCCGCGGTAGAGCAGATGGTCGCCGATCCAGATCGAGTCGAAGCCGCACTCCTCGGCTGCGCAGGCGATCGCCCGCAGCTCGTCGCGCCGCACGATCCGCTCGACCTCGGGAAGCTGGATGCCGACCTTCAATCGCCTCAGGCCCAGAACGCCTCGAACGCAGGCGGGTCGGACGGGATCGCGGTGATGTGCCGCCACACGCCGCCTTCGTGTGCGATCAGCAGCACCTGGTCGATGTCGAGCTCGCGCCCGAGGCGCGTCCCCTGGGCGCGGTAGACCGCCACCGCGTGAACGTCGTCCGCCAGCGACCAGCGCAGCGTGCTGAGATAGCTGCCGCCGGTGAGCCGCCGCGTCTCGCGGAACAGCTCGAAGATCCGGGCGCGGCCGACATACGCCTGGGCGACGGGCACGGTGCCGTTGACGATCCAGGTGGCGTCGGCGCCGATCACCTCGACGAGGGCGCGGGGGTCGCCGCCTCGGAACGCGGCGAAGACCCGATCGATCCCTGCGAGGGCCTCAGCGTTCAAGCGGCGCAAGTGTCAGCCCGTAGGCCACGAGCTGTGCGTGGTAGAGCTCTGCGAGCTCTCGATGGCCTGACCACACGATCGCCTGACCGGCCGAATCGATGCGGTTCGCGAGCGCCATGCCCTTGTCGTAGTCGACACCGGGAATCGTCTGGGCCAGCGCGAATGCGACACCCTCGAACGTGTTGTGGTTGTCGTTTCTCACGATCACACGCCAGGCGCCGCCGGTGCCGGAGCCGCCCCCCCGGCGCGGTCTCACCTTCGGAGGCGTCAGCGTCTGTGTCATTCCGGTCCGAGCGTAGCGACCACGGCGTCCGCGATCACCTTCAGCGGGCGGCCCGCGACCTGGCTCGCCTTGCGCAGCCGCGCAAACGCGTCCGCCTCGGACAGGTTCTCCTTCTCCATCAGCAAGCCCTTCGCCCGTTCGATCGCCTTGCGCGCCGAGAGCGCCTCGGCGAGGGAGTCGGCCTCCTCGCGCACGGCCGCCAGCTCCTCGTGACGCGCGCGCGCGGTCGCGATCGCGGGGACGAGGTCCTGCTCACGAAACGGCTTGACGAGGTAGCCGAAGACACCGGCCTCGACGGCGCGGCTGACGAGCTCGTCCTGCCCGTACGCGGTGAGCATCACGATCGGGACCGGCCGCTCGCCGAGGATCTGCTTCGCCGCCTCGATCCCGTCGAGCTTGGGCATCTTGACGTCCATGATCACGAGCTCCGGCTCATGCTCACGGGCGAGCGTAACCGCCTCTTCGCCGTCGTGGGCCTCGGCAATCACCTCGTGTCCGCTGCGCTCGAGCAGACCGCGCAAATCGAGGCGAATGATCGTCTCATCCTCCGCAATCAGGATCCTCATTCCACATAGACTCTCACGATGCTGCAGATCGACGCTGAGGCGGTCGCCGCGCTTCGCGAGATCGGCACGATCCGGATCACCGCCGAGGAGGTCGACGGAGACGTCGAGCTCTCGATCGACGAGGCCTCGGAGCCGGCCGAGGGCGACCAGGTGATCGACCACGACGGGGGCAGGGTGTTCCTCGACCCCGCTGCCGCCGACGTGTTGGCCGACCAGGTCTTGGGGGTCCACACTCACGGCGATCACTTCCACTTCTCGTTCGAGGACCAGGACGCGGCCGCAGACGAGACCGCGTAGGGCGCCGTCGCGAGGGTGCCGCGCCAAGGCTCCGGCGCGGCCATGTCTCACTCCGCCCCGTCCGGTGTCAGACACCGAAACGAGTTACGCACGCAAGTGGGGCGAAAGTGCAACTCGGTGCGCTTCGGACGCCTGGCCGCAGCCGCGGCCGGCTCAGAGGACCGGGAAGACGACCTCGGCCCGCGTGCCGTCGGCCGAGCTCAGGTCAAGGGTGCCGCGCAACTCGTCGCTGACGAGCGCGCGCACGATCGAGAGGCCGGTCCCGGATGCGACGCTGTCGACGTCGACGCCGACGCCGTCGTCTGCGATCGCCAGAACGACGTCGCCGTTTCGCCGCGCCAGCTCGACGCGAACCCGGTCGCCGCCGTGCTCGAGCGCGTTCTGCAGCAGTTCGGCGAAGATGAGCGCCAGAGCGGTCGCACGAGAACCGGTCAGCGACACCGGTTCGAGCTCGGCAGTGACCTCCTTCCCCGCGCCGACCCCCTGCACGAGCATCGCGCGCAGGCGGTCGATCAGGTCGGCCAGGTCGACATCCTCGTCGCGCTGCTCGGTGAGCAGCTCGTGCACAGCAGCGATCGCGAGAATTCGGTTCACCGAGTGCTCGAGCGCCTCGCGCGGGTCGATCGTGTCGGCGGCGCGCGCCTGTAGCCGAAGCAGCGAGGCGACGGTCTGCAGGTTGTTCTTGACGCGATGGTGGATCTCCTGAGCGAGCACGCCACGCAGCACGGCACGCCCGTGCTCGAGCGCAACCGCCGCATGCGTCGCGATTGACGCCAGCAGCTCGTTGTCCGACTCGGTGAACGCCGTCGCCCGGTCGGCGACGAGCTCGCCGATCTGCCGGCCCCGCCAGCGCAGCGGCTGGCGAATCGCGTGGGTCGAGGCGACCCCCTCGGGCCAGGCGATGCGACCGTCGTCGAGCACGAGAGCGGCCCCGGTGGCGTGGAGGGCGTCCATGGTCGTCTTGACGATCGCCTCGAGCGACTCCTCCAGGTAGAGCGAGTCGGAAACAGCCACCGAGATGCGCGCGAGCGCCTCGAGCTCCTGGACGCGCCGCTGCGCCTCCGAGTAGAGCTTGGCGTGCTCGATCGACTGCGCCACCTGCGCGGCGATCGCAAGCAGCAGATCGACCTCGTCCTCCGAAAACGCACGCGGCTCGCGGGTGCGCACGTTCAAGGCCCCCTCCAGCGTGCCGTCGCGGGTGAGGATCGGGACCGCGAGGATCGACTCGTACTCGTCCTCGGGCAGGTTGGGGAAGTTCTTGAACCGCGGGTCGAGATGCGCCTGCGACTCCACCATCACCGGGGCGCGCTCGGCGGCGGCCGAGCCCGTGATCCCCTCGCCCGGGCGCATACGCGGCCGGCGGGACATCTCGTCGATCGGAGTGCCGTGGGTCGCACGCAGCACGAGCTCGTCGACGCGCTCGTCGTAGAGGTAGACGAAGCAGGCATCCGCCTGGAGCGCGGTCGGCACCTTGCTCGCGACGAGTCCGAGCACCTCCTGCAGGTCGAGGGTCGAATTGACCGCCTCGATCGTCTCGGTCAAGAGGCGCAGGTGCCGCTCACGCGTGTCCATCCGTCGGAAAGCGTACGCTCGCCCCGTGGGAAACGGCGGCTTCTTGCTGCAAGCGCACGTCTTTGGGGCGGTCCTGTTCGTCGGCGGCTCCCTGGCTGCGGGCGTTCTGAACATTCTCGCGATCCGGGCGGACCGTCCGAGCGAGACAGCCCGGCTTCTGCGTCTGATCAGGTTTCCCGTCCTGGTCGTCGGCGTCGGCGTCGTGCTGACGCTCGTGCTCGGCCTGTGGCTCGTCCACCGCGACGGCTACAGCTACGGCGCATTCTGGATCTGGGCGTCTGTTGTCCTCTGGGTGGTGGCGAATGCCCTCGGGGGCCTCGGCGGCAAGCAACAGCGCAAGGTGCGCCTGCTCGCCGAGCAGCTTGCGGCCGCGGACGACACCTCGACCGACGAACTGCACCGACTTCTGCGCGATCCAAAAGGGAACGCCCTGTCGTGGCTTGCGGGCCTCGCGACGCTCGCGATCCTCGTGCTGATGGTCTGGCGGCCTGGCTGAGCACCCCCGCGGAGCTAACAAAAGGTTTACGGCACCAGGGGGAGTTTCCTCGCAAACGGGGAATAGCGTCGTACCCGTGAGCGCTCTTGCAATCGACCTCCGGCGCACTGCCGGCTTCCTCGTGGCAGACGCGAGGGGCCGCGTCGTCGGCACCGTCGAGTGCCCCATGTACGGGACGAGCCCCGAGACGCCCGACGCGCTCTCGGTTCGGTCGGGTTTCTTCGCCCGGCGGCGGCGGCTCGTACCGGCCGAGTCGATCGAGCAGATCGACGACGGCTCGAGGGTGATCGGCCTGCGCGTCGAGCGCGAGTCGATCCACACCTTTCTCTAGACCCGGGAAAATAGACCACAGGGCGCCGGAGCGCCCTGCAGTCTTGCCGTCAGCAGCGCGGCGGGTCAGACCGCGCTGGGTGAGCCGAGCCTAACCCTCGAGGCCGTCCCTGCCTAGAGAACGGCCAGGTAGCGGTCGAGTTCCCACTGCGTCAGCTGGACGCGGTACTCGTCCCACTCCTTGCGCTTCAGCTTCACGTAACTGTCGAAGATGTGGTCGCCGAAGGCCCGCCGCATCAACTCGGAGCCGGCGAATTCGTCGGTCGCCTCGCCGAGCGTCTCGGGCAGCGACACGATCCCGCGCTCGCGCCGCTCCTCGGCCGTCAGGTGGTAGAGGTTCGTCTCCATCGGCTCGTCGAGCTTGTAGCCCTGCTCGATTCCCTCGAGGCCGGCGTGCAAAAGCGCCGCGAAGGTGAGGTACGGGTTGCAGGACGGGTCGGGGCAGCGGATCTCGGCGCGGGTCGCCTGTTCGGAGCCCGGCTTGTACAGCGGGATCCGGATCAGCGCCGACCGGTTGCGCTGCGACCAGGCGACGTACACCGGTGCTTCGTAGCCGGGGACGAGACGCTTGTAGGAGTTGACCCACTGCGCGAACACCGCAGAGAGCTCCCGCGCGTGCCTCAGGAGCCCGGCGATGAACTGCTTGCCGGCCTCGGACAGGTTGTACTGGTCGCTGCCGTCGAAGAACTGGTTGCGGCCGTCCTTGAACAGCGACATGTGCGTGTGCATGCCGGACCCGTTCTCGCCGAAGAGCGGCTTCGGCATGAAGGTCGCATAGACGCCGTTCTTGGCCGCGACCTCCTTGACGATCAGGCGGTACGTGATCGTCTGGTCGGCCATGCCCAGCGCCGACGCGTAGCGCATGTCGATCTCGTGCTGTGAGGGGGCCACCTCGTGATGGTGGTATTCGATCCCGATGCCCATCGCCTCGAGCGCCCGGATCGTCTCGTTGCGCAACTCGGTGGCCGCGTCGAGCGCGGTCATGGCGAAGTACCCGCCCTCGTCGAGTGTCTCGGTGCCGTTCTTGTCCTTGAACAGGAAGTACTCGAGCTCGGGGCCGATGTTGAACGTGTCGAAGCCCATCGACTGCATGCGCTCGAGTGCGCGCCGCAGCACGTAGCGCGGGTCGCCCTCGTACGGCTGGCCATCCGGCTTGACGACGTCGCAGATCATCCGCCCCACCTTGGCCTCGCCCGCCCGGGTCGGCATCAACCGCCAGGTGGCCGGGTCGGGGATCGCGACCATGTCCGACTCCTCGATCGCGTTGAAGCCGGTGATCGACGACCCGTCGAAGCCCATGCCGTCGTTCAAGGCGCCCTCGATCTCCGACGGGGTGATCGCGAAGCTCTTCAGGTGGCCTTCGATGTCGGTGAACCAGAAGAGGACGTACTCGACGCCCTCTTTCGCCACTGCGTCGAGCACCGCCTTGCGGGCCTTGGGATCGGAGGTTGCCCGATCCTTGCTCTCGATCATGGTCATGCGCTTGCGCTCCTCTCGGGGGGAAAGACCGATCAGCCGGATCTTTTCAGCTTGCCGTGCTTCTTCGCGTAGCGCTCGCCCGCCCTGAAGACGGCGAGGCCGATCGGGATCGAGAGCGCGCCGATCACGAGCAGCGGCCACACGTCGGCCCACGCAAGCCCGGCGCCGTCCAGGATCTGCCGGCGGTTCCCGCGCAGCGCATAGGTCGCCGGCGAGATCTTGGCGATCCACTGCATCCACCCCGGCAGCACGCTGACCGGGTAGTAGACGCCCGAGACGACGAGCATCAGCCCCTGCGCGACGAAGCCGAGCTGGGTCCCCTTCTCCGGCGAGATGAGGGGCAGCACGGCGGTCATCATGCCGACGCCGATGAACGAGATCGACGCGATCGCGAGCAGCGCCACCGCCGCGCCGTAGTTCGCGTGCGGCAGGTGAAGGCCGATGAACGCGACCACGCAGACGAAGATCGCCGCGGCGCGCACCAGGCCGTAGAGCACTGCGTAGATGCCCATGCCGATCAGGTGCACCGGCCGCGAGACCGGCGCCATGAACGTGTACTCGATCGTCCCCTCCCAGCGCTCCCAGGCGACGGTCTCGGTGACGATCTCGAAGATGATCCCGAGGAACGCCCAGATCACGCCGCCGACGAGCAGCTTGGTGGCGAGCTCGTTCCGGGCCGCCGGCGCCAGGTCGACACCGCGCGAGATGAAGACGATCGTGAGCGTGTTCGCGACCGTCCAGAGCAGGAAGGCGAGGTCCCAGAGGAAGTAGCGCTTGGTCAGGTACAGGTTGCGCTCGACCACCCCATAGAGGCCGACCAGCTCGTCCCGCAGCACCTTGCGGCGCGTGAAGGTCACGTCGACGCTGGCCATTACGCGAATACCTCCCTCTCCTCGTCGTCTTCTGTTCTCTCGTCCTCGTACGTGCGACCGGTCGCGGCGAAGAACGCCTCTTCGAGCGTCTCGACGCCGTACCGCTCCTTGACGTTCTCAACCGGTTCGATGAACAGGAGCTCGCCCTTGTCGAGCAGGCCGATGCGGTCGGCCAGGTCTTCGGCCTCCTTCATGTCGTGCGTGCAGAGCAGGATCGTCGAGTCGTGCTGCAGCCGGATCTCGCGGATGAACGTCTGCACCTCCTGCTTGGAACGCGGGTCGAGGCCGGTCGTCGGCTCGTCGAGGAGCAGCAGCACCGGTGAGGTGAGCAATGCCCGCGCGAGCGCGACCTTCTGCTGCATGCCGCGCGACAGGTTCTCCATCGCCTCGCCGCGCCGCGCCGCCGGAAAGCCGACACGCTCGAGGATCAGGGGGATCTTCGCGTGCGTCTCGCGCGGCCCCATGCCGTAGAACCGTGCCGCGTAGGCGAGGTTCTCCGCCGCGCTCATCTTCTTGAAGAAGCTCGCCTCGACCGAGACGCGGTTGACGAGCCGCTGCACCTTGCGCGGCTCCTTGAACACGTCGTGGCCGAAGACATGCGCCGTGCCGGCGTCCGCGAGCAGCAGCGTGGAGAGCAGGCGCACGAGGGTCGACTTTCCCGAGCCGTTCTGGCCGAGGATGGCGACGCACTCGCCGCGATCCATCGCGAAGCTGACGCCGCTCAGCGCGGCGCGGCGCCGCCGGTGGATGAGGCCCTTGCGGCGGGTGAAGACCTTCGAAAGATCACGTACGTCGACTGCAGATGGGGAAGACAAGCCATGCTCCTTGGGATCGCGGGAGAAGAACCGAACGGAGACGCACCAGTGCCGCTAGAAGCGGCGCGGTGTGACGTCTGCGTTGGTGATCCCGGACATGGCTTGCGCAAGCCTAGGCGAACTCGCGTGTCGCCGCAAATCAGATGCGGTAATCGCTGCGATCAGCGTGCGCGAGCGCGGCAGGCGGCGATGATCTCCTGTGCCTGGAAGCGGTTGCCGAACCCGCGCGTCTGGGTCTGACCGTCTTCGAGATCCTTGTAGACCTGGAAGAAGTGCTCGATCTCGTTTCGGAGCTGCGCAGGCACGTCGTGCACGTCCGAGATCCCGCTCCACGACGGATCGTTCAGCGGCACACACAGGAGCTTCTCGTCGGGGCCCTTCTCGTCGGCCATGTGGAAGACGCCGACGACGCGAACCCGGATCCGGCAGCCTGGGAAGGTGGGCTCGCCGACGAGGACGAGTGCGTCGAGGGGGTCGCCGTCCTCGGCCAGCGTCCCCTCGAGGAAGCCGTAGTCCGCCGGATAGCTCATCGACGTGAACAGGCGCCGGTCGAGGGCGAGCCCGCCGAGCTCCTCATCCCATTCGTACTTGTTGCGCGACCCTGCGGGGATCTCGACGAAGACGACACCGTCCATCCCGCAAGACTACGACCGCGAGCCACCTGCAGGGGCGCCTGCGGCTGCAACTCAACGGATCCGGAACGTGACCACCACGTCGGCGGTGATGTCCTGCGTGCCCGGCTCGACCGGGGTCGCGCCGGCCGGACTGACCGCGCCCGAAGCCAGAAACGGCACCGGAGCGCCGGCAGTCTGCTCGGTGACGGCCGAGACGGCCCCGACGCCGAAGCCGCCGGCGTTCGCCAGTGCGTCCGCCTTGGCGCGTGCGTCGGCGACGGCCTTGCCGAGTGCCTCGCGATAGAGCGCGTCGCGGTCCGAGACGGCGAGGCTGGGACCGCTGACGGTGTTCGCGCCGGCGGCGACGGCCGCGTCGATCAGTGCACCGGCCGTGTCGATCTTCGTTGTGACCGAAACGGCGTTGTCGGCGGCATACCCCGTCACTCGACCTTGGCCGTCCGTCTGCGGGGAGAGCGCCACCTGCTCGGTCTGCAGGCTCGATCCGCCTGCGGCCCGTAGCGCCGCGACGACCGCGTTCGCGAGCGTCGCGTTCTGGGCCAGGGCCGCTGCGGCCGATGCGGCCTGGGTGTGCACGCCCGCGGTGACCAAGGCGGTGTCGGGGACGGCGGTGACGACACCGTGCCCGGTCGTCGTCACCGTGCCGGGTGCGGCCGTGTCCCCGTGCGCCGCGTCGGGGCGACCGACGCCCGCAAACGCCGCGACGGCGACGACCGAAACGGCGGCGAGTGCGAGTGCAAGGAGACGTCTCATACCTCCTCTACGCCGCCGCTCTGGTTTCCTGTCACGCGTGCACTACCGTTTCGTCGATTGCCGGTGGTCGCTCGATGACCCCGGCGCCGGCCGCCGGGCACATCTCGAAGCCCACATCCCCGGAGCGGCGTTCCTCGACGTGGAGCAAGACCTCTCGTCGGCGCCGGGGCCTGCGGGTCGCCACCCGTTGCCGACCGGGGAGCAGTTTGCGGCGGCCGCCTCGAAGGCGGGCATCGGACGCGGGACGTTCGTCGTTGCCTACGGTTCGCTCGGCGGGGCCGAACGGCTCTGGTGGCTGCTTCGACACTTCGGGCACGCCGGCTGCGCCGTGACCGATCTCGCTGCGTGGCGAGGGCCGCTGCGCGGCGGCGCGGAGACGATCGCGCCGGAGCTGTTCGAGCCGCAGGAGCGGCACGACGACACGATCGACCGCGGCGAGCTCGCCGCGCGCCGCGCCAGCCTCGTCGTCGTCGACGCGCGCCTTGCCTCCCGCTGGCGCGGCGAGGAGAACCCGATCGACCGCGTTCCCGGCCGCATTCCGGGAGCCCTCTCCAGGCCGTGGAACGAACCGCCCGGCCTGCTACCGGAGGGCGAGCTCGTCGCCTACTGCGGTTCGGGAATCACGGCCTGCGTCGTACTGCACCGTCTCCACCTCGCAGGACGCGAGGGTCTCCTCTACCCGGGCTCGTGGTCCGAGTGGGAACAGGACCCGACACTGCCGGTCGAGCGGTCGGCCCCGGACGACGGCTGAGAGGTTCTAGGCGGCCGTCGGGGTCACGGTCGCGTACGCGCCCAGGTAGCGCTCCCAGAGCGTCGGGATCTTCGGCGTCGCAAGCCGGATGAACAGCACCGGCGCGGGGGGGCGCGGCCGCGCCGGCAACTCCATCCGCACCTCATGTGGCAGCCGGTCTCCCTTGCGGAGGTTGCACGGGGCGCACGAGGTGACGACGTTCTCCCACGTCGAGTCACCACCCTTGGAGCGCGGGATCACGTGGTCGAGCGTCAGCCGGCCGCCGGAGGTGCCGCAGTAGACACACCGCCAGCCGTCACGGGCAAAGAGCGCCCGGCGTGAAATCTTGCGCTGCACCAGCCGCGGTACGCGGACGTAGTGGACGAGACGGATGACATGCGGCCAGCGAAAGGTGTCGGTGGCCGAGCGAAGTGGTCGATCGAGCTCTTCGATCACCTCCGCCTTGCCCTTGAAGACGAGCACGTGGGCACGGCGCAGCGAACACACGTTCAACGGCTCGTAACTCGCATTGAGGACGAGTACTTGCTGCACCTTGCGGGCAATGTACCCAAGAGTCCGGAAGTGCAGGCGGAGGGCGTCAGCGGCCCATGGCCCTTTCGACGGCTTCCTGCTCCTCGGGAGAGAGGGCGACGGAGGCGCGGCCGCGCTCGAGCTCCTTCATGTAGATGCGCGCGTAGTCTCGACCCTGGATCGCGGTGAGGACGAGGCCGGTGCGGGCGGAGTCGAGCAGGGCGAGGGAGGCGGACTGGTGGCCCCCGGTGTCCTCGTAGGCGTCGTAGCGGACGATCGACGTGTTGGTGACGGTGCCGTCGATGCGGCGGTCGACCCTTGCGAGCCCGGCCGCCACCTCGTCCACGGCCCTGTGCAGGTCGTCGATGCGCGCCTGGAGGGAAACGGCGAAGTCGACGAGGTCCTTCCGCCCACCGCCGAGCAGCATCCGCTGCGCGCCGCGGACGCGGCGCGCCTTGATCCAGGCCCACCACGCGACGCCGAATGAAACGACGCCGATCCCCACACCGGCAAGGGCGACGATCAGGGCAGCTGACGCTGTGACGTGCATGACGGCGCTCGCCGGCTAGCCGAGCGAGAAGATGACCGGGTAGCTCGCCTTGTTGTTCGAGGTGTCCTTCTCGCCCGGGACCGGAGCGACATCGACGTTGACGTTCGTCTTGCTGGCGAACGGCACCCCACCGAGATTGGCGAACGTGACGATCTTGTCCTGGCCCGGGTTGATCACGTCGATCGTCTTGTTCTCGACGATCGCGCCGCCGGACTTGTCGATCGTGAGCGTCACCTTGATGCCGACCTCCTGCGAGTTGCCGCCGTCGTGGACCGTGACTGCAAACGCGAGATTTGCGTTTGCCGTGACGGTGTTCTCCGTGGTCGGTGACAGCAACAGGCCGCCCGGCATGGCTTTCGTGCCGACGATGTTCGTCCCATGGATGCCGGTGGGCGTTCCGCCGGTCGAGGCGCCGCGCAGGCGTTGCAGGACGAGTGCCATCGAGCGCTCCGTGATGAAGTCCTGGTTGGTGATGAAGTTCGAGTCCGGCACCGCAACGCCGCCGACGCCGTCCGTCGTCATCAGCTTCTTGGCCGGGTCGCGGAAGAAGTCGTCCCAGATCACATCGCTCGCGAGCAGACGATCGGCCTGGACGGCGAGGAGCGAGGCGTCACCCGTCGCCTTCGACGCCGCAGTCGCCCGGAACGTGTCGGACAGCCCCTGGACGCCGCTGACGCGCAGTTGCAGCGCCTCGATCAGGTACCCGTTCTGGGGGCGCAGCGGCCCCGGCACGCCGAGCTGCTGCGCGGCCGCGAGGTTCTGACGCTCCTGTGCCGCGATCCCGTCCAGCTTGGCGGTCAGGTCGCTGACCTTCGTGCCCGGCGTCGTCAGCGCCCCGGCGACGGCGGCGCCGTCGTCCTCGGAGCTGTGCGCGATCGCGGCGACCTTCTGCATGTACTGCGCGTAGCTGTCGTGCCTGGACGTCGACGCGCAGGACTGGATCACGAGCCCGAAGAACACGAGCGCCGCGACGATGATCGCGACCAGCCCGAGCAGTCGCAGCAGCGGGGTGAGGCCGCGCACCGGCCCGGCGGGGCGGCGCATGCCGGTGCCGTGCCCGCCCCGGCGGGGCAACCGGACGCGAGGCTGCGACGAAGCCGCCTCCGTGGTCGCGGGCTCGTCGTCGAAGAAGTCGAACTCGATGTCGTTGTCGCGAGCCATCTGCAGGGCGAATCTACCGCGTTCGTTCGCTTCGCAGAGGAAATGTCCTGGCAGCACCGTAAAGACGCATGGTGCCCTCGGCCGCGCTCGCGCACGACCTCTTTCTCGGCCGGTACCGGCCGCTGCGGCCGCTTGGGGCCGGCGGAATGGGCCACGTGTGGCTCGCCCGCGACGAGCAGAGCGGCCTCGACGTCGCGCTGAAGATCGTCGCGCGCGAGGGCAAGTCGGGCCACCGGGCCGAACGCGAGGCGCGCGCCGCGGCGGCGCTGCGCCACCCGCGCTGCCAGCGAATTCTTTCGCTGGCGCGCGATTCCTCGCACGTCTACATCACGTACGAGTACATCCCGGGCCGAACGCTGCGCGAGGCGATGCGCGGCGGCGAGCTCGACGACCGCTCGGCAGTCGAGGTGGCAGCTCAGATCTCGGAAGCGCTCGCGCATGCCCACGGCCGGGGGATCGTCCACCGCGACGTGAAGCCGTCGAACGTCCTGTTGGCACAGCACGAGGGCACAGGGGCCGGGGGCATCGACGTGCGGCTCCTGGACTTCGGGCTCGCGCAGATGGCGGAGTTCGACACGCTGACCGGGCTCGGAGACGTTCCGGGAACGCTCGCGTACATCTCGCCCGAGCGCCTGCAGGGGTTGACCGCCACGGCCGCCGCTGACGTGTGGGCGGTCGGCGTGCTGGCCTGGGAGGCACTCGCCGGCAAGCATCCGTTCTGGGGCGGCGACCTGGTCGAGACATCGCGCCGCATCCAGCGCGGGGCGCCGTCGCTCGAGTCACAACGGCCCGACCTGCCCCAGCACGTGCTGCAGACGGTTGCGAGCGCGCTGCTCACGAACCCCCAGCGCCGTCCTTCGGCGGAGCGTCTCGCGCAGGAGCTCCGGTCGTTCCCCAAGCGCCGGCGCAAGCGGGGCGGCTCGAGACCGGCCGTGCCCACGGTCGCCGCCCGCAGTGCGGTCGTGCTCGAACGGGTCGTGCCCGGCGCGCTCGCCGGGTTCGCCTCCGGCTGGGTGGCAGCCCGCATCCCGTTCTATCCCCCGGGCTGGGCCCTCGGCATCGCGACAGCCGGGCTCGCCGCCGGTGCCGCCGCCCCGCGCGCGGGGCTCGTCTTCGCGCTCGCGGTCGCGTTCTTCCCGCTCGCGAACATCTCGCTCGGGCTCGCGATCGTCTACGCCGCTCTCGCCGCCGCCTGGACAGCCCTCACCTGGAAGGACGCGCGCGCCGGCCTCCTGCTTGCGACGGGCCCGCTGCTCGCCCCGGTCGCGGCGCTCACCCTGTTGCCACTGGCAGCCCAGTTCGCGCGCGGCCGGGCACGCCGCGCGGCGCAGGCCGGTGGTGCGGTGCTGCTCGCGGCGGTCGTGGCAGGGCTCCGGCGCGCGCCCCTCCCCTTTGACGGCTCCGCACCGCCCCTGGGGCTCGGCATCACCGGCTCGGGGCGGCCGGGCGCCGTCGCGCACGCGCTCTGGCGAACGCTCGCTGCTCATCCGGTGCTGCTGGGCGAGGCGCTCGTGCTCGCCGCGGCCGCCGCCCTCGTGCCGCAGGCACGCCGGCGGGGCCCGTGGCCCGCTGCGATCTTCGGCGCCGCGCTGCTCGCTGCAACCGCGTTCACCGCGCCTCGAGCGGCCGTCTTGCCGCTCGTGGTCTGCTGCTGGCTGACAGCGGGAGCCCTGGCGCTCGAGCCCCGGACATAAACTCTTTCCGACGGGGAGCGCCCCGACATCCATGGCACTGCTGCGCAGCATCGAATCCAGGCTCGAGTCGCTCTTCGAGGGCGTCTTCGGCCGCGCGTTCCGAACGAACGTCCAGCCGGTCGAACTGGCCCGCAAGCTCGTCAAGGAGATGGACGACCACCGGAATGTCTCGGTCTCGCGCGTCTACGTGCCGAACGAGTACACGGTGTACCTCTCGGCGGGTGACCGGGATCAGTTCGCGACCTACGAGAAGCAGCTTGCGGACGAGCTCGCGGACTACCTCGCCGAGCACGCACGGCGCGAAAGCTACGTGCTCCTCTCACCGCCGACAGTTGAGCTCGAGACCGACGATGAGCTCGACGTGGGCGTGTTCGGCATTGCGACGCGCATGGCGGAGACCGAGCTGGACGCCGGGAACAAGCCGCGAGGTGGAGCCAGGGCCCAGCCGAGCGCGACGATGATCTACGTGCCGACGGAGCCGCCGCGAGAAGAGGCCGAAGCCTCGCCTGCGGTCGACCTCGGCAGCGACCGCGAGGTGGCCGTGCTCGAGTGGGAGGGGAAGCGGCACGAGATCGCAGCGAACCGAGTCGTGATCGGCCGCTCGAAGGACGCCGACGTGCAGATCTCCGACCCGAACGTCTCCCGGCGCCATGCCGAGGTGCTCCGTGAGGGCGACGCCTACTACGTCTTGGATCTCGACTCGACGAACGGGGTCGAGGTGAACGGCAAGCGTGTGAAGCGGGTGAAGCTCGAGGAAGGCTCCCGGTTCACCATCGGCGGAACGGAGATCGTCTTCACCCGGGAGCTCGAATAGTGCAGGTGCTCGCGTCGGCGCAGGTCGAGACGACGCTGCTCGTCCTCAAGCTGGCGTTCCTCGTCCTCCTTTACCTGTTCATCTGGCGCATCGTGCGCTCTGCGGCACGCGACCTGCGGCTCCCGCAGGAATCGATGATCCTCGCGCCGCAGCAGGCAGCCGCCGCCGGGTTCCTGTCGCACCCGGCGCCGCGCGAGCTCGGCCACCTCGTCGTGCTGGCGAGCCCGGCGATCGGCGAGGGTGACGTGCTCACGCTCGACTCGCATCCGCTGACGGTCGGGCGCGGCGCGGCAAACGACGTGCCGCTGCCCGAGGACGAGTACGCGTCGAGTCGGCACGCGCGCTTCGAGCCGCGCAGGGACGGCGTCTGGGTCGAGGACATCGGCTCGACAAACGGCACGTACGTGAACGGGATTCGCCTCACCCGGGAGCGGAAGCTCGTCCCGGGCGACATCGTGAGAATCGGCGAGACGGACCTGCGGTTCGAGTTGTGAGGCTGGGTCAGAGCGCAGCCCGTACCGACGCGGGGCGGAAGCGGAGAGGAAACGAGGATTCCTACGTCTGCCGGCCGCCGCTCTTTGCGATCGCGGACGGCATGGGCGGAGCACGCGCCGGCGAGGTCGCCTCGGCGCTCGCAGCCGGCGCACTCGAAGAGGCACGCGCTCGAGACGGCGGCGAGGCCAACGTCGCGAACCTCGTTCGAGAGGCGAACCGGCGCGTGCACGAGCGCGCTGCGACCGACGCCGCGACGTCCGGAATGGGCACCACCATGACGCTCGCGCTCGTCGAGGGCGACGGCACCGTCACGATCGGCCACGTCGGCGACTCGCGCGCCTACCGGCTGCGCGACGAGCGGCTCGAGCAGCTGACCGACGACCACTCGCTCGTCGCCGAGCTCGTGCGGCGGGGGGAGCTCTCGCCCGAGGCGGCGGAGGTGCACCCGCAGCGCTCGGTGATCACCCGGGCGCTCGGCACCGACCCCGACGTCGAAGTCGACGCGTTCTCGGTCGAGGGCCGCGCCGGTGACCTCTATCTGATCTGCTCGGACGGCCTCTCGGACATGGTCGACGGCGTCCAGATCGAACGCATCCTGAACACGCATCGTGCCGACCTCGACGCGGCTGCCAAGGAGCTCGTCCAGGCTGCGAACCGGGCGGGCGGCGAGGACAACATCACGGCGATCGTGTTCGAGCTGGTCGACGGTGACCCGGTGGTTACGCACCACGAAGACGAGGACACGCTGCATCCGGAGGACCGCGTCTCGTTGCCGGTCCCCACAGAAGCTCTCCCGCCCGGCGACACGATGGTCGTGTCGGCCGCCGACGTCCGGACGGCGCTCGCCGAGAGCTTCGAAGCACCGCAGGCGGGCATCGGCAGGCACGTGTTGGCGCTCGCCGTCATCGTGGCGCTCGCCGTCCTGATCGTCGTGCTCGTCGTGTGGGGGCTCGCGCGCTGAAGATCGGCTACCGCAACAGGGAGCTCCTCTACCTCGCCGTCGTGGGCGTCCTCACGGGCCTCGGCTTCGCATCGGTGTACATCGCGCGCCAGGCACTCGTCAGCTGGGGCTCGCTCGGCTATGCCGTCTTCTTCTTCGCGCTGTACCTCGCTGCACACCTGGTCGTCCGGCTGACGGTGCCGAGCGCAGACCCGTACCTGCTCCCGATGGCCGGCCTGCTGGCCGCGATCGGCGTGACCGAGATCTACCGTCTGGGCGCGAGCGACGCGTTCAAGCAGGGACTGTGGATCGTGATCGGTGTCGCGTTGTTCGCCTTCACGCTCTGGCGCCTGCGACGCGACTACCGCGTGCTCGAGCAGTACAAGTACCTGTTCGGGATCGGGGCGATCGCACTGCTCCTCTTACCGCGGGTCCCCGGCATCGGCACGACCGTGAACGGTGCCCGCCTGTGGGTGCACGTCGGCGCGTACACGTTCCAGCCGGGCGAGTTCTCGAAGGTCTTCCTCATCGTCTTCCTCGCCGCGTACCTGCGGGAAAAGCGGGAGGTCCTGGCACAGGCGCGCCTCAAGGACGTGGGGCCACTGCTCGTCATCTTCGGTGCCTGCATGCTGGCGCTCGTTGCATCGAACGACCTCGGCTCCGGGCTCCTCTACTTCGGAATCTTCCTCGGAATGCTCTACATCGCGACCGCGCGGCTCTCGTTCGTCTTCGCCGGCATCGTGCTCTTCCTGATCGGCGGCGTCGGCGCATACGAGCAGATCCCGCACGTCCACGAGCGCGTCACGATCTGGCTGCATCCATGGACGAGCACTCCCGTCTACTGCCCGTCGACCGGCGGCCTCGCGCTGCGCCAGGACTGCGAGAGCTACCAACTCGTGAAGTCGCTCTACTCGATCGCCAACGGCGGCTTCGGCGGCACCGGGCTCGGCAAGGGCACCTTCACGACCACGGACGGCCACCAGCTGATCCCCTACGTCTCGAGCGACTTCATCTACTCCGCGCTCGCGCAGGAGCTGGGACTTGTGGGCGCCGCGGCGCTCCTGCTCGTGTTCATGCTCTTCGTGGCGCGCGGCATGAAGATCGCGCTGCAGGCGGACGACGGGTTCTCGAAGCTGCTTGCCGCCGGTCTCACGTTGGGCTTTGCGCTGCAGACATTCATCATCGTCGGCGGCGTCCTGCGCATCATCCCGCTGACCGGGATCACACTGCCGTTCGTCTCCTACGGCGGCTCGTCCATCGTCGCGAACTTCGTGTTGCTTGCAGGCCTGCTCCTCGTCTCCGACCGTGCGAACGCGACCTGACGCCGTGAACCGCCAAATCTCAACGGTTGCGCTCATCTCGCTCGTCCTGCTCGCGTCGCTCGTGGTCGCGACGACCTACTGGCAATCGTGGGAGGCGCCGACACTCGCTGCGAAGCAGGACAACGCCATCCAGCTCGTCGCGCAGTTCCACATCAAGCGCGGGCTCATCTACGCCTCCGACGGCAAGACGGTGCTCGCTGCGAACATCGCGCAGCACACCGCCGGCGGGACGCTCTTCTTTCGCCGCTACCCCACCAACGGACTCGCCTCGCAGGTCGTCGGCTACTCGACGCAGGGCCGTTCGCGCGCCGGCATCGAGCTTGCAGACAACGCCTACCTGACGGCGACGAACGCGAATCTCGGCACGATCTTCGACAAGCTCAGCCAGACGATCCGGGGCGCGACGGTGACGGGCAACAACCTCGTGCTCAACCTGCGGGTGAACGCCCAGAAGATCGCGGAGACGGCGTTGCAGGGCCGCTGCGGCGCGGCGGTCGTGCTGAACCCGAAGACCGGCCAGGTGTACGTGATGGCATCGTCGCCCGGCTACAACCCGAACAAGATCGAGTCGGCGAGCGGGTTCGCGAGCATCCTCAATTCTCCGAGCGCCTGCCCCGGCTCGTCGTCTGCGCTCTACAACCGCGCAACCGAGGGACTGTACGCGCCGGGCTCGACCTTCAAGACCGTCACGGCGGCTGCGGCACTCGACTCGGGCCTCGCCAAGCCCACCTCGAGCTTCTTCGACCCCGGCTACTGCACCGAGTACGGCAAGCAGATCACGAACGCGCTCGACCAGAACGGCCCGGAGCGCTTCGGGAACGTCGACCTCTTCCAGGCCTTTGTCCACTCGATCAACGCGGTCTTCTGCGACCTCGGCATCAAGATCGGAGCCAAGCTCATTCTCGACGAGGCGAAGCAGTTCGGGTTCTACTCAGCGCCGCCGATCGACCTGCCTCCGAGCGAGGTCGCGGCCAGCGGCCTGTACGACTTCTCCAAGCACCGGCTGTTCGACAGTCCCGCGCTCGTCGACCCTGGCCGCCTGGCGTTCGGGCAGGAGCGGATGCTCGTGACGCCCCTCCAGATGGCCCTGGTTGCGGCCGGGGTCGCGAACAACGGCACAATCATGGTGCCCCACCTGCTGAACAGGGTGCTGTCGTCCACCGGTGGCACCGTGGTGACCGTCCACCCCAAGGTGTGGAAACAACACGCGATGAAGCCTGCAACCGCCGCCGAACTGAACCAGATGATGCAGGGCGTGGTCTCGTCCGGCACGGGCGCGGCCGCGCAGATTCCGGGGGTGCTCGTGGCGGGGAAGACCGGCACGGCCGAAACGGGCCTGCCGAACGTGTACACGGCCTGGTTCATCTTCTTCGCGCCGGCCGACAATCCGCAGGTCGCGGGCGCGATCGCCGTCGAGCACCAGCTGAACGGTTTCGGTGGCTCGGTCGCCGCCCCGATCGCAAAACAGCTGATGCAGGCGATTCTGCCCACGGTGTCGAAGCAGTAGCCCCTTCATATGACCTCGTCTGACGCCATGATCGGCCGCACCTTCGACCAGCGCTATGTGATCAAGCGCAAGCTCGGCTCGGGCGGGATGGCGGTCGTCTATCTCGCCGAGGATCAGGAGCTCGGCCGCCTGGTGGCGCTCAAGCTGCTCGACGAACGGCACGCGTCGGACGAGCAGTTCGTCGAGCGTTTCCGCCGTGAGGCGCAGAGCGCCGCGGGCCTCAACCATCCGAACATCGTCTCGATCTTCGACCGCGGACACGCGGCCGGGACCTACTACATCGCCATGGAGTACCTCGAAGGGCGGACGCTCAAGGAACTGCTCGTTCGCAACGGCCCGACACCGGTCCCGATCGCCATCGACTACGCGCGCCAGATCCTCGGGGCCCTCGCGTTCGCGCACCGTAACGCGATCGTCCACCGCGACATCAAGCCGCACAACATCGTCGTCGGCTCCGACGGCCGCCTGAAGGTGACGGACTTCGGGATCGCGCGCTCCGGCGCGTCGCAGATGACGGAGGCCGGCTCGATCGTGGGCACGGCGCAGTACCTGTCGCCCGAGCAGGCGCGCGGGGCGCCGGTCGATCCACGCTCCGACCTCTACTCGCTCGGGGTCGTGCTCTACGAGATGCTCACAGGCAAGGTGCCCTTCACCGGCGAGACGCCGGTGGAGATCGCGATGAAGCATCTCTCGCAGGTGCCCGAGCCGCCGTCAGCGCTGCGCCCCGACGTCCCGCACGACCTCGACGCGGTCGTGATGCGTTCGCTGGCCAAGGACCCGGACCAGCGTTACGCCTCGGCGGAGGAGATGGATGCCGACCTGGCGCGCGTCGCGCGCGGCGTGGCCGTCCTGCCCGAGACGGAGGACGCGATGACGCAGGTGCTCTCGGGCGTCGGCAGCGCGAGCGCGCAGACGATGGTGCAGCGCCCGCGCGGCGGTGTCGCACCGCCTGCGCCGCCCGCCTACCGGCCGCCCACGCCGTACTACGACTACGAGCAGCCGCGCGGACGGCGGTCGTTCTGGCCCTGGCTCGTTGCACTCGGGCTGATCCTCGCGGCGGCCGCCGGCGGCTGGTTCCTGTACGTGAAGATCCAGGACCAGCTGAACCAGAACAAGTCGATTGCCGTGCCCGACGTGATGCTGATGGCACAGCCGCTGGCGGTGCTGAAGCTCCAGCAGGCCGGGCTGAACCCGCACGTCGTGTCAGCACCGAGCGACACCGTGGCGAAAGGGCAGGTCTCCGGCGAGAACCCGGGCGGCGGCACGAAAGTGGGCCGGGGATCGCCGATCACGCTCACGGTGTCGACCGGCAAGCCCAAGGTGCAGGTGCCAAACGTCGTCGGTCAGGACACGACGAGCGCGGTCGCGGCTCTCGCGCAGCTCGGCCTGCAACCGAAGATCGCCCGGATCTTCTCGGGCAACCAGCCGGACACGGTCACGGCGCAGCAGCCGGCGGCCGGTGACAAGGTTGACAAGGGGACGACCGTCCACATCAACGTTTCGCGCGGCCCAAAGCCCGTGCCCGTGCCCGACGTGACGACACAACCTTATGCAAATGCACTGTCCGCACTCAACGGGCAGGGCTTCATCGTGAAGCGCGTCGACATCCAATCCACGGAACCGAAGGGCGTCGTCGTCGCGGAGGACCCGCCGCCCGGCACGCCGATCGCGAAGGGCTCGACGATCACCCTCTCGGTTTCGAAGGGCCCGGCCACCACCCAGGTGCCGGACGTCACCGGCGACAACCAGTCGACCGCCGAGACGATCCTCACGAGCGCGGGGCTGACGCCGTCGGTGGTCTACAACCCGGTCACCGACCCGAGCCAGGACGGGATCGTCCAGACCGAAAACCCGCCCCCGGGAGCAGATGCGAAGGCGGGTGACGTGGTGACGATCTATGTCGGTCAGCTGCAGAACGGTACGACCGGCGGCGGCACGACCACGACGACGGCCACGACGACGACGACGCCGTGACCCGCCGCATCGCGGTCATCCTCGGCGGCCGCTCGAGCGAGAACGCGATCTCGATCGCCTCCGCAACAAGCGTGATCGACGCGCTGGAGCGGAGCGGCAACGACGTGGTGACCGTCCAGATCGACCGAGAGGGCCGTTGGGAGCTCGGGACCGCCACCAAGGCGCTCGAGGCCGTCGACCGGCTGCCCGGCCGCGAGATCGCGACGACGCTCTCCGGCGTGGACGTCGTCTTCCCCGTGCTGCACGGGCCGTTCGGCGAGGACGGAACCGTCCAGGGCCTGCTCGAGCTCGCCGGCGTGCCGTACGTCGGCGCCGGCGTGCTCGCTTCGGCGCTCTGCATGGACAAGGACGTCTTCAAGTCGGTCATGCGGGATCACGGCATCCCGGTGACGGAGAACATCACGCTGCGGCTCGGCGACGAGCCATGGAGCCCGTTCGGCTTTCCCGTCTTCGTGAAGCCGGCCCGGCTCGGGTCGAGCGTCGGCATCAGCAAGGCGCACGACGCAGACGAGCTGCGCCGGGGCGTCGCGCTTGCTTTCGAGCACGACGAGAAGGTGCTGGTCGAGCGCTTCGTGTCCGGGATCGAAGTCGAGGTGGGCGTGCTCGGAAACCAACGACCGATCGCGTCGCTTCCCGGCCAGATCGTCGTGACGCACAACGAGTGGTACGACTTCGAGGCGAAGTACGACGAGGGGGAGATGGACCTCCTGGTCCCGGCGCACCTCCCCGGCGAGCAGCTCGAGCGTGCCCAGGAGCTGGCAGTGCGCGCGTTCGTCGCTGCGGACTGCGAGGGCATGGCTCGTGCCGACATGTTCGTGCGCGACGACGGCGAGGTGCTCGTCAACGAGCTGAACACCATTCCCGGCTTCACCTCGACGAGCGTGTATGCACAGCTGTTCGAGGCGTCGGGGATCGCCTATCCCGACCTCCTGCTGCGGCTCGCCGACCTGGCGGTCGAGCGCTTCGACCGCCGCAGCCGCCTGCGTTTCTAGGAGGCGGTGACCTCGTTCACGCGCGCCGTCTGGAAGCCGGCGCCGAGACGCGTGATCCAGATCAGGTAGTAGCGATGCTTGCCGCCGCGAATCGGGAACTGCGCGGTGGCCGCCACCTGCTGCGGATCGGAGACGACATCCGGGAACGGCCCGGTCGGTGAGTCCCCGGCCCGGATCACCGCGTCGAAACCCGGAGTCGTCGTGGTGAGCGCGATCTGGTTCAGCTGCACGCCGGCGCCGGCGTCGAGCACGAGACCGACACCCGGCTTGTTCAAGCTGGGTGCGTCGTAGTAGCGCTCGGTCGACCACGCGGTCGACGCGACCCCGTCGGTTGCGAACTTCGCCTGTGCGTCGTTCTCACCGTTCGTCCCGTAAGGGTCGTAGGCGGTGACCGCGCGCAGATGCGGTGGGCCGCCGGCCCCGCCGCTCGACGGGTGGCTGCCGGAGAAGACGTTCGCGCCACGACCGATCACGAGGACGGCGAGCACCGCGCCGATCGCGATCAGCGCCGCAAGCACGGCTAGGACGGGCCATGGCGAAACGCCGCGCCGCCGCGACCCCGCCCGGGCCTGCGGCCGCGAAGCGGTCACCGCCGGGCCGTGCAGCTCCGCGAGGCACGCCTCGAGCTCCCCGCAGAAATCCGCCATGGTCGGGAACCGGTCGGCCGCGTCCTTCGCCATCGCCCGCCGCACCGCCGCGTCGAGTCGCGGCGACACGTCCGGACGCCTGTCGCGAACGGAGGGCGGCGGCTCGTTGATGTGCCGCATCGCCACCGCGACGAAGTTCTCGCCGGGGAACGGCACCTCGCCCGTCAGGAGCTCGTAGAGGACGACGCCGAGCGAGTAGACGTCAGTGTGCGCATCGACACGGTGGCCCTGCGCCTGCTCCGGCGCGATGTAGTCCGACGTCCCGAGCACGGTGCCCGTCTGGGTCATCCCCTGCTGGACGTCGAGCGAGCGCGCGATGCCGAAGTCGGTCACCTTGGCCTGTCCGGCGCCGTTCAGCAGGACGTTCTGCGGCTTCACGTCGCGGTGGACGAGCCCGCGCTGGTGCGCGAACGAGAGGCCGCGCCCGACCTGCAACGCGAGCTCGAGCGCCCGCTCGACGGGCGCGGGGCCGCCACGCTCGATCAGCCGCTTCAGGTTCTCACCGTCGACGTACTCGAAGACGATGAACTGCCGCCCCTCGTGCTCGCCCCGGTCGATCACGGTGACGATGTTCGGGTGCGAGAGAGCCGCGACCGCCCGCGCCTCGTGGCGGAACCGCTCGACGTACTCGGCGTCGCCCGTGTAGTGGGAGTGGAGGATCTTCAGCGCGACCTTGCGGTCGAGCAGCCGGTCGTGCCCACGAAAGACGGTCGACATGCCGCCGGTCCCGACGAGCTCCTCGAGCTCGTAGCGGTCTGAGAGCACGTCGCCGACCATTCGGGCCAGCCTACCCCCGGGTCTCCGGGTTACAGGGCGGCTTCGAGAGCCGATTCCCAGACCTGGAGCGCTTCGTCGAGCTCCGCGTCCGAGATCACGAGCGGCACCAGCACCCGGATGCAGTTGCCGTCGACGCCGGCCTTCAGGAGCAGGAGCCCCCGGGCGAGAGCTTCCTCGACGACGCGCGAGGCGACCTTGGTCGCCGGAGCCAGATCCTCACCCACGAGCTCGATCGCAAGCATGGCGCCCAGGCCGCGAACGTCGCCGACCGCGGGGAAGCGGTCGCGCCAGGTCTCCATCCGCGCGCGCATCACGCCGCCGATCAGCTCCGAGCGCTCGATGAGCCCCTCGTCCTCGATCACGTCGAGGACGGCCAGCGCGGCCGCCTGGGCGACCGGGTTGCCGATGTACGTGCCGCCGACGCCGCCGAGCACCGGCGCGTCCATGATCGCGGTCCTCCCGAGCACGCCGGAGAGCGGGATGCCCATCGCGATCGACTTGGCGACCGTGATCAGGTCGGGCTCGACCCCGAAGTGCTCGATCGCGAAGAAGCGCCCGGTGCGGCCAAAGCCGCTCTGCACCTCGTCGCAGACGAGGACGATGCCGTGCTCGTCGCAGAGCTCGCGCAGCCCCACCACGAACTCGGGCGCAGCCGGGATGAAGCCACCCTCGCCCTGAACCGGCTCGAACACGATCGCGGCCACGTCCTCCGGTGCGACGAGTGTCGCGAACGCGCGGCGCAGCGCCTGGAGCGCCTCGCGCGCCGTGGGGCCGCGAAATGCGTTCGGGTAGGGGACACGGTAGACCTCGGGCGCAAAGGGCCCAAGGCCCTGCTTGTACGGGTGCGTCTTCGAGGTCAGCGCGAGCGAGAGATAGGTGCGGCCGTGAAAGGCGCCCTCGAACCCGATCACCGCCGGGCGGCCCGTGTAGGCGCGGGCGAACTTGACCGCGTTCTCGACCGCCTCCGTGCCGGCGTTGAAGAACGCCGCCTTCTTCGGCCCGGCGATCGGCACCCGCGCGAGCAGGCGCTCGGCGAGCTCGGCGTAGAGCTCGTACGGAACGACCGTGAAGTCGGTGTGGCTGAAGCGCTCGAGCTGCTCCTGTGCGGCCTGCACGACGTGCGGGTGCGAGTGGCCGACGTTCAGGCAACCGACACCACCGGCGAAGTCGATGAACGTGTTGCCGTCGACGTCCGTGATCGTCGCGCCGCGCGCCTGAGCGGCGACCACCGGAAACGTGATCGCAAGCGGCGAAGCGACGCTCGCGGCGATGCGGTCGAGCACCTCGCGCGAGCGGGGGCCGGGGACCTCCGTGCGGAGGTCGATCGTGCGCGTCGTCGCCATCGCTCCCCAGCCTACCGCAGACTTCGGCCTGTCTGCATATGTGCATAACGTCTATGCGCGACGCCGTGGCAGCAGCGTCGCTACGGTTGCGGGAGCCTGCGCGCGTTCGAAGAACACATGCTGACCTCCGAGACGACCGACACCGCCGCCACCTGGTGGTCACAGCAGCACGGCGTGGACGACCCGGCGCTGCTCGTCGCCTACTTCAGCATGGAATTTGGCCTCGATGCGCGCCTGCCGATCTACTCGGGTGGTCTCGGCGTCCTTGCGGGCGACCACCTGAAGGCGGCCGGCGAGCTCGGGCTTCCACTCGTCGGCGTGGGCCTCTTCTACCGCCGCGGCTACTTCACCCAGGGCCTCGACGGCGCGGGCCGGCAGACCGAGACGTACGCGGCGCTCGACCCCGCCGCGCTCGGCCTCCAGCGCGAACCGGTCTCGGTCGAGGTCGAGCTGGACGACGAGATCGTCACCGCAACCGTGTGGCGCTACGACGCAGGCTCGGTGCCGCTCTACCTGCTCGACGTTGACCTGCTCACCGACGCGCTCTACTCCGGCGATCGCGAGCACCGCATCCGCCAGGAGCTCGTGCTCGGCGTCGGCGGCGTGCGCGCCCTCGAGGCACTCGGCCTCGAGCCGGCGGTCTACCACGTCAACGAGGGCCACTCCGCGTTCCTCACGATCGAGCGCGTGCGCGCCCTCGTCGAGCAGGGAGTGTCGACCGGCGACGCGCTCGACCGCGTCCGCCGCTCGACCGTCTTCACCACGCACACGCCGGTGCCGGCCGGCAACGAGGTCTTCGACGACGGTCTCGTGCTGCGTTATGCCGGCTCGCTCGCCGGCCGCGCCGGGCTCTCGGACGCCGAGCTCCTGGCGCTCGGACGCAGCGAGGGCAGCGGCGGTTTCGGCCTGACGCCGCTCGCGCTACGGCTTTCCGCGTTCGCAAACGGCGTCTCGGAGCTGCACGCGGAGGTCGCGCGCGAGATGTGGGCTGGGCTCTGGCCGGGCGAGGAGGCGCCGATCGGCGCGATCACGAACGGCATCCACCTCACGAGCTGGCTCGCGCCCGAGCTCGCGGAGCTCTTGCGCGGCATCGGCGTGCGACCGGAGGCGCCGCCCGCCTGGGGCGGCTGGAAGGCGGTCGACGACCTCGACCCCGCCGCGCTGTGGCGGACGCACGTGCTGCTGAAAGACCGGCTCGCCCGGCTCGCCGGCCTCGACACCGACCGGCTGACGATCGGGTTCGCGCGACGCTTTGCCACCTACAAACGCGCCGGCCTCGTCTTCTCCGACCTCGAACGGCTGCTCGAGCTGCCCGTCCAGATCGTCGTGGCCGGGAAGGCGCACCCGCAGGACGGGCCTGCGAAGGACGTCATGCAGCGGATCGTCGAGCTCTCCGACGACCCCGCCGCCGCCGGACGGGTCGTCTTCCTCCCCAACTACGACCTCAACCTGGCGCGGGCGATCATCCCCGGCTGCGACATCTGGCTGAACACCCCCCGGCGGCCGTACGAGGCCTCGGGCACGAGCGGCATGAAGGCCGCCGTGAACGGCGTGCCGAACCTGTCGGTGCTCGACGGCTGGTGGGCCGAGGCCTACGACCCGGCGGTGGGCTGGGCGCTCGCCGGCCTCTCGGACTCGGGTGACGCCGAGGAGCTCTACCGCGTGCTCGAGGAGGACGTGGTGCCGCTCTACGCAGACCGCGGCGCCTGGGTCGAGCTGATGAAGAGGTCGATCGGGTGGCTCGCGCCGCGGTTTTCGATGCAGCGGGCCGTGATCGAGTACACCGAGCGCTACTACCTGCCCGCCGGCAGGTCCCGCAACCGGGCCTGAGGGGAACCCGGCGCGCCCGGCGCCACGCTGATGGAAGAATCACACTGTGGTTCTCTCCGATCGCACGATCGCCCGGTTCATCGACGAAGGCCGGATCAAGATCGACCCGTATGACGCGTCGCTCCTCCAGCCGTCGAGTGTTGACGTGCGCGTCGACCGGTACTTCCGCGTGTTCCACAACGCGCGCTATCCGTTCATCGACGTGAAGCAGGCGCAGGAAGGTCTCACCGAGGAGCTGCAGATCTCGGACGACGAGCCGTTCATCCTCCATCCGGGCGAGTTCGTGCTCGGCTCGACGCTCGAGCGGGTGACGCTGCCGGACGACCTCGTGGCTCGATTGGAGGGGAAGAGTTCGCTCGGCCGGCTCGGTCTGCTGATCCATTCGACGGCCGGGTTCATCGATCCGGGCTGGGACGGGCACGTCACGCTCGAGCTCTCGAACGTCGCCAACCTGCCGATCACGATCTATCACGCGATGAAGATCGGGCAGATCTCGTTCATGCAGATGACCGAACCGGCGTCGGCGCCGTACGGCAGCACGTCGCTGGGCTCGAAGTACCAGGGCCAGCGCGGGCCGACCCCGTCGCGCTACTGGCAGAACTTCTCATGACCGGCGTAGGCTCGACGGAGGCGGCAAAGAGCGCAGGTGCCGGCTCGGCCGGCGCCGGAGCGGGAAACACCGGCGTAGGCTCGACGGAGCCGGCAAAGAGCGCAGGTGCCGGCTCGGCCGGCGCCGGAGCGGGAAAGATTCTCATCACCGGGGCGACCGGCTTCGTCGGTCCCCGGATCGTCCATGCGCTGCGCGCGCGGGGCTACGAGGTGCGCGCCCTCGTCCGGCGGCCCGAGCGCGCGTCGCAGCTCGAGGCCTGGGGCGTCGAACTCGCGCCGGGCGACGTCACCGATGTCGCGAGCCTGCACGCTGCCGCTGAAGCCTGCACACACGTCGTCCACCTCGTCGCGATCATTCGGGGCCGCCCGGGCGACTTCCACCGCGTGATGACCGAGGGCACGCAGAACCTCGTCGCGGCCGCGCAGGGCGCAGGCGTCGAGCGGTTCGTCCTGATGAGCGCACTCGGAACGAACGTCCAGTCCGGGCCCACCGTGCCCTACTACGCGGCGAAATGGGCGGAGGAGCAGGCGGTCGCCGCGTCAGGGCTCGAGCACGTGATCTTCCGGCCGAGCTTCGTCTTCGGGCGCGACGGTGGAGCTCTACCGACGTTCGTCAAGCAGGTGCGCTACTCGCCCGTCGTGTCGGTGATCGGCCCGGGCCTGCAGCGTTCGCAGCCGATCTGGGTCGACGACGTCGCCGAGTACGTCGCCGAGGCGGTCGCCGCGCCGCAGGCCGCAAACAGGACCTTCGACCTCGGCGGCCCCGACACCGTCGACTGGAACGGCCTGTACCGCACGATCGCCCGGGTGCTCGGCAAGAGGCGCCCGCTCGTGCACGTTCCGTTCCGCGTCGCCCGGGCAGGGGCGCGGCTGACCGAGCGCCTTCCGGGCGCACCCCTGTCGGTCGACCAGGTGACGATGCTCCAGGGCGCCGACAATGTCGTCTCCTCGACGGATGCCGCCGACACCTTCCGGCTCCCGCTTGTGCCGCTCGAAGAGCAGATCCGTCGCGCCGTCTGAGCGCGAGCGTCTCCTGCCCTTCTAGACGAAACGGGGCCCCGAAGGGCCCCGTTTCGTCGGTTACCAGCTTGGATTTCGTAGAGGCGCTTCCGGCCGATAAGGCGGCGCGTAACGCGAGTCCCCCACGCTGGCTAGGCGATTCCCCGTCAGGTCCCGGGGACACACCTCTACGAGCTGGTACCTCCACTGCCCGTACTTGAAGTCTCCAACGCCGGACCACCTCCTTTCCGCGGATGTCGAGAATCTACCTCATCGGTCAGGACGGACGACACCGGATTTCCTCCACGGCCGCCCGGACGAAGCAGCCCTCGAGGTGGTCGTTGACGACGCCGCACGCCTGCATCGCGGCGTAGACCGTGGTTGGGCCGACGAACCGGAAGCCGGCCTGCTTCAGCCGCTTCGAGAGCGCCGTCGACTCCGGCGTCGAGGCGGCCCACTCACTGCGGCTCCGCGGCGTGCGATGGCGGCTCGGGGCGTACGACCAGAAGACCTCATGCAGCGGCTCCGTCTCGCGCAGGCCAACCGTCGCCCGCGCGTTCGCGATCGTCGCCTCGATCTTGCCGCGGTGGCGGACGATCGACGCGTCGGCGAGCAGCCGCTCCACGTCACGTTTGCCGAACGCCGCGACCCGTTCGGGATCGAAGCCCACGAACGCGGCCCGAAACGCTTCGCGCTTGCGCAGGATCGTCAGCCACGAGAGGCCCGACTGGAAGCCCTCGAGACAGAGCCGCTCGTAGAGGACTCGCTCGTCGCGCACGGGACGGCCCCACTCGCCGTCGTGGTAGGCGAGGTACAGAGCGTCGGCGGTGTCCCAGCAGCGCTCTATGTGAGCGAGACCTTGACGATGCCGTCTTCGACGGCGACCGGGTACGTCGCGACGGGCTCGTAGGCGGGCAACGACAGCGGCGAGCCGGTCTCGAGGTCGAACGCCGAGCCGTGGCGCGGGCAGATGACACGGCAGAGGTCTTGGTCCCACTCGCCCTCGCAGAGCGGCCCGTCGTCGTGCGAGCAGCGGTCCTCGAGCGCGTAGAGCTTGCCGTTGCAGTTGTAGACCCCGATCGACGTCAGGCCGACGGTCACGATCTTCGTCGAGCCCGGGCCGAACTCGCCGATCGGTGCAACCTCGATCTGGGCCATCAGTCGAGCTGGAGCTCGTCGGCGAGGCCCTGCCACTCGGCGGGCAACGGTGTGCCCTTGGAGCGGTGCAGCGCGACTTTGAGCACGCCCAGGCCGAGGATCGCGCACTTGAGGCGAATCGGCGTCAGCGGGATGCCGATCTCGCCGAGCAGCTCCTCCTTGGGCAGGGCGGCCACGTCGGCGGCCTTCCGGCCCTTGACGAGCTCGGTCAGCATCGACGTGGCGGCCTGCGAGATCGCACAGCCACGGCCCTCGAAGCCGACGTCCTCGATCGTCTCGCCGTCCTCGGCAAACCGGACGTAGATCGTCACCTCGTCGCCGCAGAGCGGGTTCTGCCCCTCGGCCTGCGCGTGCGCGTGCTCGAGCGCCCCATGCCCACGCGGGTTCTTGTAGTGGTCGAGGATCACTTCCCGATACATCTGCTCGAGGTCGCTCATCCGAGCGACCTCGCTTCCCGCTCCGGCGCCGGCAAAGCCGGCACCTGCGCTCCTTGACCGGCTCCGTCGAGCCTACGCCGGCAATCGCTCACGAAAACGTCTCCTTCACCTTGAGCAGACCGGCGACCAGGCGGTCGACGTCCTCCGGGAGCGAGTAGAGGTAGAAGCTCGCGCGCGTCGTGGCGGCGACGCCGAGGCGGGTCATCAGCGGCTGCGTGCAGTGGTGGCCGGCCCGGACGGCGACGCCCTCCCAGTTGAGGATCTGCGCGACGTCGTGCGGGTGGACGCCCTCGAGCTCGAAGCTGACGATGCCGGTGCGGCGTTCGGCGGGCGGTCCGAAGATGCGCAGGCCCGGGATCTCGCCGAGTCTGTCCATCGTCTGCACGACGAGCTCGTGCTCGTGCGCCTCGATCGCGTCGAGACCGACGGCGGAGACGTAGTCGAGAGCGGCGCCGAAGCCGTACGCCTCGGCGATCGCCGGCGTACCGGCTTCGAACTTGTACGGCAACTCGTTCCAGCTCGTCCGGTCGAGCGAGACGGAGCGGATCATCTCGCCACCCAGGTTGAAGGGCTGCATCGCATCGAGCAGCTCGCGGCGTCCCCACAGCGCGCCGACGCCCGTCGGGCCGCACACCTTGTGCGACGAGAACGCGAGGAAGTCGCAGCCGAGCGCCTGCACGTCGATGTGCCGATGCGGTGCGGCCTGCGCCGCATCGACGACCATGATCGCGCCCTGCTCGTGCGCCCACGCCGCGAGCTTCTCGACGGGGTTGATCGTACCGAGCGTGTTCGAGACGAGGTTGTTCGCGACCACCTTGACGTTGCCGCGCGCGGCGATCTCGTCGAGCGAGTCGAGCTGCAGCTCGCCGAGGTCGTCGATCGGAATGTGCGCGAACTGGGCGCCGGTCTTCTTGGCAATGAACTGCCACGGGACGAAGTTGGAGTGGTGCTCGAGCTCGGTGATCACGACCACGTCACCCGGGCCGAGATTCTCGAGGCCCCACGAGTACGCGATCAGGTTGAGCGCCTCGGTCGCGCTGCGCGTGAAGATCACCTCGCGGTTCGACGGCGCATTGATGTAGGCCCGCACCTTTTCGCGTGCGCCCTCATAGCCGGCCGTTGCGCGCTCGGCGAGCGTGTAGACCCCGCGGTGCACGTTGGCGTAACTGTGCTCGTAAAACTCCCGCATCGAATCGAGCACCTGGCGGGGCTTCTGCGTCGAAGCCGCCGAGTCGAGATACGCGACCGGCCGCCCGTTCGTGAGCTCATCGAAGACCGGAAAATCGGCCCTCAGGCGCTCGGCGTCGAGCCTCGTTGCGGGGAGCACAGCCATGCCGACACTGTACCGAGGCATCCACGGGTGACACACCAGGCGAACGGAGCCGGGGAATCCTGAATGTATCGTGGCCCGGCTGTTACCTAGCAACAAAGGAGCGCAGGGGTCGGCTCGGCCGGCCCCGAAACGAAGAATGAGTGCTGAATACATCTTCACCATGTACAAGGTCGACAAGTTCTACGGCGCCGACCGCCAGGTGCTTGCCTCGATCTCCCTCTCGTTCCTGCCCGGGGCGAAGATCGGCGTGCTCGGGCCGAACGGTGCGGGCAAGTCGACCGTGCTTCGCATCATGGCCGGCAAGGAGGAGCCGTCGTCGGGCGTCGCCGAGCTCGCACCGAACGCGACGGTGGGGCTCCTCGAGCAGGAGCCCGAGCTGGACCCTGCGAAGACGGTGCGTGAGAACGTCGAGGACGGGGTGCGCGAGCTGCGCGACCTGCTCGATCGCTTCAACCAGATCTCAGCGCGGTTCTCCGAGCCCGACGCCGACTTCGACGCGCTGCTCGCCGAGCAGTCGAAGGTGCAGGATCAGGTCGACCGGCGCGGAGCCTGGCAGCTCGAGGAGCAGCTCGACCACGCAATGGACGCGCTGCGCCTGCCCGAAGGCGACCGCGACGTCACGTCGCTCTCGGGCGGCGAGCGCCGGCGCGTCGCGCTCTGCCGGCTGCTCCTGAGCGCTCCCGACCTGCTGCTCCTCGACGAGCCGACGAACCACCTCGACGCCGAGTCGGTGTTCTGGCTCGAGCGCTTCCTCGCCGACTACAAGGGAACCGTCGTCGCCGTGACCCACGACCGGTACTTCCTCGACAACGTCGCCGGCTGGATTCTCGAGCTCGACCGCGGCAAAGGCATTCCCTACCAGGGCAACTACTCGGGCTGGCTCGAACAGAAGCAGGCGCGCCTCGCGATCGAGGAGAAGCAGTCGTCGGCCCGGCAGCGCACGCTCCAGCGCGAGCTCGAATGGGTGCGCCTGGCACCGAAGGCGCGCCACGCCAAGTCGAAGGCGCGTCTCGGCGCCTACGAGAAGCTGCTTGCCGACGAGGATGCGGTGAGACTCGACAAGGTGGAGATCCACATCCCCCCGGGGCCGCGGCTCGGCGACCTCGTGATCGAAGCCCAGGGCGTCTCGAAGGGCTTCGGCGATCGCCTCTTGTTCGAGGACCTCTCGTTCTCGCTACCGCCCGCAGGGATCGTCGGCGTGATCGGTCCGAACGGCGCCGGCAAGACGACGCTCTTCCGCATGATCGCGGGCGAAGAGACGCCGGACTCGGGCGAGCTGCGGATCGGCGACACCGTGCAGCTCGGCTACGTCGACCAGTCACGCGACTCGCTCGATGCGAAGAGCACCGTGTGGAAGGAGATCTCCGGCGGCCAGGACATCGTCCTGCTCGGCAAGAAGGAGATCAACTCACGTCAGTACACCTCGTGGTTCAACTTCCGGGGCGGCGACCAGCAGAAGCCGGTCGGAAAACTGTCGGGCGGTGAGCGCAACCGCGTGCACCTGGCGAAGATGCTCAAGAGCGGCGGTAACGTGCTGCTGCTCGACGAGCCGACGAACGACCTCGACGTCGACACGCTGCGCGCGCTCGAGGACGCGTTGCTCGACTTTGCCGGCTGCGCGGTCGTGATCACCCACGATCGCTGGTTCCTCGACCGCGTCGCGACGCACATCCTCGCCTTCGAGGGCGACAGCCAGGTGACGTGGTTCGAGGGCGACTGGGCCGAGTACGCGGACTGGGTTCGCGAAACCCGGGGCCCCGAGGCCCTCGAGCCTCACCGGATCAAGTACAAACCGCTCGTGCGCACGTAACGCGCGAACCTGGTTCGCCGGCGGCGAACCAGGTTCGCGCGTTACCGGCCCCTAGCTGCGCAGCACGGCGCGCAGGAGCCAGAGAAAGACGAGCACGAGAATCGCAAGTGCAGCCGCAGCGGTGGAGACGGGCATCGAGCACCTCCGCTGGTTGACCCACTCATCGTCGCTGCAGCACGCGGTCTCCGGGAATCCCTCAGACGAGTGATTCGGTGAAACGGGGGCTGTGGTGAGGATCTAGAGGCTTGATGCGTATTCGGTAGGGACCGGTTCTTCGACGACGAAGGGCTTCCTGACCTGTGTCCCCTCGAGATGGAGGCTCGAGATGACGCCCGATCTGGAAGCCCTTGTCGTTGCAGCGTATGTGTTCGCGGACGAGTTTCCGGTCCCTGCGCGGCCGGGGCCGGCGGCGCGGACGAGCGATGCCGAGTTGGTGGCGCTGGCGGTCTGTCAGGCGGTGATGGGGATCAGCTCCGACCGGCAGTTCCTGGGCCTGGTTGGCTGGCGGCTGCCGGGTTGGTTTCCGCAGTTGCCGTCGCAGTCGCAGTACAACCGGCGGCTGCGTGGACTGACCGGGCTGTTCACGGTCGTGCAGCAGCGGCTCGCGCGGCTGCTCGACGCGGGCGGTGCCCGCCTGGCCGACGGGACGTTGATCGGCGTCGCCAACTACGCCGGCTGCGCGCAGCGGAGCGAGTTCGCGGGCACGGCGGCCTATGGGTACTGCGCCGCGAAAAGCGAGTACGTCTGGGGCGTCCGTCTGGTGTTGCGCACCGACCGGCGCGGGCTGCCGCTCGCCTACACACTCGTGCCGGCCAACGAGCACGAGTACGAGCCGCTGCTCGATCTTGTCGATGCGGGCGAGACCGTGATCGCTGACAAGGGCCTCTGGGGGCGCGCCTACAACGAGCGGATGGAGTGCGCCGAGGTGCAGCTGCTGACACCGGCGCGCGAGCGGACGGCGGCCAACCGCGACCGGGAGCAGCGCCTGGCCGGGCTGCGGCTGACGATCGAGAGCGTCTTCTCCAACCTGAAAGAACAGATGCGTCTCGAGCGGCATCTCGCCCGGACACCGCGCGGGCTCGCACAACGGATCGCGCAACGCCTGCTCGCCCTGACGCTCGGCATCCTGCTCAACACCCTCACCGGGCGCCCCGCACGAGCCCTCGCCGCC
>DATLQV010000076.1:0-36037 GCA_035534955.1 Gaiellaceae bacterium
TCGCAAAAGAGGTGCGCGCGGGCGAGCTCCGGGCCCGCGGCCTCGGCCTTGCCGGGGCCGTCGGCGCCCATCAGCGAGACGT
The DNA here is from genome assembly GCA_035534955.1 of Gaiellaceae bacterium. GTDB lineage: Bacteria > Actinomycetota > Thermoleophilia > Gaiellales > Gaiellaceae > PALSA-600. The sequence continues at coordinate 83 of DATLQV010000076.1, forward strand.
GCTGGCCGGGTTGCAGCGCGCCGTCGGCGAGCAGGACCTGGTGGCCGGGCGTGACCGTCACGAGCAGGTCGGCTGCGAGCGCCTCCTCCAGCGAGGACGCAACGCCGGTATGGAGCTCGGCTGCGACGTGCCTCGCGCGAGCCTCGTTCACATCCCAAAGGAGCACCTCGCGGCCGCGCGCGAGGAACGTGCGCGCCGCCGCGCGGCCGTTCACGCCTGTGCCGATCACCGCGGCGGTCGTCGCGTCGGCGCGGCCGAGCGTCTCGGCGGCCAGCACCGCCGCGGCCCCGGTGCGCAGTGCCGTCACGGCCGCCGCGTCGAGCACGGCGCGCAGCTGGCCGTTCTCGGCGTCCGAGAGCAGCACCACGCCCGCCACGGTCGGCAGGCCCTGCAAAGGATTGCCGGGGAACGAGGTGACCCACTTGAGCAGCGCATGCCCGGCGCCCAGCGCCGGCATGGCGCGGAAGTCGCCTGCCGGATAGTTCGTCACATAGACCTTGGGCGGCATCGTCCATTCGCCGCGCGCGTGCGCGATGAACGCCTTGCGCACCGCGTCGACGGCCTGGCCGGGCGACACCGCCTGTTCGACATGGCGGCCCGTGAAGATCGGGACGCGACTCATCTCGGTGCGGCTGTCAAAGGGCTTTGACAGCCGCAGTGAGCTTGCCGACAGACTCCTTCGCGTCGCCGAACAGCATCATCGTGTTCGGCTCGAGGAACAGCGGGTTGTCGATTCCGGCGAAGCCGGGGTTCATCGACCGCTTGAGCACGACGACCGCCTTCGACTGGTCGACGTTCAGAATCGGCATGCCGTAGATGGGGCTGCCCGAGTTGGAGCGGGCATCCGGGTTGACGACGTCGTTGGCGCCGATCACGAGCGAGACGTCGGTGCGCGGGAACTCGGCGTTGGCCTCGTCCATCTCCTTCAGCGCAGGGTACGGCACATTGGCCTCGGCGAGCAACACGTTCATGTGGCCCGGCATGCGGCCGGCGACCGGATGGATCGCGTAGGTCACCTCGACGCCGCGCGATTCGAGGAGGTCTGCGAGCGTGCGCACGTCGTGCTGGGCCTGCGCGACCGCCATGCCGTAACCGGGCACGATCGCCACCTTCTGTGCGTAGGCGAGCATCACCGCCACGTCGTCGGCGGTGGTCGGGCGCACCGCGCCGGTGCCGCCTGCGGCCGTCGATGCGGCGCCCGCCGACACCTGCCCGAACGCGCCGAAGAGCACGTTCGTGATCGACCGGTTCATCGCCTTGCCCATCATCAGCGTCAGCAACGTGCCCGACGCGCCGACGAGCATGCCGGCCACGATCAGCACCGTGTTCTGGAGCTCGAAGCCCGTCGCGGCCGCCGCGAGGCCCGTGAACGCGTTCAGGAGCGAGATCACGACCGGCATGTCGGCTCCGCCGATCGGCAGCACGAACATGATCCCGAAGAGCGATGCGGCGGCAATGATCGCCCAGAGCAACCACTGCGCCTCGTGCCCGGCGACGATCACCGCGCCCGCGGCGAGGCAGGACGCGAAGACGAGGCCGTTCACCGCCTTCTGGCCCGGATACGTGATCGGGCGGCCCTGGATCAGCTCCTGCAGCTTGGCAAACGCGATCATCGACCCGGAGAACGAGACCGAGCCGATCAGGGCCGAGAGGATGATCGAGATGCTGATGTCGCGCGGCAGGCTGCCCGCCGCGGGCGCCATGCGATGGAACTCGGCCAGCGAGATCAGGGCGGCCGCCCCGCCGCCGACGCCGTTGAACAGCGCCACCATCTGCGGCATCGCGGTCATCTTCACCTTGCGGGCCGCGACGGCGCCGAAGCCGCCGCCGACGACCATGCCGGCCGCGATCTCCCAGTAGCTCAGGACCGACTTCTGCGAGAACGTGACGACGATCGCGAGCAGCATCCCGACCGCGCCGATCTGGTTGCCGCGCCTTGCGTGCGCGGGTGACGACAGGAAGCGCAGCGCGAGGATGAAGGTCACGATCGTGACCAGATACGCGAGACGGGTTGCGTCAGCTCCCATCGGCGTCCTTCTTGGGTGGCTCGCGCTTCTTGAACATCTCGAGCATCCGGTCGGTGACGACGAAGCCGCCGACGACGTTCGCCGACGCGAGCACCACCGCGACGAGACCGACCACGAGCGTCAGCGTGTCCTTGTGCCCCTCGCCGGCGACGAGCATCGCGCCCACGATCACGATGCCGTGAATCGCGTTCGTGCCCGACATCAGCGGCGTATGGAGGAGCGTCGGCACCTTCGAGATCACCTCGAAGCCGAGGAAGATCGCGAGCACGAGGATCGTCACTTCGAAGACGAGCAGCGTGTTGTGGCTCATGCCCGCCTCACGGGTTGTCCTTGTTACGGGTCACGCAGGCGCCGGCGACGATCTCGTCGTCCCAGTCGAGCGACACCGCGCCGTCCGCGACGAAGAGCCCGACGAGCGACGCGACGTTGCGCGAGAGGAGCTGGCTTGCATGCGTCGGCATGGTCGACGGGACGTTCGTCGTACCCACGATCAGGACGCCGCCCTCGACGGCCTCTTCGCCCGGCTTGGTCAGCTCGCAGTTGCCGCCGGTTTCGGCGGCGAGGTCGACGATCACCGAGCCGGGGCGCATCGCACGCACCGCATCGGCGGTGATCAGCTTCGGAGCGGGGCGGCCCGGAATGGCGGCGGTCGTGACCACCACGTCGTATTGCGGAATGCGCGCCTGAAGCTCCGCTTGCTGGGCGGCCTGCTGCTCGGCGGTCAACTCGCGGGCATACCCGCCCTCGGTCTCCTCGCCCTGGATGCCGAGGTCGAGGAACGTCGCGCCGAGCGACTCGACCTGCTCCCGCACGGCCGGACGCACGTCGAATCCGGAGACGACGGCGCCAAGGCGCCGCGCGGTCGCGAGTGCCTGCAGGCCTGCGACGCCTGCGCCCAGCACCAGCACCTTGGCCGGTGGGATCGTTCCCGCGGCGGTCATCAGCATCGGGAAGAAACGGGGCAGTCGGTCTGCGGCGACGAGCACCGCCTTGTAGCCGGAGACCGTGGCTTGCGACGAGAGCGCATCCATCGGCTGCGCGCGCGTGATGCGGGGGATCGACTCGAGCGCGAAGGCGTGGACGCCGGCCGCTCGAAGCCGCTCGACGCCCGCCGTGTCGGTGAGAGGCGACAGGAAGGCGATCAGGATCTGGCCCGAGTGGAGACGCGCGACCTCGTCGACCGTCGGCGCAGCGACCTTCGCGACGACATCGGCGCCCCACGGGTCGCCGATCGTCGCTCCCGCGTCGCGGTAGACGGAGTCCGGGAAGCCGGCGTCGTCCCCCGCACCGGCCTCGACGATCACGTCGACGCCCTCCCCGAGCCGGCCTACGGTCTCGGGGACGAGCGCCACACGACGTTCGCCGGGAACCAGCTCCTTCGGGACTCCAAGTTGCATCGCCGCGGGCGACGGTAGCGCATCCGACGGCCGCCACAGTACGTATTCCGCACGGATTTCCCCCCACCTAGACTGAGCCCGGCGTGACGAAGCTCCTTGTCGACTACGGCCTGGTCATCTTGTTCGTGCTCGTTGCGATCGAGTCGGCGGGGGTCCCGTTGCCCGGCGAGACCGCGCTGATCACTGCGGCGGTGCTCGCGCGGCCCGAGCACCACCAGTACTCGCTCGTATGGGTGATCGTCGTCGGGGCCACCGCCGCGATCGTCGGCGACAACGTCGGCTACTGGCTCGGACGGGTCGGCGGGCGCAAGCTGATCAACCGGTTCGCGTTCATCTCGAGACACGCGAACAAGGTGCTGCCGCCAAGCGAGCGCTTCTTCGACCGGCACGGTGCGAAGACCGTCTTCTTCGCCCGGTTCATCGCGCTCCTGCGCGTCACCTCGGCCTGGCTCGCGGGGATCAGCCGCATGCCGTGGTGGCGCTTCCTCGCCTGGAACGCCCTCGGCGGGATCGTCTGGGCCACCGGCGTCTCGTTGCTTGCCTACTGGGCGGGCAAGGCCGTTGCCGAGGCGGTCGGTAAGTACGGGCTCTACGCCGTCGTCGTGCTCCTCGCGCTCGGTGTGCTTGGTTTCGTCAGCCTGCGGATGTGGCAAAAACGATTCGTCGAGGGCGCCTGACCGGCGCAGGGATCCGTCCCCGCATCCGGAACGTAACGACGCTCGATGGGAAAGGCTGCCCAGCTCACTCGTACACTCGTCGCCCGTGACCCGGACGGCGCGGGTCATGCGCTCCGCGTCACGGCGCTCGCGTTGCGTCTCGCGGAGGCGGTGGGCGCAGGCCCGCAGCGCGTCGAGGCGATCCGCTCCGGCGGACCGCTGCACGACATCGGCAAGCTGGCTGTCGACCCGGCGATCTTGCGCAAGCCGGGCGCGCTCGAGCCCGACGAGCTCGCCGAGATCCAGACCCACCCGATCGTCGGTACCCGCATGCTGGCAGGCATCCGCTCGCTGCGCAGCGCCCTCGACTGCGTCCTCTACCACCACGAGCGCTGGGACGGTGCCGGCTATCCGCACCGCCTCGGCGGCCATGAGATCCCGTTCGAGGCGCGCATCCTCGCCGTGGCCGACGCCTACGACGCGATGACCTCCGACCGGCCCTACCGCCCGGCGATGACCCGCGACGAGGCCGTCGTCGAGGTGGAGCGCTGCTCCGGCACGCAGTTCGACCCGGAGCTCGCCAAGGCGTTCCTGGCGCTCTAGCTCGAGCGCTTACAGGGTCGCCCAGATCTCGAGCTTCGACCGCGTCAGGCGGATCACCTCGTCTGTGTACTCCGTCGTCGTCGCGCCCCCTCCGAGGTCGGCCGTCTTCGTTCCCCGCGCCACCACCTCGAGCGCAGCCTCGCGAATCGCCCGGCCGGCCGCTTGCCCCTGATCGGTCTGCGCGAGCAGTGCAGCTGCCGCGAGGATCATCGCCATCGGGTTCGCGATGTTCTTGCCTTCGAGGGAGGGAGCGGTGCCGTGAGCCGCTTCCGCCATCAGCGCGGTCGGCTCGAGCACCTCGCCGGCGAACGCCACGAGCATCGACTCCGAGCCGGCGATCGAGCCGAAGAGCGGCAGCACGAGGTCGGAGAGGATGTCGCCGTCGCGATTCAGCGCCGGGATCACGAGCGGATCGCCGGTCGAGGCGACCAGCAGCGCGAACGTCGCGTCGATCAGCTGTGGCTCGTACGCCACCGACGGGTACCGCTCCGCCGCGGCGTCCATCTCTTCTTTCAGCATCCCTTCGTAGGTCGGCGACACCGTGAACTTCGGGCCCCCGAACACCTTGGCGTTCGTGCGCGCGGCCTCGCGGAACGAGAACTCGGCGACGGCGCGGCAGACGCTGCGCTCGATCCGTTCCGTGCGGAACGCCACCTCGTTCATGCCTTCGCCCTCCCGCCACTCCTGCGCACCGTAGGCGTCGCCGACCGCCATGCGAACCACCGAGATCGGCGCGTGCACGCCACCGAACGGCACGACCCCGGGAATCCTGCGCCCTGTGCGGACGATCACCTTGCCGCCGATCTCCTCCCGCAGGATGCGGTTCGGCGAACCGACATCTCCGCGCTCCTCCGGGGTGACGGTGGCCGCCTTCAGGCCCAGCCCGACCTCCCTGATCGCCGCCGCGGCCTCGTGCACGACGCCGTTTCGAGTCGCGCGCCGCCGTTCGAGCGACAGGTCGAAGCGCGGGAGCGCGATCTCGGTTCCGATCACGTCGGGATGCAGGACACGGAGAGACTCCTCCAGCAGTTCTTGCCCCGTCTGGTCGCCTTCGAGGACGACGATCGTGTTCAGCTCCACGGCGGCGAAGCGTAGATGATGGTTTCGAAACGGCAGCCGGCCAGGTGAGGGTTGCGATTTCGTACGCGAGAATGCGGTCGAAATCCGGCTGTCGTGCGAAGCTGCGTAAACTGCGCGCAGAAAATCGATCTCGGGAGGAAAACTTGGCTCGGAAAACCGTCCTCGTTTGTGACAGCTGCGGGAAAGAGGTCGACGAGGCGCACGGCGCCGTCCTGCGCGTGACGTATTCGGATGCGCGCCGCGGCTCCAAGGTGGCCGATCTCTGCGACGACTGCGCCGGGACGATGCCGGGACGGGCGGCCGCCCGCCGCGGCCGCCGGCCGAAGACCGCGGCTCCCGCTTAAAGCGAAGAATCCGTCGGGAGCGGCCGTGGGACACGTCCTGCGGCCGCTCTACGATGGGAAGGTGGGGCTGTCCCTCCTCGCGGGGCCTGCGCATGCCGGCAAAGTCGCGCTCCTCCTGGAGCGCTATCTGGCGTGCCTCGAGGACGAGCCGACCTTGATCGTGCCGAACGCGTCGGACGTCGACCGCGTCGAGCGCGATCTGCTTGCCCGTGCCGGCTGTCTGTTCAGCGGCACGATCGGCACGTTCGACGACCTGTTCGGCCGCCTGGTCGCGGACGATCCGGAGCGGCGGCCGGTGGCCACGGACACCCAGCGGGCGCTCGTCGTCCGGCGCTCGCTGGCCGGGGCAGCGCTGAACGGCCTCGAGCGCTCGGCGCGGACCTCCGGCTTCGCCGACACGCTGCTCGGCACGCTCGGCGAGCTCGAGCAGGGGATGCTCGACCCGGGCGACCTCACCGGCGAGCTGGCGGAGCTCTACGCGGCCTACCGCGCCGAGCTCGACCGGCTCGAGCTCTGGGATCGCGACCTCTTGCGGCGGCGGGCGGCCGAGCGCCTCCAGTCGGAGCTCGACGCCTGGAGTGGCGAGCCTGTCTTCGCCTACGGATTCGAGGACCTGACCGGCGCCGAGTGGTCGCTGCTCGAGGCGCTCGCAGGTCGCACCGACGTGCAGGTGTCGCTCCCATACGAGCCCGGCCGCGTCGCTTTCGCATCGCTCGAACGCACGGCCGAGGACCTCTCGTCGATCGCGGACGGGCGCATCGAGGAGCTGCCGCCCCGCTCGGCCGAATACGCCCACCCGGCGCTGGCCCATCTCGAGCGCTCGCTGTTCGTGGAGGCGCCGGCGCCTCCGCCCGATCTCGACGCCGGAGTGCGTTTCTTCGAAGGTGCGGGCGCGCGCGGGACGCTCGAGCTCGTCGGCGAGGAGCTCGCGTCGCTGATCCGCGGCGGCATGGCGCCCGAGCAGATCGCGCTGGTGGCGCCGTCGCTCGCTGAGTGGCGGGCGCCGCTCGAGACCGTGCTGGGCGGGCTCAGCGTGCCGTACGCGATCGAGTCGCGTGTACGCCTCGGTGCCACGCCACTCGGCCATGCGCTGCTGCAACTGCTCCGGTACGCATGGCTCGACGCCGGTCGCCGAGAGCTGTTCGCGTTTCTGCGTTCCCCGTACTCCGGGCTCGCGCGATCGTCGGTCGACTTCGTCGAAGGTCGCCTCCGCGGCCGTGCGATCTCGACGCCCGCGCGCGTGGAGGAGGAGGCGGAGAAGCTGCGCGAAGCGCCGGTGCCGGCACTCGCCGAGCTTCGCGCCGCCGGGTCGAACGTCGCCGGCGTCCGCGCTCTACTTCGCTCCATGCTGCGCTTCGCGTACGGCACCGAGGCCCCGCCTGCCGGCGAGACCTCACGCGGCGACCTGCGCGCTTACGACGCGGCGCAGCGGCTGCTCGACGAGCTCGAAGCGTTCGAGGCGCTCGGCGACGACGTGCGCGAGGAGGATGTCGTCTCGGCGCTCGAGCGAGCCGAGGTGCGGCTCGCGTCGGCGAACGAGGCCGGGCGGGTCGCCGTCGTCGATCTGCTGCGTGCGCGCACGCGCCGCTACGAGGTTGTGTTCCTGCTCGGGCTCGAGGAGGGCACCCTGCCGCGCCGCTCGCGTGTCTCGCCGTTCCTCGACGACGACGCTCGCCGCGAGCTCGGCGGCCGCCTGGAGCGGCCCGACCAGGTGAGTCGCGACCGCTACCTCTTCTACACGGCGTGCACGCGCGCGACGAAGCGCCTGTACCTCGTGCGCCAGGCGGCAACGGACGACGGTGCGCCGCGCGAGCCGAGCCCGTTCTGGGAAGAGGTCGCCGCCGTCTTCGACGAGAACGACGTGGCGCGTGCGACGGTGCGGCGCTCGCTGTCAGCCCTCACGTGGCAGATCGAGGCGGCGCCCTCCGACCGCGAGCGGCTGCGCTCGCTCGCGACGCTGTCGGTCTCCGACCCCGACGCCGCGCGCGCCCTCGCCGAGGCGAACGACTGGGGCCGGCGGCTCGCGCGCGCCCGCTCGGCGCTCCGGCGCGACACACGCCTGCGCAGCGACGCGGTCCTCGAGTTCTACGGCGCGAAGACGACGTTCGGCGTCACCGAGCTCGAGCGCTTCGCCGACTGTTCGTCGGCGTGGCTCTTCGAGCGGGTCATTTCGCCGAAGACGATCGACGCCGAGGTCGACCCGATGTTGCGCGGCTCCGTTGCGCACAGCGCGCTGCACAAGTTCTACGCAGGTCTCCCGAAGGAGCTCGGGCACGACCGCGTGACGCCCGAGAACGTCGAGCAGGCGGTCGGGTTCCTGCGACGCTGCCTCGACGATGCCATGCGCGGCGGCGTGCGGCTCGAGCTCACCGACCTGCAGGAGGCCGAGCTCGACCAGAGCCTGTTCCGCGACCTCGAGGGGTTCGTCCGCGACGAGGCCGGCTCACCGCTTCGGCTCGTGCCACGCCGGTTCGAGGTGTCGTTCGGTTCCGATCGCTCGGCCCCCGAGTTGCAACGCGGCCTGCAGCTCGGCGACGACCTCTACCTGAGCGGGAAGATCGACCGGATCGATGTCGATCCGTACAGCGCGCGCGGGATCGTGCAGGACTACAAGTCGGGCCGCAGCGCGCATTCGGCCAAGCAGATCGACGAGGAACTGAAGCTCCAGATCCCGCTCTACATGCTCGTGCTGCGCGACCTCGTCGGCATCGAACCGCTCGGCGGTGTCTACCGGGCGCTCGCCGGGGCCCGCGTCACGCGTGGCCTGCTCGCCGCCGGTGCGGCCGACGACCTGCCGGGCTACCAGCGCAACGACTACCTGCCCGACGACGAGTTCTGGTCGCTCGTCGAGACAGCGCGCGAGCGCGCCCACGGGTACGCGCAGCGCATCCGGTCGGGAGATGTACGCCATGACCCGAAGGGCGGGGCGTGCCCCACCTGGTGCGACCTGTGGCCGATGTGCCGGATCGAGCGCCCATGACGGCTGCGTTGAATCCGGAACAGCGCGCAGCCGTCGAGGCGACCGGCGAGGTCTTCGTGTCGGCCGGCGCCGGAACGGGGAAGACGTCGGTGCTCGTCGAGCGCTTCGTGCGCGCGGTTTGCGAGCAAGGGCTCGACGTCGAGTCGGTGCTCGTCATCACCTACACGCGCAAGGCGGCGGGCGAGTTGCGCGCGCGTATTCGTGCGGCACTGCGCGCGCGCGGGCGCCAGGACCTCGCGCGGCGGCTCGACGGTGCGTGGATCTCGACGATCCACGGCTTCTGCTCGCGGCTCCTGCGCGCGCATCCGTTCGCGGTCGGCATCGACCCGCGCTTCCGAGAGCTCGACGACGAGCACGGCGCCGTCATCCGCGGCGAGGCGTTCGAGCAGGCGCTGACCTCGTTCTGCGCGACGCGCGACTCCGAGCGGCTGCGCCTGCTCGCGACCTACGGTGCGCAGGGGCTGCGCCGGATGCTCACCGGCGTCTACGAGACGCTGCGCTCCGCGGGCCGTGACCTCAAGCTCGACCTCGGCCAGCACGCCGGCATCCCGGAGCGGCTCGACGATTTGCACGCCGCCGCACGGGTGCTTGCAGCCGACGCCGACGCAACCGACAAGCAGGTGGCGGCGGCGAACGCGGCGCTGGCGCTCGGCGCCAACCCGGAGCAGCTGCTCGACCTCTCTCACCTTGCGGCCGCCGGCGACCGGGCAGCGGCGTTTCGCGGCGCGCGCGACCGCCTCAACCAGGCGGCGTTCGACGAGCTGGCCGCCCGCGACAGCGAGCTGCTGCAGGAGCTGCTCGACCTCTTCGCTGCCGAGTACGCGGCGGCGAAGCAGCGCGAGTCGTCGCTCGACTTCGAGGACCTGCAGCTCCTCGCCCGAGACCTGCTCGCGGGCGACGATGCCGTGCGCGAGACGGAGCAGCTGCGCTTTCGCGCGATCATGGTCGACGAGTTCCAGGACACGAACCGCCTCCAGTGCGACCTCGTCGATCTGCTGCGCGCCGGCGTCGGCACGCCCGATGTGTTCTTCGTCGGTGACGAGTTTCAGTCGATCTACGGCTTCCGGCACGCCGACGTGGCGGTCTTCCGCGAGCGCGGCGAGCAGGCGGCGCTGCGGTTGCCGCTCTCGCGCAACTACCGCTCGCGACCCGAGGTCCTCGCAGCCGTCAACCACCTCTTCGGTGAGGAGTTCGGCGACGGATACCAGCCGCTGGCGGCGTCGGGCGAGTTCTCCGACCCGGTGTTCGGCCATCCGGTCGAGCTGCTCGTCAGTGACAAGCGCAGCTATCGCGAGGCGGGGGAGAGCTGGCGCGACGGCGAGGCGCGGACGATCGCGAGGCGTGTGCGCGAGCTCGTCGACAGCAAGATCGCGGCGCCCGGCGAGATCGTCCTGCTGTTTGCCGCAGGCACCGACGCCGAGCGTTACGAGGCTGCGCTGCGCGCGAACGGCCTGCCGACCTATCGTGCGACCGGCCGCGGCTATTTCGGGCAGCAGCAGGTCGTCGATCTGCTCTCCTATCTGCGGCTCTTGCACAACCGCTACGACGACGAAGCGCTCGTCACCGTGCTCGCTTCGCCGTTCGTCGGCATTTCGAACGACGGGCTCGTGCACATCCGCCGGCACGCCGGCAGACGCCCGCTCTACACCGGCATCGAGCGTTCGCTTCCCGAGCACTTCTCCGCGGACGACGAGCGCCTCGCGCGCGCATTCAAGCAGCGCTACGAGCGGCTCGCGGCGGCTTCCTCGCGGCTCTCGCTCGAGCGCCTGTGCGAGGAGATCGTCTCGGCGCACGACTACGACCTCGCGGTGCTCGCGCAGTGGGACGGCCGTCGCCGCTACGCAAACTTGCGCAAGCTGATGCGGCTCTCACGCTCCTACGAGGAGCTGCGCGGGCCGGACATCGAAGGGTTCGTCGGCTTCATCCGCGACCAGGAAGCCGTCGGCGCGTCCCAGCTCGAGGCCGTCTCGGAGGAGGAAGGTGCTGACGCCGTGCGGCTCCTGACGATCCACGCTGCGAAAGGGCTCGAGTTCAAGGTCGTGATCGTCGCAGACGCGGGCCGCGACACCGGCGGCGCGCCGTCGTCCGACGAGATTCTCGTGCGTGCAGACGGGACGTTCGGCTTCCGCGTGATCGACCCGAGATCGGGGCGCAAGCGGGCCGTCTTCAGCTACGAGGAAGTGCGCGAGGCGGAGAAGCGCGAGGACACGGCGGAGCGGCTGCGCCTCTACTACGTGGCGATGACGCGCGCAATCGACCGGCTCATCGTCTCCGGTGCGATCGACCCCGATCGCCAGCAGGACCGCGAGACACCGATCGGCTGGGTGCTCGCGCGGCTGCATGCCGAAGACGAGGTCGAGCTCACCGGCGGCGAGCCGGTGGAGCTCCAGCGCGGCGACGCGCGGTTCGTGCTCGCAGTCGACCGCCGGTCGCCGGTCGCCGAGCCTCCGCCGGTGGAGCTGCCGGTCGACGACGCGGGCCAGCTCGCGCTGTTCGCGGAGCTGCCGGCGGCCGCCGCTCCGCGCGGGTACCGGCTGCCCGACCTGTCGCCGCTGCCGGCGCCGCCGCTGCACAGGGTGCGGCGCCTGTCGTACTCGGCGCTCGCGCTCTTCGAGCGTTGCTCGTACCGCTACTACGTCGAGCGCGTCGCCGGCCTGCATGAGGGGCGCGCTTTGCTGCCCGGCGCGCACGGTCTCGCGGCGACCGAGGTTGGCGACGCCGTCCACCGGCTGCTCGAGCTCGTCGACCTGCGCGCGCCGGCGGCTCCCAGTCTCGACGCCGTCCGCGCCTGGTACCCGGGTGTGACCGACGAGGAGCTGGCCCGCATCGAGCAGTTCGTCGCGTCGTACTGCGGTTCCGCGCTCGCGGCTCGCGTCGCGACGCTCGAGGGCGCTCAACCCGAGCGTCCATTCGCGTTCGAGCACGACGGCGTGCTCCTGCACGGGCGGCTCGACGTGCTCTGGCGCGAGGGAGCCCGGGCGCTCGTGCTCGACTACAAGACGAACTCGCTGATCGCGGCAACGCCTGAGGAGATCGTCGAATCCGACTACCGCCTGCAGCAGCTCGTCTACGCGCTTGCCTGCTTCCGGGCGGGCGTCGAGGAGGTGGAGGTCGTCTACCACTTCCTCGAGCGGCCGGACGCGGTCGTCTCGACGACGTTCGATCGCGGCGAGCTGCCGGCGCTCGAAGAGGAGCTCTCGGCGGCGATCCGTCGCATCGACGCGGGCGAGTTCGTGCCGACGCCGAGCGACTTCATCTGCTCGGGCTGCCCGGCGCTCGACCTTGTCTGCGGCGGCCCGAATCTGCGCCACCCGCCCGGCCGACTCGTCGCAGCCGCATGAGAGAGCCCCGCTGGCCCTCGGCCCTTGCGGTGCTGGCCGCTGTCGGCCTCTACGCGACCCTGCCGGACAAGCTCGTGCCGGGGCCGGCGTACGTGCGCTATGTGGTGCCCGTCCTCTTCCTGGCGGTGCTCGTGCCGCTCGCCGTCACCGCTCCGCACCGGCATGTCGAGGAGTCCGGTCGCAGGCGCCGGGCCGCGATGACGCTGACCGCGCTGATCACCCTGGCGAACGTGATCGCGCTCGCGTTCCTCGTGCACCAGCTGATCTACGTCAACGGCGTGGCCGGCCGCGCGCTCCTCTACGGCGCCTTCGACATCTGGACGACCAACGTGATCGCGTTCGCGCTCTGGTACTGGGAGCTCGACGGCGGCGGCCCACCGAGGCGTTTGGCGGAGCCGAAGGCGCCCCGTGACTTCGCGTTCATGCAGATGACCGATCCGGAGGTCGCGGCCCCCGGCTGGCACCCGCGGTTCGTCGACTATCTCTACCTGTCGTTCACGAACGCGAGTGCGTTCAGTCCCACGGACACGATGCCGCTGACTCGCTGGGCCAAGCTCGCCATGCTGGTCCAGTCGGCGGTCTCGCTGCTGACATTGCTGCTCGTCGCTGCACGCGCCGTCAACATCCTCCACTAGATGGCCCGCAGCTATGTCGCCGAGGCGCGCCGGAAGAAGGTTGCGCCGAAGAAGGAGCGCATCCGGCCGATCGTCGAGCGGCTCGCCGTCCGGCACGCCGACGCGAAGATCGCCCTCGCTTTCGCAAGCCCGCTCGAGCTGCTCGTCTCGGTGATGCTGAGCGCCCAGACCACCGATGTGAACGTGAACCGCGTCACCGAGAAGCTGTTTCGCAAGTACCGCCGCCCCGAGGACTACCTTGCGGTGCCGGTCGCGGAGCTCGAGCGCGACATCTTCCAGACGGGTTTCTACCGGCAGAAGGCGAAGTCGCTGCGCGGGACGATGCAGCGGCTGCTCGCCGAGCACGACGGCGAGGTGCCCGACGACTTCGACGCGCTCCTGAAGCTGCCGGGGGTGGCGCGCAAGACCGCCAACGTCGTTTGCGCAGAACGCGGCGCGGCCCAGGGCATCGTCGTCGACACCCACGTGCGGCGGCTCTCGCAACGCCTCGGCCTGAGCAAGCAGGAAGACCCGGTGAAGATCGAGCGCGACCTCATGAGGCTCGTGCCGCGCGAGGACTGGGGGCGCTTCCCGCAGCTCATGATCTGGCACGGACGGCGGATCTGCGACGCGCGCAAGCCGCGCTGCGAGGAGTGCCCGCTCGCGCAGGATCTGTGCCCGTCGAGCCGTCTGTGACGGTCAGCCGCGCTTGGGCGTCAGCGCGACGAGCAGGCCGCCGTCGTCGTCGTACGCCGGGAAGACGTCGGCGATGACGCGCTTCTCGCTACCCCCGCGCGTGCGGATCGACAGGTGCTCGCCGAGGCGCCGCACGCCCCATTCGCGGGCGAGGTCCACCGGCTTCGAGTCGGAGAACTGCAGCGCCTCCACGACGTCGCGCCCGATCAGGTCGGCTTCGGGAAAGCCCGTCAGCTCGAAGATGCCCCGTCCGATGGCCAGAACGCGGCGCTCCTGGTCGGTGACGACGAGGCCCGTGTCGGGCGCCGGGTAGTAGTCGTCGAGCAGTTCGAAGAGAAAGCCGAAGCCGCAGTGGTGACAAGCGGGCGCCTGTCCCGAGAAGCCTTCGCGGGCGTCGATGTCGACGGAGCGCTCCTTGCACAGCGGGCAGATGTAGTACGGCACGGCGAGGAGGGTAGCGGCGCGGCTGCTTCCCACAGCCGGCGGCAGGAGATCAGCCGTTCGCGGTCAGCGCGGCGTCGGGTCGGCTCTCGAACAATGCCAGGAACCGCTCGGCGTCGAGCGCGCCCATGCAGCCCGACCCGGCGGCGGTGATCGCCTGCCGGTAGGTGTGATCCTGCACGTCGCCGACGGCGAACACACCCTCGATGTTCGTCGCGGTCGAGCCGGGCTTCGTCAACAGATATCCCTGCGCGTCGTGGTCGAGCTGGTCGACGAAGAGCGACGTGTTCGGGTCGTGGCCGATTGCGACGAAGAGCCCGTCGGCCGGAACCTCCGAGAGCTCGCCGGTCGCCGTCGAGCGCAGGCGGATCGCCTCCACTTTCGTGTCGCCAACGATCTCCTCCACGACCGCGTTGAGCACGAAGTCCAGCTTCTCGTTGGCCTCGGCGCGGTCGACCATGATCTTCGATGCGCGGAACGCGTCGCGCCGGTGCACGAGGTGGACCTTCGATGCGAACTTCGTCAGGAACAGTGCCTCCTCGAATGCGGAGTCACCGCCTCCGACGACGTAGACGTCCTTGTCGCGGAAGAACGAGGCGTCACACGTGGCGCAGGCGGAGACGCCGCGGCCCTTGTGCCGTTCCTCCGACGGGATGTCGAGCCAGCGCGCGCTCGCGCCCGTGGCGATGATCACCGAGCGCGCCCGGTATTCGTCGGCGCCGACCCACAGCCGCAGCGGCTGCTCCGAGAAGTCGACCTTGGTGACGTCGTCGGTGACGAACTCGGCACCGAACCGCTCCGCCTGCCGGCGGAAGTCGGTCATCATCTCGGGGCCCATGATGCCGTCGGCGTAGCCGGGATAGTTCTCGACGTCGCTCGTGATCATCAGCTGACCGCCCCAGGCGAACCCCTCGATCACGAGCGGCTCCAGGTCGGCGCGCGCCGCGTAGAGCGCCGCCGTATAACCGGCGGGGCCGCCGCCGACGATGATCAGGTCACGAACGCTGTGGTCGCTCAAGGTGCTCCTCTCGGAAAAACCGTCTGACGTACTACCAAGTAAACGTCAAGCGGCCCGCGAACGTTCCCGGGAGGCGTCTGTCAGGCGGCGTCGGCGTCGGCATGTGGGAGCGCGACGAGCTCGGGCGCGCTGGCGACGGCCGGCTTGTGCTCGATCTGCTTCAGCTCGGGCAGCTCGTCGGTGGAGACGCCCTGCTCGGGGAACTTGCGTGCCGTTACGAGCAGCCGGGTCTCGAAGGAGCTGACCGCCTTGTTGAACGCGCCGACCGCGTGGTCGAGGCCGCTGCCGACCTTGGCGAAGTGGCCCGCGAAGACGCCGAGGCGGTCGTACAGCTCGCGGCCGAGGTTCGAGATCTCGCGCGCGCTTTCGGCGACCGTCTCCTGCTGCCACCCGTAGGCGATCGTCCGCAGCAGCCCGATCAGGGTGGCCGGCGAGGCGACGATTACGCCTGCCTCGGCGCCCGCTTCGAACAGCGAGCCGTCCTCGTCGAGCGCGGCCCGGTACAGGCCCTCGTCGACGAACATCACGACGAACTCGGGCGTCGATTCGAACTGGTCCCAGTAGCGCTTCTGCCCGAGCTTCTTGATGTGCTCGCGAACCTGCTGTGCGTGGCGTGCGAGGTGCGCGCGCTTCAGCTCGACGTCGTCGGTCGCGACCGCGTCGAGGTAGCCCTCGATCGGCACCTTCGAGTCGACGACGATGCACTTGCCGCCCGGGAGCTTCACGACCATGTCGGGCCGCAGGAGGCGGCCCTCGTCGTCGCGCCCGCTCACCTGGGTGCGAAAGTCGCAGTAGTCGAGCATGCCGGCGAGCTCGACGACCCGTTTCAGCTGCACCTCGCCCCAGCGGCCGCGCACGTGCGGCGCGCGCAGCGCGGTGACGAGGCTGCCCGTCTCGCTGCGGAGCTTCTCCTGCCCTTCCGCGACCTCGCGGAGCCGCTCGCCGATCGCGGTCACCTCGCGGGCACGCTTGTCCTCGAGCTGCTGCGCCTGCCGTTCGAACTTGCTCAGCGTCTCCTTGATCGGTGCGAGCTTCGCCTCGGTCAGCTCGAGCAGTGAGGTCTGGCTCCGGGCGAGCGCGTCGCCGGTGACCGCCTTGACCCGGTCCTCCCAGCCCGTCTGCGCCTTGTCCGACGCGCGGCGTTCGCCGCGCAGCGAGACGTAGGCGGCGCCGGCGCCGAGGACGAGGCCAAGCAGGAGAAAGAGGGCGGCTGCCATGGGGCAAAAAACGATAGAGAGGCGACCGGACGGCAAAAAAAATCAGCCCCCGCGAGTCCGAAGACCTACGGGAGCTGAGTGCCGGATCCAGCGACTCCGAAGAGCTACCGGATCCGACGGGGGGAACCTAGCCGGGCCTCGGAGGGCCGTCAAGACCGCCTCGGAGCGAAAGTCGCAAATTGCGCAGGTTTCTCCAAACCGGCCCGGTGCGGGAACGTCCGTTCGCGCACGTACGCTCCCGGCGATGGAGGACGTCTTCGGCGACGGTGGATCGCTTGCGCGCTCGCTCCCGGGCTACGAGCCGCGGCGCGAGCAGGCAGCGCTGGCGGCGGCCGTCGAGCAGGCCCTCGCCACCGGCGAGCACCTCGTCGCCGAGGCCGGGACCGGGGTCGGCAAGAGCCTCGCCTACCTCGTGCCGGCGCTCGCGTCGGGGCTGCGCGTCGTCGTCGCCACCGCCACGAAGGCGCTGCAGGAGCAGCTGCAGGCCAAGGACGTGCCGATCGCCGCCGCCGCGCTTCGCCGCCCGGTCACCGCCGTTGTCCTCAAGGGGCGGGCGAACTATCTCTGCCGCCGCCAGTTGCAGGGCTTCCAGCCGTTCCTGCTCCCGGACGGCCGGGACGCGCGCGCCTGGGAGACGATGCAGGGGTGGCTCGACACGACGGAGACCGGTGACCGGGCGGAGCTCGAGGTCGAGCCGACCGAGGCGTTCTGGGCCGAGCTCGCGGTCGGGCCCGACCGCTGCTCGGGCCGCCGCTGCCCGTTCCTCTCGGCGTGCTTCGCGGAGGGAGCGCGGGAGCGTGCCGCCGCCGCCGACCTCGTGATCGTCAACCATGCGCTCTACTTCGCCCACCTCGCCTCCGGTGGCAGCGTCCTGCCCGAGCACGACGCCGTGATCTTCGACGAGGCGCACCGGCTCGAGGAGTCGGCCGCAGCGTGGCTCGGTGGCCGGGTCTCGCGCGCCGCGCTCCGGCGCCTCGCCACCGACGTCGAACGCGCCTGCCGGGAGGCGCAGCGTGTCCTGCCTGCACGCCAGCTCGACCGCGTCGAGCGCACCGGCGACAAGCTCCTGCGTGCGGTGGTGCCTCCGTCCGGCCGTAAGCGGCTGCGCGAGGTGCCGGTCGAGCCCGCCCTCGTGCTCGTCGACGCGCTCGGCGACCTCGCCGCGTCGCTGCAGGGCCAGGGCGAGGACCTCGACGCGCTCGCCCGGCGCGCGCTTGCGGCCGCGCGCGAGGTCGAGGCGTGTCTCGACCCCGGCGACCTCGAACGGGTCGTGTGGGCCGAGCCGGACGCGCTCGTCTGGGCGCCCGTGGATGTGTCCGCCGAGCTGCGTGAGCGCCTCTGGGACGACGGGCCGACCGCGATCCTCGTCTCGGCGACCCTCACCACGGGCGAGGATGCGACGTTCGTGCGCCACCGGCTCGGCCTCGAGCGGGCGCGCGAGCAGGTTGTCGGGTCGCCGTTCGACTATCCCGGGCAGGCGCTCCTGTACGTGCCGCGCGCCATGCCCGACCCACGGGCCGAGGAGTTCACCGAGCGGGCCGCCGACGAGATCGTCGCGCTGCTTGCCCTCTCCGAAGGGCGTGCGCTCGTGCTGACGTCGAGCTACCGCGCACTCGACGTCTACCGCGAGCACGTCCGCGGCCGCGTGCCGTACGACGTGCTCGTGCAGGGCGAGGCGCCACGCGAACGGCTGCTCGAGCGGTTCCGCACCGAGGTCGGGTCGGTGCTGATCGCCACCTCGACCTTCTGGCAGGGCGTCGACGTTCCGGGCGAGTCGCTGTCGCTGCTCGTGATCGACAAGCTGCCCTTCTCGGCGCCGGGCGATCCGCTGCACGAGGCCCGCTGCGAGGCCGTCGAGCGTGCCGGGGGTGACTGGTTCCGGGACTACGCGCTGCCCACCGCGGTGTTGCAGCTCCGCCAGGGGTTCGGACGTCTGATCCGCGGGCACGCGGACCGGGGGGTCGTCGCGATCCTCGATCCGCGATTGCGCACGCGCCCCTACGGGCGGGCGTTCCTGGCCGCGCTGCCCCGCTGCCCCGTCGCGGACGATCCGGCCGCCGTCGCGGCATTCTTCGGCGGCGCGGTTGCCGTTTCCGCTTGAATGGCGGCCGCATGGCGAAGAAGAAGCCGCAGACACCTCTGCCGCCCCGCGGCGTCCAGGCGCCGCAGCGGCGCAACGATGCGCGACTCGACCTCGGAATGAGGCACCGGGCTGCGCTCTATGCGGTCTCGGGCTCGGGAATCGTGGCGCTCGTCGCAGTCGTTCTCTTCATCTCGCTCGGCGGTGGGGGATCGTCGAACCTGAAGCAAGTCGCGTCGCTGATGACGGCCGCGAACTGCAGCTTCAAGACCGTTCAAGCGTCCGTTCCCGGCGGACAGACGCACGTGAACAGCTTGACGCAGAAGCTCCCCTGGAACACGAGCCCACCGTCGAACGGCCAGCACTATCCCGAGTGGGCGGTCTGGGGCTTCTACACCGCCGCCGTCAACCCGCGGATGGTGGTCCACAACGAGGAGCACGGCGGCGTCATCCTCTGGTGGGGCCCGAACGTGCCGCAGTCCTCGGTGACGGCGCTGCGGCAGCTCTACGACTCGAGCCCGACCGGAATGGTCGGCACGCCGTATCCGTCACTTGGGAGCAAGGTCGCGATCACCGCCTGGACGGGCAATCCTGCGACCTACCAGCGAAACGGTGATTTCGGGCAGGGGCACATCGCGATCTGTCCTCGCTACGACAGCGCCACGCAGAAGGCCTTTGTCGCGTTCCGTAACGCCTACCGGGGTCACGGCCCCGAGGGCATCCCGCTCTCGGCCGACCAGCCGGGCATGGGCCCGACGAGCGGATGAGCCTCGTGAGAGCCTCCTTAGCCCGACGCGCAGCCTGACCCGCCTGCCGGGGTGGCGGAACTGGTAGACGCAGCCGGCTTAAAACCGGTTGTCCTTTGCGGACGTGGGGGTTCGACTCCCTCCCCCGGCACTCTCCCTTAGCCTGTGCGGGCGGCCGACTCGGTCAGCGCCCGCAGCCTGAGCGCGAGCGTCGCCGTCAGGTCGCCGGGCGAGCAGCGCCAGCGCCAGTTGCCCTGCTCGGTCCCGGGCAAGTTCATGCGGGCCTCCGAGCCGAGACCGAGCACGTCCTGGAGCGGTGCGATCGCAAGCGCCGCGCGGGAGGCGAAGGCCAGCGCGATCAGCGACCAGACGGGGTCGGCGGGGTCGAGCCCGGCCCGTGCCCGCTCCGCTTCGGAAAGCGACTCCCACCAGCCGCGTGTCGTGTCGTTGTCGTGGGTGCCGGTGTAGACGACCGACTGCTCCTCGTGGTTGGCCGGCAGGTGCGGGCTCGACGGGTCGCCGCCGAACGCGAACTGGAGCACCGCCATGCCGGGAAACCCGAGCTCGCGTCGCAGCCGCACCACCGGCTCGGTGATCACGCCGAGATCCTCGGCGATCACGGCGAGCGGTCCGAGCCACGCGTGGACGGTGTCGAACAGATCCAGGCCCGGCCCGCGCCGCCAGTGGCCGTGCACGGCGGTCGGCTCGCCCGCGGGCACCGCCCAGTAGGAGACGAAGCCGCGGAAGTGGTCGATGCGGGTCAGATCGAGCAGCTCGAACGTCCGGCGGAAGCGCTCGATCCACCAGCGGTACCCGTCGACCCGCATCGCCGTCCAGTCGTACAACGGGTTGCCCCACAGCTGCCCCGTCTCGGTGAAGGCGTCCGGCGGTACGCCCGCGACGGCGTCCGCCTGGAACAGGTGTAGGTGCGCGCGGTGGTCGGCGCCGTCGCGGGACACGTAGATGGGCATGTCGCCGAACACCCGCACGCCGCGCTCCGCGGCGTAGCCGCGAAGCGCCTGCCACTCGCGATCGAACCGCACCTGATCGTCGAGAGAGCCGCCGAACGCAAGCCAGTCCTCGATCCAGAAGGCGTGGCGGGCCCGGAATGCCTCGGCCTCGGCGGCGGCGACGCGCGCCTGCGGGTGGGCGAGGAGCGCGGGCGATCCGGCGAACGCCGAGGCCGACATGTAGGGCGACCCGGTCAGCCCTTCGGGAGGCCCGAGCGGCAGGACCTGCCACCATGACTGGCCTGCCGCGGCGAGCCAGTCCACGAAGCGGTAGGCGTGCTCGTCGAGCGTCCCGTTTGGCAACGAGGTCGGGTGGAGCAGGATGCCGGATGCGCGTTCGAGCAGCATGGGGTAGGACCAAGAAGACGAACTCAGACTCTCACGCATCGTGCCCGTTCCGAGAACACCACACCCGCGCATCCAGATCCAGGCCGTCGAGCCGGTCGTCGACTGTGGCCGTTACGCGGTCAAACGCACGGTCGGCGAGGACGTGGAGGTGTACGCGACCCTCTTCACCGACGGGCACGACACGCTCGCCGGCGTCGTGCGTGTGCAGGCTCCCGGCGTCACACGCTGGCGTGAGCAGCCGCTCGAGCCGCTCGGCAACGACCGCTTCGCCGGCCGGTTCACGGTCGACGCTGCCGGTCGCTGGCAGTTCGCCGTCGCCGCGTGGGCCGCTCGCGCCGAAGGCCCGGGCGAGCGGGTGGGCGAGGTTTCCTCGCCCACCCTCGCGGTCGACGTCGACCGCGAGCTCGCGCGCTTCGGCTCGTGGTACGAGCTGTTCCCACGGTCGTTCGGCGGTTTCGCCGGCGTCGCCGAGGCGCTGCCGGAGCTCGCACGACTCGGCTTCGACGTCGTCTACCTGCCGCCCATCCACCCGATCGGGCAGTCGAACCGCAAGGGGCGCAACAACGCCGCCACCGCCGGGCCGGACGACGTCGGGTCGCCCTGGGCGATCGGCTCCGCGGCGGGCGGGCACGACGCGATCGACCCGGAGCTCGGGAGCTGGGACGACTTCGCTGCGCTGGTCGCCGCCGCCCGTTCGGCGGGTATCGAGCTTGCGCTCGACTTCGCGGTCCAGTGCTCACCGGATCACCCGTGGCTGACCGAGCATCCGGAGTGGTTCAACCGGCGCCCGGACGGGACGCTGAAGTACGCGGAGAATCCGCCCAAGCGCTACCAGGACATCTACAACCTGAACTTCGAGTCGGCGGACTGGCGGGGTCTCTGGCAGGCGCTGCTCGACGTCGTCGTCGGCTGGGTGGAGCGCGGTATCACCGTCTTCCGCGTCGACAACCCGCACACCAAGCCGGTGCCCTTTTGGGAGTGGCTGATCGCGGAGGTGCGTCGCGAGCATCCCGAGGTGGTCTTCCTCGCGGAGGCGTTCACGCGCCCGTCGATGATGACGACGCTTGCGAAGGTCGGGTTTGCGCAGAGCTACACGTACTTCACCTGGCGCAACACGAAGGCCGAGCTCGTCGATTTCATCGAGGAGCTGCGCGCCTGGTCGCCGTTCTACCGGCCGAACGCGTTCGTCAACACGCCGGACATCCTGCACGAGTATCTGCAGCGAGGAGGGCCGCCGGCCTTCGAGGCGCGGCTCGTGCTCGCCGCGACGCTGTCGCCGGCGTACGGCATCTACTCGGGCTTCGAGTCGTACGAGAACCGGGCCGTCGCGCCCGGCTCCGAGGAGTACCTCGACTCGGAGAAGTACGAAGTGAAGCGGCGCACGCTCGACGGGCCGCTGCTGCCCCTGATCGGGCGGCTGAACGAGATCCGCCGTGCCGAGCCTGCACTCCAGCGACTCGAGAACGTGCGCTGGCTCGAGACCGACAACGAGCAGCTGCTCGGCTACGCGAAGGACGACGTGATCTGCGTCGTCAACCTCGATCCGCTGGGGGAGCGCGAAGGTGCCTGCGTGATCCCGGTCGCGCTCGGCCTGCCGCCGGCTTTTGAGGTGCGCGACCTGCTCGGCGGTGGGGCGTTCACCTGGCGTGCCGGACGCAACTACGTGAAGCTCGGCCCGGGAAAGGCGCATCTGGTCAAGGTCATACTCCCGTGAGGATGGCCGGCACCGAGTGGAGAGTCGAATGAGCGAACCGGGCCACTGGTTCGAGCGCGATCCGCTCTGGTTCAAGCGGTCGGTCTTCTACGAGATCCATCTGCGCGGGTTCTTCGACGGCAACGACGACGGCTCCGGCGACTTTCGAGGCCTCGCCGACAAGCTCGAGTACCTGCAGTGGCTGGGGGTCGACTGTCTGTGGCTGCTCCCGTTCTACCCGAGTCCGCTGCGCGACGGCGGCTACGACATCGCCGACTTCTTCGGCATCCATCCCGACTACGGCACCGTCGACGACTTCAGGTACTTCGTCGACCAGGCACATCAGCGCGGCATGCGCGTGATCTCCGACCTCGTGATGAACCACACGTCGTCGGACCACCCGTGGTTCCAGTCGAGCCGTACCGACCCGGCCGGGCCGTACGGCGACTGGTACGTGTGGGGCGACGACGACTCGCGGTGGAGCGAGGCGCGCATCATCTTCCTCGACACCGAGCCGTCGAACTGGACGTGGGACCCGGTGCGCGGGCAGTACTACTGGCACCGGTTCTTCAGCCACCAGCCCGACCTGAACTACGACAACCCCGAGGTGCAGGAGCAGATGCTGAATGCGCTCCGCTTCTGGCTCGATCTCGGCCTTGACGGTTTCCGGCTCGACGCTGTGCCGTATCTCTACGAACGCGACGGAACGAACGGTGAGAACCTGCCCGAGACGCACGCGTTCCTGCGACGGGTGCGCGCCGAGGTCGACGCCCGCTACGCGGATCGCGTGCTGCTCGCCGAGGCGAATCAGTGGCCGGCCGACGTCGTCCAGTATTTCGGGGAGGGCGACGAGTGTCACATGGCGTTCCACTTCCCCGTGATGCCGCGCATGTTCATGGCGGTTCGCCGTGAGGACGCGTTGCCGATGATCGAGATCCTCGAGTCGACCCCGCCGATCCCCGACAACGCGCAGTGGGGCCTCTTCCTGCGCAACCACGACGAGTTGACGCTCGAGATGGTCGCCGACGACGACCGCGACTACATGTACGAGGAGTACGCGAAGGACCCGCGGATGAAGCTGAACCTCGGGATTCGGCGACGTCTCGCGCCGCTGCTCGACAACGGCCGCGACGAGATCGAGCTGATGCACGCGATCCTCTTCTCGCTCCCCGGAGCCCCGGTGCTCTATTACGGGGACGAGATCGGAATGGGCGACAACATCTTCCTCGGCGACCGCGACGGCGTGCGAACGCCGATGCAGTGGACGGGCGACCGCAACGGGGGCTTCTCGCGCTCCGACTTCGAGCAGCTCTACCTGCCGCCGTTGATGGACCCCGTTTACGGTTTCCAGGCCGTCAACGTGGAGGCGCAACTGCGTCAGCCGAATTCGTTGCTGCGCTGGCTCCACGGCCTGATCGCGCTGCGCAAGGAGCACCCCGTGTTCGGCCTCGGCACCTACGAGGCGCTGCGCCCCGACAACCCGCGCATCTTCGCCCATGTGCGGACCTACGAGGACGACATCGTGCTCTGCGTGCACAACCTCGCCCGCTCGGCACAGGCGGTCGAGCTCGACCTCTCGCGGTGGCACGGGTTCGTGCCGGAAGAGATGTTCGGCCGGAGCCGCTTCCCGGCGATCGGCGATCTGCCCTACCTGCTCACTCTGGCCCCGCGAGGATTCTTCTGGTTCCAGTTGCGAAGGGATGAGAGCGAGTGACGGATGAACGCGAGCTGATCGAGTTCGTCAGGGCCCAGCGCTGGTTCGCGTCGAGAACGAAGGACGTTGTGCATGCGCGGGTCGTCGACCGGGCCGTGCTACGGGAGGACGACCCGCGGCTCGAGCTGCTGCTCGTCGAGATCCGCTTCGACACCGGGACGCACGAGACGTACCAGCTGCTCGCCGACGAGACGCTCGATGCGCTGGCCGATCCGCGCCACGTTCGCGAGCTCGTCTCGATGATCCGCCAGAGCATCAAGCTGCCCGCGTCGGAAGGCGTGGTCGAGTTCGGAGCCGTCTCGGGTTTCGCGTCCGAGCTGCGTGACGCGAGGCCGGTCGGAGTCGAGCAGTCGAACACGTCGATCGTGTTCGACGAGGAGTTGATCCTCAAGGTGTTTCGCCGGCTCGAGGCGGGAATCAACCCGGAGCTCGAGTTGCTGCGGTTCCTGACCGCGCACGAATTCGAGAACATCGCGCAGCTCGCAGGCTGGTACTCGTACACCGGCCGGCAGATGGACGCCACCCTCGGCATCCTCCAGCAGTTTGTGATCGGCCGCGACGGCTGGGAGCATGCGCTCGACACGATGGGCGAAGGTGCCGGCGAGTTCATCGCGAGCGCTCGCCGTCTCGGCGAGGTGACGGCCCGCATGCACTCGATCCTCGGCTCCGACCACAGCGATCCGGGCTTTGCCCCCGAGGAGACATCTGCCGAGTCGCTCGGCCTCTTGACGGCGACGGTCGACGAGGAGATCCAATCGGTCTTCCTCGAGCTGCCCGACGACGTGCCGGAGCTCGAGCCGATTCGAGGGCGCGGCGAAGAGGTGCGTGAGCGGCTGCGCGTCCTGACGAGCGTGGGCGGCGCCGGCCGCGTGATTCGCCACCACGGCGACTTCCATCTTGGGCAGACGCTGTGGGCGGACGGTGACTGGGTGATCCTCGACTTCGAGGGAGAGCCGGCACGGTCACTGCCGGAGCGCCGCCGCAAGCGGAGCCCGTTGCGCGACGTGGCGGGGATGCTGCGGTCGTTTGCGTACGCCGCGTCGGCGTCGATGCAACTGCGCGGCGTCGAGCCGCAGGCCGGCTGGGAGTTGCGCGTGCGCGAGCGGTTCCTCGACGGCTACCGCGACACCGTGCAGGACTCGCTTGTCCCGACCGGCACGGCGATGGACCGGCTGCTGCAGGTGTTCGAGCTCGAGAAGGCCGTCTACGAGTTGCGGTACGAGCTGAACCACCGCCCCGGCTGGGTGTCCATCCCGGTGGCCGGGATCGTCCGGCTGCTCGACGAAGAAATCCCGGGGTGACGGGCGGAGACGCACAATCGGCCTTCGGCGAGCTCGACATCTGGCTCGCACGGGCGGGTCGCCACGAGGAGCTGTACGCGAAGCTCGGTGCGCATCCGGTGGAGGGCGGTGTGCACTTCGCGGTGTGGGCGCCGAACGCCCGCGAGGTCGGCGTTGTCGGTGACTTCAACGGCTGGGACGCCGCGGCCGACCGGCTGAGCCCGGTCGGTGAGACCGGGATCTGGGAAGGCGTGGTGGCGGGAGCGTCCGTCGGGCAGCGCTACAAGTTCGTCGTCGACGGGTACGAGAAGGCCGATCCGGTGGCGTTCGAGGCGGAGGTGCCGCCCAAGAACGCGTCGGTGATCTTCCGGTCCGAGCACGAGTGGCTCGACGCCGGCTGGCTCGCCGCGCGGCGTGCGCGCGAGCCCCTCGAGCAGCCGATCACGATCTACGAGGTTCACGCGCCGTCGTGGCGCAAAGGGCTCGATTGGCGCGGGCTTGCGCTCGAGCTCGCGCCGTACGTGCGCGACCTCGGGTTCACACACGTCGAGCTTCTACCGGTGATGCATCACCCGTTCTCGGGCTCGTGGGGCTACCAGGTCACCGGCTACTACGCGACGCTCTCCACGCTCGGCTCGCCGGACGACTTCCGTTTCTTCGTCGACCACCTGCACCAAAACGGGATCGGCGTGATCCTCGACTGGGTGCCGGCGCACTTTCCGCGCGACGAGTGGGCGCTCGCACAGTTCGACGGTACGGCGCTGTACGAGCACGCCGACCCGCGTCGCGGTGCACACCCCGACTGGGGCACGCTCGTGTTCAATCTCGGCCGATCCGAGGTGCAGAACTTCCTGCTCGCCAACGCGCTCTTCTGGCTGCGCTCCTACCACGCCGACGGTTTGCGGGTCGATGCGGTCGCTTCGATGCTCTACCTCGACTACTCGCGCGGGCCGGGCGAGTGGGTCCCGAACGAGTCTGGCGGGCGCGAGGACCTCGAAGCGGAGGCGTTTCTGAAGGATCTCAACGAGCTTGTGCATGCGCGCGAGCCGGGCGTCATCTCGGCGGCCGAAGAGTCGACCGCGTGGCCCGGTGTGTCGCGCCCCACCTACCTGGGGGGGCTGGGCTTCGGGTTCAAGTGGAACATGGGGTGGATGCACGACACGCTGGCCTACTTCCAGCGCGACCCGGTTCATCGCCGCTTCCACCACCACGAGCTGACGTTTTCACTCGTCTATGCGTGGACCGAGAACTTCATCCTGCCGCTCTCGCACGACGAGGTCGTGCACGGGAAGGGGTCGCTCCTCCAAAAGATGCCGGGCGACCGCTGGCAGCAGTTCGCGAACCTGCGTGCTCTGTATGCCTTCATGTGGGCGCACCCGGGGAAGAAGCTGCTCTTCATGGGCGGCGAGCTCGCGAGCCCGTGGGAGTGGGCGCACGAAGACGAGCTGCCGTGGTGGCTGGTCGAGCAGGTCGAGCACGCAGGGGTTCGCGACCTTGTCGGTGACCTGAACCGCATCTACCGCGGCGAGCCGGCGCTCTGGGAGGTGGACTTCTCGCCCGCTGGGTTCCGCTGGATCGAGGCGAACGACGCGCTGAACAACGTCGTCGTCTTTGCGCGCCTCTCGAAGGACGGGAAGCGCCAGGTCGTCTGCGTCGCAAACCTCGCGCCGACTCCGCGGGAGGGCTACCGCGTCGGGCTGCCGTTCGGGGGCGCGTGGACCGAGCTCTTGAACACCGACGCGGCCCGGTACGGCGGGTCCGGCGTCGGGAACCAGGGTGAGGTGCAGGCGGAGCAGCGCCCGTGGCACGAGCAGCCCTGCTCCGCCGCGATCACCCTGCCGCCCTTGAGCGTGCTCTGGCTGGCGCCTGCCGCATGAGCCGGGAGGTCTGGCCGGGAAAGCCTTTTCCGCTCGGCCCCGAGTGGGACGGCGAGGGAACGAACTTCGCGCTCTTCACCGAGAACGGGGAGCGGGTCGAGCTGTGCCTGTATGACGAGCACGGTGCCGAGGAGCGCATCGAGCTTCAGGAGCGGACCGCGTTCAACTGGCACTGCTACCTACCGGGGGTCGGCCCCGGCCAGCGCTACGGATACCGCGTGCGCGGGATCTACGACCCGCTGTCCGGTCACCGGTTCAACCCGGCGAAGCTCCTGATCGATCCGTATGCGAAGGCGATCGACGGGGCGGTCGACTGGCGCGCCGCGAACACGCTGCCTTACGTGGCGAACGGCGCTGACGACGCGGACCTGGTGATCGACCTGACGGACTCGGCGCCCGCGATCCCGCGCTCGGTCGTGATCGATCCCCGTTTCGACTGGGAGGACGACGACTTGGTGCGCCCTCGCACGCCCTGGCACGAGACCGTCATCTACGAGGCGCACGTCAAAGGGCTCACGCAGGGGAGGGCCGGTGTCCGCGAGGACCTGCGCGGCACGTACGGAGGCCTCGCAAGCGCCGGTGCGATCGACCACCTGCGCGAGCTCGGCATCACCGCCCTCGAGTTGCTGCCCGTGCACCACATCATCGACGAGGGGTTCTTGCACGACCGCGGCCTGACCAACTACTGGGGTTATTCGACGATCGGCTACCTCGCGCCTCACTCCCTGTACGCGGCGACGAACGACCAGGTGCGGGAGTTCAAGGGCATGGTCAAGGCGCTCCATCGCGCCGGCATCGAGGTGATTCTCGACGTCGTCTACAACCACACCGCGGAGGGCAACCATCTGGGGCCGATGCTGAGCTTCCGCGGCGTCGACAACCAGAGCTACTACCGCCTCGTGCCCGACGACCTGCACCACTACATGGACTACACCGGGACGGGCAACACGCTGAATCCGCTCCACCCGACCGTGCTGCGGCTGATCATGGATTCGCTGCGCTACTTCGTGATCGACTGTCACGTCGACGGTTTCCGATTCGACCTTGCCTCGGCGCTCGCGCGCGAGTTCTACGAGGTCGACCGGCTCTCGGCCTTCTTCGACATCATCCACCAGGATCCGATCCTGTCCCAGGTGAAGCTGATCGCCGAGCCTTGGGATGTCGGGCCCGGTGGCTACCAGGTCGGCAACTTCCCGATCCTCTGGTCCGAGTGGAACGGCATCTACCGCGACACGATGCGCGACTTCTGGCGGGGACGGGCACCACTTCGTGACTTCGCCTCGCGCTTCGGCGGCTCGTCTGACCTCTACGAGACCGACGGGCGCCGCCCGTTCGCGTCGATCAACTTCATCACGGCACACGACGGCTTCACGTTGCGCGATCTCGTCTCGTACAACGACAAGCACAACGATGCGAATGGTGAGGGCAACAACGACGGTACCGACGACAACCGGTCGTGGAACTGTGGTGTCGAGGGCCCGACCGGCGATCCCGCCGTGCGTGCCTTACGCGGGCGGCAGCAGCGGAACTTCCTTGCCACGCTGTTGCTGTCGCAGGGTGTGCCGATGCTGCTCGGCGGCGACGAGATCGGCCGTTCGCAGGGCGGCAACAACAACGCGTGGTGCCAGGACAACGAGGTTTCCTGGATCGATTGGGCCTCGGGCGACGAGGAACTGCTCGCCTTCACCCGGCGGCTGATTGAGTTGCGCCGTGCGCATCCGGTCTTCCGGCGCACGAAGTTCTTCGAGGGCAGGGGTAGATCCTTGCCTGACGTGTGGTGGATGCGGCCGGACGGCCGCCGGATGACGCGTCGTGACTGGGACAACACCGAGTCGCGGGCGATCGGGGTGTTCCTGAACGGCGACGAGCTGCGGACGGAGACCCGTCACGGTGAGGAGGTGCGCGACGACTCGTTTCTGTTGCTCTTCAACGCGCATTTCGAAGAGATCGCGTTTCGCCTGCCTGCGCGGCGGTTCGGGACGCACTGGGAGCCCCTGCTCGCGACGGGTCGGTGCGAGTGCGACCGATACGTGCCTGGCGCCGATGTGCTCGTCGAGTCGCGGTCGCTCGCCGTCTTCCGCCGACTCTGAGCTTCGAGCCGGCTCAGCTTTCGGTCTCGCCCGTGTAACGGGCGAAGCGCGGGTCGATCTCGTCGGGCACCTGCGCAGTGTGCGGCTCGATCTGCTCGACGGCGCGCGCGGGAGCAGCGGCCAGCCGGTCGAGCGAATCGCTGATGTCCTGCGTGACGCGCTTGAGCGCCGCGCTCAGTCCGGCGCGTAGCCCGAGCAGCTGTTCGACCTGGAGCTGCAAGTCGCCGACCTGGCGCAAGCCTTCGGTGCGGAGTGCGGCGGCGCGCTGCTCGGCCTCGCCGACGACCTGTTCGGCATGGCTCGCCGCCTCGCGCTCGGCTCGCTCTCGGCGCTGCCGAACTTCCTCGAGCGCGTTGGTCAACTCCTGCTCGCGCCGGCGGAACGTGTCGACGCGCCGGTGCAGCTCGTTGATCTCCGTCTGCATCGCGTTCGCGCGCGCCTTCGTCGCGTCGAGCTCGTGTTGAAGCTGCTCGCGCGCGAGCGTCGAACGCGCGACGACGAGCTCGACGTCGCCCTGACGATAGCCGCGAAGCCACGATCTCCTGAGCTTCGACTCTTCGCTCATTGACAAAGGGTACTACGCAGGCGCCAAGGTTCCTCCGGCGGCCCTTCGAACCGGTACCGCTAGGGTCGTGCTCGTTCCGGCCGCATGGCAGGACGCGTGAGGGCCGGAGAGCGGGGCCGGGGCGCCGCAGCCCCGGCCCCGCCCTAATCTCTCGGCATGAGCTCCGACCGGCCAGACCTCGCCTCGACTGCGGCGCTCGCCGAGCAGGCGGCTGCCGAGTGGGGACTCGAGCTCGGTGCGCCGTTCGCGCCGGCCCGCTACTCCTACGTCGCTCCTGCAGGTGACGACGCGGTGGTGAAGGTGGCCTGGGAAGGCGACGACGAGTCGCTGCACGAGGCCGACGCTCTCGAGCGCTGGCAGGGCGGAGGGGCGGTGCGACTGCTCCGGCGTTCCGGGCGCGTGCTGCTGGAGGAGCGCGCACGGCCGGGCGACGACATCTCGGGGCTTCCTGACGAGGAGGCCATGGCGATCGCGGTCGAGCTCGGCCTGAAGCTCTGGCGCCCGGCCGGCGAGCCGTTTCGCTTCGTCGGCGATCAGGTGCCGCGGTGGCTCGAGAACGCTGCACGCACGGGTGACTCGGACGCCGCGCTCCTCGCGCTCGCGCTCGAGCTCTGGAGCTCGCTCGAATGGGGGCGCGGGTTTCTCGTGCACGGCGATTTTCACCACCACAACATCCTCCGGCACGGGAACCGCCACGTCGCGATCGACCCGAAGCCGTACCTGGCCGAGCGCGAGTACGACGTGCCGACGATGCTCTGGAATCCGCTCTCCTACCAGATGACCGACCGCGTGGAGACGGAACGCCGGATCGCGGCGTTCGTCGCCGCAGGCCTCGACGATTTCAAGATCCGGGCCTGGACCGTGATCCGCGGCGCCTATCTCGGCCACACCCTTGCCGAGGCCGAGCTGATCCGGTCGCTCGTCTGAGGCGGGCGCGACGCGCTTTCGCGTACCCTCCCGGCCGTGGCCAAGGCCGTCCATCCGGCGACGCAGCTCGAGTGGCATACGCCGCTCTACCAGCAGGCACTGAACCAGCTCGACCACGCACTCGAGCTCG
Source organism: Gaiellaceae bacterium (assembly GCA_035534955.1). GTDB lineage: Bacteria > Actinomycetota > Thermoleophilia > Gaiellales > Gaiellaceae > PALSA-600. The sequence goes on from DATLQV010000076.1 coordinate 30,957, forward strand.
CCGAGATTCCGGACTTCGTCGCGACGAGGCTGCGCGCCCCCGAGCGGGCGGTGATCCTGACGCTGCCGGTGCGGATGGACGACGGCGTGTACGTGTCGTTCCCTTCCTATCGCGTCCAGCACTCCTCGGTGCTCGGCCCGACGAAGGGCGGCATCCGCTACGACATGGCGGTCGACCTGGGCGAGTGTGCCGCGCTCGCGATGTGGATGACGTGGAAGTGCGCGCTGCTTCGGCTCCCTTACGGCGGCGCGAAGGGCGGCGTGCGCTGCAACCCCCACGAAATGTCGCAGGGCGAGCTCTCACGGGTCACGCGCCGCTTCACCGCCGAGCTCGCGCCGTTCATCGGGCCGCAGCTCGATATTCCGGCGCCGGACATGGCGACGAACGAGCAGACCATGGCCTGGATGATGGACACGTACTCGATGCAGAAGGGCTACGCGGTCCCGGAGATCGTCACCGGCAAGCCGATCTCGATCGGTGGCTCCGTGTTTCGTCACGAGGCGACCGGCGCCGGGGTCGTGATGGTGATCGAGCGGGCATGCGAGCGGCTCGACTGGCAGCTCGCAAGCCAGCGCTGCGTGGTGCAGGGCTTCGGCAACGTGGGCGGGATCGCAGCCACCGAGCTGCACGAGCGCGGCGCGCCGGTCGTCGCGGTTTCGGACATCTCGGGCGGTGTCTATGCCCCGGGCGGCCTCGACATCCCGAGCCTCCATGAGTACGTTGCCGAGCACGGCTCGCTCGAGGGCTACACGCGCGGGGTCGACCGGATCTCGAACGCGATGCTGCTCGAGCTCGATTGCGACATCCTCGTGCTCGCGGCCCGCGAGGACCAGGTCACCGAGTCGAATGCAGGCAACCTGCGCTGCAAGTTGCTCGTCGAGGGCGCGAACGGCCCGACGTCGAACGCCGGCGACCGCATCCTCGCCGAGCGCGGCATCCCCGTCCTGCCCGACATCCTCACGAACGCCGGCGGCGTCACGGTGTCGTACTTCGAGTGGGTGCAGGATCTCGGGCGGCTGTTCTGGGACCGCGACGAGATTCGCCGCCGGCTCGCCGACAAGATGTCGGATGCGTTCGACCGCGTCTGGGACGTGGCCGGTGAGCGCGGCATCACGCTGCGCGACGCGGCGCTCGTCGCGGCGATCCGCGAAGTCTCGGCAGCGCTCGAGGCGCGCGGCGTCTACCCGTAGAGCGATGGGCGAGCAACTCGTCAGAGATGCGATGGTCTCCGAGCCGTTCTCGCTCGACGTGAGGGCGTCGGCGCAGGAGGCGGGGGAGGCGCTCGCGCGCCCGGACGTGCGCGCGGTGTTCGTCTGCGACGACGGGACGCTTGTCGGGGTCGTGACTCGCAAGACGCTCGTACGCGAGGTCGTGGCGCGTGGCCAGGATCCGAAGACGACGAGGCTCGGAGGAATCGCCGAGGAGCCGAACGCCACGATCGACTCGTCTGCACTGCTCGGCGATGCGTTTGCCTTCCTCGAAGAGGCCGACTATGAGCGCGTGCCTGTGGTCGAGGGCGGGAAGCTCGTCGGTGTGCTCTCGCGGTCGGTCGTGCAGCGACGGCTCGCCGAAGACGAGCCGCCCGCCGACCTCCACGACGGCTAACCCCTGGCCGTCCCAGGCGTGCGACGCGTGCTGAACCTGGTTCTCGCCGCAGGCGAAACCAGGTTCACGTCCTAGCCGACGTGACCCCAGTGAGTCGCGATGCGGATCATTCTTCTCCATCGCGACCCCGGTGTCGAGGGCCGGAGCGAAGCCGTGCCGGGCGCGGTGAGAGCTTCTAAGCCGCGACCTCGACGGGAGCGGCCCCCGCCAGGAGCGTCTCGAGCGCATCGCGGAGTCCCTGCCGGACGTCGTCGTCAACGAGACGTCCATCGGCGAACTTCTCGCCGGCGTGGCCGACGGCCAGTTCGACGTCGGTGACCCGGGCGCCCATCGCACCGAGCACCTTTCGGAGCTCGGCCGCCGCCCACACGCCACCGAACGCGCCGGCGCTCGACCCGATCACCGCCACGGGCTTCGAGCGGAACGCGCTCGTGGCAAGCGGCCGTGAGCCCCAGTCGAGTGCGTTCTTGAGCGCCCCTGGGATCGACGAGTTGTACTCCGGTGTGGCGATGACGACTGCGTCGGCACTGCGAACGAGCTCACGGAACGCCGCGACCGGCCTGGGCGCCTGCGCCACGTCGTCGTCCTGGTCGTAGGGCGGGATCTGCTTCAGGCCGTTGTAGAGCACGACCTCCACGCCCTGCGGGGCCTCCTCGCGCAGCGCGCGCAGGAGGCCCGTCGAGTTCGATTCGCGGCGCAGGGAGCCGCTGAGGGCGACGACGCGCATGATCAGTTCTCCTCCGCGACGAGTGTCAGGGCTGCCTTGAGCGTGACCTCGTTCGAGAGCGCGGGCTCGCCGGTCGGGAGCGGCATGTTCCAGTTGATGTCGAACTGCGTGCGGTCGATCGTCGTCTCGAGCTCGAGGCCGACGCGGGTGGCGCCGAAGTGGTCGACTGCGGGGCCGGCGATCGTGCCCCGGAGGACGGCCGGGCGGGTAATGCCCTTGAGCGTGATCTCACCGTCCGTCTCGATCGCGTCGCCGTCGCGGCGAAGCCGGCCGGAGAAGCTGACGACAGGATGGCGCTCGGCGTCGAAGAACTCGGGCGAGAGCAGGTGCGCCTGGAGGTTCTCCTCCCGGACGACGATGCTCTCGATGCGGGCCGTCCCTGCGAGCCGGCCGTCGACGAGGCTCACCTCGAAGTCGGCCACCTCGCCGCTGAAGGTCGCGACCGCGTAGGGGACCTCGAACGCGACGCTGGAATGGACCGTGTCCGCCTGCCAGGTGCCGGCGGGAATCGTGTTTGTGGTCTCGATGGTGGTGCTCATGGGCTTTCCTCTCCTAGATCCTTGATGACTCAATGATCATAGCGACGAAAACTTGTGAGCGCAAATATCTCTCAGCAGCAGGTATACGCCCCGGGCGGCGCCTCGCCCTCGCCGGGTGCGGGCAGCGCGGCCGCCTCGAGCGCCGCGCCGTTCAGCAGGTCGCGGTCGGAGGCGTCGACGCGGTCGAGGCCGAGGTGGTGGAGCGTCTCGCGTAGAACGAGGACGCCGGCGGCAAGCACTTCGCTGCGGTCGGGCTCCACGAGGCGCGCGCGCCGCTCGTCCTGCGTGGAGGAGCGCAGCCACGCGAGCACGTCGTCGATTTCGGCGAGCGTTGCGCCGAGCCCGTCGCCGAGCGCCGCGAGCTCGGCGGTCGTGCCGTCGACGCCGAGCACCCGGGTTGCCTCGAGCGGCGGCAGCAGAATGCGGATGGCGGCGGCCGCCGCGTTCCAGTCGTCGCCGTAGCGCTCCGTCAGTCGCACCGAGCCCACGTCGAGGCTCGTGCAAAAGCTTTCGGTGATCAGCTCGGTCGAGCCGCCGCCGACGTCGATCACGACGGTGCCCGGCTCGAGGGGGCCGACGCCCCGGAGCGTCATCGCGGCTTCCTCGTCGCCGGTCAGAAGCCGCGTGGCGAAGCCGTACGACCACTCGACTTCGCCCAGGAAGGCCTCCCCGTTTTCGGCATCGCGCACCGCGCTCGTCGCCACCGCGAGCGTTCGCTCCGCCCCGAGCTCCTCGAGCTCGCGCCGGTAGTCGGTGAGGACGTTGCGCACGCGCGCGATCGGGCCGGGGAGCAGGCGCCGTCTCGCGTCGACGCCCTCGCCGAGCCGGGTGATCCGCGTGCGCCGCAGGATCTCGTCCACGCGACCGTCCTCCACGTCGGCGACGAGCAGGCGGGTTGCGTTCGTGCCCAGGTCGATCGCTGCGACGCGCGTCACTTGCGCGGCATCGCTCCGCGCACGGCGCTGACCGCCGCGCCCGTCTCGCCCGCCGCGGCGCGCAGCAGCCCGAGCTCGGCGAGGGAGGCCTGCAGGCGCTGGGTGGCGCCGGCGAGACGCTCGGCGCCCGCGGTCAGCGACTCTGCGTGCTCCTCGGCCGACGCTGCCGTCCGCATGACGCCGTCGAGCGCGGATCCGGTCGCCCGCGAGAACGACCGGAAGCTGCGCCACGCCCGCAGGCCTCGCAGCGCTGCGAACCCCGGCCCGGCGACGAGTGCCACGAGGCAGAAGACAAGCGCGATCCAGACCGCAGTCGCCATGCACGCATCGTAACGGCGCTTCGTAGAATCGACCCGATGGCGAAGCTGAGATCGATCGCCTCGCGCCACTACGGCCTCATGCAGGTCGTGGTCGTCGTCGCCGGCATCGAGGCCTATGAGCTGCTGCGGCAGACGATCACGCCGAACTGGTCACTCGCCGAGCGGCACGCCCGCGACGTGCTCGCCGTCGAGCGGATGGTGCACATCGAGTGGGAGGAGGAGCTGCAGCGGACGTTCCTGCGCGCGCCCGACCTCGTACGGCTGATGAACGTCTTCTACTTCGTCGGGCACTTCGTGGTGACCGCCGTCTTCTTCCTCTGGCTCTACCGGGCGAACCGCGCTGCGTTCCGCCGGTTCCGAAACGGGTTCCTGACGGCGACGTTCCTCGCCTTCGTCGTCCACTGGGGCTTCCCGACGGCACCGCCGCGGCTTGCCGGGATCGGCCTCGAGGACACGCTGCGCCAGCTCTCGCACATCGACATCGGCTCGCGCACGTCGGCGGCGTTCACCGACCCCGTGGCCGCCGTGCCCTCGCTGCACGCCGGCTTCGCGGCGGGGGTTGGCGCCGGGCTCATCCTCTACGCGCGACCGCTTCTCTGGAGGGTGATCGGCGCGCTCTACCCGCTCGCGGTGATGCTGACGATCGTCGTCACCGGCAACCACTTCGTCTTCGACGCGCTCGCCGGCGTCGCCGTCATGGGGGTCGGTTTCTGGCTTTCCGAGGGGCTTTCACGCCGAACGGGCGGTGGTACACTTGGATCCGCGTCGCGGGGTGGAGCAGTCAGGTAGCTCGCCGGGCTCATAACCCGGAGGTCGCAGGTTCAAATCCTGCCCCCGCTACTAAAGAAAGTCCCGCAAAGAGCCCTCTTTTCGTAGAGGGCTCTTGCATTTCAGGGGACATCAGCCCTAGCGCCATCCCTACAACCGCGCTAAGGTCGGTCAATGCGCGGCACCA
>DATLQV010000077.1:0-15166 GCA_035534955.1 Gaiellaceae bacterium
GATGAACCGCGAGGCAGCCGCGCTCGGAGTTCCGGTCTACACGACCTACGGCGGCCGGCTCGGCGGCGTCGACGAGCAGCTGATCCGCGACGGCCGGCTGCGCCCCCTCACCGACCCGCGCGCGCTCGACCTGCACAAGCGTGACCCCGACGCGGGCACCCGCACACGCCGCGACCCGCAGCTGCTGCTCGACCTGCTGCTCTCAGCGCTGCGCTGAAGACACGGCGTCGAGCAGCTCGCGGATCTTTTCGTCGAGCTCGTCGATACCGAACGGCTTCTGCAGGAAGGCGATGCCGGGCTCGTAGCCGCCGGCCTTGACCGCCTCGTCGTCGGTGTAACCGGAGATGTAGAGCACCCGCGCCTGCGGTTGACGCTCGCGGACGGCCGCGGCGGTCTGGCGGCCGTCCAGCCCCGGCATGATGAGATCGGTGACGATGAGATCGACCGTGCCCGGCGAAGCGGCCTGCGCGATCGCAACCGCCTCCTCGCCGTCCGCGGCGACCAAGATGCTGTAGCCGCGTTCGGTGAGCATGCCGAAGACCACGTCGCGGACGATCGGGTCGTCCTCGACGAGCAGGATCGTCTCACCGTGCCGCGCAACCTCAGCCGGCGACGTCCCGACTCGCCCCGGCATCTGGTCGTTGCGCGCCAGGGGCAACGTGACCACAAAGGTCGTCCCCTCGCCCAGTTCGCTCGCGGCCGCGATCTGGCCGCCCGACTGCTTCACGACGCCGTCCACGATCGAGAGCCCGAGCCCCGTCCCGGCCACGCCCTTGGTCGAGAAGAACGGCTCGAAGATCTGGGCGCGCGTGGCGTCGTCCATCCCCACGCCGTTGTCGTGCACGAGCATCCGCGCCTCGTGCCGAGCTTCGTCGCCCGCGACCTCGATCGTGAGACGGCCGCCCGAAGCCATTGCGTCGGCCGCATTGACCGCCAGGTTCATGAGCACCTGCTCGATCTGCGACCGGTCGGCGCGAATCGCCACCGGCTCGGCGGGCAGGGTCGTGACGAGCTCGATCGTGCCGTTGATCGTGCGCTGCAGCAATCCGCTCAGCTCGACGACCACGTCGCGCAGGTCGAACACCGTGGGGTCGAGCACCTGGCGGCGGCTGTAGGCGAGCAGCTGCGCGGTCAGGTTGGCGGCCTTCTCGGCGGCGGCGATCGACCCGCCGATCTCCGCCGCACCGGGGCCGTCGCCGATCTTCAGCAACGCGAGCTCGTTGTAGCCGCGGATCCCCGTCAGCAGGTTGTTGAAGTCGTGCGCCACACCCCCGGCGAGCCGCCCGACCGTCTCCATCTTCTGCGCCTGCCGGAACTGGTCTTCGAGCGCGACCTGGTCGGTCACGTCGCGCAGGTTCGCAACGAGGAAACTCGGGGCGCGACCGGTGGTGGGCTCCGCTGCAACGGTTGCGTCCCAGAGCCGTTCACTGCCGTCCTTTGCGAAGACTCGGCAGCGAACGGCCGCCGGCCTCTCCCCGCGCATCGCGGCAGCAACTGTGTCGAGTGCCGCTTGCCGGTCGTCGGGATGGACGACGGTCAGGAAGTTGTGCCCGACAAGCTCGCGTTGGGAATAGCCGAGCTTCTGTTCCACCGAGTGCGAGATGAGCCGGATCGTGCCGTCGGACTCGAGCACGCTGAGCACATCGTTGGAAACCTCGATCACCGCCTCCTGCAAGGCATGAGACTCGCCTAGCTTCGCCTCGACGCGCCTCAGCTCGGTCACGTCTTCGACCTCCGCGAGGAGATGCAGCAGCGAGCCGTCCTCGGCGTGGATCGGGGAGACGGTGACGCGGCCGACGATGACCTCGCCGTCCTTGCGCAGATAGCGATACTCGCCCTCCGTGCGAGTCCCCAGCGTGGAACACATCCGCCTGTGACCCGCGGCAACCGCCGCCCGGTCGCCGGAATGAATCAGGTCGGAGAGCGGCATCCCGACGATCTCGGATGGGCTGTACCCGAGCATCTTCGCGTACGCCGGATTGGCGGCCAGCATCGTTCCCCCGGGCGCGGCGAGCGACATGCCGATAGCCGCCCGCTCGAACGCCGAGCGAACGCGCTCGTTCGCCGCTTCGGTACGGACGAGCGCACGGACCAGGTCCCGGCGGGCGACGACCTGGCGCAGAAAGACGAGCCCGGCCATCCCGATGACCATGAGGTCGACCGCGTACGTCGGGAAGAACCGGTCACGATGCCCGGCGTAGGCGAGCGTCGCCAGGCCCGCCGCTGCCGACACGAGCAGCAGCCAGTTGCCTCGCGCATTCGGGTCGACGACCTGCTCGCCCTCGACGGGCCGCTCCTGGGCTGCCGCCGCAAGCACAAACAGAGAGACCGCCACCATGTAGAAACCGTCGACCGGATCGCCGCCCTGGTAACCGCCGTGCACGCTGACGTACCCGTAAACAACGCCGCTGACCACGTACATGACGGCCGCAATCCCGAGCAGCACGAGTGCGCGCCGCGCCGACGGCACCGTGCCACGCAAGACCAGCGAGGCGACGCCGAGCAGGATCAAGAGGTCGCCGACAGGGTAGGCGATCGAGACCGCTTTCAACAGGCGGCCTGCCTCCGCGGTCGCCGCGCCACTCAAGACGACGTAGAAGATGACGGCGGCGCCCGCGAGCGCCACGACCGCCAGGTCGAGCCAGTAGCGCACCTGCTCTTCTCGATCGCGAACGACGGATGGAAACGACAGCAACCCGGCCAGCGCCAACGGGACGAACAAGAGATAAAAGACATCCGCCACCGACGGAAACGCGCTCATGCCCATGGCCTCGTACACGCTCTGCGTGGCGTTCCCCGCCGCCCAGGACGCCCAGGCAACGGCGATCAGCAGCCAACTCCTCCGAAGCCGCGACCCGGCAAGACACCGCCGGGAGGCCCGCCAGGCCGACCACACGGCGAGCGCGGTGAGGGGAACGAAGAACAGGTCACCCATGAGCGGCCGCGACAGCGAGAAGAGGTTGAAACGGAGAAGCTGCCACGCCGCGTACACACAAAGCTGCAACGCAAGCAGCAGCGAGACGACGGCAAAGCCGGACCGCCGCTCACTCTGGGCAGGACGCCGCAACGCCAGCCCGAGACGGGCACCGTTCTTCGGGATCAGCGCCAAGACGCTCACAGGGCCACCCTCCCCCGGGGCGAGTCGAAATGCCGCATCCAGACACCATCGGCCGAACGACCGCCCGGCAGGACGCACGGTTCGGGGCTGCCGTTCTACCCCATTTTGCGACCTGTCGAGCGGAGTTCTACGCAAGCAGGCTGACGATGTCCGCGCCGTAGCGCTCGAGCTTCGCGGGGCCGACGCCTGCGATCTGCGCGAGCTCGCCGAGTGACGACGGGCGCGCCTGGGCAATCGCGTGCAGCACGCTGTCGTGGAAGACGACGTAGGGCGGGACGTTGTCGGCCTTTGCGCGTTCAAGCCGCCAGTCACGAAGGCGTTGTGCATCCGGAGACCACTCGCGCTTCTCCGCCGGCGCGCTCTGGGTGACGCCGAGCTCGGCGAGGAAGCGCGAGCGCTTGCCCGACCAGGTGAGCCAGAGCACGCGCTTCGCGCGCGTCATGCCGACATAGAGCAGCCGGCGCTCCTCGGCGACCTCCTCCGGCGTGCGCGCCTGCTTCGACGGCAGCTCCTTCTCCTGCAGACGCGGGATGAAGACCGCCTCGAACTCGAGGCCCTTCGCGCGATGCAGAGTGAGCAGGTTGACGCCCTGCGCGCCGTCGCCGCCCGAGGCGAAGCGGTTGCGGAGATCAGAGACGAACGCCGCCGCGTCACCCTCGAACACCGCTGCCAGCAGCACGAGCCGTGCGAGGTCCTGCTGGCGCACCGCCTCACGCTCGCCGAGCTTGTCGGGCACACGCTCGAGCCAGCCCGCTTCGAGCGCCGCAGCACGTACCGCCTCCGCGGCGGGGGTCGTCGAGCGCTCGAGCCGCCGCGTCAGCCGGCGAACCGCGTCGCGCTCGAGCAGCGACGACCCCTGGAACGGAATGCCCGCCTCGTGCAGCAGCTCCTCGAAGTCCGTGAGGCGGGCATTCGTCCGCGCGAGGATCGCGACCTCCTCGAGCGGGCAGGCAAGGCTGCGGATCTCGGCGACGATCGCCGCCCCCTCGTCCTCGGGCGCCGCGAACGGCCGGACGACCGGCTCGGGGCCGTCGGGCAGCACCGCCCGCAGCGTCTTGGCTGCCCCACCGAGGTTCGGCACGAGCCGGTTCGCGAGTGAGAGCACCTGCGGCGTCGAGCGATAGTTCTCCTCGAGCCGCACGACGAGCGCCTGCGGAAACCGGTCGGGCATTGCGAGCAGGTAGTCGGGGCTCGCGCCGGTGAAGCCGTAGATCGACTGGTAGTCGTCGCCGACCGCGCACAGGTCGTCGCGGTCGCCGAGCCACAGGTCGAGCAGATGTTGCTGCAACAGGTTCACGTCCTGCACCTCGTCGACCGTGAACGCGCGGTACTGCGCGCGGAACGTGTCACGCACCTGCTCGTTCTCCTCGAAGAGCCGCACCGCAAGCTCGAGCAGGTCCTCGAAGTCGACGCGACCCTCCGCGGCCTTGCGCCGCTCGTACTCGCGGTAGACCCGCTGCATCAGGTCGAGTGGGATCGGCGGCTCACGATCGTCATACCGGTCGGGCGAGATGCGGCGGTTCTTCGCCCACTCGATCTCCGTCGCCAGGTCGCCCGCCGGACGGAACTTGTACGGCGCGGGCAGCGAGTTCGCGATCTGACGGAGCGCGAGCGCCTTCGAGGGGAGGATCCGCCCGACCGTGTCCGGCGCGAAGTGGCGCAGCTGCCGCAGCGCTGCGGAATGGAAGGTCGAGGCCCGCACGCCGGAGACGCCGAGGGCCGCGAGCCGCGCCTTCAGCTCGCCCGCCGCCTTGTCGGTGAACGTCACCGCCAGGATCTGCGCCGGAGCGAACGCGCCTGTTGCGACCTGCTGGGCGATGCGCCGCGTGATCGTCGTCGTCTTGCCGGAGCCGGCGCCCGCGAGAATGCACACCGGGCCGCGCACCGCCTCGGCGGCACGCCGCTGCTCGGAGTTCAGGCCGTCGAGCGGGTCCACCGGGCCACCGTACCGGCGATTCCGGCGAGCGCCTGTGACGTCTTCGGCGGAAAACTTCCCCGGTTAGGCGAAATGCTTATAGAACTGCGCCGGTAAGAACTTTTCGACACCGCGGAGCTCTTCGCGCAGGTCGTATCGCTCGGCAAGGTCATCCAACGCAAAACCGGCGCTGACACCCGTGACCTCGATCGAAACGACGTTCCCGGCATCGTCGAAGTCAACCGTCCGCCCTTCGGACACTTCTTCGGTACGTACGACAACCGACTCGGCAAACACCACAACGAGCGCATCGGCGCTGCTGTCGAAGCTCACAGACGGGGCTGTCACGTCTCCTCCTTCCAGTACGCCGTCACGACAAACGTCCGCTCTTCGCTCGGCACAACAACGCAGAGATCGCGTCCATCGGAACACGTACCCACTACGACGACGGTATCACCCTTTGGATTGGTGCCCGGGTATGTCGTGTGCTGATTCGTCAGAGCCGCTCTGATGTCCTGCGCGGTGATCACACGGCGCCGCATTTGCAGTTTGGCATGTCGACTGAGGGTGATCCGCAGCATGGCTCTCGGTGCGGGTCGCAGACATCCGCATCCCCAGTCGAGCGTAACCCCGACTCCGGAGCGACCTGAAACGCAACCGTCAAACTTGCGAAACCAGAATCACACGATCAGTGGAACGTGTCTTCCAGAACCGCGGCGCGACCGGTGCGAAGGGGTTCTTTGACCATCGAGGCGAGCTTGGCGACCGCGCCGAGCGTGTCGCCTTCGTCGACCAGCCGCTCCAGCTCCGCGAGCGCCTCGTCGAGCCAGGCGGAGTCGATCTGCGGCCGCGCGGCGCGCATGATCTTCGGATGCGAGGTGGGCCCGACCGTCTCGCCCTCGTTCCACAGCACCTCGTGCACCTTCTCGCCGGCCCGCGTGCCGGTGAAGGCGATCGCGATCTCGTCCTCATTACGACCCGACAGGCGGATCATCTGCTTCGCGAGATCGAGGATCTTCACCGGCTCGCCCATGTCGAGGATGTAGACCTGGCCGCGCCCACCCATCGCCCCCGCCTGGACGACGAGTGACGCCGCCTCGGGGATGGTCATGAAGAAGCGCGTCATCTCCGGGTTCGTGACGGTGACCGGCCCGCCTCGCTCGATCTGCTTGCGGAAGATCGGGATCACCGAGCCCGACGAGCCGAGCACGTTGCCGAAGCGCACGGCGACGAACCGCGTCGCAACCTGAGGGCGCAGCGCGAACGACTCGACGATCCACTCGCACACGGCCTTCGACTGGCCCATCACGTTCTTCGGATTGGCCGCCTTGTCGGTCGAGATCAGCACGAAGCGCTCGATGCCGAACTCCACCGCCACCTCTGCGAGCCGTTGCGTCGCGAGCACGTTGTTCGCAACCGCCTGCAGCGGGTTTGCCTCGAGCATGCCGACGTGCTTGTACGCGGCGGCGTGGAAGAGCACCTGCGGCCGGTAGCGCTCGAACACCTGGTGCATCTTGGCCCGGTCGCCGCAATTCGCGAGCACCGGAATCGTGGCGGTGTAGTCGCGCTCGTCGACGAGCTCGCGCTCGATCTCGAAGAGCGGCGACTCGCCCTTGTCGACCAGCACGAGCCGGGCCGCGCCGAGCCGCGCCAGCTGCCGGCAAAGCTCGGCGCCGATCGAACCGCCGGCGCCCGTCACCAGGACCGTCTTGTCCTCGACGTACGCGGCGACCGCACGCAGATCGACCTCCACCTGCTGGCGCCCGAGCACGTCCTCGACCTGCACCGGCCGGATCTGCGCCCCGAGGTTGACGTCGCCGGCGATCAGCTCGTGCAGGCCCGGCAGCGTCTTCACGGGCACCCTCTCGGCGCGGCACGTCTCGACGATCTGCTGCCGCACCCGGCCCGGCGCCGACGGAATCGCGATCAGCACCTCGTCGGGCTTGTTGTCGCGCAGAATGTGCGCGAGCTCGTCGGTGGTGCCGAGCACACGCACGCCGTGGATCCGGTCGCCCCGCTTGCGCGGATCGTCGTCGACGAAGCCGATCGGCGTGTAGTGCATCTGCCGGTTGCGCTGCATCTCGCGCACCATCAGCTGGCCCGCGTCCCCCGCACCGATGATCAGCACCTCCTTGCCATGTGCGACGAGCCCGCCGGGCGGTCGCTCGATCAGCGTGCGCGCGAGGAGCCGCGAGCCCGCGACGAACGCCAGCAGCAGGAGAAAGTCGAGCGCCGCGACACCGCGCGGGAGACGCGACGTCGACGCGGGCGGAAACGCGTAGAGCACGAGATAGGCGAGCGTCGAGGCGACCGTGACCCCGCGCGCGGCCCCCCACATGTCGCGGGTCGACACGTACCGCCACCAGCGGTTGTAGAAGCCGAAGAGCACAAACAGCGCCAGCTTCAACGCGACGACCAGGGCAACAACCTGCCAGTCGAGCAGGTGCCGGTAGAACACCGGCGTCGCCTTGTCGAAACGCAGGAAGAACGCCAGCCGCCAGGCGGCGACGATCAGGACCGCATCGAATGCAAGCTGCCAAACCCGGTGACGGTTCACCGGAAAGCGCATTACGACCGGACGAGTCCGGAGGCGCGTTTCAGGACCGAGACGACCTCCGACTGCTGCTCCTCGGTGATCCCCGCCCACAGCGGCAGGCACAGGTTCTCGCGCGCGGCCTTCTCCGTCTCCGGGAAGTCGCCTTCGGAGTAGCCGAGGTAGCGCAGCGCCGGCTGCAGATGCAGCGGCGGCTGGTAGTAGACGGCGCAGCCGATCTCGGCCGCTTTCAGCGCGGCGGCGAGCCGGTCGCGCTCCGGCGAGCGCACGCAGTACATGTGGTACACGTGGCCCGCCTCGTCGACCGGTGTCTCGACAAGCCCGTCGAGCAGCTCCGTGTAGCGAGCGGCGGCCTCGCGACGCTGCACGTTCCAGGCGTCGATGTGCCGCAGGAAGATGCGCAGGAACGACGCCTGCAGCGCATCGAGGCGCGAGTTGTAGCCGACGTACAGAAACTCCTTCTTCGCAGCGGAGCCGTGGAAACGAAGCATCCGGATGCGCTCTGCGAGCGCCGCGTCGTTGACGGAGATGAGGCCGCCGTCACCGAGCGCGAACAGGTTCTTCGTCGGGAAGAAGCTGAAGGTCGAGGCGACGCTCGTCGCGATCCCGCCGGCGCCGAACGCCTGCGCGGCATCCTCGATCACCGGCAGGCCGAAGCCCGCCAGGCCGGGTGCCGGACGGCCGAAGAGGTGCACCGGCATGAGCGCCTTCGTCCGGCCCGTGATCCGGCGCTCGACGTCGGCCGGGTCGAGGTTGAGGCTCACCGGGTCGATCTCCGCGAACACCGGGGTCGCACCGCGGCGGGCGATCGCCTCGGCGGTCGCGTAGAAGGTGAACGCGGGGCAGATCACCTCGTCACCGGGTCCGATCTCCATCGCGTCCAGCACGAGCACGAGCGCGTCGGTGCCGTTCGCGCAGCTGACCGCGTCGACCGTACCGAGGTGAGCGGCGGCCTCGCGCTCGAACGCCTCGACCTCCGGCCCGAAAATGAACCTGCCGGTTTCGAGGGTGCGCGCGAACGCCTCCTGGAGCTCCGGGATCAGCGGCGCATACTGCGCCTGGACATCAACGTGAGGGATCGCCATCGGAGGAGGAGATGGTAGCGCGGCGGCGCCGAAGGACCCAGTACGCCGCGAAGGCCACGATTCCCACCACGACGGCGTATTCCACGTACTGGAAGGAGTGGTTGAAGCTCGACCAGCTGGAACCGAGCCCCCAGCCGACGCCCGCCAACACGAGGCACCAGGCGCCGTTGCCGACGAGCGTCAGGACGTTGTAGCGGGCGAACGGGCTCCCGAAGACGCCCGCCGGGATCGAGATGAACGAGCGGGCGACGGGCGTGATCCGGCCGACCAGCACCGCCCACGCGTGGAAGCGCGTAAACCAGCGTTCCGCCTGGTCGAGCTTCTCGGGCGTCAGGTGGACGAAGCGTCCGTAGCGGGCGACGAACGGCTGCCTGCCGCGGTCGCCGATCCACCAGCCCGCGACCGCGCCGACCTGGTAGCCGGCGACGCCCGCACACACGACCGCGAGATAGGCGACGAAGCCGGTCACGCGCCAGCCGAGCACGTCCACACGGTGGGTGAGCGCGCCCGAGGCAAGGGCACCGCCGTAGACCATCACGAGCTCGCTCGCTGCCGGGAAGACGGCGTCGATCATCATCAGCACGGCGATCACGATCACGCCGTAGTGCGCAAGCCAGGAAGTCACGAGCCGACTCTAACTTGATTGCCGCTTCTAACTGCGCCTGAACGCGAACGGAACGTCGAAGCCGGACGTGCCGACCGAGCTCGTGACAGAGAGGTGCGCGACGTACGCGCCGGCGTAGGCGAGGCTCCCGTGCGGGAGGGTTCCATCCCACACGACCGACTGGGCGCCAGGCGGCAGGCTGACCGGAGCGAGCTCGCGCACCACCACACCGGTCTTCGTCTCGATCTGCAGCGTCACTGCGGCGGAGCGTGCCAGCGTGAACCCGAACACGGCGATGCCCCGCGCGAGGTTCGGCGCGACGAGCCCGCGAAGCGTGGCGTCGTAACGGAACGTGCGGTCGATCGTCGAGGTGCGTTGCAGATCGTCGGTGGCGGTCACGTTCCAGTGCCATGTGCCCTCCACGTCGAAGTTCGAGTAGGTGAAGGCGTACGTGCCCGGGCCGTGCTGCACGCCGGCCTCGAGCACGCGCGGCACGTTGTCGGGGCCGATCAGCTCCGCGGTCACGAGCGACGGCCGGACGATCTTGTACGAGAGCTGCTGCTGGGTGCTGCCGGGCTCGCCGGTCAGAAGCTGAAACGGCACCTCGGACGCGTAGACGCCGAAGTACTCGACCAGCAGCGCCTCCTTGACGGCCCGCCCGCCGCTGCCGGCGCTCGGCCGGTTCAGAAGCTGCCCGTCGAAAGCGGCGGTGACGTCGTTCCCCGAGCCGAGCGCCGACGCGGTGACCGCGCCGAGGCGCGCCATCGCCTGCGCAAGCTCGAAGTTCGTCAGCCCGACGCTGTATCCGGGCTGGGCGCCGTCGACCGCGACGAGGATGATCCGGCCGTCGGCGAGCTGGCCGACGGCCGCCCGCGGTGAGCGGGCGGCCACCTGGTCGTTCGTGAAGTCCTCGAGCGACTGGAAGATGGGCGCCGAGTTGCGCACGAGCTCCGGCCCGCCGCCGAGCGCAGAGACCAGGCCCGTCCACGCCGGCTGCAGGATCAGCCGCGCCGTGATGCTCGTGCCGGCAGGCGCCTCGGCCCGAAGGTTCGCGGCAGCGGGGCCTGTCGCCTGGATGATCGCGCCGCCGGGCGGGATCCGCTCGCCGCCGCCTGCCCCGACAGCCGAGACCGTTGCCGTCAGGTCGGCGTTCGGCGCCGTGGCCGGAAACGGCTGCAGAACGACCTCGGCCGACCCCGGCACGGCGGGCACCCGCAGACCGTAGTCCGGTGTGAACAGCACCACCTGCCCCTGGGTCGGCACCTGGTTGAGCCCGTCGAGGGTCCGCCGCTGGCCGGTGCCACGCCAGGTCCCGAAGAACTTGACCCGGTCGACGTGGAGCACGCCCTGCGCGTCGACGCCGACCGACGACCGCGACGCGAGCGGGGGACGCACGAGCAGGCCGCCCCGCATGAAGATCCCGGCCGGCTGGCCGTTCGATCCGCTGAAGAAGTCACCGTTCACACCGGCGACCGTCGCCTGGCTCGAGACGTCCTTCTCGATCTGGGTGACCCGCTCGCGCCCGCCGGTGACCGTCGCGCCGCCGAGCACCGGGACGAGCGCGTACAGGCCGTTCTGGTCGCCGGGCCTCGGGGCGGTGATCACATTCAGGACGACCGGGCCGTGCGGGGTGAACTGCACGGTCTGCTCGAACGTCACGCCCGGCAGAAGCTCGGTGCCCTGCGCGTACGCAGGCCCGGCAAGGACCGCGGAAAGCAGAAGGAGAGTCGCGACGCGGCGGAACATGACCCCGACCGAGGGTAGCCAAGCCGCCCGGACACCGCGATTTACGCCCGATTTACGTGGTCCTAGCCGGTCGCGCACACCACGGCACGAGAGTGCGGTCAACCGATCTCAAACGTCTGGAGGAACGATGCGCAAGTTGACGTACATAGTCGCGGTGCTCGTCGCGCTCGTCGCGACCAGCTACGCCGTGGCCGATGGGATCGAGGGCGCGAAGAGTGCCAATGCGGTCGCCGGCACATTCACGGCGACCGGATCGAGCACCTCCACCCGCACGTGCACGACGACCGACGGCAAGACCGTCGTCGTCACGGACGGGCAGTACACCGGAGCCGCGGCGGGCGACGCGGATCTCACTGGCGCGATCACCCTGCGCGCCCGCAGCGTGATCAACACCACCGACAACGTCGGCCTCGTCACGGGCACGTTCAAGATCGCCCAGCCCTCGGGCGGCAACACCCAGGCGAACTACTCGGCGGTCTACGCCAACGGGACGATCGCCGGACTGGCGAACGGACGTGCACACGCTCCGTCCGCGAAGCTCGTCGCGAATATGTCGGCCGGCTTCTCACCCACCTCTGGTTTCACGAGCGGCAAGCTCGGCGGCGGCACCAGTGGCGGATCGGCCGTGGAGGTGGGAGGCAGCTCGTGCAAGCCGTCCACCACGACGACCGAGCGCAGCGAGGCGCACGGCACCATCTCGGCGCTCTCGGCCACCTCGATCACCGTCGCTGGACTGACGTGCTCGATTCCGTCGGCAACGTCGACGGACGTGAACGCCAAGTTCAAGACCGGCGAGACGGTCCAGATCAAGTGCACCCTCTCGGGCGGGCAGAACACGCTCAGCTCGATCGGTGCCAAGAGCCCGTCGAAGAGCCACTGACGGCGACCGGCGGAGGGCGCCCCGAGGGGTGGGCGCCCTCCGCTAGGTTGACAGGGTGAGCGCACGCACGACCCTGGTCGAGGACCTGATGGACCGGTTCTCGCACATCCCACCCGAGGCCGTGCTGAAGGAGGACCTGCTCCGCACCGGGATGGCCTTCGACGAGTCGGCACTGACCGACAACCTGGACGGCGAGGTGAAGCCGAAGTCGTACTTCATCTTCTCGTTCGACCAGAAGCCGCTCGCGCAACTCGGGGAGGCGGCGATCCGCAGGCCGCCCGAGGAGATCGCGCTGACCGGCGGCCCCTACGCGCTGCGCCGAACGATCGTGTCGGTGCGCGTCAACCCCGACTCGCCCTACAGCATCGCGCGGAACGACGAGGGCTTGCTCACCCTCGAGCTCGAGGGCCGGGCAATCGCCGGCGTCGGCCTGCCGCCGATGCCCGAGTACTACCGCCACGGCCTCGCGAACGGGAAGACCGTGATGGAGACCGCGCCGACGATCCAGTGGGGCTACCTGATCTACCTGACCGTCCTGCGCCTCTGCCAGTACTTCGGCGCCAAGGAGGAGTGCCAGTTTTGCGACATCAACCACAACTGGCGCCAGCACAAGCAGGAGGGTCGCCCGTACACCGGCGTCAAGCCGGTCGCCGACGTGCTCGAGGCGCTCGCGCTGATCGACCGTTACGACACCGCCAAGGTCTCGAAGGCGTACACGCTGACCGGCGGCTCGGTGACGAGCACCGTCGACGGGCTCGCAGAAGCGGACTTCTACGGGCGCTACGCGCAGGCGATCGAGGAGCGCTTCCCGAACCGCTGGATCGGCAAGGTCGTCGCGCAGGCGCTCCCGAAGGCCGACGTGCAGCGCTACAAGGACTACGGCATCACGATCTACCACCCGAACTACGAGGTGTGGGACAAGCGGCTGTTCGGGCTCATCTCCCCCGGCAAGGAGCGCTACGTCGGCCGTGAGGAGTGGCACCGCCGGATCTTCGACGCGGCCGACGTGTTCGGTGCGCGCTTCGTGATCCCGAACTTCGTCGCCGGCGTCGAAATGGCGAAGCCGTACGGCTTCGAGACGATCGACGAGGCGATCCGCTCGACGACCGAGGGGCTCGACTACTTCATGAGCCGCGGGATCACCCCTCGCTTCACGACGTGGTGCCCCGAGCCCTCGACGCCGCTCGGCCGCGACAACCCGAACGGCGCACCGCTCGAGTACCACATCCGCCTGCTCGAGGCCTACCGCGAGACACTCGAGCGTCACGGCCTGAAGCCGCCGCCGGGTTACGGCGTGGCGGGCGCGGGCAACGCCGTCTTCTCCGTCAGCTCGTTCATGGACACGCTGGCGCCCGACGAGGTCACGGTCGAGGAAGCGGTTCCCGTATGACCGAACGCATCGACGTCGACGAGGCGCGGCGGCTCTGGCTGGAGGCGTCCGACGACGAGCTGAAAGAGCTCGCGCAGGGTGTGCGTGCGCGCTGGCACCAGCCCGATCGCGCCACCTACATGGTGATGCGCATCATCAACTACACGAACGTGTGCGTCGCGCAGTGCGACTACTGCGCGTTCTACGTACTGCCGAACCAGCAGGGCGGGTACGTGCTCTCACGCGACGAGGTGTTCGCGAAGATCGACGCGCTGCTCGAGGCGGGCGGCGACCTCGTCGGCTTCAACGGCGGCTTCAACCCGAAGCTGCCGCTCGACTACTACTGCGACCTCTTCGCCGCCGTCCGCGAGCGCTACGAGGACCGCGTCGAGTTCTACGCGCTGACGATCGCCGAGTTCGTCTACCTCGCCGACCACGCGGGCCTGACGCACGCCGAGGCGGCCGTACGCCTGCGCGACGCGGGGGTGCACTGGGTGACCGGCGGCGGCAGCGAGATCCTCACCGAGGACTTCCGCAAGCGGCACGCCAAGTTCAAGTACACGGTGCGCGAGTACTTCGAGGGCCAGCGCGCGATCGTCGAGTCCGGCATGAAGACGACCGCGACGATGGTGATCGGCTTCGACGAGACGCTGGAGGAGCGGCTCGAGCACCTGCAGCGCACCCGCGACTTCCAGGACGAGTGCATCCGCGACGGCTACGACGGACTGTTTTCGTTCCTCTGCTGGACGTACAAGCCGTACGGCACCGCGTTCGGCGGTCGCGAGATCTCACCGCAGGAGTACTGGCGGCACATGGCGCTCTCGCGCATCTTCCTCGACAACGTCAAGCACTTCCGCACCTCGGTGCTGACGCAGAACGCCGAGGCGTTCCGCGCGCTCGACTACGGCGCCGACGACTTCGACCTGCCGATCGAAGACGAGGTGACGCAGAAGGCGGGCGCGACGATCGAGCTCGACCTCGACGGCCTGCTCGCGGTGCCGCGCGCCCTCGGCTACGAGGTCACCTACCGCCGCGCCGAACGGCCCGCCGCGCTCAGAGCCTGACCGGCTCGGACGTCAGGACGCTCGCTGAACCTGGTTCTCGCCGCAGGCGAAACCAGGTTCACGTCTTCGACCTTCGCCGAAACGCTTCAGACACGATCCTGGTTCCGGCTGCGCCGGCAACCAGGATCGAAAAGTCCCTGAGGCGACATTCCCGAGCCGGCCCACAGGAAGTTCTCAGCCTTGTCGTGCGTGGGCGACCACGCCACCCACGAACAGGGCGAGCCCGGCGATCAACCAGGGCAGCGGATTCAAGTGCTGATCACACCCACTCGCCGTTTCGGTCTGCCAACAGGTCGTGCCCGGCCCGGCCCGCTGCACCCACGCGACGTAGAGCAGAAGCAAACCGACACCGCTGACGAACCCGAACGCCGAGCGACGGGCCGCCGGACGCGCCGCCATCAGACCGCCAACCACCGCAATCGGCCCGACCGCGAGCACCCCCAACGACACGAACCCGAACGCAGCAGCACAACCAAGCAACGCCCATGCCCAGAACCAGCGGCAGCCGATGATGTGAGCGCGAAGCGGCGGTTGGAAAGCGGACGTCCCTGGCCTCCCTGGTCTCCCACCCAAGTATGTCACCGACAGTTCGGATCAGTTCCGGTGACATTCCCGAACTGGCGCAAGCGACGCTTAGGGTCTGGTGACTCACGAGCGAAGGAGCATCGAAACATGGCAGTCGGCATCCGCATCAAGCTCCCCGGGATCACGCAGGAGCAGTTCGAACTCGCGCACGACCACATCAACCCGTCGCGCACCGCTCCGAACGGGCTCCTGTTCCACTCATCCGGCCCGATCGACGGCGGTTGGGGCGTGATCGACTTCTGGGAA
>DATLQV010000078.1:0-6480 GCA_035534955.1 Gaiellaceae bacterium
GCAGCTGGCATCACTCCGGGCCACGCCCGGCCTGATCACGCTGCGGCCCGGAGACGCGAACGAGGTCGCCGAGGCGTGGCGCGTGATCATGGAGAGTCAGCACGACCCGGTTGCACTCGTCCTCTCCCGGCAGAACATGCCGACGCTCGACCGGTCCCGGTACGCCCCGGCCACCGGCCTGCGCCGGGGCGCCTACGTGCTCGCCGACGCGAGCCAGGGCGAGCCCGAAGTGATCCTGATCGCCACGGGCACCGAGGTCGGCCTCGCGATCGATGCGTTCGAGCAGCTCACGGCCGACGGTGTCGGGGCGCGCGTCGTCTCGATGCCCTCCTGGGAGCTCTATGAGCGCGAGCCGCGCGCTTACCGCGATCAGGTTCTCCCGCCGTCGGTCACTGCACGCGTGGCCGTCGAGCAGGCATCGACGTTCGGCTGGGAGCGCTATGTCGGCACCCAGGGCGCCATCGTCGGCATGAGCACGTTCGGCGCCTCCGCTCCGCTCAGGGACCTACAACGGCTGTTCGGCTTCACCCCCGAGGCGGTCGTCAAGGCCGCGAAGGAGCAGCTTCGCTCGACCGCAACGGCGTGACGTCTCCCGCTGTCGCACGGATCGCGAATCTCCCGGAGCCGGGCGCGGTCGAAGGACGTAAGCACGTCTTCGGACAATCAGGCACGGAAGGAGTCACCTCATGACAGTTCGCTCGATTCCGCTCGGCGGTCTCCCGGCCGGTAAACGCGTCGTCGCGATCGGCGCAGTCGGCGGCATGGTCGCCGGAATGATGATGGCAATGCTCGAGATGATCTACGGGTGGGCCTCGAGCGCCCACACGTTCTGGGACGCGCCGATGGCGATCTGGGCCTGGGTCGCCGGAGCGAACCACTACGGCGCCCCCGGGAACCACGTCGCCTCGATCGTGCTCGGGCTCGGCGGCCACATGATGAACTCGATGGTGATCGGCATCGTGTTCGCAGCCATGGCGACCGTCCTCACGGCCGCCCTCGTTCGCCGAGGCGCTAGTGCGATCGCGCTCGACGTCGCCCCGGTGATGCTCGGCGTCGCCTACGGCCTTGGTTTCTGGGCGGTTATGCGTTACGGCATCCTGCCGCTGCGCGGGGCCCCCGAGAAGTACCTCTTCACGAGGAACGTCGTCTCGCCCCAGTGGGTGTGGTGGCTGGCGCACGGCGTCCTCGGAATGACGGCTGGCGTGGTGTTCGACATTGCGCGACGCGTGGTCGCGCCGAAGCCGACGCGGTAGCGGCGGGTGGTCGCTCCGCTCGGCGAATCTCGCCCGGCATTCCGAGGTCGAACGCGAACGATGCGTCTGCCGGAACCCCCATGCTGCGACGGTGAAGGCTTTACCGATAACGAGTTCGAGCAACTCGGCGAGAAGAAGATGCTGGCGCTGATCGTCTGTCGTCTCAACGAACTGCGGCGCGTTGGCTGCGACGACCCGGATTGCATCGTGCTGGCGAGTCGCGCCGACGTCGATCTTGGGCAGGCGATCGGTCTCCTCGTTCGCGGCTGCTCCGCCCGGTTGGCTCTTCGGATCCTTGTCTAGCCCCGTAATGGTCTCCGCGACTTCCAGACGCTTACGGGATCTACGACTGCTCAGGTCGATCGATCACTCCGACCACGGACATAGCCGCTTCCTCGTCGTCCATGACCTCTGGGAACGCCTTCCGCTGCGAGCGCTGAGGGTTGCAGCCGCCCTCGCGCTCGCAGGCGCGGCCGTTTACGGCATCGTGCACAAGCAAAGCGCGATTCTCCACACGCTCCAGCAGCTTCAGAGCGCCGATCCGGCGTGGCTCCTTGCAGCGGTCGCCGCGGAGGCGATTTCGCTCGTTGCATATGCGGCGATCGTTCGCCGCCTGCTTCGGTTGGGCGACATCGAGGCGCCGCTTCCGTCTCTACTCGCGACGACGATCGTCGGAATCGCAATGGGCAATGTGCTGCCGGGCGGCCAGGCCGTATCGAGCGTCTACTGGTTCCAGCGGCTCAAGCGTATGGGCTCGAGCCGCGCACTCGCTGCGATCGTCATGCTCGGCGCGATGATCATCGGTGTCGTCACGCTCCTGTGGCTCGTGGTGCTCGGGGTCGCGTTCGGCGGCGGTCACGGTTTCGTCGCGTCGGCTCGCGCGCCCGTCCTGATCGGAGCCGGCCTTTTCCTCGTCGTGCGCATCTACTGCCACCGACAGATCGCCTCGGGCCTGCGCTGGCTCGCTCGGCGTTTGGGAGGCGCCGAAGAACCGATCGTCTCCCGCAAAGTGCCGGCCCGCGTCTTCGCGACGCTGATGGGTCTCGGCTACGTCAACTGGTTGTTCGACGCGATCGCCCTGCTCGCCTCGCTTCAGGCCGTCGGCGCCTCTGTCCCCTGGCGCGGCGTGCTCATCGCCTACGCGCTCGGACAACTCGTCGCGGCTATCCCCTTGCTGCCCGGCGGCGGGGGCGCGGTCGAGGCGAGCCTCGCGCTCGGGCTGGTCGCCTACGGCGGCACGAGCGGCGGGATCGTCGCAGGCGTGATCCTCTTCCGCGTGATCAGCGCCTGGGGGCTCGTGCCGGCCGGCGGAGCGCTCTGGGCTCTGCGCGGCCGCAGCGCGCCCGATCTGCCGCAGCTTGTCTAGCTCGCGGTGAATCCGAGCACGAAACATTCGGTCAAACCTCCTTGACGCCGCGCAACTCCCGGCGTCAACCGACAGACACAAGGAGAGTTCAACGTGAGCAGAGTCATCTCAGAGAACATCACCGTGGACCGGTCGCCCGAAGCCGTCTGGGCGATCGCCGGCGACCCGGGTGCAATCGGCGACTGGCTACCGGCGTTAACCGAGTCGAGCTACAGCGAGGGCGAGCGGGTCTGCTTGACGGGCGACGGCGCGGAGATCCGGGAGCGCATCGTCGAGCATTCCGACGCGGAACGGTCGTACACGTACGAGATCGTCAACTCGCCGCTGCCGCTCAAGTCCTATCGGTCGACCCTCGTAGTGCACGGCCACGGCGACCACAGCCATGTGACCTGGGAGGCGCAGTTCGAGGCGCTCGAGGAAGGGCAGGAGCCCGAGCTCGAAGCGATGTTCTCCGGGCTCTACCGCGAGGGTCTCGCATCGCTACGCGACAGGGTCGAAGGAGTCGCGGGAGCGTGATCAGCCGGGGATAGCGCGCGCGAATCGCCGGCATCTCGCTGCGTCAGTGGGCCTGCTTACGCAGCTGGCGTTCGCGCAGGTCATCGCGATCCCAATGGAAGCCGAGATCGACGATCGTGCCGGCGGAGTGCGGTTGAGTTGCTTCGGCCAGACAGGCGCGGAGGACGGCGCGGTGGGTGGCGTCGTCTCCGGCCGCGCCGAGGGTAAGCCCGAAAGGGTGCTCGACCAGGCAGGCGAGCGAGGGCAGGACGAGCTCGCTGATCTCACGTACCTGGGTGATCGAGACGGTGGCGAGGCCGTGCGCGTCGAAGATGCGCTGGAGCAGTCCCACGGACTGCTGGCAGACCGGTCAGGAGGGGACGAGCAGAACCAGGTCGACGGCGTCCGCGAGCAGCTTGCCTGCGACCTCCGGCCCCGTCTCGTGCAGGAGCGGCTCCGGCTCAGGGATGTAACCCATGAACGAGAACGCGCGCGGCGCGAGCTCGCCGATCTCGCCTTCAGTGGTGAGCCTCCGCAGGAGCGCGAGCGGGAAGACGACGTCGGGATCTGTGCGTGCGTGGCGGGTGTCATACCCGACGTGGCTGAAGCGGAGCTCGCCGGCGTCGGCCGGGAGTTCGCGGTAGCTGCTGTCGCCTCCCTTGCCGAGGTCGAAAGCCGGCTGGTCAGGTAGGTGAGCGCCCGCAGTCGCCACGAGCGCGACCCGCGCCTGCTCGAGTGGGCGCTGCAGCCGGTGGCGCGGCGAGGGCTGCGCGAACGTTGTCCAGTCGAACGTCGGATGGACCCGCTCGCGCACGTACGCGTATTCGACCTGAGCGAAGCCGCGGTAGCGATCCACCGAGTCGGAGCCTGGGCTACCCATCGACGAGACGTTCGAGAAGGTCGTCGAGGGGCACCGTGGCAACCCGTGCTCCAACGTCCGAGAACCCGTATGGCAACACCAGATGGCCAGCGTGGATCATGCTGCCACACGAGTAGACCACGTTGGGGACGTATCCGTCGCGTTCGTCCTCCGCCGGAAGCAGCAGCGGCTCGGCCAGGTGACCGATGACCCGGCAGGGATCGTCGGCGTCGAGGAGGATCGCTCCGAGCGCGTACTGCCGCAGCGGGCCAACACCGTGTGTGATCACGAGCCAGCCGGCCTCGGTCTTGAGCGGGGACCCGCAGTTGCCGATCTGCACGAGCTCCCAGGGACGGCACGGGATCTGGATCCTCTCCGTGTTGTGCCAGAAGCGCACCTCGTCGGAAAGCATGAGGTAGTTGCTCTCGTTGTCATGGCGACAGAGGGCGGCGTAGCGACCGTCGATCAAGCGTGGAAACAACGCGATGCCCTTGTTGTGAGCGCACCGCCCGTTGAGCGTCGCGATCCGGAATGAGACGAAGTCCTGCGTCTCGATCAGCTGCGGCAGGATCTGAAAGCCGTCGTAGGCGGTGTAGGTGGCGTAGTAGCGGACTGAGCCATCGTCGTGGGTGAAACGCACGAAACGCGCATCCTCCATGCCGTGACTTTCGTTGGGCCCAGCCGGAAAGATCACGCGCTCCGCCAGTTCCGGTTCCTCGGCAAACACCAGCTCGTAGTTCGAGGCGGCCAGTGACCGGATCGTCCTCACGGTCTGGCACGACAGCGATCGGTCGACCCCCTGCCGGTCGAGCTCGAGGACGGCTGCGTCGAGTTGCTCGCACGTAAAGTGGAGTGGCAGCGGGTCGAGAATGATGCCGGAGATCTCGTTCGCCGTCTCCAGCTCCGCCAGCTTCGCCGAGAAGACACGCTTGTCGTAGACGGGCGCACGGCGGGTTCCGGTCTCCGCATAGCCGCTCGGCTCGTCGATCGTGACGTTCAAATTCGCGTCAATCACTCCCGAACGGAACTCGATCGACGAGACGTGCCCTTCGGCGACCGCGCGCAGGCTCATGATGAACCGCTGTTCTCCGGGATCGAGACCGGACTGGTCCGGCGCGGGGACGATCGACGGGTTGCCGAGCGCGGCCGACTCGATCGCGTACTCGTGCGTGAAGTACGCGCCGATCAACTGCCGACGCTCGGGGGAAATCTCGCCGGAAAGCCCGACTCGGTGCGCAACGGCGTCGAAGTGGCGCTCGAACGTGCGCCTCAGGTCGACGTGTCGATCGGCAAAGCCGCGGTAGGCCTCCACCAGCGTCGACTCCGACTCGTCGTCCGGCATCGCCAGAATGCGCTCGACGATCAGCTCGATTCGCGAACGTCCATCCGGAAAGACCTGATCGCCGGGGACGAAGAGGCGGGTGATCACTCGGCTCGCGTCAGGAAGCAGGCGGGCGTCCGTTCGAGCGACTGGGATCGGGCGCAGGGGTGCCGTTCTGCTCATCCAGAGGCTGTGCCGGAGTCCCTCGCCCAGGCTGCCGTTCTTTCGCGGCTCACAGAATTTCGGTGAGAGAGGGATCGACCATGAGTCATAAGACCCACCCGCCACTCGAAGGATTCACCAGGTTGCGGCCGAGCAGCACTCGCACGCACCGTTCCACACCGAGCAGCTCGAGTGACGGCGCACGGCGGCTCACGGCCCTTAGGCCTCGAGCAGCTTCAGCCAGAACTCGTCGCGGGTCGGGAAGAACTTCGTCCGCGTTCATCAAGAAGATCTCTGCCAAGCACTTGGCGTTCCGCCGCGCCAGAAGTACCAGAACGAAGCCGGCCCGGGGCCAATACAGATCGTTGAGTTGCTACGAACGTGATGCCAGCCAGAGCCGCCGACGATGCTGTCTGGCGCTCATTGACGCGCTGGCGTGGAACTGGCTAATAGCCGGCACCGACGCGCACGCGAAGAACTATTCGCTGCTTCTTGCTGGCAACGACGTCCGCCTGGCCCCGCTATACGACGTCGCATCTGCGCTGCCCTACGGGATGCACGAGAGGACGCTGCGCGCGTATGGTGGCCGCTGGGACGCGTATTCGTCAAAGTGCGCGCAGATCGTCTTCAGCACAGACAACTCCGGGCGGACCGTTTGTGGAGCAGTTGTGGAGCAGAGCGGTCGAAGCCGAGCGAAGCCCAGCGAAGATGCTCCGACCCTCGAATCCCTAGAAACAAGCCAAAACCGTTGCCGCCGGCTGCCCTCGGTCGCCCCCGAAAATTGATGGTAAGGAGGGGGTCGACGGTTCGAGTCCGTCAGAGGGCTCTACAAAAGTCCCGGAAATCGGTAGGTTCGTACCCAGATCGACTTGCGGTTGATCGCACGTGCGGTGGGTGTGGAGCACGTTGTGGAGCAGTCAGGATTTCGGTGCGCTTCCTAATCGCGTCAAAACGGCCGACTTCCGTTTGCGAGGCCGCGAATTGCTCAACTGAGCGAGAGCCCGCCGCAGAGCAGACATTGCCC
>DATLQV010000079.1:0-5080 GCA_035534955.1 Gaiellaceae bacterium
CCGGCCAAGCCGGCGCCTCCGCTCCCTGTGAGCCTCCGTCAAGCCTACGGCTCATACCAGCACCCCGCTCAGCCGCAGCCCGGCCGTCTCGTCGAGGCCGAGCGCGAGGTTCGCGTTCTGCACCGCCTGCCCCGCGGCGCCCTTGCCGAGGTTGTCCAGGGCGCAGATCACGATCGTCGTACCGGTCGCGCCGTCGGCGAAGACGCCGATCTCGGCCGCGTCTGTGCTCTGCACGCGCGTGAGCTCAGGCGTGATGCCTTCGGGGAGGACGCGCACCACCGCGCTTGCTGCATAGGTGTCCTCGAGCAGCGACCGCACGTCGGCGTCGGTCTGGACGTAACAGGTGGCGAGCAGGCCGCGGCGCACGGGCAGCAGGTGCGGTACGAAGCAGACGGCGAAGCCGAGCTGCTGCGCGATCTCCGGTGCGTGCCGGTGTGCGCCGACCGCATATGCCGACAGGTTCTCAAGCACGAAGCCCGCGTGCGAGGAGGCTTTCAGTGACTTGCCGGCGCCCGAGACGCCGGACTTCGCGTCGACGATCGCCCTCGAGATCGACCCGGTGAGCGGGGCGAGGGCGAGCAGCGCGGCAGTGGCGTAGCAACCGGGGTTCGCAATCAGCGGGCCCTGCGGGGCGAAGAGCTCCGGCAGCCCGTAGCTCCAGGCCCCCGGTGCCGTGCCGTACCAGGCGCGCGCGAGCTCGTCGTCGGCGAGCCGGTGGGAGCCCGAGAGGTCGACGACCACGGTGCCGGCGGGCGGCGCGAACGCAGCCGCTTCGTCGTTCTCCAGGCAGAGAAAGAGGACGTCGGCGCCGCTCGCGGCCGCTGCAGTGTTGGCGACGAAGGCAGGCAGCGAGCCGTCGAGCCGCGGATCGAGGGCGAACGCAGGCTGTCCGGCGAGCGAGTCCGACCCGAGCGCGAGGAGCTCGAGCTCCGGGTGCGCGAGCACGCGGTCGAGCGTCTCTTGACCGGCGTAGCCGGCGCAACCGAGGATTGCAGCAGTCCGCATCTCTGCGAACTATACATACAGATGCAAATTATGCAGTACGGATCGAGATCGTCGCGCCGGGGACGAGGCGCCGGAGGAGCTCGAGCAGGTGCGGCGCGGCCAGAGAGACGCAGCCGTTGGTCGAGTGGCCGGTCGTGACGTGCAGGAAGATGCCGCTGCCCCGGCCCGGGACGACGGGCCCGACGTTGTACTGGATCACCGCGAGCGCCCGGTAGGCGACCGTGTCGCGCCACAGCGGCTCGCTCGCCCCGCCGAAGGGTGGGTCGGTACCGCAGGCGACGTGCCGGAAGCTGTTGTAGGTCGGCGAGGCGGGGTCCTCGTCCCACCAGTCGCCGCAGGCAAGCCGGTGGTAGTTGAGCTTCACACCGGGGTTTCGTCCGACGCCGTAGATCGTCGGCCCGATCACGAAGGTGCCGGACGGCGTCGTGCCGTCACCCTCCACATGATGGGCCGAGACGCCGCTGCGTCCGACGCGGGCGCGCCACGGGCCGAGGACGAGCCGGCCGCACTCGCGCACCGAGAGTGCAGCCACCGTCGAATGGGCTGTTGGCGCAACCACCTGGATCTTCTGCGGGCAGGCGAATGCCAGGGCGAGCGCGAGGATCAGCATCGGGGTCGAAGAGTACGCTGCGGGGCGCAGTGGTCGTTCTGCCGCCGTTTCACGCCTCGACGGCGCCTGTCACCGCCGCGCAACTCGGTGGGTCGTGGCGTCCGGGCTGTCCGGTCGGGCCAGCCGAGCTCCGGCTCGTGCACGTCTCCTACGTCGGGTTCGACGGCCGCGCGCACACCGGCGCGCTCGTCGTCAACAGGCGCGTCGTCGCCGACGCCGAGACGGTGTTCCGACGCCTCTACGTCGCGCGTTTTCCGATTCGCCGCATGCGGCCCGTCGCTCGCTACGGCGGCAGTGACGCCCGCTCGATGGCCGCCGACAACACCTCGGCCTTCAACTGTCGCCACGCCGTTGCGTCCGGGCCCCCGAGCTGGTCGGTGCACGCCTACGGCGAGGCGATCGACGTGAACACGGTCGAGAACCCCTATCTCGCGGGCGGCCGCGTGCTGCCTCCGGCGGGCCGGAGCTACCTCGATCGTTCGCGTTACCGGCGCGGGATGGCGCTGCCCGGCGGGGTCCTGGTGCGCGCATTCGCGTCAGTCGGTTGGTTCTGGGGCGGCCGGTGGGCCGGCTCGCCCGACTGGCAGCACTTTTCCAAGACCGGCGGCTGACGGGCTCAGATCAGCCAGCCGGTCGACGCGCGCGAGGGCCGGGAAGAGCTTCGGCCACACGAGCGCGAGCAGCATGGTCAACACCCCGCCGGCGACGACGGCCGGCACCGCCCCGACGAGCGCCGCAGCCGCCCCCGACTCGAAGGCGCCGAGCTCGTTCGATGCGCCGACGAACACGCTCTCGACGGCGTTCACACGCCCGCGCACGTTGTTCGGCGTCGCGATGGCGACGGTGGTCGACCGGATGTTCATCGAGATCATGTCGACGAACCCGCTGACTGCGAGCGCGACCGCCGAGAGGAGAAACCAGCGCGACAGCCCGAACACGACCATGCTCAGGCCGAAGACGCCGACGGCGATCAGGAGCGTGTGCCCGGCCCGGCCGCCGAGCGGCCTGCGCGCAATCCGGACGCCGGCGACCAGGGCGCCGACCGCGATCGAGCTGCGCAGGATGCCGAGGCCGAGCGGACCGGTGTGCAGGATCGAGCGCGCATAGAGGGGCAGCAGCGCCACCGCCCCGCCGAGCAGCACGGCGAACAGGTCGAGCGTGATCGCTCCCAGGAGGACCGGCGTCGCGCGGATGAAGTTGATGCCCCGGAGCAGGCTGTCGAGCCGCGGCGGCGCCGGGCCGCTGCGCACGAGCGCC
Organism: Gaiellaceae bacterium; assembly: GCA_035534955.1. Lineage (GTDB taxonomy): Bacteria > Actinomycetota > Thermoleophilia > Gaiellales > Gaiellaceae > PALSA-600. The sequence goes on from DATLQV010000079.1 coordinate 2,873, forward strand.
TCCGGGCGCTCCACGGGCAGCAGGATCAGCGACGACAGGACGAGCAGGACGATGCCGGTCGAATAGACGGCCTCCGGGCGAATCGCGAAGAGCAGGCCGCCGATCGCCGGCCCGGCGATCGTCGAGCTCTGCCCGGCGATCGAGCGAAGCGCGAGCGCACCGGGCAGCAGGTGGGTCGGCACGAGCTCCGGGGTCAACGATCGGTTGGCCGGATTACCGAAGGCGGCCATTGCCCCCGTCGCCGCCGCCAGCGCGAGGAACTGCCACAGCCGGTGGGCGCCGTGGATCGTGACGACGAGCAGCAGCCCGGTGACGACGGCTTCGGCGAACCCCCAGACGATCACGACGCCGACGCGCGGGAGCCGGTCCGCGATCTGGCCGGCGGGGAGCGCGAGCAGCGGCACCGGTGCGAATTCGGCGAGCCCGACGAGGCCGAGGTCGAAGGCGCTGTGGTGGATCGCATACACTTGCCACCCGACGGCAACGGCTGCCATCTGCGTCGCCAGTCCCGAGCAGAGCATGGACGACCACAGACGCCGGAAGTCGTGGTGCACGAAGGCGGGGGGCAGCGAGAACACGCGCACACTCTGCCTTCTTCGGTTCTTCCTAGGTCCCCCTCAGCCGCGACATAGAGGCGTGTGGTCTCCTGAGAGAAGACATCGAGCACGAGGAGGACGAGAACCGTATGCCCAGTAACAGAAATCGCCTCGTCGCCATGCTGGCGACCGCGACGCTCGCCGGCGGAGGTGCCGGCGCCGGAGTCGTCGCGCTCACGCACAACACCTCTCGCACGACCACGGTCGTGACCCCCGCCGCGACCAACGTCGCAAACGTCGCCGTCGGGGCGCTGTCGGTCGGTCAGGTCGCGAAGACCGACGGTCCGAGCGTCGTCGAGGTGGACGCGACCCTCGCAGCCGGCGGCGCAGCGCCGTTCCCCTACGGCAGCGGCCAGCCTTCGAGCCAGGCCGAAGGGAGCGGCTTCGTCTACGACACCAAGGGCGACATCGTCACGAATCAGCACGTCGTCGCCGGCGCGAGCTCGGTGTCGGTGAAGTTCTCCGACGGCTCGACCTACAAGGCGACCGTCGTCGGCGCGGATCCCTCGACCGACATCGCGGTGCTGCATGTGGACGCGCCCGCGTCGAAGCTCGTTCCGCTCGTCCTCGCCGACTCCAGCAAGGTCGCCGTCGGCGACGGCGTCGTCGCGATCGGCAACCCGTTCGGCCTCGACGGCACCGTGACGAGCGGCATCGTCAGCGCCGTCAACCGCGAGATCCAGGCGCCGGACTCGACGCCGATCGAAGGTGCAATCCAGACCGATGCGGCGATCAATCACGGTAACTCCGGCGGCCCGCTGCTCGACATGAACGGGAAGGTGATCGGGATCACGTCGCAGATCCAGAGCCAGTCGGGCGCCAGCGACGGCGTCGGCTTCGCCGTTCCGTCCAACATGGTGCAGTCGATCGCCGCACAGCTGATCGCCACGGGCAAGGCCCAGCACGCCCTCCTCGGAGTCTCCGTCTCGACCGCCCCGAACGGGAACGGCGTGTCCGTCGGATCGGTCGAGACGGGCAGCGCCGCCAAGAACGCCGGTCTGAAGGCGGGCGACGTGATCACCGCCGTCGACGGCGCCAAGGTCGCGACGGCCGCGCAGTTGCGCGCGATCATCGCCGGGCGCAAGCCGGGCGACAAGCTGTCGATCACGGTGCTGCGCGGGCGCCAGTCGAAGACGTTCGACGCGACACTCGGGTCGCGTTCGTAGGAACGTCCGGCTACGGAACGACGGCGGACGCCACCGTCAGCACGGCCTGCGTGGCCGTGCCGGCGGTGGCGTCGACCGTGGCGACGATCGTGTGGCCGGAGTCGTCGGTCGTGAGCGTGTAGCTCGCCGTCGTCGCGCCGGCGATCGCCGTGCACACGCGGCCGTTCGGGTTGCACCGCAGCCAGGTGTACGTGAACGCGGTCGGCGAGCCCGACCACGTACCGGGTGTCACCGTCAGGACGGCGCCGGAGGTCACCGTCCCGGCGAGGGTCGGCTGCGTCGCTGGGCTGAGCGCCGAGCCCGCTGCGGCGACGAGCCCGGCGAGCGGGGCGTAGGCGGGTGTGGTGCCGGTCGAGTCGGTTGCCCGGACGGTGAGGCCGATCGTGTGGCCGATGTCGGCCGCGACTTCGGTGTAGCGGCCTGTGGTCGCGCCGTGGATCGAGCTG
>DATLQV010000080.1:0-23064 GCA_035534955.1 Gaiellaceae bacterium
CGCATCCATAAGACGTCGGCCACGTGGACGATCTCCTACGCGACCGGCTTGGGGGCACAGAAGTTGAACGGAACCGGCGTGTGCGCAGGAGCCTTGTAGTGGGCGCGGCTGGGATCGAACCAGCGACCCCTCGCGTGTGAAGCGAGTGCTCTCCCGCTGAGCTACGCGCCCTGAAGCGCTTACCTTAGCCGTCTTCGGTCGCCCACGTTCCTGCACATCTTGCAGGACGCTAAGGCGTCGAGAGTCGCGAAGCCCCAGGCGCACGTCCGCTAGTAGTTGGTGTAAGTCGCCGGGACGACCGTTTCGATCATTGCTCGAGAACATGGGTGCTGGTCACAACCCCTCCTTGAGTTGGTGGGAACCTCCCGGCACGTGGTTCTCACGGTCGTCATCCACCCGCGCCGCGAGGGTCGGTTCGGCGATTTGCCGCAACCCCTGACGAGTTACTACCGAGAAGTCGTGCGCGACGCTGCGCGACCTGGCGTCTCGCGCATCGCGATCAGCCGCGGAGTGCCCGCAAGGCGTTGAGGATGACGGCCACATCGATCCCTTCCTGCAGGAGCGCGCCTTCGACTGGCGGCAGGTAGCCGGCAGCCGCAACGCCCATCGCGAGCAGCGAGAGCGTGATCCCGGCGAGGACGCTCTGGCGGGCGATGTAGAGCGAGCGCCGGCCGATCCGGATCGCGTCCGCGACGCGGTCGACGCGGTCGACGAGGATGACGGCGTCGGCCGTCTCCGATGAGACGGTGGCGCCCGCGGAGCCCATCGCGACCCCGACGTCGGCCAGCGCGAGCGCGGGCGCGTCGTTGATGCCGTCTCCCACCATGACCACCCCCCGCAGGTCTGGCCGCTGCTGAAGCGCACGCACGACGTCGAGCTTTTCCTCGGGGGTCTGCTCGGCGTAGACGCGGTCGACGCCCAACCTCTCGCCCATTGCTTCGGCGACCGACGCCTTGTCGCCGGTGACGAGAGCCACGTGCCGGACGCCTGCTTCGCGTAGGCGCGGCACAAGGTCGACCGAGTCGCTGCGAAGCCGATCGCCGATCAAGACGATGCCGGCGAGGCGTCCGTCGACCCCGACCAGGACCTTCGCGTCGCCTCCGTCGAGATTGGGCGGCAGCTGCTGCTCGATGCCGTGTGCGCGGAGCCAGCCCGCGCTTCCGACCAGGACGCTGTGGCCGTCGACGTTCCCTCGGATGCCTTTGCCGAACGTCTCCTCGGTCTGGCGGGGAATCGTCAGCGGCAAGTTCTGCCGCCCGGCGCCGGCCACGAGTGCCTTGGCCAGGGGATGTGAGGAGATCTGGTCGAGTGAGGCTGCCAGGCGAAGGGTCTCCTCCGGGCCGACTCCGTCGGTGGGGACGACCCGGTCGAGTTCCGGATGGCCGAGCGTGATCGTGCCCGTCTTGTCGAGCAGAACCGAGCGCGCTTCGCCGAGCCGCTCGATCGTGGCGGCTCCCTTGACCACTACGCCGGCCCGCGCTGCACGCGACAGGCCGGACATGAGCGCGATAGGTGCCGCGAGGATGAGCGGGCATGGCGTCGCGACCACGAAGACCGCGAGTGCCCGAACGGCGTCTCCGGAGATGGCCCAGGCGATGGCGGCCACGACGATCGTCGCGGGCAAGAAGAAGATCGCGTATCGGTCGGCGAGGCGTACGAACGGTGCGTGCTCCTCCTCGGCCCTCTCGACCAGCCGCACCAGCGCGGCGTAGGCGCTCTCCGCAGCCGGCCGCAGCGCGCGTAGCTCGAATGCACTTCCGCTTGCCGCAGTGCCGCTGCGCACGCTGCCGCCGCGATGCACGGTGACCGGAAGTGGCTCGCCTGTCAGCGCAGACTCGTCGACGATCGCCTCCTCGCTCAACACCATTCCGTCGACCGGCACGACCTCGCCCGCCCGGACGAGCACGACCGCGCCCGTCACGACCTCGTCGATCGACACCTCGACGAGCTCGCCGTCTCGCTGGATCAGCGCCGAGCGCGGGGCCCGTTCGACGAGGGCCGTCAACTCGCGCCGAGCACGTCGGTTGGCGGACTCCTCGAGCGCGTTGCCGCCCGCGAGCATCAATGCCACAACGGCGCCGGCGAGATACTCGCCGAGTGCGAGCGCCCCGGCCATCGAGAAGAGCGCGATCGCGTCAACCCCGACGTCCCGACGCAGCAGCGAGCGCAGTACCGACCACGTGAGCGGCAGTAGCAGCATCCCTGTCGTTCCCGCCCAAAGGGCGTCCGCCGGGGTATGCCGGTCGGCGGCGGCGAGGGCTAACCCAACCAGTACCGCCGTGAGGGCGCTCGCGGCGACCATTCGTGCCGCGTTCGCTTTGGCCCAAGCGAGGAGGGCTGCCACCTACAGGTCATCCACCGGCGGCATCGTGCGGCGCTCCGCAGTTAGCCGCAGGCCGTGTACGCGCTCGCTCCCGCGATGTCGTTGACGGGTACTTCTCCGCACCCACAACCGTGCCAACGCTGACGTCAAGTCCAGAGCCGCGCGGTTATGAACAACCCAACGGGCGATCCCCGCTTCGGAACGCCCAGCCGAAGGAGACGTATGCGCAGCGCAATCGCACTACTCGCAGCCGCCGCTCTCTTCGGCGTGGTCGCTTCTCCATCTCCTGCCCGGGCCACCGGCCACTCTGAACGTCTCGCCGCTCGCGCACGCCGCGGTGACCGAACTGCGCGCGCCATGCTCGTCGAGGAGCACATGGGCCTCGTCCGGGGAATCGCTTTCCGCTACCGGGACCTGGGACTTCCGGTCGAAGACCTCGTGCAAGAGGGAGCGATCGGCCTGCTCGCGGCAATCGACGATTACGACTCGGGCCGCGGAACGAGCTTCTCTACGCACGCATTCTGGCGGGTACGCGGCGCCGTAACCCATGCGCTGACCGCGCGCGGGAGCCTCATTCGGGTTCCGCGCCCGGTCCTTGACCGACGGCGACAGGTTCTCGACGCGCAGCGCACTCTCTCCGCCGCTGGACAAGCCGGGGGCCCGCAGGAACTCGGTGACGCGACGGCGCTCACCGCCCACCAGGTCGCGGAGGCGCTCGCGCCGACCGGCGTCATGTCGCTCGATGGAGCGCTCCCGGACGGCACACGCCTCGCCGATCGCCTCGCGGACGATCCCGCTGCGCGACCGGATGCTCTCACGGTCACAGCACTCGAACGGCTCGCCGTCCGTCAGGCCCTGCGACGACTGGAGCCACGCAAGCAGACGATCCTGGAGCGGCACTTTGGCATCGACCGGAGATCGGAAACGCTCACCGAGATCGCGGCCGACTTGCATCTCAGCCCCGCGCGGACGCGAGTGCTGAAGGACGAGGCGATGCGGGAACTCGCGTCCGATCTTGCCGACGTCGCCTGAGCTGCGTCACTCCGTAGTTCTGGCATGGGCCGTGCGGCAAATCGCCGAACCGCCGCCACCCTCGGTCGCGGATTACCGCAGTGACCAGGAGGTAGGCGATGAAAACAACTCTTTACCCTCAACAGCTCGAGGCCGGGCGGCGGAACTTCACCCGCATCCTGGTCGGCATCGACGGCTCGCAGCAGAGTCTCGAAGCAGCGCGGCAGGCTGCGTTGCTGCAGGATCCGGACGGCCAGCTGACGCTGCTCGCAGCGTGGGAGATCACTCCGCTGATCGCGGCGGACGGCAGCTACATCCCGTGCTACGTGGACGTGACCGTTCAGCGCGAGGTGGCCGACTCATCTCTCGCCGCAGCACGCGACTATGTCGCCCCCTACACACCCGCGACGGGAAAGCTCGTACGGGGGGCAGCCACCTCCCAGTTGCTCGGGGAGATCGAGCGCGACCAGGACACGCTCGTCGCGATCGGCAGCAGCGGCACCGGTCGGCTGGTCGGGATCGTCGAAGGCTCCGTTGCGACGGCGGTCATCCACCGCTCGCCCTGCTCGGTGCTCGTCTCCCGCCCCGTCAAGAGCGGCTTCCCCGGCCGCATTGCCGTCGGCGTGGACGGATCCGTGGAGTCGGCCGCAGCGTACGCCGCCGCGCGCCACCTGGCCGAGCGGTTCGACGCCGAACTACACGCTCTTGTGGCCTGGGGCGGCAAGGGCGTGAACGAGCGCCTCGTTGCGACCATCACCGACGGAGAGCACGACGACGTCGACGAACCGCCGGCGGAGGCTCTGACGCGCGCAGCCGAGAGCGCCGATCTGGTCGTGGTCGGCAGCCGCGGCCTGCACGGCCTCTCCGCGCTCGGCTCGGTCTCCGAGCGGGTCGCCCACACAGCCACCTGCTCGGCGCTCGTCGTTCGGGAGACCGTGTGGCAGCGCATCGCCGCCGAACTCGGCCGCTAGAGGGCCGACCGATCACCACCCACGTCGTGACGCCAGCCGAATCTGAGAGGAGCCCTTCCATGAACGTTCTCGTAACAGCCGCCAGCCAGCAAGGCGCAACCCGAGGCATCGCCGAGGCGATCGCACGCGAGCTGAGACTGCGCGGCCTCGACGTAACGATCGCGACGCCTGAAGAGATCGACGACGTCGAGGACTACGACGCCTTCGTAATCGGAAGCGCGATCTACGTGGGCCACTGGCTCGAGTCGGCGACCGAATTCGTCCGCCGCTTCGCGCCGACCCTTTCGCAGCGACCGGTCTGGCTCTTCTCCAGCGGGCCGGTCGGAGATCCGAAGCGCAAGCTCGTCCAGAAGATGACCGCCGATCCGGTCGAGCTGCCAGAACTCGTCGCTCTCAGCGGGGCGCGCGAGCACCGCCTCCTGGCCGGGAAGCTCGCCGGGAGAGGTCTGCCCAGGCCGCAACGCGCCGCGCTTCTGGTCTTCCGCGGCATCGAGGGCGACTGGCGCGACTGGGCCGCAGTCGAACACTGGGCGGGCGAGATTGCAGCCGGCCTCGCGCGCGAACGCGCGACGAGCGCAACGACAGCGGGCTGATGTCCACGGCGCTCGCACCTGTACCGGTCGCCACTCCCAGAGGGCTCACGGCGGCAACAGCAGCCGAGCGCCTGGCGAGCCGTGGCCGGACGCCGCGCCAGCGCAGCAGTCGTTCCTACGCGAGCATCGTCCGTGCCAACGTCTTCACGGTCTTCAACCTGATCCTCGCTGTCGCAGGCGCGGCCACGCTTGCGTTCGGGGAGTGGCAGGACGCGCTCTTCCTCGGCGTACTCGTCGCCAACGCCGGCATCGGGACGGTGCAGGAGGTGCGGGCGAAACGAGCGCTCGACCGGCTGAGCGCACTCGTCGCGCCACAAGCGACCGTCGTCCGCGACGGCCGCGCACACGCGATACCGATCGAACAGCTCGTGGTCGGCGACCTCGTGCGGGTCGAGCCGGGCGACCAGATCGTTGCCGACGGGACGCTCGACCGCGCCGAGACGCTGCACCTCGACGAATCGGTGCTGACCGGCGAGGCCGAGCCGGTCACCCGCGTTGCCGGAGACTTCATCCGCTCAGGATCGTTCGCCGTCGAAGGCGTCGGCGAGTACACGGTTACCGCGGTCGGAGCAGACAGCTACGCCGTTCGACTGACCGGCGAAGCGCGCTCGTTCCGACACCCACGCTCGCCGCTCGAGCGATCCCTCAATCGACTCCTCTTCGTCCTCGTCGCCGTGATGGTCCCGCTGGGGTTGGCGCTCGGCTACGCGCTGTGGCACCGGCACGCAGCGCTGCACAGCGCCGTCCCCACCTCGGTGGCCGCCGTTGTGACGCTCGTCCCCGAGGGCCTGATCCTGCTCGCCAGCCTGACCTATGCGGTAGCCGCGCTGCGTATGGCGCGCCGGGGAGCGCTCGCCCAGCAACTGAACGCAATCGAATCGCTCGCCTCCGTCGATGTCGTCTGCCTCGACAAGACCGGCACGCTCACCGAGCCTGCGCTTCGAGTCGTCGATCTCGTAGGACCGCCACGGTCCCGCGAGGAGCTAGGGCGCTTCGCCGCCTCCTCCGCCGTCCGCAACTCCACGATCGAGGCGATCGGCGCAGCCTTCCCGGCAACCGCGGGGGTCGTGGCCGAGCAGATCCCCTTCTCGTCGAAGCACCGCTTCAGCGCGCAACGCATCGACGGCGCGGCCTACGTCCTCGGCGCACCCGAGCACTTCCGGCTCGGCGCGCTCGCCGAACGCGCCGCTCAGGCCTCGGCGGAGGGACGTCGTGTCCTGGCCTTCGCCCAAACCGATCGGCTCGAGCAGGAATTCCCGCCCGCCCAGGCACTCGTTCTTCTCGCCGAGCGACTACGGCCAGAAGCGCGCGCGACGGTCGAGTGGTTCCGCTCTCAGGGGGTCGAGCTGAAGGTGCTTTCCGGTGACCGGCCGGAGACCGTCGCCTCGATCGCGCACGACGCCGGCATCGAGGGAGCGGCCGTCGACGCTTCGACCCTCCCCAGCGGCAAGGCGGAGCTACAGCAACTCGCACTCAGTCGCAACATCTTCGGGCGCATCTCGCCGCAGGACAAACGGCGGGTCGTCGAGGCGCTGCGAGATGCCGGCCGCTACGTCGCCATGGTCGGCGACGGCGTCAACGACGTGCCGGCCCTCAAGGCCGCCCGCCTCGCCATCGCGCAAGGGACGGGCACGCAGATGGCGCGCACCGTTGCCGACGTCGTGCTGGTACGTGGGGAGTTCGCGGCCGTACCGGCCATGGTCGCCGAGGGACGGAAGATCCTTCGCAACGTCCAGCGCGTGGCCAAGCTGTTTGTCACGAAGTCGGTATTCGCGGCCTTCCTCGTCCTCTCGATCGGGTTGACCCCCACGGCCTATCCACTGCTGCCGCGCCAGCTCACGCTCGTCGCCACTCTGACTGTCGGCGTCCCCGGCTTCTTCCTCGCCCTGGCCCCCAGCACCGGCCGCTACAGCTCACGCGGCTTTCTCCGCGAGCTTGCGCGCTTCGCACTTCCCGCCGGGACAGCGGCGGGACTCGGGGTCCTCTCCTCATACGTGTTCGCACTCAACGTGCTCGACCTCAAGCTCGTCGCCGCCCGCACCGTCGCAGTCACCGTTCTCGTGATCGTCGGGCTCTATCTCATCGTCGCGCTCGAGGTCACGGGCCGCGTACGAGGAGCGGCCGTCTCCACGCTCTGCCTCGTGCTCCTGGCGGGCTATGTGCTCGTCCTCCTCGTCCCCTTCGCACGCGACTTCTTCGCGCTCGCGTCACCCACGATCTCGGTCATCGCGCCGGCGCTCGCAGGAGCCGCCCTCGCAATCGGCGGGCTCGCCGTCCTCGACGATCGGTTCATCCCTGGCCGACGGGACCCCGGAGAGGGGGACGCGGCACCGTGCAGCTAGCGATCGGCCTCTCGCTCGCGTTCGTCTCCGCCGTCACGGTCAACTGGGCCTATTCGCGCGAGCACGATGCCGCCGCATCGATGCCGCGCTTCACACCCCGTCGGCCGCTCCGCTTCGTCTCGCTGCTATTCGCCGACCGGCGCTGGCGAACCGGCTTTGCCACCGAAAGCGCGGGCTGGCTCGTCTACGTCGCTGCACTTCGCCTGGCGCCGCTGTCGCTCGTGCAGGCCGTCTGTGCGTCGGGGATCGCGGTCCTTGCCTTCGCCGGTGCACGCTGGCACCCCGCCAGACTCGCTCGGAGAGAGTGGACGGCGGTCTTCAGCGCGCTCGTCGGCCTCCTTCTTCTCTCCCTATCCCTTGTCGACACGCACCAGGCCGACCGTCCCCCGGGATGGACCGCCGTCCTGCTCTGGCTCGGATGCTCCCTCGCGGCGGCACTCGTGATCGCGCAGTTCGGCGCGGGCCTCGCACGCGCGCCGGCCCTCGGTCTGGCTGCCGGACTGCTCTTCGCAAACGGTGACATCTCGGCCAAGCTCGTCGTCTACGGGGGTATCTGGTTCGTGGCGCTCGCGACCCTGCTGGTTGGCTACGCACTCGGAACGAGCATCCTCCAGGGATCCTTCCAGCACGGCGACGCACTCACCGGTGCTGGACTGGCGACCCTCACCACGAACGCCGTCCCGATCGCGGCCGGCTTCGTGATCTTCGGCGAACAGCTCCCCGGCGGCGGCAAAGGCGTCCTGCAGATTGCCGCGTTCGTGGCGCTGATCCTGAGCGCAGCGCTCCTCGCAAACACGCGGCACGGTGCCGTTGCCAGCAACCCCAGTGACGTTGTCCGCACGCGCACTTCCGCGGAGGGGGCATGCTGACCCTCTCCCACGCCAACAAGCACTTCGGCGCGGTGCGCGCGCTCGACGATTGCTCCTTCGCGGTCGAGCGAGGACGGATGGTCGGCTTCCTCGGCCCCAACGGCGCGGGCAAGACGACCGCGATGCGGGCGATCTTCGGCCTCGTCGAGCTCGATTCGGGCGTGATCCTCTGGGACGAGCAGCCCGTCGGGCCCACGCCGCGGCTTCGCTTTGGATACATGCCGGAGGAGCGCGGCCTCTACCCACGGATGCCCGTGCGTGACCAGCTCGCCTACTTCGGATCGCTGCACGGCCTCGACGACCGATCTGCCCGTGTCGCCGCCGACGAGTGGCTCGACCGGCTCGATCTCGCCGGCCGCGGCGACGCGAGACTGGAGGAGCTCTCGCACGGAAATCAGCAGCGCGCACAACTCGCAGCGACGCTTCTGCACCAACCTGAACTGCTCGTACTCGACGAACCCTTCGCCGGCCTCGACCTGATCGCCGTGAAGGCGCTCGCTGAGATCCTTCGCGGTGAGGCGGCACGCGGTGCGGCCGTCCTCTTCTCCAGCCACCAGCTCGACCTGGTCGAGGACATCTGCGAAGACGTCGCGATCATCGACCACGGCCGCGTCGTCGCGACGGGCGCCGTCGCCTCCCTCAAGCGCGTCTCACGACGCCGGCAGATCGAGGTGCAGCTCGAGAACGCACGGCCCGGCTGGCTACCCGACGTCGCGGGCGTCGAGCTGTCGACCCGCAGCAACGGAAGACTCAGACTGCTCGCCTCCCGCGACGTCGATCCGCAGCGAGTCCTCATAGAGGCCAAGCGAGCCGGCGACGTTGTGGCGTTCACGTACGGGCCGCCATCGCTGGCGGACATCTTCCTCGAGCTGGTCGTGGGATGAGCACCCGCCGCGCGATCTTCCTCGTCGCCCGTCGCGAAGTCCGCGAACGCTTGCGCGGCAAGCTATTCATCGCCTCGACGCTGGTCATGGTGGCGCTGGTCGCCGGCTCGGCTGTCGTCGAGCGATCCCTCTCGACGTCGGCGACCTACCGGGTCGCAGTCCCCGTCCCCGTACCGCGCGGGCTCCTCTCCGCGCTCGAGCGTGCCGCGAAACCGTTTGACGGCCCCACGATCCGCCTGCGCAGCGTTGCCTCGGCGCAGGCGGGCCGAGCCGCACTCGACGCGAAGGAGGTCGACGCCCTCCTACTTCTCGCGCAGGACAAGCTCCTGTTTCGCGATCAGGTCGACGCAAAGGCGGCCGCAGTCGCTGATGCCGCCGTCAGCGCGCTGCGGAGCCACCTCCCGCCGGCGCCAGAGCTCACGACCATGACCATCCACGCCCCCGAAAAGGCCAAGGCCGACGACGCTTCAACGCTCGTCGCCTACGCAGGCTCGCTCCTTCTGCTGATGTCGCTTGCCGTCTACGGGCAATGGGTCGTGGGCGGCGTGGTCGAGGAGAAGAACAACCGCGTGGTCGAAGTGATCCTCTCCGCGGTCAGGGCGCGCGACCTCTTGGCCGGCAAAGTGATTGGCATCGGCCTGCTCGGCCTGGTGCAAATCACACTTGTCGCCGGGCTAGCCGCGGTTCTCCTCGGTACCGGCGTCTTCGAGGCACCCGACTTCCTCGGCATCAGTCTTGCCCTCGTCATCCCGTGGTTCGTGCTCGGCTTCGCCCTCTACGCCGTCGCCTACGCGGCCGTAGGCGCACTCGCATCACGGCAACAGAACGCGGACACAGCGGGCCAACCCGTCACCTACACGCTGCTCGCCGCGTACTTCGTCGGCTACATCGCGGTGGTCACCAACGCTGACGGGCCCCTGGCGAACCTCCTCACGGTCTTCCCGCTCACGGCTCCGCTCGTCCTGCCGGCACGAAGCGCGCTCGTCGGCGTTCCGCTCTGGGAACACGGCGTCGCCGTGACTCTCGTGCTCGTGAGCATCTACATCCTCGTCCGGCTCGGCGGCCGGATGTACGCCCAGGGCCTCCTCCACACCGGGTCCCGGCTCGGCGTGCGCACGGCATGGAGCCTCGCCCGACGCGGCCAAGAAGGACAAACTACGCGGCCGGGTCACGGGGTCCCCTGATGCGGCCGGGGTCGGACGACGGCGACACTCGAATCGAGGTCGCATGAACTCAGGAGACCGGCTGATGCTGAGGTCGCTGGGCGCCGCCGGCGCTGTGGCCGGCGCGGCCATTCTCGCCGGCTCAGGCGCAGCCGCCCCGACGAGCCTTGCCGTAGCCGAATGGTCACGGCTCCCCACGAGTCAGCGAGTTGTGGCGCTTACCTTCGACTGCGGCGGCAACGACGCCGGCGTCGCGCCTATCCTCCGCGCGCTCGGGGCCCGGCACGCGGCGGCGACCTTCTTCCTCACCGGCCGCTGGGCTACGGTCTATCCGGAGCAGGCCAGGCGGATCGCGGCCGCCTACCCGGTCGGCAATCACACCTACTCGCACCCGCACCTGACCGGGCAGACGAGCGCCGCGGTGAAAGCGGAGATCACACACGGCGCGAGCGTCATCCGCTCGATCACCGGCGCGGTCACCAAGCCCCTGTTCCGCTTCCCGTACGGCGACCGTGATGCACGCACGCTCGCTCTCGCCGGCGGCCTCGGCTACAGATCCGTCGCCTGGACGGTCGACACGCTCGGCTGGAAAGGTCGCTCGGCCGGTGGAACGCAAGCGCTCGTCTCGCGAGTGCTGCAGCATCTACAGCCTGGCGAGATCGTGCTCATGCACGTGGGGGCGGCCAACGACCATTCAACGCTCGACGCAACCGCCCTCCCGACACTTCTCCGCGCGATAGCCGCACGCGGCTACGGCTTCACGACCCTTACTGACTACACGAGTGCTTCAAAGCAGACGATCGACGACGGAACCACTCGCTTCAGCGCCTCTTCACACTGGGGTCACAGCGCCTGGAACTCGCAGCGTTACGGCGCCGGCTACCACTACGCGAAGCCCGCAGCGACTCCCGACCCTGCCCGGTTTCGCCTGCGCGTCCCCACCACGGCCACTTACCTCGTCTACGCCCGCTGGCCCGCGGCCCCCGAGTACAACCGCGCTGCCCCGTTCGGCGTGACCACGACCAGCGGGATCAGCTGGGTCCGCGTCGACGAGCGCCGAGACGGCGGCCGCTGGGTCTACCTCGGCAGTTACCGCCTACCCGCCGGCGACCGCTACCTCGTCCAGATCTCTCGCCACACGACCGCGCCGGGGCTGCTGATCGCCGACGCGCTTCGGATCGTCCGGAGACCATGACCTTGACCACCCCGCAGCGCGATACCCCAAGCCCCAGCGCCACGCCGGCGGAGTCGATCTTCTCCCGCATCCTGATCGGCGTCGACGGCACGAAGGAAGGGTTCGATGCCTGCCGCCAGGCCTCTCGCCTCGCCGACCCCGGCGCGACCCTCGAGGCGGCCACGGTCGTCCAGCTGGCGCCCGGGCCGGTCGACAAGCTCGAGCAAAGGGGGACCGAAACTCTGGCCGCCGCGAGCAGCATTCTCGGCCCGAAGGCCGAGACGCGTCGCCTGTACGGCTTCGTGGTGGAGATGCTGCTCGCAGAAGCAACGCGAGTCGACGCGACGCTACTCGCCATCGGAACGCACGAGCACCCGCGCTTGGAGGAAGTCATCTTCGGCGGCGTCGCCGGCGAGCTGCTTCACCAGGCGACGTGCAGTGTCCTCATCGCGCGGCCTGTCCCCGACGCAGTGAACTTCCCCCGGCAGATCGTCGTCGGTCTGGACGGCTCCGCAGAGTCAGAGCGTGCCTACGAGGTCGCAATCCAGCTCGCACTCCATAGGCACAGCGTTGTACGTGGCCTGGTCGCACTGGGAGGTAAGCGAGTCGACAGCGGTCCGATCTTCCACCGCCACTCGCGCGCCACCCCCTCTCCGTCCGCCCCGGTTCGCACGCTGGTCGAAGCCTCTGCGTGTGCGGACCTTCTGATTGTCGGCAGCCGCGGTCTGCACGGACCGCGTGCCCTGGGCAGCGTCTCCGAGCGTGTTGCCCATCAAGCCGCGTGCTCGGTCCTGGTCGTCCGCTAGCGCTCTCGGGACCCTCCAGCTGTCGGTCACCGCGGCTCGACCGCGTAGTTCGAGGCAGCTCGGATCACGCCAGACTCCGATGCTGCTCCGACGTACGCGGCACAGGATGGTGCTGGGAGGAACGGATGGCGTCAGGACGGAGAGTTTTCTTGCTCAGCGCCGCGCTGACGGCGATGGGTCTGCTCGCCGCGGCTCAGGCTTACGCCCCGAATATCGCGATGGCGTCCGCGGGGAGCGCCGCTCCGAGGGCGGCTCCGTCGCAGCCGAGCCCCCTTCATCTCGGCAGCCGTGGGCCTCGCGTCCGTGCGCTGCAGCAGCGTCTCATCGGGCTCGGCTACTTGCCGGCGGGCGCGGCGGACGGTGTCTACGGGATGCGTACGTGGCATGCCGTGGTCGCCTTCCAGGGCTGGCAGCGGCTGCAGCGCGACGGCATCGTTGGAGCTCGCACCAGCCGGTCGCTGGCGTCCGCTGGTCGGCCCCGGCCATGGCTCCACCTGAGACGCGGGCTCGAGCTCGACCTGAAACGACAAGTACTGCTCGTCGTCGACAGCGGACGCACGGTGCGCGCGGTTCACATCTCGAGCGCCGCCCCCGGTTACGTGACCCCGCGCGGCCGATTCCAGGTCTACCGTCGCGAGCAGATGAGCTGGTCCGTCCCCTATCGGGTGTGGATGCCATACGCGCTCTACTTCACGGGCGGCTACGCGATCCACGGCTTCGGTGTCGTCCCGTCCGGCCCGGCCTCTCACGGCTGCGTGCGGGTGCCCCTCAGCGAGGCGCCCTTCGTCTACTGGCGGTCGCCGCTCGAGACTCCTGTTCTCGTCCGGTAGCCCCGCGCAAGACGAATGCGCTGCTCTGGGGTTTCGCGACGAGCCGACTCACGACGTCGGACGTCGACGAGCCGCCGGTGCGCGGCGCCTGACGACGGCGAACGTCCCGGCGCAGAGGCCGGCGGAGACGAGGAACGGAGCGACGTCGCCGGACGCGGCGGCGATCGCTCCGCCCGCCAGCGGGCCGAGGAGAGCGCCGAGCGCCCAGGCCGCGTTCATGAGCCCGAACGCCATCCCCTGCGGCAGGCCGACCCGCTCTGCGCCGTCCGCGATGAGCGCGAACGCCGGCGTGAAGAGGACGCCGTACGCGCTCGCGGCAAGGACGATGAGAGGGACGTAGACGAGGGGCCGCGGCCCGAGCGCGAGGCCGATCGACACCGCGACTCCGAGCGCGAGCGCGATCTGGATCGGTCGGGTCGGACCGCGGCGGTCGAGGAAGCGCCCGGTGAGCGGGGAGAGCGCCGACTCGAGGGCCGCGCCGACGAGCCAGACTCCGCCGATCGCCGCAGCTCCCCAGCCGGCTGCGGAGAGATGGAGCGGCGCGAGCGTCGAGAGAACGCCGAAGAGGAGAGCGGGCAGCGCCATCAGCACGAGGCCGCCGACGAAAAGGCGGGTGCGGAGCGCCCGCGCCATTGCCGAAGCGGAAGGCCGGTCGGGCGGCACCGGCTCGATCCGGAACGTCCAGACGGCGAGCACCACGGCGAGTCCGGCGAGTCCGGCGAAGACGGGACCGCGCCCGGCGAGCGCGGCGAGCGCTCCAATTGCCGGCCCGAAGAGCGCCCCGAACACGGCGGCGCCCATCGCGCTCCCGATCAGCTCGCCGCGCCGCTCCCGTGGCGCCGCAGCGAGGAGCCACGCGAACGCGCCGGCCCACGTGAAGCCGCTGCCGCAGCCCTGGAGGATGCGCGCCGCCACGAGCTCCCAGAATCCGTTCGCGAAGGCGAAGCCGAGACTCGCGAGCCCCATGAGCGTCAGTCCCACGAGCACTGCGCGACGCGAGCCGAGCCTCGCCGCCGCCGCGCCGCCGGGCAGACCGCCGACCAACGCACCGGCCGCGTACGCGCCGACGAGCGCGCCGGCTCCCGTCTTCGAGAGATGGAGCGACTGCGTGAAATGGGGGAGGAGCGGCGTGAGCGCCGCAAAGAGCATCGTGTCGACCCAGACGAGAGCGCTGACAAGGAGGAGCAGACGGCGCATCGGAAATGAGCCTACGGTTGCCATGTGACACTTCGAGGGTCCGGCGCCGTATGAAGCCCGTGAACGCGATGCCGGCGGCTCTCGCCGCTCCCCGTCCCGGCCGTGCGCAGCCCTTCGCGGATGTCGTCGCGGAGAATCTCGACGCGGTCTACCGCTACCTCGTCTACCTCACGGGCGACCGTGTGGCCGCCGAGGATCTCGCGTCGGAGACGTTCGAGAAGGCGTACCGCGGCTGGCGGAGGTTCGACCCGCAACGCGGCGCTCCCCGCACCTGGCTCTGCCGGATCGCGCATTCCGTCGCCGTCGACTGGTTCCGCGCCGAGGCGCGGCGGCAGCGGCGCGAGGACAACTACATGCGCGATGCGGCGATGCTCGAGGAGTCGGTGTTCGGCGACGGGTTCTCCCCGGAACTCGATCAGGCGCTGCACCGGCTGACACCGGCGGAGCGCGAGGTCGTGGCGCTGCGGGTGTTGCTCGAGCTCGACGGCCCGAGCGCGGCGCGCGTTCTCGGAATCAGCCAAACGGCGTGCTCGTCCCGGCTCAGCCGGGCTTTGCAGCGACTCGAAGAGGAGGTCGGAGATGTCCGCAGGTGATTTTGAGGGTCATGAGTCGCTGATCGCGCAGCTGCGGGCCGGAACGCTCGACGCTCCCGACCATGTGCACCGGCGCGTGCTCGCGCTCGGTCAGGGGAAGCGCGCACGCGTCCCGATGTCGCGGCGGCGGAAGCTCTTCATCCTCGTGCCGGTCGCCGCGACGCTTGCGGTCACCGCTGCGGTCATTCACGGCGCTTTCAGCTCAGGTGCCAATCCCAACGCCTCCGCGGCGGCTGTGGAGTTCCGCCACGGGAGGAACCAACCTGTTGCGGGGGCTGCCGGCGCGACCGGCGCGAGGGGCCCGACCGGGGCGCAGGGCCCGACGGGCACCGCGGGCCCGAGCGGCCCGAACGGCGGGACCGGCGCGACTGGCCCGACTGGCACGGTTTACGACGCAAATCAGCAGAGCCCGGCGGGGGCCCAAGGGGCCCTAGAGCCCCTCCATCGCTCAGCCGACACTGCCAAGAGGACCCTTTCCAGCACGCCCGAATCCCTCCTGATCCCGACCCACCGGCTCGTTCATGCGGTTGCCTCGCTCGAGGTCGCCGTCCCGAGCCACGGCGCGCTGACGCGCGCGACGAACAAGGCGACCGAGATCGTCACGCAACTCGGCGGCTACGCCCAAACCTCCCAGTACGACGCTTCCCGCAGCGGCCCCGGGAACGCATTCCTCGACCTCCGCGTTCCGATCGGCAAGGCGGAAAGCGCCATCAGGATGCTCGGCGGGCTCGGGCGGCTTCTCTTCCAGTCCGTTACGACCAAGGATCTTCAGCAGACGGCCACGCAGCAGACCACCCTGGTCGGCCAACTGCAGCGCGCAATCACGATCTACGAGCAGGCGTTGCAAAGCGGGACCCTCTCGGGGTCGCAGCGGGTCGAGGTGCAGATCCGGCTCGCGGAGGCCCAGCATCAGCTCACGGCGACCCGCAAGGCACACGGCCGCACGCTCGCGTCCGGGCGCACGGCCGAGATCCAGCTGAGGCTGACGAGCCGCAACCACCACGCGGTCGTGGCGACGCCGCACGCGCGCGGGCGCCTCAGCCGGCTTCTGCACAACGCGGCGGGCTTCCTCGGCCTCGAGGCGGTCATCGTCCTCTACGCGCTCATCGTGGCAATCCCGATCGTCCTGCTGATCGCAATCGTCTGGTGGTTGATGCGCGAGCGGCGGCGGAGGGAGGAGAAGCTGCTCGCGAGTGCGTAGAATCCCGGCGTGCTGCTCGCGGCGGATCTCACGACAGGCCACAAGGTCGCGCTCATCGTGGTGGCGGCGGTGTTCATCGCCTTCGCACTGAGCGCGTCCTTCCTCGCCCCCCGCAAGAAGCCGGACTTCCCAGGCCCGAACGGCCTCAGCGTGTTCGTGATCGGCTCGCTCCTGATGTTCGTGCTGATGGTTCTGGCCATCAACTTCTTCGGCTGAGCCTCGCTAACCTGTCCCGACCCGGAGAAGTGGCCGAGTGGCTGAAGGCGGCGCCCTGCTAAGGCGTTATGGGGCTGAATAGCTCCATCGAGGGTTCGAATCCCTCCTTCTCCGTTAGCGCGACGCCGCGGTCGCGCGCACCCGCGGAGGGGTGGCAGAGCGGTCGAATGCGGCGGTCTCGAAAACCGTTATCCGTGTAAGCGGATCGGAGGTTCAAATCCTCTCCCCTCCGCTCTACCAAGCCGGAGCCGATCCCAGCAATCGGCTCCGGCGCGTGCCCTGGCGTCCGCCAGGCGAGCCTGCCGACGACCGCGCTGTCACCTCGTCTCACCGTCCGCTGGGTTGCTTGCCCTTGCTGACGACGAGGTCGACCCTGGCACCCGGCGGTCGGCGCTGACCGGGGCCTGGCTTCTGGGAGATCACCGAGCCCTTCTTCGCGGTGCTCGAAAACGCATATGCGATCTTGCCGACGCGGCAGTCGTGCCCCTTGATCAGACGCTCGGCGGCCTTCACGCTCTTGCCCTTGACCTTCGGGACGACGCATTCCTTGAGGAAGGAGGCGTGCACCGATTGCGCAGCCGTCACGGCGATCGTGCAGCTCGACTTTCCGGTGCAGGCCCCCGACCAGCCCTCGAAGGCCGAGCCGGCCGCAGCCGCCGCGGTCAGCGTGACGCTCGTCCCGCTCGCGTAGTCGTGGGAGCAGGCCGCGCCGCAGTCGATTCCCGTGGGCGAGCTCGTCACCGTCCCGCTGCCGTTGCCCGACTTCGCCACCGAAAGCGTGTAGCTGGGCAGCAGCGTGAAACTCGCGCTCACGGCCGTGGTCGAGGTCACGGGGATCGAGCACTGCCCGGTGCCGGTGCATGCGCCGGACCAGCCCGCGAACGCGGAGCCGGCTGACGGAGTCGCGGTCAAGGTCACCGTGGCCCCGCTCGTGAAGTTGTACGAGCAGGTCGGGCCGCAGTCGATTCCTGCCGGGGAGCTCGTCACCGAGCCGGTGCCGTCCCCGGTCGTCCCGACGGAGAGCCGGTAGAGGATCGTCGCCCCACCCGCGAAGGATTGGATTCCCGAGAAGCCGTCGGTGCCGGTCGTGAGGCCGGTAACGGTGCCCGGGTCGGCGAGGGAGTCGCCGTTCACGGTCACGATCGCCGACGGTGCTGCGCTGAGATCGAGCGTGGTGGGCGAGCCGCCGCCGTTGAACGTGTAGCCACCGGTCGGGCCGGCAAAGAAGGTCGCGTAGCCGGTCGCGGGGCCGGTGAACGTCTTGACGCCGGCGAAGGTGTACGTGGCCGTGTTGAAGGCGGCGGTGCTGTTGGCGACGCCGCCGATCGTGCTGCCGCTCAGGTTGACCCGCAGCGGCGTTGCGACGTTGGTCGGGACCGCGGAGAAGTCCAGCGTGTTCCCGGCGCCGCTGCCACCGTTGAACGTGGCGGAACCACTGCCGGCTTTGAAGGCGTTGCCGTTGCCGGCGCTGTTGAACGTGTAGCCGCTCGTGGCACCGCCGGAACCCCCGGTGAACGTCGCTCCGCCGGCGCTGGGGCCGTTGATGGTCTTGAGGCCGGCAAACGTGTCGTTGCCGCCTGTCAGACCGCTGACCGTTCCGACCGAAACCGACACCCCCGAGCCCGCGCCGCTCAGATCGAGCACATTGGCTGAGCTGTCGTCGACGAACGAGAAGCCTCCGGTCGACCCGGCCACGAACGTCGTGTTACCGCCCGCCGGGCCGAAGAAGTTCGTCACATCGTCGAACGCGTACGTGGCGACGCCGGACTCGGCGTGGTCACTCGCGAGAGCGCCGTAGTAGCTCGTGACGGGACTGCCGCTTACGTTGACCCAGACGGGCGCGACTCCCGACGACGCCACCTGGGAGAGGTCGAGCTCGTTGCCGGTGCCCTTGCCCTGGAAGGTGAGGGCGGTCGCGCCCGCCTGGAGCGTCGTGCCGCCCGACGACGAGCCGATGAATGAGGAGACGCCGGAGAAGGCATCGCTGCCGGAGGTCATGGTCACCGTGCCGCCTGGCACGGAGGCAGTCACATTCGACCCTGTCGCGGTCAGGTCGAGCGTGTTGGCGGCGCCGGAGCCGTTGAACGCGTAGCCGCCTGTGGCGCCCGGGAGGAACGCCATGTACCCGGCCGCCGAGCCGTCGATGGCCGTCGTCCCCGAAAACGTGTCCTGATTTCCGCCCCACTGGGCCGTCCCTCCCGCGACCACCGACACCGTCGCGCCTGCCGGGAGCGCGCTCAGGTCGAGCGTGTCGCCCGAGCCCGCGAAGCCGAACGAGTACCCGCCGGCGGCGCCGGTGGCGATGAGGTCGGTGTTGCCGGAACTCGCGCCGCTGAAAGTGGTGAACCCGCTGAACGTGTACGTCGTCCCGCCGACGACTCCCGTGTTGTCGGTCACGCCGCCGACGTTGGTGCCGCTGACGTTGACCTTCAGCGGTGTTCCCTGCGAGGTCGCGACGTTCGAGAAGTCGAGTGTGTTCCCGCCGCCGACGCCGGCGTTGAACGTGCCGCTTCCGCTGCCGGGAACGAAGGTGTTGCCGTTACCTGCGCCGTTGAACGTGAAGCCGGACGTCGATCCGCCGGTGAACGTCGCGTCGCCGGCGGCCGGACCGTCGACGGTGCCGATTCCGGTGAAGCTGTCGTTGCTCGAGGTCAGGCCGCTCACCGTGTGGCTCGCCAGCGAGACCGACACTCCCGTTCCGGCCGCGCTCAGGTCGAGGACGTTGCCCGAACCGCCGCCGAAGAACGTGTCGCCGCCGGCGCCGTCCCCCAGGAACGTCGTGTTGCCGTTGCCCGAGCCCGCGAACGTCGAGACGTCGAGGTAGTGGTAGGTGGCGAGGCTCGACGCCGCGGCGTTGCTGGGCAGAGTCCCGTAGGGGCTGGTCGCGGGGGCACCGCTCGCGTTGATCCAGAGCGGTGCGAGGGAGGAGGTCGAGACCTGGGAGAAGTCGAGCTTGTTGCCGGTTCCCTGGCCGAGGAAGGTGAGAGCCGCCGGGCCGGCGACCGTCGTGGTCCCTCCTGAAGAGGAGCCGGTGATGGCGGAGATATCCGAGAACTGGTCGCTACCGGAAGCCAGCGTGACGGTTCCGGCCGGCACCGACGCGGTGACGCCGGATCCCGCGGCGCCCAGATTGAGCACGTTGCCGGAGCCGAAGCCGTCGAAGGTGTAGCCCCCGGTGCCGCTCGCGGCGAAGTCCGTGTTGCCGGCCGTCGACCCTTGGAAGGTCGTGATCCCCGAGAAGAAGTCGATGTTGGCGCCCGCAGTCACGATCCCCAGCGGCACCGAGATGTTTGCGTAGCTCAGTGAAGTCAGGTCGAGCGTGTTCGAAACGCCGTTCTGCCCCTGGAACGTCAGGTTGCCGTCGACGGGGACGAACGTCGTCGAGAGCAGCGTGGATCCGGTGACCTCCACCGTTGGGAAGCCGTTGCTTCCGCTGTCGGGGTACGTCGTGCCGGTGCAGACAGCGCCGGTCGAGCCGCCGGAGGTCAGCGACAGGGAGTAGTTCCCGCCGCTCTCCGTGATCTTGAGCGAATCCGAGACGGAGGACGAACCCGAGACCGCGACGTCGAGCACGCCACTTCCACCGGGATTCGTCCCGGAGCAGATCAGCGACGGGGCCGCCTCGGCGATGGGGACCCCGGCCGAGAGCGCGACCGCCAGCGACGCCGCCGTCAACGTCACGAAGCCCAATAGCCATCTCAGTTTCATCCGTGACCCCATCTGCCGCGAGCCCAAAGATCGTCCTGCGAAACACTAGGGATCGAACGGCCGACGGTCAACGGTGCCCAGAGAGAGTGTGGCTCGTGCGCGCGCAGTCCGGTATAACTCCGGTCCATGAGTGCAGCCGCCGACACCCTCAAGAAGGTTCCGCTCTTCGCGGGCCTTGACGACAAGGAACTCGCGCGCATCGCAGATCGGATGGTGGAGCGGCGCTACAAGACCGGCGACAAGCTCACCGAGCAGGGCGCGTCTGGAATCGGGTTCTTCGTCATCGAAGACGGCACCGCCGACGTCACCGTCGACGGCGAGCCCAAGGGATCCGTCGGGCCCGGCGACTACTTCGGCGAGGTCGCGCTACTTTCCGGTTCCGCCCGCACCCGCACCGCGACGCTTATCGCCACGACGGACATGCTCACCTATGGCATGACCGCATGGGACTTCAAGCCATTGGTCGAGGGCAACTCCGAACTAGCGTCGAAGCTGCTCGCGGTGATGGCCGCACGACTCGGTTAGCTCGAACTAGAGCTTCTCGCGGTTGACGACGAGGTCGGCGAAGTTCGCCGAGCTCTTGCCGAACTCCCACCAGCCGTGCACCTCCGGCTGCACGAACGCAGTGCTCCGCCCGTAGACGAGCGGGATCACGGCGACGCGCTCGACGACGGCGTAGCGATCGGCCTCGTGGAAGCGCTCGAGACGGCCTCGGTCGCTCCGCTCCTGTCGCGCCTGCTCGATCAGTTCGTCGAACACCGGATCGGCAAAACCTCCCTCGTTCGTCCGGCTCGTCGACTGGAAGAGCAGCCGCAGGTAGTACTCGGGATCGGGATACCCCGGGAGCCAGCCGGTGATGCGCGGGTTGCGCTCTTCCGTCCCGGAGCGGACGAGTACCCGCCTGCCGAGCACCGACTCCCAGGACTCGGCGATCGCGCGCAGGATCTCGTCCCAATGGTCGAGACCGCTCAGCTCGAGGTCGCCGCCGTAGCCGGATCGGTCGAGACAGTCGCGGGCCAGGTCGGGGTCGTAGCGCAGCGCGATGTCGGGCGTGTGCCCCTGGAGCGCGGGAGGGACGACTCCGCCTCCTGCCACGACGACGTTTGCCGGAGCGACCGCGGTGAGCGCGTCGCGGTCGATCGCATGCGCGAGCGCGCGCCGGAAGTCGACATTGCCCGAAACGGCATCTGTGTGGTCGAAGCGGATGTAGCCCGACCAGGCGGCCGCTCCGAGGCTGACGTCCCCGCGAGACGCGTCAGGCATCAGGTCGGCGAGACGAGGGGTGTAACGGACGAGGACGAGATCGAGATCGCCGCGCTCGGACTCGGGTAACGCATCCGCAAGCTCCTTCTTGATGAGCTCGACCTCGGCGACGTTCCCCGACCGCGCTGCCCGGCGGCGGAGGACGATCCGCTCGTCCGTCCGTTCCGCAACGTCGAAGCCGCCGCTCACGACACGCGCGTCTGCCATGCCGTCGACGGCATGCCGCGGCTGCGGGCCGCTGTCGGGGCGGTTCATCACGCTCATCCAGTACGGCGCCGGCGCGACGAGCCGGAACTCGACCGTCCGGTCGTCGAGCGCGCGCACACCGACGGAGCCCCAGTCGGTGTTCGTGCCCAGGTATGTCTCCTCGCCCTGCTCGAGGGCGAAGTAGATCGCCACCGACGAGCCCGGGCTCTTTGGGTTGAGCACCCGCTTGATCCCGAACTCGACGTCGTGCGCCGTGAGCGGCGTCCCGTCCGACCAGGTCAGCCCCTCGCGGAGGTGGAAGACGTAGCGGAGGCCGTCGTCGGAGATCTCCCAGCGCTCGGCAAGCGACGGGACGATCGTCCGCTCCGGCCATGCCTCTACGAGGCGGTCGAAGAGCTGCATGCACGCCTGGATGTTCGGCCACGCAATGGCGGACTTCGGGTCGAGGTCGTTGGGAAGGAAGCTCGTCGCTACGCGGATCTGCTCGGTCGCCTCGCGTGACGGCGGCGGCGTCCAGTTCTCGAAGGCTCGCTGGTACGCCTCGTTCGCCTCGGCGAAACGGAGAGATGTGTGAAGCGCGAGTGCGAGCTTGAAGAGAACGAGCGCCATTTCCTGGCGCTCGCCCCGCTGCTCGAGGAGCGGGAGAAGCGCACGGTAGTACTCGATCGCCTCGTCGAGGGCGTACTCGAGGCGTGCCTTGTCACCCGCGCGCAGGAGGTAATCCGCGGCCTTCGCCTCGTCCTCGGCCGCCAGCCAGTGGTGCGCGAGCAGGCCGAGCGCCTCGATGTCACGCTCGGCGTACCGTTCCTCGAGCCACTCCGCCGCTCGGCGGTGGAGGCTTGTCCGCTGCTCGCCCAGGAGTGTCCGGTAAGCGGTCTCCTGGATCAGGGCGTGGCGGAAGCGGAACTCCGGTTGCGGCCAGCGGCGGCTCTGCCGGAGCAGTCCGAGGCGCTGTAGCTCGTGCAGCGTGTCCGCCGGGAGGTCTCCTACGACGCCTTCGAGCAGCGGCAGCGCGAACGTGCGCCCCAGCGCGGACGCGGCGGTGACGAGCCGGCGCGCCTGCGGGGAGAGGCGGTCGAGCCGGGCGAGGATGACCTTCTCCACCGTCGGCGGCACCTCGACCTCGACCGTGTGGTCGAAACGCCAGCCCTCGTCTGCGCGCACGAGCGCGCCGACGTCGGCGAGCGAGCGGACGAGCTCCTCGAGGAAGAACGGATTGCCGTCCGCCGCGTCCAGCACGCGCCGCTCGAGCTCGGCGGGGAGCTCGGCGGGAGCGACGAGCGCGGCGAGCAGCTCGCTGTCAGCAGCCCCGAGCGGACCGAGGTCGATCTCGTGCAACAGGTGGGGAAACTCGCGGCCTGCGTGCTCGCGCAATCCCCAGGAGCCGTGATCGCGCTCCGGCCGTAGCGAAAGGACGAGCACGACCGGCATTTCCTCGGCCAGCGAAAGCAGCTGTTCGAGGAGAAGAACCGAGGTCGGATCCGCCCAGTGGAGATCCTCGAACGCGAGCACCAGCGGGCCTTCCTCCGCGAGCCGGGCGAAGAGCTGACCCACCACCTCGAACGTCCGCCACTGCAACGCTTCCGGTGAAAGCTCGGCGGTCCGCGCGGCGGGCTCCCGCTCGAGCTCGACCTCGAGCAGGCCGCCCAGGTACGGATAGAGCTCGTCGGCGTCCCACCCCCTCGCCGAAGGCGAGCGGGAGGGACGGCCGGG
>DATLQV010000081.1:0-6827 GCA_035534955.1 Gaiellaceae bacterium
CGATCGGCTCGAAGCTCGCCGAGCAAGCGGTGCTCGTCCGCGCCGGCGGTGTGCTGCAAGACCTGCGCCTGCCGCTTCACGACGGCCAGCAGATCCATTTTCTGACTACGCGCGACACCGCCGATCCCGACGCGCTCTCCGTGCTGCGGCATTCCTCTGCGCACCTCCTGGCCGAGGCGGTCCGCCGCCTGTATCCCGGCGTCAAGGTCGCGATCGGCCCGCCGATCGAGAACGGCTTCTACTACGACTTCGAGTTCCCGGAGCCGATCACCGAGGCCGACCTTGCGACCATCGAGGCCGAGGTGAAGCGCGAGTTGAAAGAGGGTCGCGAATGGACCCGCGAGGAGGTCACGAGCGCGGAGGCGCGCGAGCGCTTCCGCGCAGAGGGCGAGCCGTACAAGGTCGAGCTCGTCGACACCGCCGAGGGCGACATCTCGCTGTACACCCAGGGGGACTTCACCGACCTCTGCCGCGGCCCGCACCTGCAGAGCTCGAAGCCGATCAAGGCGTTCAAACTGACCGGCCTCGCCGGCGCGTACTGGCGCGGCGACGAGCACAACACCCAGCTGACCCGCATCTACGGCACCGCGTTCTATGCGCAGGCGGACCTGGACACCCACCTCGAGCGGCTCGAGCAGGCGCGTGCGCGCGACCATCGCAAGCTCGGTGTCCAGCTCGACCTCTTCCACTTCGACGAGCACTCGCCGGGGTCCGCGTTCTGGCACCCGAAGGGGATGGTGATCTGGAACATCCTCGAAGACCTACGACGGCGCGAGAACGCCACCCGTGGCTACGTCGAGGTGAAGACCCCCCTGATCTACGACAAGGCGCTGTGGGTCACCTCGGGCCACTGGGAGAAGTTCCGCGAGAACATGTTCCAGATCCCGATGGACAACGAGCAGGTGTACGGCATCAAGCCCATGAACTGTCCCGGGCACATGCTGCTTTTCGGAAGCGACCTGCGCAGCTACCGCGACCTTCCGCTCCGTTATGCCGAAGCGGCGCCGCTGCATCGCAACGAGCTTGCCGGTGCGCTGCACGGGCTGACACGCGTGCGCTACGTCACCCAGGACGATGCCCACATCTTCTGCACCCGCGAGCAGATCACAACCGAGCTCGACGGTTGCATCGACTATCTGCGGTACCTCTACGGCCTCTTCGGGCTCGAACCACGCGCAGAGTTCTCCACCCGCCCGGAGAACAAGCTCGGCACCGATGAGGAATGGGACTTCTCCGAAGGGGAGCTCCAGGCGGCGCTCGAGCGGCACGAGATCTCGTACGTCGTAGGGGCAGGCGAGGGCTCGTTCTACGGGCCGAAGATCGACCTCCACATCACCGACGCGTTGGGGCGCTCATGGCAGCTCGGAACGATTCAGCTCGACCGGCAGATGCCCGCACGCTTCGGACTCACCTACATGGGGGCCGACAACACGGAACATCCGGTCTTCGTCATCCATCGCGCGCTCTACGGCTCCTTCGAGCGACTGATCGGGATCCTGATCGAGCACCACGCCGGGGCTTTCCCGTTCTGGCTCGCGCCGGTCCAGATCCGCGTCCTGCCGGTGGGCGAATCCCACCGCGAGGCGGCCGCGGCCCTGGCGACCCGGCTCGCCCCCTACCGGGTCGAGGTCGACGCCTCCGACGACACCGTCGGCAAGCGGATTCGAAACGGCGAGATCGAGAAGATCCCGTTCGTCGTCGTCTACGGCGACAAGGAGTCCGACGAGTCGCTCGCGGTCCGCGAGCACGGTGGGGATCAAAGCACCCTTTCGCTTGCGGATTTCCGCAAAAAGCTTGCTACTCTGAGTCCCTGGCAAGCAGGGGCGGAACCGTCTCTCACCTCCTAGCTCACGCTTCGGGGGTTCAAGAGAACAGTCAACCGATCCAGGTTGATGGAAACCCTTGCCGCTGCATGCCAGCGGTTTTCGTCGTTCAAAGGGAGGTCAACACGAGCTTGGTGAAGAACATTTGAGGCCGCGCAGGCGTTCCGGGTTCGAACCGCCGCGCCGTCCCGAACCCCAGACGCGCATCAACGATGCGATTCGCGTCCCGAAGGTGCGGTTGATCGGCGAGAACGGAGAGCAACTCGGGATCAAGACGACCGACGAGGCCCGTGAGTACGCCTATGGGAAGAACCTCGACCTGGTCGAAGTCGCGGCCCAGGCGGATCCGCCGGTTGCCCGCGTCATGGACTTCGGGAAGTACCGGTACGAGCTCGAGCAGAAGGCAAAGCTCGCCCGCAAGCACCAGACGCAGATCAACGTCAAGGAGATCAAGCTCAGACCGAAGATCGGAATTCACGACTATGAGACCAAGAAGGGCCACGTCGAGCGGTTCTTGAACCAGCGCGCGAAGGTCAAGGTCACGATCATGTTCAGGGGCCGCGAGCGCGAGCATCCGGACAGAGGACGTGACCTCCTGATGCGTCTGGCAGACGACGTGAAGGAGGTCGGTCTCATCGAGACGCAGCCGCTCCTCGAAGGGCGGAACATGACAATGGTGCTCGGCCCAACCAGGAACGCAGGAGCAAAAAGAGATGCCCAAACAGAAGACACACTCGGGAGCGAAGAAGAAATTCAAGGTGACGGGCACCGGGAAGCTGATGCGCCGGTCGGCGAATCAGAGTCACAACCTGGAGCACAAGTCGCCGAAGCAGAAGCGGGCGTTCAGTAAGGACCACCCCGTCGACGGCGACAACGAGAAGACCGTCAACCGGATGCTGGGGAGGCGGTAGTGGCCCGCGTCAAGCGCTCCCTCCACGCCCGCAAGAAGCGGCGCAAGGTCCTCGAGGAGGCGAAGGGCTACTGGGGGCTCAAGAAGTCGAACTACACCTACGCCAAGGAGCAGGTCGAGCGCTCCCTCGCCTACGCGTACCGCGACCGCAAGGTGCGCAAGCGCGAGTTCCGCAAGCTCTGGATCATGCGCATCAATGCCGGCGCGCGGGCGAACGGGCTCTCGTACAACCAGTTCATGGCGGGCCTGAAGGCGGCGAACGTGGAGCTCGACCGGAAGGTGCTGGCGGATCTCGCCGTCTCCGATCCGGCGAAGTTCAGCGAGATCGTCGAGCAGGCCAAGTCCGCGCTCGCAGTCAAATAGCCCGTCGCGCGGAGATCTTCCGCCGCCAGGCCGGCTATTGCGACGGCCGTTCGCCCCTGTACGCGGAGCTCTGCCGTCGGCTCGCGGATGACCCGCGGGTCGACGATGTCGCTCCGAGCCTCACGTGGGACGTGCCGTTGCGGCTTCTCGCGGGACTGCACTACCTCGTGCTCGCCGGCCTCGCAGCGTGGGACGACCTCGAAGGGGCGTTCGTGGAGCACGCCGAGTGGCTCAGGCGCTGGACGGCCGAGCAGGATGTGCAGACGAACGAAGTGCAACGCGCCTGGGCGCTCTTGCCGGCGTTCCTCTCGGTGGCCGACGAACGGCCGCTCGACCTGCTCGAGCTCGGGCCGTCGGCCGGCCTCAACCTGCTCTGGGACCGCTACCGCTACCGCTACAAGACCGGCGCCTGGGGCGACGGCCCGCTCGAGCTCCGGGGCGACGATCGTGTGCCGCCGCCGGCCGAGCTGCTGCAGCGGCGAGTGTCGGTCGCCCGGCGGCGCGGCGTCGACCTGAACCCGGTCGACGTCACGACCGAGCATGGTGCGCGGTTGTTGCAGGCGTTCGTCTGGGCCGACCAGGCCGACCGGCTCGAGCGCGTCCGTCGCGCGATCGACCTTGTCCGCGACGACCCGCCCGTTGTGTTGCGCGGCGACTATGTCGAGCTGCTTCCTGTGCTGCTACGTGACCGTCGCGACGACGCGCAGCTCGTCATCTTCCAAACTGCGTCGACCATGTATCTCGACTCGACCGGTGCCGCGCGGGTGCACGCCGCTCTGCACGAGGCGGCGCAGGTTGCTCCACTCGTCTACGTGTCGACCGGCCGCGCCCCCGACGACAACGGCTTCGCGCTCGAGGTCGAGCGCTTCCCGGGCGGGGGCGCGACCCGCCTCGCAGTGTTCGACTTCCACGGCGACTGGTTGCAGTGGGGTGCGTGACCCGGTGATCACGAGCAAGGACAACGAGCGCCTGAAGCTCATTCGCAAGCTGCACGACAAGCGCTGGCGCGACAAGCTCGGGCTGTTCTTCGTCGAGGGCGAGGATGCGGTCGAAGCGGCCACCGCCGATCCCGTCGACCTGCTGCGCGCGGGGGTCGACATCGAGGCTCGCCTGCTCGCCGAGGTTGCGAGCGCCCCGCACCCGCCGCGCGTCGTCGGCGTCTACAGGCGCGCCGACCTGCCCGCGTGGGAGGAGCGGGAAGCGACGCTCGCCCTCTGGCGCATCGCCGACCCCGGCAATGTGGGCACGTTGATCCGCACGGCAGAGGCCTTCGGGGCTGCGGTCGCGCTCTCGGAGGGCTGCGCTGACCCGACCTCACCGAAGGCCCTGCGCGCGAGCGCCGGCTCGATCTGGCGCGTGCCGCTCGGCGCCTATGACCGTACGTATGAAAGTAACAGTCTGTTACAAGCAAGGCGGGTTGCGCTCGTTGCGCACGGCGGCGAGCCGCTCGCGGCGGTTGACCTGTCCGGGCGGGTCGTGTTCCTGCTCGGGGCCGAGCGGGAGGGGCTGCCGGCGGAGGTGGAGCGCGACCTCGACGCGCACATCCCGACGAGCGGCGTCGAGTCGCTGAACGTCGCGGTCTCGGGCGCGCTCGCGCTCTACGAGCGCGCCCGGCAGACGTAGATCGAGTCTTCGCCGCCGCGCCACGGCTTGCGGTCGAACCAGCCATAGACCTGCTCGACGACGAAACCCTCGTCGCGCAGGAGCTTCTTCCATTCCGGCACGCTGAGCCAGGCGAGCGACATCTCGGCCTCGCCGGCCCGACCGCGCACGCGCAGGATCAGCGTGCGCGAGCTCTCGTGCCAGTCGGCGCGCTCCCAGATCCCCGGCTCCCGCTCGAGCCAGCGTCCGTTCGTCTCCTCGATGTCCTCGGCGCTCGGCGTGAAGACGTCGAAGACGAAGTGCCCCGCGGGCGCGAGATGACGCCGGACTGCGCGCAGCGCCGCGCGCCGGTCGGGGTCGGTCTCCATGTGCAGCAGCGAGCGGAACGGCGCCGTGACCAGCGGAAACACCCCCTCCACCGGCGGGTCGCGCATGTCGCCGTGGCGCAGGTCGAGCTCGACACCTGCGAGCTCGGCGGCCTCCCGGGCGATCTCGAGCATCCCGGCCGAGAGATCCACGCCGACCACCTCGATCCCGGACGCGGCGACCGGTACGGCGATGCGCCCGGTGCCGACGCCGAGCTCGAGCACCGGGCCCCCGAAGCGCTTCGCCTCCTGCACGTAGAAGGGGATGTCCTCGATGACCGTCACCGACCAGGGGTCGTAGACGCGGGCGATCTTGTCGTAGGCGGACATGCGCCTATGCTGCCTACCGATAGTCTCGCCGCGTGGACTGGACCGCACACGAAACGGAGGCGCTCGGCTCGATCTCGGCAGCTTCGTCGGATTCGGAGCTCGAGGACGGGCGCGTTCGTTACCTCGGCCGCCGCTCCGAGCTCGCCCAGGCGCTGCGCGCGGTGCGCGACCGCGAGAGCGGGATGCTGCTGAACGGCATCCGCGCTCGGCTCGAGGCAGCAGTCTCGGCCCGCGAGCGCGCCCTCGAGCGGCTCGCCTACGAAGCAGCGGCCGACCCGAGCATCGACGTCACGGTCCCCGGCGATCCCGTGCGCCGCGGGCGTCTGCACCTGCTGACGCAGATCCGGCGGGAGATCGAGGACATCTTCCTCGGCATGGGCTACGAGGTGTGGGACGGCGCCGAGATCGCGACCGTCTGGGAGAACTTCGACGCGCTCACGAGCGCTCCCGGGCACCCGTCGCGCTCCCAGTTCGACACCTTCTATCTCGACGACGACACCGTTCTGCGCACGCACACCTCGCCCGACCAGATCCGCGCGCTGCAGCAGCGGACGCCGCCGATCTACATGGTCTCGCCCGGCCGCTGCTACCGGCGCGACACGCCCGACGCGACGCACTCGCCGATCTTCCTCCAGGTCGA
Source organism: Gaiellaceae bacterium (assembly GCA_035534955.1). Classification (GTDB taxonomy): domain Bacteria; phylum Actinomycetota; class Thermoleophilia; order Gaiellales; family Gaiellaceae; genus PALSA-600. The sequence continues at coordinate 6,034 of DATLQV010000081.1, forward strand.
GTGCCTCGCGGTCGATCGCGGGATCACGCTCGCCGATCTGCAGGGAACCGTGCTGCAGTTCTTCCGGGCGCTCTTCGGTCAGGAGCGCGAGGTGCGGATGCGCACGAGTTTCTTCCCGTTCACAGAGCCGTCGGTCGAGTTCGACGTCACCTGCTTCATCTGCAGCGGGCAGGGCTGCGCGACGTGCAAGCACTCGGGCTGGATCGAGATGGGCGGCGCAGGCTGGGTCGACCCTGACGTGTTCCGCAACGTCGACCTCAACCCCGCCGAGTGGCAGGGCTTCGCGTTCGGGTTCGGGATCGAGCGCATCGCCATGCTGCGGCACGGCCTGCCCGACCTGCGCGCCTTCTGGGAGAACGACCTGCGCGTACTGGGGCAGTTTTAGCCATGAAGGTCCCCGTCTCGTGGCTGCGCGACTACGTCGAGTTCGACCTGCCGGTCGAGGAGCTTGCGCGGCAGCTCGTCTTCACGAGCTGTGAGGTCGACCGCATTGTTCGCCACGGCGTTCCGGCCGGCGACAACCTGCGCCACTTCGTGGTCGGCAAGGTGCTCAAAGCTGACAAGCATCCGAACGCCGACAAGCTGCAGTTGACGAAGGTCGACGTGGGCGAGGGCGAGCCGCGCTCGATCGTGTGCGGCGCTTGGAACTTCGGCGCCGGCGCCACCGTCGCCGTCGTCGTCCCGGGCGGTGTCATGCCGGGCGGCGAGTTCACGATCGAGAAGCGCAAGCTCCGCGGCGAGGTCTCCGACGGGATGATCCTGTCGGAGCGCGAGCTCGAGCTCGGGCAGGACCA
>DATLQV010000082.1:0-20483 GCA_035534955.1 Gaiellaceae bacterium
GCGACGATCGGTGCCGGCGCTCGGAGCTGCCCAGTCAATCATCGGCGCCCACGCTCTCGGATCTCGCGTCGACACTTCCCGACGAGGAGTGGCTGCGCCACATCGAGGACCTACGTCGCAGCGCGGAGATCGAACACGCATTGGGCTCTGCGCCTTCCGAGTGATCTTCGACCGAATTCATGACCGAATTTGGCGTTTCCTCAGCCTCCTGCGTCGACATGAACCCCTCAAATACGCAGGCGCGCTGACTCTTTTATTCCAACGCATTCCAACGATGTGCCAAAGTAGACAACGAAGGTTCTAAAACTACCTGCAAATTAGTCGCTTTCCTGTAAGCCCTCTGACGGACTCGAACCGTCGACCCCCTCCTTACCATGGAGGTGCTCTACCAACTGAGCTAAGAGGGCAGCCGGGACAGGTTACCGCGTGGGACGGCTCCAGCTTGCGCCGCCTTCGAGCAGCCCGTTCGCCGCGGCCGGGCCCCACGTTCCCTTGCGGTAGGGGTGGGCCCTGCGGTTGGAGTCGAGGAGCGGCTGCACGATCCGCCAGGCCTCCTCGACCGTCTCCTGGCGGATGAAGAGCGAGCGGTCGCCGCCGAGCGCCGCCTCGAAGATCAGCTCGTACGGGGTGGGGCCCTCGCCGCCCTGCTCGGCGAACTCCATGTCGAGGGTGATCGGCTCCGGGCCGGCGGCGTCTGCGCGGTGGGCTTCGAGGATCAGGCGGATGCCCGTCGCGGGGTCGACCCGAAGGACGAGCTCGTTGGCCTGCGGTTGCGTCTGACGCGAGAGGAACCTGAGGGGAGAGGCGTCGCGGAAGACCAGGCGAACCTCGGTGCGCGTGATCGCAAGGTGCTTGCCGGTGCGGATGTAGACCGGCACGCCGCGCCAGCGGTCGTTCGCGATCTGCAGCTCGAGCGCCGCGTACGTCTCGGTCGTCGAGCGCGACTTGACGCCGGGTGTCGCGCGGTAGCCGGCGTACTGGCCCCGGACGTACCGCGCCGGATCGGCGTCTGCGACCGACTGCAGCAGCCGGTGACGCGCGCTGTCGAGGCTCTCGCCTGCGAGCGGGGCTTCCATCGCCGCCGCAGCGAGGAGCTGCAGGAGATGGTTGACGACGACGTCGCGCAGCGCGCCGACGGCGTCGTAGAAGTGTCCGCGGTCCTCGACGCCGAAGGCTTCGGCGAGCGTCAGCTGAATGCTGGAGACATGCTCCCGGTTCCAGACCGGTCCGAGGATCGTGTTCGCGTACCGGAGGTAGAGGAGCTCCTCGAGGCCGAGCTTGCCGAGGAAGTGGTCGACGCGAAAGATCTGCTCCTCGCTGATCGAGCGATGCAGTTCGGCGGCGAGGGTCTTTGCCGAGGCGAGGTCGTGCCCGAACGGCTTCTCGATCACGACGCGCGCATTCTTCGTCAGCCCGGCGCCGGCAAGACCCTTGACCACCGTCGCGAAGAGTGACGGCGGGGTCTCGAGGTAGAAGAGCGGAGAGTGCGTTCCCTTGATCGCCGAGGCGAGCCGTTCATAGGTGGCGGCGTCGGCGAAGTCGCCCTGCACGTAGGAGAGGCGCGCCGCGAGACGATCGAACACCTTCCGCTCGAACTGCTCGCCGGCAGCCTTGATCGAGTCGCGCAGATGCCGGCGAAGCTGCTCGATCGTCCAGTCGTCGACGGCCACACCGACGATCCGGCCGTGCAGCAGCCCTCGGCGCTCGAGCCGGTAGAGCGAGCGGAACGTCATCTCCTTGGCGAGGTCGCCCGTGATCCCGAAGCTGACGAACACGTCTGCTTCTCCAGGTCTCGATCTGGGCACAGTGTTCATCTTGCCCGTTTCCAGTTCGGCGCCTCGGCCGCCAGCTCGGCTTCGAGCCGCTCGATCGCCTCCCACAGACGCCGCGTCGCCTCGCCGGCGGCGGCGTGCGAGTCGAGGTCCTGCAGGTCGTCGAGCCGGATGGCTTCGCCGAAGCAGAGCTCGAGCGGCCCGAGACGGCTGAGCCGGTCCATCCCGCGCAGCGCGGCGGGGATCAGCGGCACCTCTGCGCCGAGCGCGATCCGGGCTGCACCGCTGTGCGGTCTCGGCTGGTGCTTCTTGCGCAGCCCTTTCGAGCGTCGGGTGCCTTCCGGGAACATCGCCATCACGCGCCCGTCCCGGCACAGACGCATCGCCGTGCTGAGCGCCTCGGCGTCGCCTTCGCCGCGCCGCACCGAAAACGACCCGGCCGCAGCGATCACCCAGCTGAGCGGCGGCCGCCACGCCTCGTGCTTGGCCATGAAGTGAAGCGGGCGCGGCCGGAGAGCGATGGCGAGCGGCCAGGGATCGAGGTTCGACGTGTGGTTTGCGGCGACGACGAAGCCACCCTGTGCCGGAACGTTCTCGCGGCCCTGTACGTGCAGCCGGTACAGGCGTTCCACGACCGGGCGGGACACCGAGGCGACGATCCGGTAGAGACGGCTCGGGCGCGGCGGTGCGGACGTCATGCCGGCCGGTCGGCTGGAGGCTGGCGTTCCATCCGGGCAAGTCGCCCTGCTCGGTACCGGCTGACGGCGACACCGAACCGCGTCAACGTCCTGGCCGTCGCTCCTTGCGAGACCCGGCGGCCGGTGGCGCTCGTGCAGCGGATCCGAAACGCCACCGCTGCGCGACCGGCCGGCGCGCCGGCTCGTGCGCGGCGGCGCCCGTTCAAACGCCGCACGAGGAGGGCGAGCGCAGCCTCCGCCCGGCCGCCCTCGAGCTCCTCGTAGGTGCCCTCGAGGATCACACTGCGCCAGCTCCCGTCCGGTTCGTGCTGGTCGACCTCGAAGCAGACGCCGGGATTGGCACGCATCATCTCGATCTTGCGGCCCTCGATCGACTGGACGTAGACACACTCGTCGACCCAGACGTAGACGACAGGCACGACGTAGGTGCGGCCGCCTGCGTGACAGCCGACCCGGCCGACGCGTTGCCGGCGCAGGAAGGCGTCGATCTCGCGCTCGTCCAGCTCCTCGATCACAGAACGATCTTCGCGCACCCCGCGCAGCCTTGTAGGTGTTGCGCAGGGAAGATCAGCCCGAGGTCAGCTCGGCTGCCGCTTCGGCGAACACCTGGGTGTGGCGGTCGACGTCGGCGCCGGTCGTCGCGGGCGACATCAGCGCCATGTTGTGGAACGGCGTCAGCAGGATGCCGCGGTTCAGCGCGTACAGGTGGATCAGCCGGTCGAGGAGCTGGTCGGTGCCGGCCGCCGCCTCGCTGCCGGTGCGGGGCCGGTCGGGGCGGAAGAGGTACTCGACGCGGCAGCCGAGGCGGGTGACGTGCCACGGCAGCCCTTCGCGCTCGATCGTCTCCGCGACGCCGCGCTCGAACCGCTCGCCGAGCTCGATCATCCGCGCGAACGATTCGCCGGTGAGCACATGCGTCAGCGTGGCGCGCATGGCGGCCAGCGAGAGGACGTTGGCGGCAAGCGTTCCGCCGACGCCGCCCACGTCGGAGTCGTCGCGGCCGATCGCCGCGTCGACGCGGCGGGCCAGTTCCTCGGTGAAGCCGTACGCCGCCGCAGGAATGCCGCTGCCGATCGCCTTGCCGACCGTGAGCACGTCTGGCTCGAGGCCGTGCACGGCGGTGTAGCCACCGGGGCCGGCGCAGAGCGTGTGCGTCTCGTCGAGCACGAGCAGCGTCCCGGTACGTCGCGTCGCCCGGCGCAGCGCGTCGTGGAAGCCGGACTCGGGCAGCACGATGCCGATGTTCGTCAACGCCGGCTCGGCCAGCACACAGGCGACGTCGCCGTGCGCGAGCTCGCGTTCCAGAGCGTCGACGTCGTTCCACTCGACGACGCGCGTCGTCTCGGTGAGCGCGACCGGCCTGCCCAGGTTGCCCTCACGCTCGACGACCGCTCCGTCGCGCAGCGTCGCAAACGTCTCGTCGACGGTGCCGTGGTAGCACCAGTTGAACACGAGCACCTTCGGGCGACCCGTGACGAGTCGCGCGAGCCGGATCGCGAAGCGGTTGGCATCAGTCGCCGTCAGAGCAAACTGCCAGCGCGAAGGGCCGAAGCGCCGCGTCAGCTCCTCGCCGACCCAGAGCGCGTCCTCGCTCGGCAGCATCAGCGTGATGCCGTGTGCCGCCTGCTCGGCGACCGCGCGGACGACCTGCTCAGGCGAATGGCCGGTCATCGCACCCGTGTCGCCCAGGCACAGGTCGACGTACTCGATCCCGTCGACGTCTGTGAAATGGGCGCCGGAGGCCTCGGCGGCAAACACCGGGAAGCCGCCGGCCCAGCGCACCATCCAGTGCATCGGCACGCCGGCCAGGAGTGACCCATGCGCACGCTCGGCGAGGGCGCGCGAGCGCGGGTGCTCGCGCTCGAACCGTTCGAGCTCGCGCTCGAGCAGCGCCTGCGCGCGCCCGATCACCGCGCCTGCTCGACGACCGCGTGTTCGACAACCCCGTGCGGCGAGCCGTGCTCGGCCAGGAGGTCGAGGAACGGCACCGCGTCGAACGCCTCCGGGCCGAGCACGCCCTCGCCCCGCCACACGCCCCCGGCCAGCAGCTCGAGCGCGACCACCGGGTTGAGCGCCGTCTGCCAGACGACCGCCTGGGAACCGTCGCGGCGCATCGACTCCTCGTTGTCGACGACGTGGTAGAGGTAGGTCGCGCGCGGCTCGCCGTTCTTGCCGGTGCCCGTCACGTAGGTGCCCGCGCAGGTTCGGCCGCGCATCTTGTCGCCCAGCGTGGCGGGATCGGGCAGCGCCGCCGCGAGCACGTCGCGTGGTGCGACCTGCAGGCCGCGCACCGACACCGGCTCGGTCGAGTCGAGCTTCAGCTTGTGCAGCGTCTTCAGGATCTCGATGAACTCGTCGCCGAGCCCGTACTTGAAGGTGACGCGATTGCAGTCGATCCAGCGCGGCACGAGCAGCACCTCTTCGTGCTCGACGTTCACGCACTCGATGGGGCCGATTCCCTCCGGAAACTCGAACACCTCGGGCTCGGAGAACGGCTCCGTCGTGTACCAGCCGCGCTCGCGCTCCCAGATCACCGGCGGGTTGAGGCACTCCTCGATCGTCGTCCAGATCGAGAACGTCGGCGCGAAGTCGTAGCCCTCGACGACCAGGTCGGCGCCGTCGCGGACGCCGACCTCGTCGATCTCCGAGAAGAGATGGTCGGCCGCGTAGCGCGCGAAGACGTCGGAGAGGCCGGGCTCGACGCCGATGCCGACGAGCGCGAGCAGTCCGCGTTCCCTCCACCGCTTGTCCTCGGCGAATTGCGCGTCACCGAGCTTCTCGCCGCCCGGCTTCGACAGCGTCATCGCCAGGTCGAGGTACGTGCAGCCCGCCTCGAACGCGGCCTCGAAGATCGGCGGGTTGAAGCGCGGATCGGTCGCGTTGAGGATCGTGTCGCAGCCTTCCGACCGAGCGATCGCGGCGATTGCCCCCGCATCCGACGCGTCGACCTGCGCCGCGCCGAAGCGGTCGTCGCCGAGCCGCTCGACGAGCGCCTGTGGGCGTGCCGGGTCGAGGTCGGCGAAGACCATGCGCTCGAAGAAGTCGCGGCGCGCCGCGATCGGCGCGACCGCCGACCCGACGCCGCCCGTGCCGACGACGAGGACGTTCATGCGCCGACGTGCAGGCGGTCCTGCGCCTCGGCGAGCACGTCGCCGAGGATCCCCGCGATCTCGTCGATCTCCGCCGGCCCCGCGACGAGCGGCGGCGAGATCTGGATCACCGGGTCGCCGCGGTCGTCGGCGCGGCAGATCAGCCCCCGCTCCTGCAGGCGCGGCGACAGGAATCCGCGCAGCAGCGTCTCGCACTCCTCGTGCGTGAACCCGCCGCGTGTTTCCTTGTCCTTCACCAGCTCGAGCGCGTAGAAGTAGCCCGTTCCGCGCAGGTCGCCGACGATGTCGAGCTCGAGCAGCTGGGCGAGCGCCGCACGGAACTGCGATTCGTGCTCGCGCACGTTCTCGATCACACGCTCCCGCTTCATGATCTCGATGTTCTTCAGCGCGATCGCGCACTGCACCGGATGTCCGCCGAAGGTGATGCCGTGCGAGTACATCGCCGACGCGGTGCTGAACGGCTCGAAGACGCGGTCGGTGGCGATCACGGCGCCGATCGACGCGTACGCGGACGACAGCCCCTTTGCCGAGGTGACGAGATCCGGCTTGATGTCGTAGAGCTCCGAGGCGAACCATGCACCGACGCGGCCGAAAGCGGTGATCACCTCGTCGGCGCAGAGCAGGATGCCGTAGGTGTCGCAGATCTCGCGCACGCCCTTGAAGTAGCCGGCGGGCGGGGTGTACGCGCCTCCCGAGTTCTGGACGGGCTCCATGATCACCATCGCCACCGTCTCGGGCCCCGTCGCCTGAATCGTCTGATCGAGATCGTCGAGCAGGAAGGCCGTGAACTCGGCCTCCGTCTCGTCCGGGGGGCGGTGGTAGCGGTTCGTCGAGCGCACGTGCAGCGTGTCGGGGACGAGCGGCTCGTACTCGTTCTTCAGCGCGGCGATCCCGTTGATCGACAGCGCGCCCATCGTCGTGCCGTGGTAGGCGGTGCGGCGCGCGATCGCCTTCCAGCGCCGCTCGCCACGGGCGGCGTGGTAGGAGCGCGCGAGCTTCCACGCCGACTCGACCGCCTCCGAGCCGCCCGAGACGAAGAAGACGCGGTTCAGATCGCCGGGCGCGAGTTGCGCCACCTCGTGCGCGAGCTCGATCGCCCGCGGATGCGCATACGACCAGTTCGTGTAGAAGGGCAACTCTTTCATCTGCGCGAGCGCGGCCTGCCCGACCTCTTCGCCGTGCGAGTAGCCGATCTGCACCGCGAACAGCCCCGCCAGCGCGTCGAGGTAGCGCTTGCCGTTCGAGTCCTCGAGGTAGCAGCCGTCGCCGCGCACGATGATCGGCACCTCGCCCTTCCCGTACGCGCCCATGCGGGTGAAGTGGAGCCACAGGTGGTTTCGGGCGGCTTGCTGTAGGTCGAGGCTCATAGGGCAACCTTCGGCTGCCCTATGATTCTCCGCTCCGGCGCCGGCGAAGCCGGCGTCTCCCCTACCTGTGAGCCTCCGTCAAGCCTACGGCTCATGCGGCGACGGCTCCTTTCCGAGAGCGGACGTTCTGGAAGAGGATGTTGGCCAGCATCCCGCTGATCGCGATCAGGAAAATCGCCGTGCCGATCACGTTGATCTGCGGCGGCGTCGCGACGCGCGCCGCACCCCAGACGAAGAGCGGGAACGTGACCGTCGCGCCCGCGTTGAAGTACGTGATCACGAAGTCGTCGATCGAAAGCGCGAACGCGAGCAGTCCGGCCGCGAGGATGCCGGGCATGATCAGAGGCAGCGTCACCTTGATGAATGTCATCCACTCGTTCGCTCCGAGGTCCATCGCCGCCTCTTCGAGATGGCGGTCGAAGCCGACGAGACGCGCCCGCACCGTCACGACGACGTAGCTGATGTTGAAGAGGATGTGCGCGATCAGGATCGTCCCGAACCCCTGCGGCACCCTCCAGTTGACGAACAGGGTCAGGAGTGACGCGCCCATCACGACTTCAGGCGTGGTCATCGGGATGAAGATCAGGAGGTTGGTCGTCGCGCTGCCGCGGAAGCGATACCGCACGAGCGCAAGCGCGATCAGCGTTCCGAGCATCGTGGCGAGCAGGCTCGAAAGCAGTGCGATCTCGATCGAGACCTTGAGGGCGTCGCTCAGGCCCGGGTAGCCGAACGGGTTCGTCCAGTTCTTGAACGTGAAGCCCTGCCAGGTGTAGTTGAAGCGACCCTTCGGGTTGTTGAAGGAGAACGCGACGACGACGGAGATCGGCAGGAAGAGGTAGACGAGCGCGAGGACCGCGTACGCGGACAGCAGGTGGCGCCTGACGAACCTCACGCGCCCACCGTCAGCCGGTCAGTGCCGAGGATGCGTGCGAAGGTCAACACCAGGATGAGGATCGCCGCCATCAGGACGAACGACAGGGACGCCGCGGTCGGGTAGTCGCGCACCGACAGGAACTCCGACTGGATGACGTTGCCGATCATGTACTGGCGCGGCGTACCCAGGAGCTGTGCGTTGATGAAGTCGCCCGCCGCCGGGATGAAGGTCAGCAGGACGCCTGCAAAAACGCCCGGCAGCGACAGCGGCAGCGTCACCCGTGCGAACGCACGCGCGCGTGACGCGTAGAGATCCTCAGCCGCTTCGATCAGGCGCCCGTCGATCTGCTCGAGGCTGACGTACAACGGCAGGACCATGAACGGCAGGAAGTTGTAGGTGATGCCGGCGATCACCGCCGCCGACGTGGCGAGGAGACGTCCGTTCGACCCGAGGATCCCGACGTCCTGGAGGAGCCGGACGACGAGCCCGTTGTCGGACAGGATCGTCTCCCACGCCAGCGTGCGGATGAGGTAGGTGACGAAGAACGGCGCGATCACGAGCAGCAGGAAGAGGTTCTTCCAGCGGCCGCCGCGAAACGCGATCCAGTACGCAAGCGGATAGCTGACGACGAGCGCGATCGCCGTCGCGACGGCCGCGTACTCTCCCGACCGGATGAACTGCACCTGGTAGCCCGAGACCGCGTCGTTGAAGTTGTGCCACGCCCAGCCGAAGCCGTAGAACGGGAACAGCCCCTGCGACAGGGACATCTTCGCGAGGTACCACATGGGCACCACGAAGAAGACGACGAGCCAAGCCATCCCGGGCGCGAGCAGCAGGTATGGGATTGCCCACTTGCGGCGGTGCAGCATCCTGTCAGCTCACCCGCCGGTCAGCTTCTGGAACTGCTTCTGGTACTTCGGGTTCAGCAGCGCCTTCGTGTCCATGAAGTGCGTGTTCGCCAGCATCTTCTGGGTCGGGAAGATCAGCGGGTTCTTCGCGACTGCCGGGTCGGTCTTCTCGAGCACTGCGGCAGCGCCGACGACCGGGCAGATGTAGTTGACGTAGTCCTCGACCTTCGCCGCGATGTCCGGACGGTAGTACCAGTTCATCAGCGTCGAGGCGGCGAACGCGTTGCCCCCCTTCGGGATCAGCATGTTGTCGGTCCAGATCATTCCGCCCGTGTCCGGGAGCACCCACTTGAGGCCCGGATGGTCGGCCTGGAGTTGCACCATGTCGCCGGACCAGGCGAGGCAGGCGTAGATGTCGCCCTTGGCGAGCAGCGGCGCGTAGTCGTTGCCCGTGAACTGCCGGATCTGCCCGGACGAGACGGCCTTCTGCAGCGTGTTGATCGCCTTCGTGAACGTGGCGTCGGTGGTCTTCGCCGGATCGTCGCCGTTCGCGAGCATCGTGATGCCGATCGAGTCGGACATCTCGAGGAGCATCGTCACCTTCCCCTTCAGCTTCGGGTTGGTGAGCAGGTCGCTCAGCGAGCGGATATCGCCGTTGACCAGCTTCGGGTCGTAGCCGATGCCGGTCATGCCCGACTGCCACGGCAGGCTGTACTCGCGGTTCGGGTCCCAGCTCGGGTGCTGCTGCGTCGGCTGCAGGTTCTTGATGTTCGGGATGGCCGACTTGTCGAGCTTCTCGAGCCAGCCGAGCTCGATCATGCGGCCCGGAAGGCCCGAGGAGTCGGTCATCACGATCAGGTCGCGGCCGATCGGCTGCCCCTGTGAGAGCGGGCCCTCGATCTTCCCGAAGAAGCTGGGGTTGTCGTTGATGTCCTCGATGTAGTTGACGTGGACGCCGTAGTGCTTCTCGAAGGCGACGAGCGTCGGATGCGTCTTCGTCTTCTGGTTGAGGTCGATGTAGAGCGGCCAGTTCGAGAACGTGATCGTCTTCGGCAGCTGCTGCACGGCCGCGGCCGCAGTTGTGGTGGCTGCCTTCTTCGAGCCGCCGCAGGCGGCGAGCAGCCCGGGAACCGTCAGCAACGCGCTGCCTCCGAGCGCTCGCCGGAGCAGCTCGTCGCGGGTGAACGACTGGGTCATGAGTGATTCTCCTCCGATCGAGAGACGACGAATGTTTCTTCCGGTGTGAACGAGAGCTCGAGCCGCTCGCCCGGCGTGTGGGTACCTGCCCCCTGGACGTAGACCGTCACGTCGCTCAGCGGGGTCCTCACGATGTATTGCGTCGACACGCCGACGTAGGCGCGCTCGACGATCTCGCCGGCGAGCTTGTTTGCGCCGCCGCCGCCGATTCTCAGCTTCTCGGGCCGGATGCCCACCGAGACGGGCCCTGACCGGTCTGCGATCGCTGCGGGGGCGACGTGCAGCACAGTTCCCTCGTCGAGTTGCACGGTGTCGGGCCCGGTGACCGTCCCCGGGAGCAGGTTGGAGACACCGAGGAAGTTCGCAACGAACTCGGTCGCAGGGCGCTCGTACAGTTCGGCCGGGTCGCCCAGCTGTTCGATCCGGCCGCGGTTCATGACGACGATGAAGTCGGCCATCGTCATGGCCTCCTCCTGGTCGTGCGTGACGTGAACGAAGGTGATCTTCATCTCGTGCTGGATGCGCTTCAGCTCGAGCTGCATCTCCTTGCGGAGCTTCAGGTCGAGTGCGCCGAGCGGTTCGTCGAGCAGCAGGACGCGCGGCCGGTTGACGAGTGCGCGGCCGAGGGCGACGCGCTGCTGCTGGCCGCCCGAGAGCTGCCGCGGCTTGCGAGCGCCGTACCCCTCGAGGCCGACGACGCGGAGCATGTCCTCGACCCGCGTGCGCAACTCCGTGCCTCTCACGCCCTTGCGGCGCAGGCCGAACGCGACGTTCTCGTGGACCGTCAGGTGCGGGAAGAGCGCGTAGCTCTGGAACACGGTGTTCACGTCGCGCTTGTGCGGCGGCAGCCTCGTCACCGAGCTGTCGCCGAGATAGATCGCGCCTTCGGTCGGCTCCTCGAAGCCGCCGATCATGCGCAGCGTCGTCGTCTTGCCGCAGCCGGACGGGCCGAGCAGCGCGTAGAACTGCCCGCTCTCGACTTCCAGGCTCAGGTCGTCGACCGCCGCGACCTCGTCGAAGCGTTTGGTGACGTGCTCGAGCCGGACGTCCGCGCTCATGCCGGCGCCTCCGCTCCATCGTGGGTGCCCCAGGCAAACACCTGCTTTGCGAGCTGGAGGTACAGGAACGTCTCGGTCGTGACCACACCGGGGAGCTCACGAACCCGGCTCGTCAACTCGAGCAGGTGGCGGCGGTCGACGCAGACCGCCTCGACCAGCACGTCGTAGCGGCCGGCCGTGACGACGACGTAGCTCGCCTCCTCCCACTTCGTGATCTCGTCGGCGACCGGACCCGGGGCGCCGGCGGTGTTGACGCCGAGCATCGCCATCGCGTCGAAGCCGAGGCCGAGCGGGTTCGTCACGCCGGTGACCTGAAGGATCCCGTCGTCGACGAGACGCGCGTAACGTGCACGGACGGTCGCCTCGGCAACGCCGATGCGCGAGGCGACGCCGCGGAACGACGCCCGGCCGTTCTTCTGCAGCGCCTCGATGATGCCGCGGTCGACGCGGTCGAGGGAGCGGGGGTGGCTGACCGGCCCGCGGCCGTCGTGCGTTGCCGCCATGGGGTCGTTTCTACAGCACCGCTGCGCATTTCGTCAATCGACATCGATGTCAGGTGCGCAATGCGCAGCTCTCAGCGCTGTCCGAGCCGCATTCCCATGATCCGCGGCACGGCGGCGGTCGCGCGGGCGGGCAGCGACGGCCGCCGGCCTGCCTCCTCGGCCTCCTCGCAGGCGAGGATCGCCGCGCGAATCGCACCGCCGCCGAGTCGCCGGAACGGCTCGGGCGGCACCGTCGCCACGCGGCGGTGGACGAGCGGCAGGGCCGTCCACTCGTTCTCGGCTCCGCGGACGAGCGAGGCCAGCACCCGCCCGGCGAGCCACGAGGGCCCGACGCCGTGGCCCGAGTAGCCAAGCGCGTAGTGCACGGTCGTGCCGGGCACGGTGCCGATGAACGGCACGTGGTCGGCGGCGACGTCGATCGGGCCGCCCCAACTCGCCTCGATGCGGGCTCCGGCGAGAGCGGGGAGGAGGCGCCGCAGGCCGAGCTCGGCGCGTGCCGCCGTGGCCGCGTCGTGCGTGAAGCGCTCGTCGATGCGGGCGCCGTACCCGATCGGGCCCGAGCCGGAGCCCATCAGGACCCGCCCGTCCTCGGTGGTGCGGAAGTAGTGCAGGAACATCCGCGCGTCGACGATCCCCTCGTGCCCGCTCCAGCCGAGCTCGGCGAGCAGGTCCGGCACCGGTTCGGTGAGCACGGCATAGCTGCCGAAGACGGTCATCCGGCCACGCACGGGGCGCCACGCTGCGGCGCTAACGTTCGTCGCAACCACGGTATGCCGGGCACGGACGGTGTGTCCGTTCGCCTCGAGCGAGCCGTCGCGGCGCAGCCGCACCCGAGTCCGCTCGTGCAGCAGGACGCCGTCTGCGAGCACCGCGCGGCGGAGCGCCCGAACGAGGCGGACCGGGTGCAACGTCGCCCCGTCACGGAAGAAGACGGCCCGCCGAAACCGCGGCACGATGTGCGATGCGTCTCGCGGCACCGCTTCGTCTTGGTGGCCCACCGCGCGGGCTGCGTCGAGTTGCGCCTCGACCGCCGCGTCCTGCCGCGGCGTCGTCGAGCCCTGGATCATCCCGCCCTCGCGCAGCCATGCATCCTCGCCCCGGCTGGCCAGGAACGCGCGGATGCCGGGAACGATGCGGTCGCCGGCGACGCAGAGCTCGAGGGCGCGCGTGTCGCCGAAGAGGTCGCGCAGTGTCGGCAGGTATGACCAGTAGCCGTGGCAGAAGCCGCCGTTTCGGCCGCTCGGTCCGAAGCCGCAGAACTCCGCCTCGAACACGGCGACGTGCAGCGCGGGGTCGGCTTCGCGCAACGCGAGCGCCGTCCACAGACCGGTGAAGCCGCCGCCGATGATCGCCACGTCGACGTCGAGCCCTGCTGCGAGCGCGGGCGAACGGTCGCCGTCGTCCGCGTCTTGCAGCCACCAGGCGGGCTCCGGCCCGGGCAGGACGGCCGGTCTCACAGCGCGGGCGCCTGTTCTGATGTCGATCCGTGCAGCGGCTCCCTCCACGCGCCAAGTCTCTCAAGCCCGCGCTTCGTCGTGCCGATTGCAGTCGCGTGGAGGCCGGCCTTCCCTATCCGAGCCGTCGGTTCCTTGCGCTCGACCGGGCGCTTGCCTGGCGGCTCACGCTCGGGTCGGTGTTCGTCGCGAGCGTCACCGCGCGCAGCTGGGCCGCCTTCAGGCGGGCGACGCCCGACTTCTTCCCCGACGAGAGCACCTACGCATCGCTCTCCCGGTCGCTCGCCCAGGGGCATCTACCGGCTGTGCGCGGGCACGTCGCGCACTTCCCGGCTCTGCTCGAGCCGCTCCTGACGGCGCCCGCCTGGTGGTTCGGCTCGCTCGAGACGGGCTACCGCGTGACGCAGGTGATCGGCAGCGTCGCGATTTCGACGACCGCGCTCCTCGTCTGGTGGGGAGCCCGCCGGCTCGGGGTGGGGCGCGGCACGGCGCTCGCCGCAGCCGGCCTCGCGGTCGCCGTGCCCGACGTGGGCTATGCGAGCTCAGTGCTCTCGGAGCCATTCGCCTACCCGCTCTTCGTCGCTGCGATCGTGACAGGCAGCTGCGCGCTCGCGCGGCCGACGCAGCGCTCGCAGGCTCTGTTCGTGTCGGTCGCACTGCTCGCCACCTTTGCCCGCCTCCAGCTCGTCGTGCTCGTCCCTGCGTACCTCGTCGCGGCGCTGCTGCTGGGGCGGCTGCGCTCGCAACGCGTCGTCCTCGCGGGCTCGATCGTCGCCTTCGCCGGCGTCGTTGTCGCCCTCCTCGGTTTCTACCGGGGAGCCGGTTTCCACTCGTTCTCACCCGCGGGGCTCGGCCGGAACGCAATGGTGCTCGCGCTCGCCGCCGGCTGGATCGTGGTGCCGGCGGGCCTGCTCGGCATCGCCGGCGCGTGGCTCCGGCCGCGTAGCGACCTGGAGCGGGCGTTCGGCGCGTACGCGGCCGCGGCCGGCGTGGCAGTCCTCCTCGAGGCGACGCTCTACGGGAACGGTGCGATCGTCTATGAGCGCTACGGCTTCTATGTCCTGCCGCTGATCTTCCTCGGCTTCGCCTTGCACGCCTCGCGCGGGTGGCCGTGGCTGCGGGCGCACGCTGCGCTCGCCGCTGCGATGTTCGCGATCGCGTCGGTGGTGACACTCGCCGGCTGGAGCGCGTCGCATTCGCTCCTGCTGCTCGGCCTGCTGCGGTTGCAGCAGGCCGCGGGCTCGCCCGGGGCGGCAGGGGTCGCGGTTGCGCTCGTCGCCGGCGGGCTCTCGCTCGCCTCCATCGCCTGCGCGTGGCGGCGCCTCACTGCGGTCGTTGCGATCGCGGCGCTCGTGTTCTGCGTCACCGCTTCGGCGCTCGAGACCTCGTTCGAGAGCCGGAACACGCAGCTGATGAAGTCCCTCTTCCTGCCTGCGGGCGCGGACTGGATCGCCGGCCCGGCGACGGTCGTCGTCGGCGTGGCGCCGCGCCCGAGCGTGTTCCAGCAGTTCTTCTGGAACAGGGGCGCGACCGCCGTTGCGCTGCTCCCAGGCGTCCCGTCGCCCGACACGTTCGCCGCCACGACGACCGGCGTGACGAAGTCGGGGCGCCTTGCCGGGCTGACCGGCCGCGTCGTCCTCGACGAGGCGGGAGCGGCGCTCGTCCCCGTCGAGCCGCTGCGGTGGAACGGCACCTGGCTCGAAGCGGCGACGCCCGAGCTGGCGGCCGAGCTGGACGGTCGTGCGGACGGGTGGCTGCCGCCGTCGGGATCCGGACACGTGTATCGACCCGGGCAGCTGTCCTTCACGGTCACGGCCCTCGAGCGGATGTCGCTTGCTGTCGCCGGGCGTCGGGTGCAGCTGCGCGCGAGCGTGCCGACGCCGGTGTCGGTCTGCACGTCCGGCGTGTTCCACTACTCCTTCTCGCGCTACCGGCGGGTGGGCTTCCGCGTGGTGAGCGCGTTCGTGACGTTCCCGGTGTGGCGCGCAGCGCCGGGCTGCTAGCGCGAACCTCGCCGCGGGCGCGCGGTATCGTCGGCCGGCATGCGGGCGCGGCGTTCGATCACGGTCGTCGGCTGCCACGCGGGTGGCGAAGTGGGCAACGTCGTCGTCGCGGGTGTCGAGCCTCCACCGGGGGCGACCGTCTTCGAGCAGATGCAGGCGCTCCGCGCCGACGACTCGTTGCGGCGGTTCCTGCTGCGCGAGCCGCGCGGGTCGGTGGCGACGCACGCCAACCTGATCGTGCCGGCAACGCGGCCCGACTGCGATGCGGGCTTCATCATCATGGAGCCGACCGAGTACCCGGCGATGTCGGGCTCGAACACGATCTGCGTGGCGACCGTGCTGCTCGAGACAGGCATCGTCGCCTTGCGCGAGCCCGAGACGACGCTCCGGCTCGAGGCGCCGGGCGGCCTCGTCGAGGTGCGGGCGACGTGCCGCGGCGGTCGCGTCGAGAGCGTCGAGCTGACCAACGTTCCCAGCTTCGTGGAACGCCTCGACGCGCCGCTCGAGGTCGCCGGGCTCGGGATTGCTGGGCTCAGTGCGCTCACCGTCGATGTCGCCTTCGGCGGCATGTGGTACGCGATCGCCGATGCCGCCGCACTCGGCTTCGCGATCGAGCCGCACGAGGCGCACGAGCTCGCGCGCGCCGGTGAGCTGATTCGCGCGGCCGCACGCGAGCAACTCTGGTGCGTCCATCCCGAGAACCCGGAGATCGCCGGCGTGTCGATCGTGCAGATCGCGCAGCCCTGGCAGGGCCTTCGCGCTGTCACCCGCAACGCGGTCGTCGTCGCGCCCGGCAGGCTCGACCGCTCGGCCACCGGCACGGGGCTCTCGGCGCGCATGGCGGTGCTGCACGCGCGCGGCCTGATGGGTGTCGGCGACGCGATGACGCATGCCTCGGCGATCGGCTCGATGTTCGACGGCCGCATCGTCTCGGAGACGGTGGTCGGCGGGCGTCCGGCGATCGTCCCGGCGATCCGGGGCAGTGCCTTCATCACCGGAACCACCGAGCTCTATCTCGACGACGGCGACCCGTTCCCCGAGGGCTACCTGCTCTCGGATACGTGGCCGGGGAGCGACGTTCAGTAGCGCTCCGCGCGGGCCGTAGTTTCCCGCATCCGTGGAATGCGCGGATGCACGGTTGCCCGCCTGCGCGTCATCCTGCGCGAAAGATCGGAGTGCGATCCGAAGGGTTCTGCGAGGAGGAGGACTGGATGGACGTTTGCACGAGCGCGACCGCGATTCCCGAGGTGTCCGTCGAGGAGGCCGTGCAGGTCGCCTCGCTCCGCGCCGAGCTGCGGCGCTTCCTCCACCTGAGCGAGCAGACGGCGCGCGAGGCCGGGCTCACGCCGCGCCAGCACCTGCTGCTCCTGATGGTGAAAGGCGCCCCCGACCACAGCCACCGGGCAACCGTGACCGACCTGTGCGAGCGGATGCAACTCGCCCAGAGCACGGTCACCGAGCTCGTCGACCGCGCCGTGGAGGCGGGCCTCGTTGCGCGCGAGCACTCGCTGCTCGACGCACGAGTCTCCTTCGTGCAGCTCACCCCCACCGGCGAGCGGCGGCTTGCGCGCGTCTTCACCAGCCTGTTCGAAGAACGCGCCCAGCTCCTGCGGGCGATCGAGAGCGTCGGCTGAGCTCTGCTTCAGGCGCCTGCGAGCTTGGCGGCTTTGACGACCAGCAGGATGACGGCGATGACGAGGTAGCCACGCAGCGTGTACATCGCGACGAGGCGGCCGCGTGACCATTCCGGCTCCGCGAGCAGGGCGAGCGGCGGCATCGTCCAGGTTTCGCGCCTGACCTGAGGTTCGTCGGCTGGGGCTTCGGCTCGGGCCCGTCCGCGCATGTAGGGCACGGCGAAGGCCAGAAGTCCGGCGGCCAGGGTGGCTGAGAGCACGAGGAGCAGGAGCGTCCCGTTGGCGTTGGGGAAGACCGTCGTGATGACCAGGATCCCGGAGAGCATGAGCAGGACGCCGAGGATGACGGTGGCCAGCACGTTCAGCCACGGTTTGTTGACCCAAGGACCGAGCACCTGCTTGTCGTTGCAGAGCAGGAGGAGGAAGGCACTCGCGCTGGGGAGGAGGACGCCGGCGAGTGCCTGGACGGCGACGGTGATGACGCCGAGTGGCGCACCCGGGATCAGGACAACACCGCAGGCGAGCGCAACGATCACCGCGAAGCTGCCGTAGAAGAACTTGGCTTCCTTGGGCGGCCTGTGCAGCGAGTGGTGCATGCCGAAGACGTCGCCGAATGCGTACGAGGTGGAGAGGGTGACTGCGCTGGCGCCGATGATCGAGGCGTTCAGGAGTACGAGCGCGAAGAGGACGCCGGCGGTGCGCCCGACGCTGTGCTCGAGGCCGCGGGCGACGCCCTCAGCGTTGCTGAAGTGGCCGTGCAGGGCGCCGTGGGCGAACGGGAAGGCGGTCGCGGCGATCATCAGCGTGGCGCCGATGATGACCACGACGGAGCCGATCACGGTGTCGGCGCGTTCGTAGTTGATCCAGCGCGTCGTGATCCGCTTGTCGACGATGTTCGATTGCTGGAAGAACAGCTGCCAGGGCGCGACTGTCGTGCCGACCATGGCGATGATCAGCAGTACCGAGCTGGAGTTGATGCCGCCGGCGGCGCCGGGCACGAAGAAGCCGTGTGCCATCGAGCCGGCGTTCGGGTGCGCATAGATGGCAAGCGGAATCACGAGCAGGTTGCCGACGACAAAGACGAACATCGCGCGCTCCCACTTGCGGAAACTGCCGGTCATCGTCATTCCGATGAGCAGTAGCCCGGCAATCGGCACCGAGATGTACCTGTCGACGCCGAGGTAGCTGAGGGCGAGATCGATCCCGATGAACTCGGTGACGATCGTGAGGAAGTTGAGGATGAACAGGTCGACGATCGAGAACGCACCCCAGAAGCGGCCGAAGCGTTCGAGGATCAGGCGGCCGTGGCCGACGCCGGTGACGGCGCCGAGCCGGACGACCATCTCCTGGTTGACGATCAACACCGGGATCAGCAGCAGCAGCACCCACAGGAGGCTCGTGCCGTAGTTCTGGCCGGCCTGGGCGTAGGTGGAGACACCGCCGGCGTCGTTGTCGCCGACCATCACGATCAGGCCAGGCCCCATGATCGCGAGCAGCGTGACCAGCCGGACACGCCAGGAGCTGCGCGAGCCGACGTCGTCGAGGCGGATCGTGCCGAGCGCGCCCTTGATGTCGCCGATGTGCGCCGAGTCGAGCACCGGCGGGGCGCGAACCCGTTCCGGCGTGACAGTCACCGGTGCCCTGGGGGGCCCGGCCTGCTCTTCCGCCATTTGTCACCTCCTTCCCGCAGTCAGCGGCTGGGCGTGCGTTGTCCGCGCGCGCCCCGGAGGTAAGCAGGCTAAAAGAGCAGCGCCAGCCGACCGTCGAGGGTGCGCACGCTTGTACTTCCTGGGTCGTCAGCGTCCGCCGACACAGCTGCGCATCCTCCAGTGACAGAAACGACCATCGCGGCGAGAGGTTACCAACGTCCGTGTCAGGCCGTCACGGCCCGGTCACTCGCTGCTGAGGGCGCTGGCCCGGCGGCGCCAATCGTGAGGGATCAGCAGCTCGAGCAGATCGTCCACGGTGACGATGCCGAGCACATGTCCCTCGCGGTCGACGACCGGCGCGACCGTCAGATCGTAGTCGGCCATCTTCGTCGCGATCTCGGATAGCTCGTCGTCGGCCACCAGGGTGAGCGGCGGCGGAGACATCGCGTCCGCGAGTCGCGCGCTCGGGTCCTGCTTGAGCAGCGTCAGGACCGAGATCACTCCGCTCAGACAGGTCTCGCCGTCCAGGACGAGGAGGGTGGTCACCGTTTCCTCCGGAAGTTCGGTACGCCGCAGCTCGTCGAGCGCATGCGCAATCGTGTTCGTTTCCCTGACAGCGACGAAATCGGGGTTCATCAATCCCCCGGCCGTCGCAGGGTTGTAGCCGAGCAACGTCCGCACCTTCCGCTGCTGCCGCCACGGGAGCAGCTTGAGCACCGGCTCGCGCCGGCCCTGCTCCAGCTCGCTCAGCAGATCGGCAGCGTCGTCGGCTTCCATCGTTGCCAGCACCCTGGCCGCCTCCTGGTCGGAGCGTTCGCGCAGGAACTCGACCTGGTGTTCGGTATCGAGCTCCTCGAACACGTCCGCCTCGAGCTCCCGGTCGGCGCCGACCGCTTCGATGATCTCCCCGCCCTCCTCGTGCGAAGCCGCTTCGACCAGATCAGCCAGTTGCGCCGGGTGGAGCTTCGAGAGCCTCCCGACCGCCATCCGCAGCCGCGCCGTCGGCACGTGCCGGACGAACGGCTCCACACTCGCCCAATCGAGGAACGGCCGAACCCCGATCCGGCGACGCGCCTGCCCCGGCAAGAGCCGGCGAAGGAGCGAGCGAAGGCTCGTATCCACGCCGACGACCCGCCACCAGTCGTCGATCAGGCCGAGGATGAGATCGTCGGCCCGCACCAAGCGAGCACCCACGACGTTGATCAGCCGATGGCCCAGCAGATCCTGGCGCAGCAGCACCTCGCCCTCACGGCGCTCGAACCGGCCCAAGTCGACCTGTTCGCCGCTCAACTGCACGCTGCCCGGCTCCAGCCGTGCCACCCGCTCGGCCGGCACGAACACCTCGCGTCCCCCGATTCGCGCCTTCAAGCCCGTCACCGGCGGATAGCCGCCGTCGGCCAACCGCACGATCAGGTCATCGACGCGGCCGAGCTTCTCACCGGCCCGGTCAACGAGTCGACTATGCAGAAGCGAGGTCAGATTGACGAGCGGGATGTCCACCCGGCGAAAAGCTTAGGTCAAACGACGGGTCTGTCAGAGGGGTCTGTCAGACGAACGCCGTTGCCTACCTCGCATCTCCCGTGAGCTTCGTGAGCACGGCGTCCTGGGCTTCGAGGTGCTTCTGGATCTCGATCGCCTCGTGGAGTACGGCCTCGGCGTCCTTGTAGGTGTTCTCGGATCGTTGGTCGGATGCGGACGCTTGGATGTTCTGGCCGACGATGATGATCGACAGCAGCACGAGCTGGAGGAACGTCTGGGCGATCCACTGGACGATGCCGAGGGTGCCGAGCTTGAGGGCGCTGGGAAGCCCGATCACGGCGATCAAGGCGAACGCGTAGGCGCACCACATCGAGCCGACGCCGCTTGTGATCTTCACCGCCAGGGCGGCGTTGAAGCGGGCGATTGCACTGTCTCGCTTGAGTTGCTCACCGACCTTGACGGGTGCGGTGGTGCCTTGCAGGATCGCGGTCGTACGCGGGTGGCGGTGATGTTCAAACAGTGGGGTGGCCACAGTGGAACCCTCCTGGGGTTAGCAATCTGAGCGGACCGGGTTCGACGGGACGGTCCCTGGCTGTGAACCGGGGTCGCCGGCGTCAGGTGTCATGCCCAAGAGTTCCGTCTACCCCGCGAGAACTCCTGCGCGGCAGCGTCCGGAATCAGGCCTTCAACTGTCCAAATGGGGGCGGGAGGATTCGAACCTCCGTAGGCTGAGCCGACGGGTTTACAGCCCGTTCCCTTTGGCCGCTCGGGCACACCCCCTGGCGCGCCGGATTGTAGCCTGATGCCGGTGAAGCGCTTCGACGCCATCGTGGTCGG
>DATLQV010000083.1:0-18768 GCA_035534955.1 Gaiellaceae bacterium
CGCTTGTGCAGGTCGAGCGCGCGCGGGTCGGTGAGGGGGCGCAGCCGGCCGTCGCGGATCAGCTGCTCGTCGACGCCGCCGAGCCGGCCGCCGTAGGTCGTGTAGACCGGAACTCCGAGCGCGGCTGCCTCGCGGTTCATCGTTCCGCCGGCGGAGACGACGAGGTCGGCAAGCGCGATCAGGCTCTGCGCGTCGACGGCCTGCTCGGGCACGATCACCGACGGCAGCGCGAGCGCCTTCACGAAGTCTCGCTGCTCCTCGGTGCGCGGAATCACGAATGCGTGCACGTCGTCGGAGCGGCCGAGGTGCTCGAGCGTCATCGGGAAGAGTGGGTTCGAGTGCCGGTGGTACAGCGACACGTCGGGCGGCGGGCGCAGCACGACGAGCACGCGCGCCGGGTCGATCGACCAGTCGGTGAGCACCGAGGGGTCGGCCTCGAAGTCCGAGAGGTAGTACTCCTCCTTCAGCCCCGGGTACTGCTGCAGCTTCGGCGGCTCCGCGCCGTAGGTCTTCAGACGCTCGGCCGGGATCGAGTCCGGCACGACGACGCGGGTCGCAGCCCGGCAGCCGAGCTGGTGCTGCAGCCACGCCCACTCGTAGTCGAAGGTCGTCGAGCTCGGGATGCCGAGCCGCCGCGCCGTGATCGCCAACTCGTGCGAGCCGTGCGCCAGCGCGAGGTCGAACCGGCGCGGCTTCGCCCATTTGCGCAGCGCCCGCAGGCGTCCTTGCATCTGCTGCGCCTTGCCGAGCGCCGAACGGCCGCCGTGGTGGCCGATCACGGTCGCGGTCATCCCGTGCGAGGAGATGAGCTGCAGGGTCTGCGCGTACTCGCGCGTGGTGATCTCCACCTCGTGCCCCTGCTCTTCGAGCAGCTTGACGAGCGGACGGAAGACGAGCGGATGCGCGCTCGCGGTGAGGTCGACCCAGACCTTCACCCCGCCACCACCGACTCCAGTGACACGTCGCGCGTGACGCCTTCGACGTGCCGCTCGTACCAGAGCGTGAACGCGAGCAGCCCCCACAGCTGGCGCGAGAGGTCCTCGCGACCCGACACGTGGTCGTCGAGCACGCGAGTCACGACCTCGTGCTGCAGGAAGCCCTGGCGGCGGATCGTGTCGGCCGACAGCGTCTCGCGCGCGAACGGCTCGAGCTCGCCGCGCAGCCACGCGGCCGCCGGGATCGAGAAGCCGCGCTTCTTGCCGTGCACGATCTCGTGCGGCAGCAGCGGCTCCATCGCCTTGCGCAGCAGCCGCTTCTTCGAGAAGCCGCGCACCTTGTGCCGCACCGGCAGCGAGAACGCGAAGTTCGAGACGACGGTGTCCATGAAGGGGACTCGGGCTTCGAGCGACCACGCCATCGACGCGCGGTCGGTCTTCGTCAGCAGGTCGTCGACGAGGTAGAGGCCGAAGTCGACATCCTGCAGGCGCGTCAGCAGCTCGTGCCCCTCGGTCAGCGCAAACCGCTCGCGGTAGCCGGTCAGCGGGTCGAAGTCGCTGCGCCGGCCCGTCAGCTCGGCGCGGACGTCGGCGGCGAAGATCTCCTTGTAGGTGTGGTGGCGCTCGAGCGGCGGCAGGGCCGAGGCGCGCGTGAAGCGCTTCAGCCGGTAGTCGAGGCTGACCTTGCGCGTCGACGACGGCAACCGGTCGACGAGCGGGCGGGCGCGCGCGGCCAGCGGCCCGAAACGCTCCGCGAGCAGGTCGGCGACGTAGGTGTAGTAGCCGCCGAAGAGCTCGTCGCCGCCCTCGCCCGACAGCGCCACCTTCACGTCCTCGGCCGCGAGCTTCGAGACGAGGTAGGTGGGCAATGCCGACGAGTCGGCGAACGGCTCGTCGAACGCGTCGGCGAGCGCCGGCAGGAGCAGTGCGGCGTTCGGTCGCAGTGTCAGGGCGCGGTGGATGGTCGAGTAGCGCTCCGCCACGGCCCGCGCGCCGTCGAGCTCGTTGAACGAGGCCTCCTCGAATCCGATCGAGAACGTCCGGACGGCCTCCGACGACTCCTCGGCGGCGAATGCGGTCAGCGCGCCCGAGTCGACGCCGCCCGAGAGCAGCACGCCCACGGGAACGTCGGCGATCATGTGCGCGCGCACGGAGTCGCGCAGGCGTGCCCTGCACTCCTCGACGAGCTCGGCTTCGTCCTCGTCGTAACGGGCGGGCAGGGGGCCCGTGTGCGCGAAGCGCTCGATCGTCGCCCGCCCGTCGCGCCAGGTGAGTGTGTGGCCCGGCGGCAGCTTGCGAATGTCCTTGAAGATCGAGAGCGGCTGGGGGATGACGTTGAAGGCGAGGAACGCCTCGAGCGCGTCGAGGTCGATCTCGCCGTGCTCGAGCGCATCGAGCTCCGACGAGAAGGAGAGCTCTCCGCCGGCGTCGCGGTAGGCGAGCGGCTTGATCCCGAAGCGGTCGCGCGCCAGCACGAGCCGCCGCTCGCGTGCGTCCCACACGGCGACGGCGAACATGCCGCGCAACCGCTCCCAGAGGCGCGGCCCCCACTGCTCGTAGCCGTGGGCGAGCACCTCGGTGTCGGAGTGCGTGCGGAACCGGTGCCCTGCCCGTTCCAGTTCGAGCATCAGCTCGCGGTAGTTGTAGATCTCGCCGTTCTGCACGACGACGACGGTGCCGTCCTCGTTTCGCAGCGGCTGGTCGCCGCCGGTGAGGTCGATGATCGCCAGCCGCCGGGCTGCGATCCCGACCGATCCGTCGATGTGCGAGCCCTCGGAGTCGGGCCCTCGGTGAAAGAGGGTCGTCGACATCCGCCGAAGCCGCTCGGGGTCGACGGAGCCGCGGTTCGAAGCGATCCCGCAGATCCCGCACATGGGGGCCAGTCTAGGTGCGGCGTCCGAGGGTCTGGGCGACCACGCGGGCCGCGGTGACGATCAGCGTGCGCAGGTAGAGCCGGACCGAGCGGTCCGCGATCCACTCGAGATCGTGGGCGAGCTTCTCCGCCATCGAGGTCTCGTAGCCGCGCCGCACCTGTGCGAAGCCGGTCAGGCCGGGCCGCACGACGAGCCGCTGCCAGTACGCCGGCAGGTCGTGCGCCAGCTCGACGAAGAAGCGCGGCCGGATCGGTCGCGGACCGACGAACGACATGTCGCCGGCAAGGACGTTCCAGAGCTGTGGGATCTCGTCGAGCTGCGACACCTTCAGCCAGCGGCCCATTCGCGTCAGCTCGGCTTCGGTGGCGCGTACGAGCTCCTCGCCGAGAAACTGCCCGATGCGGGTCTCCGCATCGGGCTTGAGCGTCCGGAACTTCAGCATGTGGAAGAAGTGGCCGCGCCGGCCGACGCGCTCGCCGCGGTAGAGCACGGGGCGCCCGCTCGAGACCAGCATCAGGGCCGCGATCACGAGCGCGAACGGTGCAAGGACGATCCCGAAGACGCTCGCAAAGAGCATGTCGAGTGCCCGCAGCTCCAGGTCGATCCGCCGGTGCTCCGCGTCGGAAGCGAGCCGTGTGTACCCGCTGACGAGGGTGTCCTCGAGCGGAGGCGGCGCCGATGCCACGCGGCCGATGGTAGACCGTAGGGGATGACGGTCAGTGGAATCGACCACGTGCAGGTGGCGGCGCCGCCCGGCTGCGAGCCCGAGGCTCGCGCCTTCTACGGCGCCCTGCTCGACCTGGAGGAGCTCGAGAAGCCGCAGGAGCTGCGGGCCCGCGGCGGCTGCTGGTTCCGCGCCGGCGCCCAGGAGCTGCACGTGGGGGTCGCGGAGCCGTTCGCTCCCGCCCGCAAGGCGCATCCGGGTCTTGTCGTCTCCGACCTCGACGCGCTCGGCGAGCGTCTGCGCGGCGCGGGCATCGAGGTCACCCCGGACGACGCGATCCCGGGCGTGCAGCGCTTCTACGCCGCCGACCCGTTCGGCAACCGGCTCGAGTTCCGCCAGGCCTGAGCTCCCGATTTTCCACCTGGATGTCGTCTTCCTGCCCGCTGGTGACGGCGTGACGAAAATGGCTCTATATTTGGCTACGCCGACGTCCATGAAAACGTATACAGTTCTGTCCGCGATGGTCGATACATCGCTGTAGCTGCATGAGAACCTGACCGGCGACGCAGGAGAGGACCCCACCTTGTCCGGAACCACCGTCCGCATCCGTGCGGAGACGCGCGAAGCCCTGCGCGAGCTCGAAGAGCGGACTGGCGAGCGCACGCAGGATCTTCTGGCACGGGCTGTCGACCAGTTTCGCCGCAGTCTGATTCTTGCCGAGACGAACGTTGCGTATGGGCGTGTTCGTGCCGAGTCCCCGGAGGCGCTCGATGCCGAGCTCCGCGAGTGGGACGCTGTGCTCGGGGACGGCCTCGACTAGCGTCCACGCTCGTGGCTGCCCGTGGCGAAATCTGGGTCGTCGACCTTGACCCCACACGTGGCCGCGAGCAGCGTGGCACACGTCCCGCGCTTGTGGTTTCCGCCGATCCGATCAACACTGGGCCGGCGCAGCTTGTGGTCGTTGTTCCGCTCACGACCATAGAGCGGCGCATCCCGCTGCACGTTCAGATCGACCCGCCGAACGGTGGAGTACGCGAGCGGTCGTTCGCGATGTGCGAGATGATTCGATCGGTGTCGGCAGACCGGTTGGTTCGTTCGTGGGGCAGAGTCGACAGCCGCACGATGGCGGTTGTGGCGGACCGCCTCAAGATCCTCCTTGACCTGTAGTCAGGCCGTCCCGTTCGGCAACCGGCTCGAGTTCCGCCAGGCCTGGGCGCAGGTTCGTGTCTGACACCGTTGCGTATAACATTCGCTTATGGATACGCGCCAGCTTCGTGCGTTCTGCGAGGTCGTTGAGCGCAGGTCGTTCTCGCAGGCGGCCGAGCGGCTCGGGGTGACCCAGCCCGCGGTCAGCCTGCAGGTGCGTTCGCTCGAGAAGCGGCTCGGCTTGCAGCTCCTCGACCGGTCGGGACGGCGCGTCGAGCCCACCGAGGCGGGCGCCCGCCTGTACGCCGGGGCGCAACGGCTGCTCGCGCTCGAGGAGGAGATCACGAGCGCGCTTGCGGACGAGGTCACCGGCGCCCTCGCCGGCACCTTCACGATCGGCGCCTCGACCGGGCCCGGTGGAGTCGTGCTGTCGCAGCTGCTGTGCCAGTTCGCGGAGGTCCATCCCGATCTCAACGTCGCTCTGAGCGTCTTCGACACGCAGACCGTCGTCGAGCGTGTCGCCGACCGCACGCTCGAGCTGGGCGTCGTCGGCGCCGCGCCGCGGCATCGCGCGGTCGAGTACGAGCCGTTCTTCCGCGACACGGTGATCCTCGCGTGTCCGCCCGGGCATGCGTTCGCCGGGCGGACGGTCACGCTCGACGAGCTGCAGGGAGAGCAGCTGATCCTCATGCAGGAAGGCGCAGGGGTGCGGCAGATGATCGAGGACGAGTTGCGCCGCGCGGGCACGAAGCTGGGCGACCTGGGCGTACGCCTCGAGCTCGGCCTGCAGGAGTCGGTGACGAGCGCTGTGCGCGGCGGCTACGGGGTCACGTTCATCTCGCGCTCGTCGGTCGAGAACGACCTGGCGGCAGGGACACTGGTCGAGGCGCGCATCGCCGGGCTCGAGCTCGAGCGCGAGATCCTGCTCGTTCGCGCCGCCGGCCGGTCCGAAACGAGGGCGGCGCGCACCTTCGTCGAGTTCGCACGGCAGCGCCTGCGGTGATCGTCCGCTGGAGCCTCGTCGAGCTGCCCGGTGTGCTCGCCGAGGTGGGGATCGAGCGTCCGTTCCTGATCTCGAGCCCGCGCTGGCAGGGGCTCGAGCTGCCGGCTGCTGCCGGCCGCCTCCTGGAGGTTCCTTCCGAGCGGGTCGAGGTGCCGGCCGAGGCCGACGGGATCCTCGCGGTCGGTGGCGGTTCTGCGATCGACACCGGGAAGTACGCCTCGGCGCAGTCGGGGAAGCCCGTGGTGCACGTGCCGACCACCTACTCGGGCGCGGAGTGGACGACGTTCTACGGCATCCGCTCGCCCGACCGGATCATCCGCGGCAGCGGCGGCGGGGCGCAGCCGGTCGCGATCGTCTACGACGTCGACCTGACGCTCGGGCTGCCGGCCGACGTCACCGCCGGTACCGCCCTGAACGGCCTCGCGCACTGTGCGGAGGCGCTCTACGTCCGGGGGCGCACCCCGGAGGGCGACGAGCGGGCGCTCGCGGGCGCCCGGTTGATCGCCGCCGCGCTCCCGCAGGTGCTGGCCGACCCGATCGATCGCGACGCCCGCCTTGAGCTGCTGCGAGGAGCCGCGCACGCCGGCCACGCGCTCGGCCTGGCGGGCCTCGGTCTCGCCCACGCGATGGCGCAGGCGCTCGGCGGCACCTACGGCATCCCGCACGGCGCGATGAACGCGCTCTGCCTGCCGCCCGCGCTCGAGTTCAACCGTGCGGTCGTTCCGCAAGAGGTGGCGCGCTTCGGCGAGGCGGTCGGCGGCGACGCGGTCGAGCGCACCCGCGAGCTCGCGCTGCTCGGCGGCTTCGACCGCTTGAGCGACTTCGGCGTGCCCGAAGAGGATCTGCCCGCGGTCGCCGAGGCAGCAGCCCAGCGAGGCGGCAACCAGGCGAACCCGCGTCCGGCGACGCCTGCCGAGATCCTGGAGTTGCTGACCCGGATCTGGTGACGGTTCTTCCGTGAGCCGAGTACCGGGATCCCCGGATTTCGGTTCGCCGGCTCGGCCGTAGCGTCCCGGGCGTGGCCGATCGTACGAACCTGGCCGGCCGTGCAGGCCGCTGGAGCGCCGCCCACTGGAAGGCGGCGGCGTTCGGCTGGCTCGCGTTCGCTGTCCTCGCGGTCGTGCTCGGCAGCCTCGTCCCGATCAAGCAGCTGACGGACGCGGACATGGCGAGCGGCGAGGCCGCCCGCGCCGAGCACATGCTCGCGTCGGGGAACTTCAACCTTCCCGCCACCGAGAGCGTCCTGATCCAGTCGAAGACCTCGACGGTCGACGCGCCGGCGTTCAGCGCGACCGTCGCAAGGGTCGTCCAGGCGCTGTCGAGCCAGCCCGAGGTGACGAACATCGTCTCCCCGATCGAGAAGCCGAATGCCGGCCTCGTCTCGGCCGACCGTCACTCGGCCCTCGTCCAGTTCGACGTCAAGGGCAAGATCGCCCAGGCGAAGGACAAGATCGCGCCGATCGTGCAGGCGGTCGACGCGACGCAGGCCGGTGACCCCGGCATGCTCGTCCAGGAATTCGGCTACGCCTCTGCGAACTACGAGCTGAACCGGCGCTTCGAGCGCGACATGACGCGCGCCGAGTACACGTCGTTTCCGCTCACGATCGCGATCCTGCTGATCGCGTTCGGCGCGCTCGTGGCCGCGGGGCTGCCCGTGCTGCTCGCCTTCTCGGCCGTGCTCGCCGCGACCGGCCTGAACAGCGTGGTCGGCCATTTCGTTCCGACGGACAAGCAGACCGTCAGCGCGGTGATCCTGATGATGGGCATGGCGGTGGGGATCGACTACTCGCTGTTCTATCTCCGCCGCGAACGGGAGGAACGGCACGGCGGCCGGGAGCCGCACGAGGCGCTGCTACGCACGGCGCGGACGTCCGGGCAGGCGGTGCTCGTCTCGGGCGTGACGGTGCTGATCGCGATGGCGGGAATGCTCCTCTCCGGCAATGCGATCTTCACGACGATCGGTCTCGGGACGATGCTCGTCGTCTTTGCGTCGATGGTCGGTTCGCTGACGGTGCTTCCGGCGGTGCTGCACCGTCTCGGCGACAAGGTCGACAAAGGGCGCATCCCGATCTTCCGTGGACAGCCGCGTGACGATGGCCCATGGGGGCGCATGGTCGGTCGCGTCCTGCGGCGTCCGGCCGTTGCGGTCGCGATCTCGGCCGGCGGGCTGCTGCTCCTGGCGCTGCCAGTCACGTCGATGCACACGAAGCTTCCATCGCTCACGGATCTGCCGCACGACATGCAGATCGTTCGCACCTACGAGCGCATCCAGCAGGCGTTTCCCGGTTCGCAGACTCCGGCCGTGCTCGTCGTCGGCGCGCCGAACGTGACGACGCCGGCGTTCCAGCGTGCGTACACGCTGTTTCGCGAGCGCGCGCTCGCAACCGGCGAGCTCTTTGCGCCGTTCCATGTGACGGTCAACCCCGCCAAGACCGTCGCCAGGATCGATTTCGCGATCGCCGGCAACGGCGACAACGCAGCTTCGATCAGCGCGCTGCAGGCGCTGCGGGACACCGTGGTGCCACCGATCGCCGACACGATCCCGGGTGTCCAGACCGCCGTCACCGGCGTCACCGCCGGCACCTACGACTTCAACCAGCAGATGAAGTCGCGTCTGCCGATCGTCTTCCTCTTCGTGCTCGGGCTCGCGTTCACGCTGCTCTTGATGACGTTCCGGTCGCTCGTGATCGCCGCGACGGCGATCGTCCTCAACCTGCTCTCCGTGGCCGCGGCCTACGGCATCCTCGTCGCGGTCTTCCAGTACGGCTGGCTGCACTCGCTGCTCGGGTTCCAGACGAACGGCGCGATCGTCACCTGGATTCCGCTCTTCCTCTTCGTGGTCCTGTTCGGCCTCTCGATGGACTACCACGTCTTCATCTTGAGCCGGGTCAAGGAGCTCCACGACGCGGGTGAGACGACCGAGGACGCCGTGCGTCTTGCGATCACGCGCACGGCCGGGACGGTCACGAGTGCGGCGCTGATCATGGTCGCCGTCTTTGGCCTCTTCTCCCAGCTGGCCCTGATCCAGATGCAGCAGATGGGCTTCGGCCTGGCGGTCGCCGTGCTGCTCGACGCGACGGTCGTGCGGGGCGTGCTCGTGCCGGCGACGATGAAGCTGCTCGGCGAGGCCAACTGGTACCTGCCGAGGCGGCTCGAGTGGCTGCCGTCGCTCGCGCCGGAGAGCCGCGGCCCGCGACCGCTGCCGCACTAGCCGCCGGCGCTCGCCGCTCCCGCCAGCCGCGCGTCCCGAAGCCGCGCCCGGCGCCCGGCGCCCGGGGACAGTCCCAGGGACAGGTCGCCTCGAGACACGACCGCGTCAGACACGACGGGGTCTGACCCCGGTTTTTCGCCCCTGAGCAGGCGTTGTTGCGATCTCGGCACGGTTCCGCGAGCCTTCGGTAAATCCCCTAGATAAGACGTGGTTATCTCAGGTATAGTCCAGCCTGTGGCTGAAACCGCCGGGACCTTCGACGTGCTCGTGATCGGGAGCGGCGCCTCCGGGCTCGCGGCCGCCGTCTCGGCCGAGCGCGCCGGTGCCCGCGTCGCGCTCGCGACCAAGGGCTCACTGCAGGCAAACAACTCCTCGAAGGCGCAGGGCGGCATCCAGGCCTCGTTCGGCGCGGACGACTCGCCCGAGCAGCATGCCGCCGACATCTGGCGTTCCTCGCACGAGACGGCGGACCTGCGCCTCGTTGAGGTGCTCACGGGCGATGCCCGCTCGGCGATTCACTGGCTCGAGGAGCTCGGCGTCGAGTTCACGCGGGAGAACGGCGGCTACCGCCTTGCCCGCTGCGGCGGCGCGACCGCCAAGCGCCTGCTCCAGGTCGGCGACCGCACCGGCCACGCGATCACCAAGCAGCTGCGCGAGGCCTGGGAGGCGGGCAGCGGCACGAGCTTCGTGAATGCGCCGCTGCACGAGCTCGCCGAGGTCGACGGCCACTGGCGCGCGCGTGTCGGCAGCGAGACCGTCGAGGCGGGCACCGTCGTGCTCGCAGCCGGCGGCCGTTGCTACGCGGAGGCGATCGAGCGCGGCGAGCTCTCGACCAACCATCCGAACGCCACCGGCGAGGTGACGCAGATCGCGCTCGATGCGGGCGCCGAGGCGCGCGATCTCGACGCGCTGCAGTACCACCCGAACGGCGGTGCGTGGCCGCCGAACATGCAGGGCTACTCGATCCCCGAGACGACGCGCGCCTACGGCGCCGTCCTTCTGAACGCGGACGGCGAGGAGTTCACCGACTCGCTCGGCCCGCGCGACGCGGTCAGCCAGGCGATCGTCGACGAGGTCGCGAAGGGAAAGGGCGTCGCGACTCCCGACGGCCGCCCGGCTGTCTACCTCGACACGACGCGCATCGCAGAAGACGACGCCGAGATCTCGCTGCCGTACATGCTTCGCCGCTACCGCGGCGCGGGCATCGACCCGCTCCAGCAGAAGCTCTTCACCTACCCGGTCCTCCATTACCAGAACGGCGGTCTCGTGATCGACACGAACGCCGAGACGACCCTGGAAGGGGTCTACGCGTGCGGCGAGATCGCCGGCGGCACGCACGGACGCAACCGCATGATGGGTAACAGCCTGCTCGAATGTGTGGTCTTTGGACGGCGCGCCGGGCAGGCCTCATTCGAGAAGGCTAGGAGCTAGATGACAATCGATACCGCCACCGATCTGCAACACGCAGTCGAGCAAACGGCAGCGCATCTGTATGTCTGGGCGCTGAAGGACATCCCGCAGGATCTGCGTGATGCCCTTGCGGCTGCGCGTTTGCGTGAGACCTCGGTGCCCGGCAAGCGTGTGCTCGAGACGATTCACCGCAACGTCAACATTGCCGACAGCGAGAACAACCTCGTCTGCCAGGACACCGGCATCGCCGTCTACACCTGCCGGGTCGGCGAGCACTTCCCGCTGCATCCGACGCGCATCTACGAGGGGCTGCGCGACGGCACCGCCCGTGCGACCGTCGAGCATCCGCTGCGCTCGAACGCGGTGCACACGATCACCCGCGAGAACACCGGCCCGAACATCGGCTATCGCCTGCCGATCGTGCACTGGGAGTTCATTCCCGACTGGGACGGCCTCGACGTGAAGTGCATCCCCAAGGGCTCCGGCTCCGAGAACATGAGCTTCCTCAAGATGTGCGTTCCCGCCGACGGCGTGAAGGGGATCAAGCGCTTTGTGCTCGAGTCGATCGTCGGCGCCGGCGGCAAGCCGTGCCCGCCCGGGATCGTCGGCGTGGGGATCGGCGGCACCGCCGACTATGCGATGTACCTCGCCAAGGAGGCGATCACGCGTCCCGTGGGCACGCGCAACGCCGACCCGCTGGTCGCGCAGCTCGAAGACGAGCTGTACGGCCTGCTGAACGAGACGGGTATCGGCCCGATGGGCCTGGGCGGAGACGTGACCGTCCTGCAGTGCCACATCGAGCATGCCGACACGCACATGACCCTGAACCCGGTCGCGGTCAACTATCAGTGCTGGGCCGCCCGCCGCGCGTCCGCGCACATCGCCGCGGACGGTTCCGTCGACTTCGACAGGGAGTTTTAGATGGCCAGCCATACCGTCACGTTTCCGGTCACCGACCCCAACGAGATCCTCAAGCTGCAAGCCGGCGACGAGGTCACGGTGCAGGGGCACATCATCGGGATCCGCGACCGCACGCAGATCCGCATCTTCGACCAGGGCGTCGAGCCGCCGATGGACCTGAAGGGAGCGTTCCTGCTCCACACCGCGCCGGGCGTGCGCAAGCTCGAGAGCGGCAAGTACGAGAAGGTCTGCATCGGCACGACCACGAGCGCACGGATGGTGCGGTTCACGGAGCCGCTCGGCCGTCAATACGGCGTTCGGGCGATCTGCGGCAAGGGCGGCTTCCCCGATGAGGCGATCGCGCCGATGCACGAGCTCGGCATGGTCTACTTCGCGATCGTCGGCGGAGCTGCGGCGCTCGAGACCACTCAGATCGAGGAGATCGAGGAGGTCATGTGGGAGGAGCTGATGCCCGAGTGCCTCTGGAAGTTCCGCGTCAAGGACTTCGGCCCGCTGACCGTCGGCATCGACGCGCACGGCAACTCGCTCTACCACGACGTGCAGACGCGGGCCAACGCCAAGCTGGAGGAGCTCTATGCCCGCCTCTAGTCTCGACCTGGGCCTGAAGCCGCACAACGGGCTCACGCACGTGCTCGACAAGGGTCTTGGCCCGCGCGGCTGGGCCGACGTGCTCGAGATGTCGGGCGACTACATCGACATCATCAAGCTCGGCTGGGGCACCTCGTACGTGACGAAGAACCTCGAGCGCAAGCTCGACGTGCTGAAGGAGAAGCCCGTCGTGATCGGCGGCACGTTCTTCGAGGCCGTCTACGTGAAGGGCGCCTTCGACGAGTACAAGCAGTGGCTGACCGGTCTCGGGCTCACGCACGTCGAGATCTCCGACGGCACGATCGAGATCCCGCGCCAGCGCAAGCTCGAGCTGATCGCCGACTTCGCCCGCGACTTCACCGTTCTGTCCGAGGTCGGCTCGAAGGACTCCGAGGTCGTGTTCGCCCCGTACGAGTGGGTCGAGTGGATCAAGGAAGAGAAGGAGGCCGGCGCGTGGAAGGTGATCACCGAGGCGCGCGAGAGCGGCACCGCCGGCATCTTCCGGCCGGACGGCCAGATGCGCACGGGGCTGATTGCCGAGATCGAGCACTCGGTCGACTTCCACGACCTCGTCTGGGAGGCGCCGACGAAGACCTCGCAGGCCTGGTTCGTCAAGCACTTCGGCTCGTCGGTGAACCTCGGCAACATCCCGCCCGAGGAAGTCATCCCGCTCGAGACGCTGCGGCTGGGGTTGCGCGGCGACACGCTCAAGGAGGTGCTCCTTGCAGCTCCCGCCTGAGGTCGAGAGCTGGACGGCCGAGGAGGTGCTCGCGTTCTGCCTGCGCGAGTTCCCGGGCCGGGTCTCGCTCGCCTGCTCGTTCCAGAAGGAAGAGGCGGTGCTGCTCGACCTGCTCCTATCCCTCGACCCGAAGGCGCGCGTCTTCGCGCTCGACACGCATGTGCTCTTCCCCGAGACGTACAAGGTCTGGCGCGCGGTCGAGCAGCGTTACGGCACGAAGGTCGAGGTCTACGAGGGCCCGTCGCTCGGCCGCCAGGCGGCCGTGCACGGCGACGAGCTGTGGAAGACGAACCCGGATCTCTGCTGTTCGATCCGCAAGGTCGGGCCGCTGAACGAGGCGCTCGCCGAGCTCGACTGCTGGATCACCGGCATGCGCCGCGACCAGTCGCCGACGCGCGCGAACGCGCCCAAGCTCGGCTGGGACGAGGCCCACGGGCTGTGGAAGGCAAACCCGCTCGCCGACTGGGACAACGAGCGTGTGTGGGCCTACATCGCAGAGCGCGAGCTGCCGTACAACGAGCTGCACGACCAGGGCTACTCCTCGATCGGCTGCACCCATTGCACCCAGCCCGGCGAGGGCCGCGAAGGCCGCTGGGCCGGCCTCGACAAGGTGGAGTGCGGGCTCCACGTTTCGAAGGTCTGATGGGTTTCGTTCTCTGGTTCACGGGTCTTTCCGCGGCGGGGAAGACGACGATCGCTTCGAATGTTGCGCCCGAGCTCGAGCGGCGCGGCCTCGTCGTCGACCACCTCGACGGCGACATCGTCCGCACGCACCTGTCAAAAGGGCTCGGCTTCTCGAAGGAGGATCGCGATGCGAACATCGCTCGCATCGCGTGGGTTGCCTCGCGCGTCGCGCGGGCGGGGGGTGCCGTGATCGTCTCGGCAATCTCGCCCTACGAGGAGGCGCGGCGCCATGCGCGCGAGCTCGTTGAGCCGCACACGCCGTTCGTCGAGGTGCACGTCGCCACGCCGATCGAGGAGTGCGCACGCCGCGACCCGAAGGGCCTGTACGCGAAGGCATTCTCGGGCGAGCTCGCCGATTTCACGGGCGTCTCGGCACCGTACGAGGCGCCGGTCGATCCCGAGCTCCGCCTCGACACGACCGGCGCCACCCCGACCGAGTCGGCGGCAAGTGTGCTTGCCCGGCTCGAAGAATTGCAGCTGATTCCGGCCGGAGTAGCGTGAATACCATGACGTCACGCCGCACGCTCTCCCACCTCGACGTGCTCGAGGCCGAGGCGATCCACATCATGCGCGAGGTTGCGGCCGAGCGTGAGCGGCCGGTGCTGCTGTTCTCGGGCGGCAAGGACTCGATCGTGATGTTGCGGCTGGCCGAGAAGGCGTTTCGCCCCGCGAAGTTCCCGTTCCCGGTGATGCACGTCGACACCGGCCACAACTTTCCCGAGGTGATCGCCTACCGCGACCGTCGCGTGCGCGAGCTGGGCGAACGGCTCGTGGTTGCGAGTGTGCAGGAGTCGATCGACAGGGGCCGCGTGACCGAGCAGACGGGCCCGCGCGCCTCGCGCAACCAGCTGCAGACGACGACGCTGCTCGACGCGATCGAGGAGAACGGCTTCGACGCCGCGATGGGAGGTGCCCGCCGCGACGAGGAGCGCTCGCGCGCGAAGGAGCGCATCTTCAGCTTCCGCGACGACTTCGGCCAGTGGAACCCGCGCGCGCAGCGGCCCGAGCTGTGGAATCTCTACAACGCGCGCACCCGCAAAGGCGAGCACATCCGTGTGTTCCCGATCTCGAACTGGACGGAGCTCGACGTGTGGCAGTACGTCGCGCGTGAGAGCCTCGAGCTGCCGTCGATCTACTTCGCGCACGAGCGTGAGGTGTTCACGCGCGACGGGATGCTCTACGCGGCGTCCGATTTCGTCGAGCGCTATCCGAGTGAGGAGCCGTTCGCTGCAACCGTGCGCTTCCGCACCGTCGGCGACATGAGCTGCACCGGCGGTGTCCGGAGCGATGCCGCGACGATCGACGAGGTCGTCACCGAGATCGCGGCCACCCGGGTCACCGAGCGTGGCGAGACTCGCGCCGACGACAGAGTCTCGGAAGCCGCGATGGAGGACAGGAAGCGCGTTGGCTACTTCTAAGGCGTTCCTCGACACGGAGCTGCTGCGCCTGGTCACCGCGGGCTCGGTCGACGACGGCAAGTCGACGCTGATCGGCCGGCTGCTCTACGACACGAAGCAGATCCTCGTCGACCAGCTCGAGCACATCGAGGACGCGTCGCGCCGGCGCGGCTACGACTACGTCGATCTCGCGCTTCTGACCGACGGTCTGCGCGCCGAGCGCGAGCAGGGGATCACGATCGACGTTGCCTACCGCTCGTTCGTCACTCCGCGCCGACGCTTCCAGCTCGCCGACGCGCCCGGCCACGTGCAGTACACGCGCAACATGGTCACAGGCGCGTCGACCGCCGACGTCGCGCTGATCCTGGTCGATGCGCGCAAGGGCGTGATCGAGCAGACGCGCCGCCACTCCTACATCGTCTCGATGCTCGAGACGCCGCACGTCGTGTACGCGGTCAACAAGATGGATCTGGTCGGGTTCTCCGAGGAGCGCTTCGACGAGATCGCGGTCGAGCTGGCCGTGCTCGGCTCGCAGCTCGACATCCGCGACGCGACGGTGATCCCGCTCTCGGCGCTCAAGGGCGACAACGTCGTCGACCGCAGCGACGCGATGCCGTGGTACTCGGGCCCCGCGTTGCTCGAGCACCTGGAGACAATTGAGCTGGCTGCCGATCGCAACGTCCACGACCGGCGCTTCCCGGTGCAGTGGGTGATTCGGGCGATGGCCGGCGAGCACCACGACTACCGCGGCTATGCGGGCCAGGTGGCGGGCGGCGTCTGGCGCGCGGGCGACGAGGTGGTCGTGCTGCCGTCGGGGCTGCACAGCCGCGTCGCTGCGGTCGAGACGGTCGGCGGCCCGATCGACGAGGCGCTGCCCGGCGAGTCGGTGACGATCCTGCTGGAGGACAGCCTCGACGTTTCGCGTGGCGACCTGCTTGCCGATCCTGCGAATGCACCGGTGGTCGCACGCGAGTTGACTGCGCGTGTCAGCTGGATGGCCGAGCGCCCGCTCGAGGATCGTGCGCGCCTGCTCGTCAAGCACACGACGCGCACGGTGCCGGCGCTCGTCGAGGAGATCGTGAGCGTCGTCGAGATCTCGACGCTCGAGGACCGGCCGGGCCCGGGGAAGATGGAGCTGAACGACCTCGGTGTCGTCCGCCTGCGCTTGGCCGAGCCGCTCGTCGTCGACGCGTATGCGCGCAACCGCGCGACCGGCGCGTTCATCCTGATCGACGAGGCGACGAACGAGACGGTCGGTGCCGGCATGGTGGTCGATGCAGCGTAGAGCTCACCCGTATCGCGACACGCACGTGATCGACTCGCGCGCCCCCCGGTGCAACCAGGCCGTGGTCGGCTCCGTTTCCGTGCTCGCGGTCGCGACCGGCTGGTGGTGGCTGCTCGCGCTGCTCGCGGTGCAGCTGGCCGTCGGCCTCACCTTCGGCCGCCGTTTCTGCCTGCCGTGCGCGTTCTACTTCGAGCTGATCCAGCCCCGTTTCGGCGAGGGGCCGCTCGAGGACTCCAGGCCCCCGCGGGCCGCGAACATCGTCGGCCTCGCTGTTCTCGGCGCGGCGGCGGTCGCCTATGTCGCCGGTCTGTCGGGCGTCGGTATCGCGCTGGGGGTGCTCGTCGCGGTGCTTGCGCTGCTCGCGGCAGTCACGGGCTTCTGCACGGGCTGCGAGGCGTACAAGCTGGCCTGCCTGCTGCGGGGCCGCCCGTTCGTCGCGTGCCCGCTGCCGCCGCGGGCATGAGCGTGCTCCCCGCCCCGAACCTGCTTGCCGGCGAAGGCGAAGCCGTCCGCCCCTTCCCGAACCTGATTCGGCGGAGCCGAACCAGGTTCGCGAGTTTCGCAGTAGCCCGCCGCCGCTTCGCATCTGAGACGCCGGCATGACCTGGCAGTTCTCCATCGGTGGGCTGCTGATCGGGATCCTCGTCGGGATGACCGGGATGGGCGGCGGCAGCCTGATGACGCCGATGCTGATCCTGCTCTTCGGTTTCGACCCGAAGGCGGCGGTCGGCACCGACATCCTGCACGGCGCGATCTTCAAGTCGTTCGGCGCCTGGCGTCACCGGCAGCTCGGCAACGTGCATGTGCCGCTCGCGCTCTGGATGCTTCTCGGCTCGGCGCCTCTGTCGCTCGTCGGCGTGCAGATCGCGAGCTCGTTCTCCGGGAGCACGCAGTCGACGATGAGCAAGGTTGTGGGCGCGACGCTGATCATCGGCGGCTTCGGGTTCCTCGCGAAGACCTTCCTCCGTGGCCACACGATCGACGCCCAGTTCAACCTTCAGCGCCACGACAAAGCCTTCGCGGTGTTGATCGGAGCGGTGTTCGGTCTTGTCGTCGGTCTGACGTCGGTCGGCTCGGGCACGTTCTTCGGTCTCGCGATGCTGCTGCTCTTCCCGCTCTCGGCCCGTCGCATCGTCGGCACCGACATGCTGCATGCGGCAATGTTGCTCTGGGTCGCGGGCGCCGGTCATCTTCTGCACGGCAACGTCAACCTGCATGCGATGGCCTGGCTGCTCGTCGGTTCGATCCCCGGCGTGCTGCTCGGCTCGCACCTTTCGATTCGCGTGCCCGAGCGTCCTCTGCGGGTCGCGTTCGCGTTCGTGCTGATCCTGTCGGGGATCAAGATCGTCGGTGTACCGGGTGCGAACACGGTCATCGTGTCCGCGCTCGCGGCGGCTGCGCTCGCGCTCGTCGCCTGGGTCCTGCGCCAGGTGCTGCTGCGCCGTCTGCCGCCGGCCCGGCTGTCCGACTGATCCGTAAAAAAAAGTGGGCCATGCCGACGGCTCCAGTAGGTCGAGGGTTCTGTCGATGAGCCGAGGTCTCTGACGAGAGGACGCTCGCCCACTCAACGGACATTTTGCCCAGCCCGGGCGCTTCCTCGGCTATAAGCTTCGACTGAATGCCGATAGTCCCAGACGACGTCCGTCGATTCGCGATCCAACCAATGCGCGGCGTGCCGATGCCCCCGGATAAGCGACAGGTCGCGGTGGAGGGCGCCGTCCTCACTCTTACCCTCGGCAACACGGCTCAGCTGGTTCACATTGAGGCGGAAAGGTTCGACGTGCCAAAGGCGGTTGCCGAGATCCGCGCGCTGGGGCGTCGCCACGAAAAACCGAGCTTGGCATGGTGGATCACTTGCGCCGACGAATGGGCTATACCCGAGCTCCAGGCAGCTGGTCTGGTGAATCGCGACGTGGTCCCTTACGAGGCGGTCGAGCATGCGCTTGCGCTCGATTCTCAGCCGAAGCGACAGGCACCCAGTGACGTCGATGTCAGGGTTGTCGATACGTGGGAGCAGTACACGAAGTTCTACGAGGTAATCGCAGAGGTGTTCGGAACGCCACTAATCGCTGAGGATGTGCAACGCGGCAGATGGAAGACCGACGGACAGCGCGGCTGCACAATTGTGGCATCCCTCGACGGGCAGATCGTTGGCGCCGCTGCCGCCCTCTACGGGCCCGTGGCGGTGACGCTCCTGGCCGGCGCGGTGCTTCCGCAAGCACGCGGCCGGGGCGTGTACACGGCGATGGTCCATGCGCGGTGGCGTGTGGCAGTCGAGCGCGGGACACCCGCCCTCACGATTCAAGCTGGACGGCTGTCACGGCCGATCTGCGAGCGGATGGGCTTTCAATACCTAGAGCCGATCCGGGTATTCGTAGATGACCTGGCCCCAGCTAAACCTGCGCCTTAGCCCCTCTCCCCGGCGGCTGTCGTCCGTGGTGCGCGGGCGACGTCTGCTGCTCACTCGCCGCTTCAGAGGACATCGCGGAACACTCATATGGAGTGCGGCGTGTCAACCGGGCGCGGGTTTAGCTCCCCCGTGTTTGCGGGGGTTGGGTTCGGCGGGGAGAGCGCACCGGCTGTCGTCGACGTCTGTGTCGCGACTCATATGCGCGGGTTGGTGCCGCATGACCGGGTATGCGAAATGAGGAGCGGAGCCGTTTGTCTGGCGGCGAGCGTGGCCTGTTGGGGCTGCTCACAGTGTTCCCTCGGATCGCTCCTCGCGTCGGTTCGTCGGTGCGCTCTCCTCGCCGAGCCGTTCGGGGTCGCGCTACTCCATCGTTGCGAGCGCCCAGCAGTGTCCGGCGAGCTCGCGCGCGACGGCGACCACGACGATCAAGCGGGGCTTGCCTCGGGCCTCGAGCGCGTTCCAGCGTCCATGCAGCCTGCGGGCGCTCGAGTCGGCTTGGGC
>DATLQV010000084.1:0-4345 GCA_035534955.1 Gaiellaceae bacterium
GGCCATTCGGCCGTCGGCAAGACGGGCCTCGTCTTCTACGAGACCCTCTTCGACGAGAACGCGTCCTCGCACATCGCACTCGGCGCATCGATCCTGCAGGCGCTGCCCTGGGCCGCCGACGTGTCGCCCGACGAGCGCCACTCGCGGGGCGTCAACCATTCGTCGATCCACACGGACTTCATGATCGGCTCGAACGACCTCGAGATCGACGGCGTCACCTCAACCGGCGAAGCCGTCCCGATCCTCCGAAACGGCGACTGGGTCCTCTAGCAACCTGAAGCGACGCAGCCAGCTCTAAACCAGAGCCCTCAACCGGGGTCAGACCCCAGACGTGTCCCACCTAGACCCGGCCGTCGACGCAGCTGAGCCACATTCGAAGCGTCGAGCACCCACCCGCCACCCGAGAGCGCCCGCGTGCACCGCCGTTTCAGACACGGCCGGGGTCAGGCCCCGTCGTGTCTAGCAGCGACACGTCCGACAAGTTCTAGGCCGAACGCCCGGGCGCTGCCCGGGCGAGAGCCCTGAGGCAGTGGCGCGCGTTCGAGCGCCGGAAGCAACGCGAACGACTGCCAGCGGGTGCGCGGAAGAAGGGGGCCACTGGGGGAAACATGGTTTCCCCCAGTTCTGATCGGGACGGTCGGATTCGAACCGACGGCTTCCGCCTCCCAAAGGCGGCGCTCTACCAGGCTGAGCTACGTCCCGTCCGGGTCAGTGTAGGCGCACGGTAGCGTCGAGTTCGTGAGCGAGGCACCGTTTCCCGTCGAGCCCGCGCGCAGCCGGCGGCCGCGTCTCGGCTACGCCATGGCTGCGAGCGCGGCTGTGCTGTGGGGAATCAACGGCAGCGTCTCGAAGACAATCCTCGCCACCGGGCTCTCGTCCGAGCGCCTGGCTCAAGTGCGCTCGCTTGGAGCCGCTTTGGGTCTCGTCGCGATCCTCGCTGTGACCGCACCGGGGCGGCTCCGGCTGACGCGGCGCGAGCTGCCGTACATCGTGACGTTCGGAATCGGCGGCCTCGCGTTCGTGCAGTGGTTCTACTTCCTCGCAATCCACCGGCTCGCGATCGGTATCGCGCTCCTGATCGAGTACCTCGCGCCGCTCCTGGTTGCGCTCTGGGCTCGCTTTGGCCGGCACGAACACGTGCGCCGCCGCATCTGGGTGGCGCTCGCCCTCGCGCTCGGAGGCCTCGGCCTGATCGTGAACGTGGTCGGCGGCGGAGCGTCGCTCTCGACCGCCGGAATCATGTTTGCGCTCGGTGGCGCGTTCGCGTACGCGCTGTACGTGTTGCTCGCGGAGCACGTCGTGGGCGGCCGCGACCCCGTGTCTCTGCTCGCCTGGGGCTTCCTGTTCGCTTCAGGCTTCTGGGCGGTGCTCGTCCCCTGGTGGACGTTCCCGTCTCACGTCCTCGGTGCGAGCACGTCGCTCGGCGGGAACCTGCATGCGCACCATCTGCCCGTCTGGGTGCTCGCCGTCTGGATGATCGCGCTCGGGACGATCGCGCCGTTCTTCCTGCTCGTGAGCGCGCTGCGACACCTCAGTGCGACGACCGTCGGCATCGTGGCGATGCTGGAGCCGGTCGTCGGTGCAATCATCGGCTGGGCCTGGCTCTCGGAGTCGCTCGGCGGCGTCCAGCTCGCAGGCGCAGGCGTCGTGCTCGTCGCGATCGGTCTCGCTCAGACCGCACGCTGAGCGCAAGCGTGTCGACGAAGGTCAGTTCTGGGCTTCGGCGAGTGCGAGCTCGCGGCGCAACTCGGTGGGCAACCGAAACTCGACACCCTCGTCGACGAGCCGGTACGGCTCGATCTCGGTGACGCCACGTGACCGGAACCACTCGCAAACACGCTCGACGAGCTTCTCGGGCGCCGAGGCGCCTGACGTCACGCCGACAACATCGACTCCGTCGAGCCACGCCTCGTCGATCTCGGTCTCATCGTCGATGAGATGGCCTCGAACTCCCGCGGCCTGTGCGGTCTCGACGAGCCTGTTCGAGTTCGACGAGTTGCGCGAGCCGATCACGAGCAGCAGTTCAATCTCGGCGAGCATCTCCTTCACCGCCCACTGCCGGTTGGAGGTCGCATAACAGATGTCTTCCTTCTTCGGCGCGTAGATCTCCGGGAACCGGGCGCGAAGAGCGGCGATCACCTCGCCGGTCTCGTCGACCGAGAGCGTCGTTTGCGTGACGTACGCGAGCCGCGTCCCGGAGGGAAACTGCAGCCGCGCGACATCTTCGACCGACTCGACGAGGACGATTGCGTCCGGCGCCTCGCCCATCGTCCCGACGACCTCTTCGTGACCCTCGTGGCCGATCAGCACGACCGTGTACCCGTCGGCGGCGTAGCGCCTCGCCTGGACGTGCACCTTCGTGACGAGCGGGCAGGTCGCGTCGATCGTGTTCAGGCGGCGCGCTTCGGCGTTCGCGTGCACGGAGGGAGCGACGCCGTGCGCGGAGAAGACGACGGTCTCGCCCTCGGGCACCTCGGTCTCCTCGTCCACGAACACCGCGCCGCGCGCCTCGAGGTCGCGGACGACGTGCAGGTTGTGCACGATCTGCTTGCGCACGTAGACCGGCGGCCCATACAGGTCGAGCGCCTTCTCGACGGTTTCGACGGCGCGTTCGACCCCGGCGCAGTAGCCGCGGGGCGATGCGAGCAGGACCTTCCTGACCACTGCGTGCATGGTACTCGGGGCTCTCGGGTCGCCAGGAAACGAAAGGGCCCGCTGCTCGGGGGGTCATCGCAACGGGCCCTTCGTGATCGCTCACCGCGGCATGTGTCCATGAACGCGCGCCGCGGCTCGCATCGCCCAGTGTTTGTGGACGCTAACGAGCGCCGAGGCCCGTTGGAATAGGCCAAGGGGCCCATCTTTACAACGAAGACGCATATCGATCCGGAGGCGTAGCCTTGACGACGGAATGGCAACGCGCGTACTGGTGATCGACGACGAGTTCGCGCTACGGCTGCTTTGCAGGGTCAACCTCGAGGCCGAAGGGATGGAAGTGCTCGAGGCGGCCGACGGCCCGAGCGGGCTCGAGCAGGCGTGGTCGGGGGCACCGGACGTGATCCTGCTCGACGTGATGATGCCGGGGCTCGACGGGCTGCAAGTCGCCGAGAAGCTGTTCGACGACCCGCGGACCGAGTCGATCCCGCTCGTGTTCCTGAGCGCCCGCGCCGAGCTGAAAGAGCGTGGCGGCGGCCTCGGGCTCGATGGGGTCGAGTACGTGACGAAGCCGTTCGACCCAGTTGGTCTGGCGCCGCTCATCCGCGCCCTCCTGGAGCGGGTCGCGCGCGACGAGCCGGACGGGCTGCGGCGCGAGAAACTCGCTGACCTACGCGGCACGCTGTAGGTGCACTTGCCCGGGCGACGCTTGCAGCTCCTGGTTCTCGCCGCAGGCGAAACCAGGTTCACGTCTTCGACCTCGCCGAAGCGCGCCAGACACGATCCTGGTTCCGGCTGCGCCGGCAACCAGGATCGATCTTCGGCCGCGAAGTGGCCGCGCATCCCCAGCCGGGGAGGTCGGGGGCGACGATCCGGAAATCGGCTGCCGGCGCTTCGACCTGGCGGCGCCAGAGACGCGAGTCTCCGAGCGCCGAGTGGAGAAGGACGACCTTCCGCAGCGCAGGATTCTCCATCATGTGCGCAGATGGGCGCGCTCGACGACTGGCGGTTCTGTCCTCGCTGCGGCGGCGGCCTCGCACCGTCCGGCGATCACCTTGCCTGTGCGGGGTGCGGCGAGCGGTACTGGGCGAACGCGGTCCCGGCCGTGCAGGGGATCCTCGAGCGCGACGGGCGCGTGCTGCTGGCGCGCCGCGGCATCGAGCCGCGCAAGGGCTCGTGGGACCTGCCCGGCGGGTTCCTGGGGGAAACCGAGAGCGCAGCGGACGGACTGCG
The DNA here is from genome assembly GCA_035534955.1 of Gaiellaceae bacterium. Lineage (GTDB taxonomy): Bacteria > Actinomycetota > Thermoleophilia > Gaiellales > Gaiellaceae > PALSA-600. The sequence goes on from DATLQV010000084.1 coordinate 3,886, forward strand.
CCGCGAGTTCCTCGAGGAGACGGGACTCGAGATCGAACCGCTCGAGCTGCTGCGCATCGACATCGAGCCGTACGCGGGCCGCTATGTCTTCTCGGTCACCTGGAGCGTGCGCGGCGACGGCGAGCCCGTCGCGGCCGACGATGTCGCCGAGCTGCGGTTCTTCGCGCCGGATGAGCTGCCCGAGATGGCGTTCCCGGGGCAGGACCTGATCCTCGCCGAGTGGGCCCGGCACCTGGTCGCCTGAGACGACGAAGCGTCGGCGTAGCGGCGGAGGGCTGGGCCCTCCGCCTGGCTCCGACCGGACGGCCTTAGAAGCTAAGCCTCCGAGAGGCCGAGTGCCTTCTCGAGCGAGCCCTTCGGCATCGCGCCGATCGCAGATGCCTGCGGCTCGCCGTTCTCGAAGAGCACCATGAACGGGATCGACGCCACGCCGTAGCGCTGCGCGAGATCCTGCTCGTTG
>DATLQV010000085.1:0-76246 GCA_035534955.1 Gaiellaceae bacterium
CGTCGGCGTGCTCCTGATCGAGCAGTTCGCACACGTCGCACTCGCGCTCGCGCAGAAGGCGTACGTGATCGAGGGCGGCCGGATCCACTACGACGGCACGGCGCAGCAGCTCAAGGACGAGCCCGAGATCCTGCACTCCGCGTACTTGCTGCGCGGCAAGCCCGCGAACTGACCCATTCTGCGGGGCGAGCCGCTCAGGCGTAAGGACTGTGCCCCAGCGCACTGAACCTGGTTCTCGCCGCAGGCGAAACCAGGTTCACGTCTTAGACGTTCGTCGAAGCGCTTCAGACGCGATCCTGGTTCCGGCTACGCCGGCAACCAGGATCGACCATCCCTCAGGGGTCTGCACTCAATGCTGGCCCAGGCGAGAGGATCGTCCTAAGATTCTTGCCATGCGTTGACGCATGGCTGTTGTCTCGGTAGTCGCGCTGATCTCAGCTTCGGCCGCAGCCGCAGGCGCGCCGCTCGTCAGGACGCTTGCGACGGCCCACGCCTTCGGGCACGTGACAGTCGGAGCATCTACCGATCAGATCAAAACCCGGCTTTGGATTCAGCGAATCGGCGGTTCAGGAATCGCCCACGGTTCGGGGTCCACAATCTGCACCCGAAAGACAGTCTCGGGCAGCACCGGCGAGGAAATGGCCTTCTCGTTCAACTTGCGTCCCGGCTCGCGCCAAACCCTCTGGCGTGCGGGGGGTAGTTCCCCATGCGTCGTGACCGTTTCGCTCCGCGGTCGCGATCGCCTAGCGGTTGCGCTGCGCGGCTACTGACCGTCAGGGTGTATCGCGGAACGCTCGCTCAGCGGGGTATCCTCGCCCCTGATGGGTCTGATTGAGCGTTTCAAGGCATCGCGGGCCGCCAAGAAGGAAGATCGAGCGGCGATTGCTCGCGCACTCCAGGAGGAGCGGCGGGCAGGCGACGAGCCCCCGAAGTCGCTCAGCCAGACCGTCGAAGACACGGCTGGCGAGTTCCCGCCACTCGGGTGACTCGCTGCCCCAGACGAGTCGCTCCGGCTACAGACGCAGGCTTCCGTCGCTCGCGACGGTCGCGTTGAACGTCCGCGCTAGGCGCTGAAGCGCTGCTGATGACCGGTATCGCAACAGTTCACCACGCCAAGCGGCACCGGACTTGGATCGTGGTGCGACGGCTGCAACGAGCTGCGTTTGCCCGACGCGAATGCCGTAGGCACATTGGGAGAAGGAGTAGTGCTTCGAGGTACCGATGAGCCCGGCGCCAGTGGTCATCGCGGTGATGGCCGCCGACTTCGCCCCGCGTGAGGCGAGCCAGTGCTTCGTAGTCGTCGGTGCGTGCTGATTCCATCGCGCGGCGCACTGACGCGCAGTAGGAATTGTCGTTGCCGCTCGCGCGAAGTCGGGGACGATCACAGGTACGAGTCCGGGCACGACACCTGGAGCGCGGCCATCAAGACCGACGAACAGCTGAGGCCAGATCGGAGGAGCGGCGGTTCCGCACGCGGCCAGCGCTGCAACCGTCGGCGCTGCAACGAGCACGGCCACGACCGCACGTGCAAACGACAACCCCCACTTCATCTCCGCCGAGTCTCACACACCCGTCGGGGGGCATTCCCGAACTGGCCCAGCCCACTGAACCTGGTTCTCGCCGCAGGCGAAACCAGGTTCACGTCTTAGACGTTCGTCGAAGCGCTTCAGACACGATCCTGGTTCCGGCTACGCCGGCAACCAGGATCGACCATCCCTCAAGGGTCTGTGAGACTCGTTTGGTCGGTCCGTCAGGGGCCGTCGCCAGGCTAGGTGCCTCCGTGCTGCTCGTGACTCTTCAGGTGTCTGTGAACTCTGGTCCAAGCCACGCGGCGGAATGCGTAGTCGTCACGCGGGATCCACCGATGAGTCGTGGCTCTTTGTACAGTCGAACGTGATGAAGTCATCGACTGAGGAGGCGGGGATGAAGTTCATGCTTTTTACGTACCGCGACCCCAGTGTGCAACTTGACACGGAGCAGAGGGCGACCGTGCCAGCCGCTGTGGCGTCATGGTGTGAAGAGATGGACGCCCGCGGTGTGCGCCTCGGCGGGCACGTGCTCGGCCCGGCTGCGCACACCCGCACGATCCGGGTTCGAGAGGACGAGGTGAAGGTTGACGACGGGCCAATTTCCGAGCACCACCTTCAGATAGCCGGGTTCAACATCCTCGAATGTGCCGATGCAGACGAGGCGCTCGAGGTCGCGTCGAAGAATCCCGGCGCGAACTTCGGCGTGTTGGAGCTACGACCGATCGAGCCGTGAGCGTTCAGCGCAGGAGGTTCCTTCGTCAGGCGTCACTGCGGAACGCTGGCGTAAGCCAGCGCGGTGGCGTAAGAGGGGCACAGGGCGGGGTCTAGCTCACGTCTCGGAGGGGGTGCGTAGCGGCGAGCCGGAGAGCAGTAGCTCGTTCGGCACGAGGAGTTGCGACGCGGTGAGGACGCTCTTCCATCCGTCTCCCTCTGGGTCGCGGACAACGACGCTCACGACTCGATTGGCGGTCCAGGAGCCGTCCTCGAAGGTGAATCGGCCGTGGGTCACAATCCAGCCCACGTCACCGGCCTGATACGCCTCCACCACATCGTCCTCGCCCTGCTCGGGCGCGGCAACGTCCAGCCCCGCAGCCTCGTTCATCTCGCCCACCTGCTCCATCGTCAGTGCGAGCACCTCGTCTCGGCCCCGCGATTGCTCGTCTGGTGCCGTGCCGAAGGAACTGACGTCCCCGCATGCCGTTGTTTGCTCGAACCAGGCTGTATCGCCCGCTTCGAATCGGCGCCGTCCCTCACGCGCGAACTCCTCGAGCTCCGGCGAGCGGTCAACCGTGACCATGTCACTCTCCTTTCTCTTGGCGGTGATGCTTATCGGCTGGATGCCACGAGCAAGCCTAAGACTCCCCGACCTGGCGATTCTCATCGTCCCTCGCCGGTCAGGCGCCTCGATGCCAGGCGTCTCGAGAGTCGGGGTCGTCCCTCAGAGCACACCGGGACGCGACTCCGAACACGCTCATTCACCTGAATGTGCGATATCGACTCGATCGCGACCGTACTCGGAGTCCGATTGACGAGAACGGGCTCGCCGGACGTGAGTGCGATGTAGAAGACCGGACAGCAACCGCCTCCGGATTGCCACTCCGCGCTCGTAACGCTCGGAGTGTCCTCGCGACCACTCGGGCAGGCGACGACGTCTCAGCCTGACCGGATCGGTGTGCCCATGAAAGGAGCCAGGCGATCGCGGAGGTCCTCGACCATCCTCGCCAGTCGCTTCCGGCTGATGTCCAAGTAGAAGTAGCGCCACACATTTGCCCAAGGCATGAAACCGCCCGAGTCCGTGAGGACACGAAACTCTGAAACCGCTGTCAGCGCATCGATGTATGGCTCCGTGTCCACCCTCGAAACCTCTGTCGCGAGGAGCCTTTCCCTCATCACCTCGAGCAGGCCGGTCGCTTTCTTCCTGCTGAGGAGAACGCGACCCGGGAACACGGACCTCGCTCCCGCGGCAAGTTCTTCAAAGCTGGCCACTAGCGCGGCAAGATTGGGTCCGGCGGGTACAACCAGCGGCTCGTCCATCGCCGGACCCTACCTCGCTCTGGAATTGGAATTCCAATGTTGACATCTGGCTCCCGCCTGCCGTGACCCCTTGTAAGCCTGCGACCTAGGCGCGACCGCGGGCTGCCCAGGCTCGAGCAGCCAGGCGGAGGCCCCCGTCCGGGAACGCTGCTCGGCAGTGCTCGCGCAGACGGGCTTGTTGCTCTTGGTCGAGCTGCGACAGGTACGCGCCGACAGTCCCCACACCAAAGGTGAAGGGCTCCCACCATTGGTCGAAGGTGGCGTGCTCGACGCTCACTGAGAGCACTGTCTCTTCTACCTCCTCCAGCCCCGCTTCCCGGAGGAGCTCGGCGAGGTGGCCTCTTCGAGAGCCGGCCAGTTCGGACTCGTCCTCGACCTCCGGATCGAGCTCCCGGGCAGCCTCCCAGAATCGGCTTAGCGCCCCCTCACCGCCGGCGTGGTCCCACACACACGCTGCGACAACACCGCCAGGTCGGGTCACCCGGGCCATCTCGCTGAGCCCTTCGATCGGCGAAGCCATGAAGTGAACGACGAGCTGCGCCAGCGAGGCGTCGAAGTCGCCGTCCGGAAACGGGAGTTGCTCGGCAGCCGCCTGTCGTACATCGACTCCTGGATGGCGTTCGCGAGCGGCCTCGACGAACGGCTCCGAGGGCTCGACTGCGGACACTCCAGCCGGCCCCAGCCGTTTGACGAGCTCGGCGGTCAGAGCACCTGGGCCACAGCCGACATCGAGGACACGCTGCCCGGCGGCGATCTGCGAGAACTCACAGAACCCCGGGGCAAGCGGAATCGAGTACCTGCCCATATAGCGGTCATAGGCCTCGGCGGCGACCGTGAACATCGCCCCAATATACGTCTCACCTGCGACCAAGACGATCCGCTCTTTGCTTCCTCGCTCTTCCTGGATCGGCCGAACGCTGGCGGTGAGCGCTTACGTCAAGAAAGAGCGCGACGCAGCGTGCCGCTCGAATCGTGAGCGCCGCCCAGGTGGGAGGTGACGGCGTCGTACAGGTTCGCGCCTGCCCGCTTGAGGCAATCGACGTCTCCGCCCGCGCAGGTCGCTCCGGGAGCGAGCTTGCGAAGGTAGTGGTGGTAGCCGCCTGAGATGCTGCTGAGCGTCAGGGGGCCGTGGCACGTGGCGCTGAGCCTCCAGCTGCCGCCGGTCTCGCGGGCGTTCACGACGATCACGATGCGACCGCCCCCGCCACTGCTCGGCTGACCGGCCAGAACGCCACTCCACGTCCCCGCGAGGGGCTCGCGGTGATTGCCGGCCAGCGCGGAGGCCGCCGCTACGGCGCAGAATGCCGCCACGACGAGCGGAAGAAGCCGGCGAAGCCAAACTGACATCGTCGCCGGACGGTAACAGCAGTCACACACCGGCGCGATCACCCGTCGAGGGCATACGAGTTTCGAACTGCCGCAGCCTCCCGAGAAACTGGTTCGATCAGGCAGGGACGAGCACGGCGCGGCCGGTGACCTCGCCATCGCGCAGCTTCGCGAGCACCTCGTTCACCTGGTCGAGCGGGTGGGTCTCGGTCTTCAGGACGACCCGGCCGGCCGCGTGCAGCTGCAGCAGCTCCCAGAGGTCGATCCAGGTGCCGACGAGGTTGCCGACCACCGCATGCTCGTTGACGACGAGCGCCCCGGAGGGGATGGAGATCGTGCCGCCGTAGCCGATCACGGAATAGGTGCCGGCGCGCGCGAGCATCGAGGCCGAATCGGCGTGGGTCTCGCTGGTGCCGACGAAGTCGAAGACGATGTCCGCTCCACGGCCGCCGGTGAGCTCGCGCACGGCGTCGACCGAGCCCTTGCCGTCGATCACCTCGTCCGCCCCGAGCTCGGTGGCGAGGCGGCGGCGGCGCTCGTCCGTATCGATCGCGATCACCGACCCCGACCCGAGCTCGCGGACGAGCTGAATCGCGATGTGGCCGACACCGCCGATGCCCACGACGGCCACGGTCGAGCCGGGCCCGAGCAGATGCGCGAGCCGCTTGACCGCGTGGTAGGCGGTCAGGCCCGCGTCGGCGTGCGGCGCAACCGCGACAGGCTCGACGCCGTCGGGCAGCCGCAGCAGCGACCGCTCCGACACGAGCACGTACTCGGCGAAACCGCCGTCGACCGACAGGCCGGTGAACTGGTGCCGGTCACAGTGCATGTCGTTGCCACGCCGGCACGCGACGCAGAGGCCGCAGCTGAAGGGCGGGTACACGAGCACCGCGTCACCCTCGGACACCGTCGTCACCCCGGTGCCGGTCGCCTTCACCCAGCCCGCGTTCTCGTGGCCGAGCACACGCGGCAGCGTAACGCCGGCGGGCTCCATCAGCCCCTCCTGCGCGTGCAGGTCGGTGGCGCAAACGCCCGCGCCGCCGATCTGCACCAGCACGTCGTTCGGATGCACAGGCTCCGGCACCGGCCGCTCGACGAGCTCGAGCGGCCGGTGGTAGGAGCGGAGAACAGCCGCCTTCATGCGAGACCTAGAACGGGAACGGCTCGGCCTTGTCGCGCGAGGTGACCCACTGCCACTCGGTCCAGAGCTCGAGCTGGCCGACGCCACCGAAGTGGCCACCGTTCGACGAGCACTTGAACCCGCCGAACGGGGCGGGAGGCTCCTCGTTGACCGTCTGGTCGTTGATGTGGACCATGCCGGCGTCGAGACGCGCGGCAACAGCGGCTGCCCGCTCAGGGCTTCCCGACTGGACCGCGGCCGACAGCCCGTACTCGGTCGCGTTCGCCAGCTCGACGGCCTCGTCGTCGGTCTTGAAGGTCGTGATCGCGGCCACCGGACCGAAGATCTCGTTCCGGAACGCCGCCATCTCGGGCCGCACGTCGCGAAGCACCGTCGCGGGGAAGAACAGGCCGTCGCGCTGACCGCCGACGACGAGCGAAGCCCCCTCCGCAACCGTCTCGTCGACGATCTTCTGCACCCGCTCCGCCTGCTTCTCGTTGATCAGCGGACCGAGTGCCACCTGGCCGCTCGCCGGATCGCCGACGGGCAGATGGCCCGCCCGCGCGGCCAGGGCCGCCACGTAGTCGTCGACGATCGACTCGTGCACGAGGTGCCGGCTGACGGCCAGGCAGATCTGCCCCTGGTGGAGGAACGAGCCCCAGGCGCCGGCCGAGGACGCCGCCTCGATGTCCGCGTCCTCGAGTACGACGAGCGGGCTGTTGCCACCGAGCTCGAGCACGACGCGCTTCAGCGTGCGGCCCGCCGTCTCGCCGACGATGCGGCCGGTCGCGGTCGACCCGGTGAACGAGATCATCCGGACGTTGGCGTCCTCGACGAGCGCCTGCCCGACCTCGGGACCGCCCGAGAACGCATGCAGGACACCCGCGGGCAGGCCGGCTTCCTCGAAGATCCGCGCGATCACGACACCGCCGGTCACGGGCGTGTTCAGGTCGCTCTTGAGCACGATCGAGTTCCCGAGCGCGAGCGCCGGGCCGATCGACCGCATCGCGAGCACGATCGGGAAGTTCCACGGCGCGATCACGCCGACCACGCCGATCGGCGCGCGGCGGGCGATCGAGGTCCGCCCGGGGACGGGGGACGGCAGAGTGCGCTCGAGCAGGTCCTCGGTCAGGGTGGCGGCCTGTTCGAGCTGCCCGATCGAGGCCGTGATCTCCACGTCGGCCTTGGGCGGAATGCACCCGGACTCGCGCACCAGCCAGGTCGTGATCTCGGCGCGATGGCGCTCGAGCAGCTCGCCGGCCCGCGTCACGATCGCCACGCGCTCGGCCATCGGCAGGGCCGCCCACTCGCGCTGGGCGCGCGCAGCCGACTTCGTCGCCCCGGCGACCGTCGCCGCGTCGGCGACGCCGGCCACGCCGAGCACCGCGCCCGTGGCGGGCTCGACCGTCTCGACGGTCTCCGGGGCGTCGACCCAGCCGTCGCTGTAGATCTTCCCCGTCCAGTCGTCTTCGTTGAGGAGATCCTCAACAACCTGCTCGGTGGTGCTCATCAGACGTTCTCCTCTGTCTAGATGGTTGACCCGGGACTGCGCCCGCTGATCAAATCTGCGGCCTTTTCGCCGATCATGATCGTGCCTGCGTTCGTGTTGCCGCGCGTGATCGTCGGCATGACCGACGCGTCGGCGACCCGCAGGCCGTCGATCCCGTAGACCCGCAGCTGCGGGTCGACGACCGAGCCGATCGCGCACGTCGAGGTCGGGTGGTACACCGTCTGCGCAGCCCGCCGCAGCCAGTCGAGGATCTCGGCGTCCGAGTCGCCGGCCGGCACGCTGAACGGCTTGCGCATCACCTTCTTCAGCGGCGCCTGTTCGGCGATCTCGAGCGCGAGGCGAACACCCGCGATCATCGACTGCCGGTCGTCCTCGGTCGCGAGGAAGTTGCACAGCACACGCGGCTTGGAATCCGGCAGCGGTGCGCGCAGCAGCACGCGGCCACGGCTCGACGGCTTCGCCATCACCGGGCCGAAGCAGTAGCCGCTTGCGTGCGGCGCGGTCAGCCCTTCGTCGTAGAACATCGACGGCGCGTAGTGAAACTGGATGTCGGGCGCGTCGAGGCCCGGCCGGGTGCGGAAGAACGCGCCGGCCTCGGGGATGTTGGAGGTCAGCGGCCCGCGGCCCTGCTCGAGCAGCGCGAAGTTCTCGGGCGTGAACACGCCATACAGCGACGGCTCGTCGGTCTCGTAGTTGAGCTGAGCCATGCAGTGGTCCTGCAGGTTGTGCCCGACCGGCAGGTTCTCGCGCACGTCGATCCCGAAGAGCTCGAGGTCCTCCGCCGGCCCGATGCCGGAGATCAGGAGCAGCGCCGGCGACTGGTAGGAGCCGGCCGAGAGGATCACCTCGCGCTCGGCGCGGATCTCCTCCACCTTGCCGCCCCGCTGCACCTCGACCCCCACGGCGCGCGCGCCGTCGAAGAGGATCCGCAACGCCATCGCGTCGGTGATCACGTCGAGGTTCGGCCGCCCGGCGGCCGGGTGCAGGAACGCGGCCGCGGTCGAGTGGCGCCGCCCGTCGCGCTGCGTGAGCTGGAAGCGCCCGACGCCTTCCTGCGTCGCACCGTTGAAGTCATTGTTGAGCTGATGGCCCGCGGCGACGCTGGCCTCGAGCATCGTCTCGATCAGCGGAGCCATCGAGCGACTGTCGGACACGCTCATCGGCCCGCCGACACCGTGGAAGGCGTCGGCACCGCGCTCGTTGTCCTCGGAGCGCTTGAAGTACGGCAGCACCTCGTCGTAGCTCCAGCCGTCGGCACCGCCCGCCGCCCAGCCGTCGTAGTCGGCGCGGTTGCCGCGGATGTAGATCATGGCGTTGATCGAGCCCGACCCGCCGACCACCTTGCCGCGCGGCAGGGTGAGTCTCCGGCCGCCGAGCCCGGGCTCCTCGTCGCCGCTGAGGTCCCAGTCGACACTCGACTTCAAGAGCATCGGGAAGGCGATCGGCATCGCGATCTCCGACCGCGTGTCCGGTCCGCCCGCCTCGAGCAGCGCGACCTTGACGTCCGGGTCCTCGCTGAGACGCGCCGCGACCACGCAGCCCGCCGACCCTGCACCGACGATCACGTAGTCGTACACCGCGCCTCCTTCATTGTCAGGCCGCCTGATACTACGCCATTGGGCTGATCGGGAGCAAGCACCGCGAGACCTCACCTGACCGTCGCGCGCACGGCTGCGACGACCTCCGCCGCTCCCGGGAGATACGCGTCCTCGAGCGGCCCGCTGAGCGGGATCGGGGCGAACGGCGCGCCCACGCGCCCGATCGGCGCGTCGAGGTAGTCGAACGCCGCCGCCTGTACCTGGGCAACGATCTCGGCGCCGAAGCCGCCGTGCTCGACGGCCTCGTGAGCGACGACGAGCCGTCCGGTGCGCTTGACCGACTCGACGATCGCGTCGAGGTCGAGCGGCACGAGCGTGCGGGGGTCGATCACCTCCACCTCGATGCCGTCCTCGGCCGCCAGGCGTTCGGCCGCGACGAGCGCCTCGTCGACGAGGCTCGAGAGGGCGACGATCGTCACGTCTCGGCCCGCACGCAGAGTGACGGCTCGGCCGATCGGCACGGGCAGGGCGGGACGGGGCACCTCCCCTTTTCTGAAGTACAGCGTCTTGCACTCGACGAAAACGACGGGGTTCGGGTCGGCGATCGCGGTGAGGAGCAGCCCGGCGGCGTCGGACGGCCGGCTCGGCATCACGACCTTCAGGCCGGGCACGTGCGTGAGCCAGCTCTCCAGGCTCTGCGAGTGCTGCGCCGCGCCGCGGTAACCGGCACCTCCCTGGGTGCGCAGCACGAGCGGCACCGTCAGCTGGCCGCCGGACATGAAGTGCGCCTTGGCCGCCCCGTTGACGAGCTGGTCGAGCGCCAGCGTGATGAAGTCGATGAACATGATCTCGACCACCGGGCGCATGCCCGATTGCGCGGCACCGACGGCGACGCCGGTGATCGCGGCCTCGCTGATCGGCGTATTGATCACCCGGGCCGTGCCGAACTCCTCGGCGAGGCCCGCGGTCGCGGTGTACGGCCCACCCTCGGCGACGTCCTCGCCGAGGACGAACACCCGCTCGTCGGCGCGCATGGCCTCGGCGAGCGTCTGCGTGATCGCCTTGATGAACGTCTGCTCAGGCATCCGCGTAGACCATCTCCAGGACCAAGCTCGCCGGCGGAAATGGGCTCTCACGCGCGAAGCGCACCGCCTCGGCCACCTCCTGCGCCGCCTCGACCTCGATCGCCGCGGCCTCGTCGGCCGTGAAGAAGCCCGCCGCGACGCCGTGACGCTGGAAGCGCAGGATCGGGTCCTGCTCCTGCCGGTCGGCGGCCGAGAGCGCCTCGCGGTAGGCGCCGGGGTCGCCCTCGTAGTGACCGCGCAGGCGGTGGGTCAGACACTCGAGCAGGAACGGGCCCTCGCCCGCGCGTGCCGCGGCGAGGAAGCGCCCGAAGGCGTCCCGCACGGCCCCGACGTCGTTGCCGTCGACGGTCGTGCGCTCCAGCTCGTACGGCGCAACCACGTCGCTCACCCGCTCGACATTCGTGTGCGCGGAGCGAGGGGTGAACTCGGCGAAGCCGTTGTTCTCGCAGACGAAGAGCAACGGCAGCCGCCACAGGGTCGCCAGGTTCACCGTCTCGTTGAAGTGGCCCGCCTGCACCGCGCCGTCACCGAAGAAGACGACCGCCACCGAGTCGTCGCCACGCAGCCGCGCGGCGAGCGCGCTCCCGAGCGCCACCGGGATGTTGCCCCCCACGACCCCGGTCGCGCCCATGAAGCCGTGCTCGACGTCGACCAGGTGCATCGAGCCGCCGAGCCCGCGGCAGAGCCCGCCGTCGCGCCCCATCAGCTCCGCCAGCACACGAGCGAGCGCCGCGCCCTTCGCGATCGCGTGCCCGTGCGCCCGGTGGCCCGAGTAGACGGCATCGTCGTCGCGCAGCTGCGAGCACACCCCGGCGGCGACGGCCTCCTGGCCCACGCTCAGGTGAACGAGCCCGTAGACCTCGTCGGCCCGCTTGAGCGCCCCGGCCTCCTCCTCGAAGAGGCGGATCCGCCACATCGTGGCGAGCAGGCGGAGCGCCTGCTCGCCGTCGAGTGGCTTCGATGCCACTACGCGGAGACGGGCGCCGCCCCGAGCACCTGCTGCGCCGCGGCGACGATCTTGTCCTCGTTCGGCAGCACGAAGGCCTCGAGCGGTTCGCTGTAGGGGACCGTGGCGTCGAGCGATGTGACCTGCACGATCGGGGCCTTCAGCGAGGAGAACCCGTGCTCGGCCACTTCGCCCGCGATCACCGTCGAGGCGGATGCGTGCCGGGTCGCCTGGTCGACGAGCACGAGGCGGCCGGTCTTCGCCACCGACTCCAGGATCGTGTGCGTGTCGAGCGGTGCGAGGGTACGCGGGTCGATCACCTCGGCCTGGATGCCCTCCTCGGCGAGCCGCTCGGCGGCGCCGAGTGCGCGGTCGACCGTCCACCCGGTGGCGACGATCGTGACGTCGCCACCCTCGCGGCGGATCGCAGCCTCACCGAACGGCACGAGATATTCGCCGTCGGGGACCTCGCCGTGCTCGAGCGTCAGCAGGTAGTGGTGCAGGTAGACAACCGGGTTGTCGTCGCGGATCGCGGTCGCCATCAGGCCCTTGGCGTCGGCGGCGGTCGAGGGCACGACCACCTTGAGGCCGGGCACGCCCATGAAGAGGGCGCTGATCGTGCCGGTGTGCTGGCCCGCCCAGCCGGCGGCGAAGCCGTAGCCCGCCTTGAGGACGAGCGGGACCTTCACCTGGCCGCCGCTCATCGACCGAAACCGCGGCGCCTCGTTGAGCACCTGGTCCATGGCGACGAGCATGAACTCGGCCATGTAGAGCTCGACCACGGGCCGGAAGCCCGACAGCGCCGCGCCGATCGCCATGCCGATCTCGGCCGTCTCGGAGATCGGCGTGACCCGCACGCGGTCCTTGCCGAACGCGTCCACGTACGGCTCGTTCTCGGTCGTCGCCATGTTCTGGCCGAAGTAGAGAACGGTGTCGTCGCGCTCCATCTCGAGTCTGATCGCCTCGTCGATCGCGGCGATGTACGGCAATTCGTGTGCCATCACGACCTCCAGAGGCTTGATGTGGATTTGGCTGCTTGCGGGGATGGCCCAGACCAAGTAGCTCGCACGGGTCGGGCGCAGGACATAGCGGTGACTACGTTCAAGCCCGACCCGGGCGAGATGCGCCGTGTCTGGGCCACCATCCGTGAGTGCGCGTAATTCACATCAAACCTCTAGGCGTAGATGTAGGACAGGGACGATTCGACGGCCGGGAACGGACTGGCAAGACCGAACGTGACCGCGGCCTGCATCTCGTCGCGGACCCGCTCGGCAATCGCGTCGGCCTCGTCGGCCGTGAGCGTGCCGTCGGCGACGAGACGGCCCCGGAACGCAGGCACCGGGTCGCCCTTCAACGCCGCTTCGTACTCCTCGGGTGCACCGAACTTCTCGATCGCCTCGTGCTCGGGGAAGTGCAGGGGCACGCCGGGCGGGGCGATGATGTTCCCGTGCGCCGAGAGGCGGTACATCTGGGACTCGACGAGCGTCGGCCCCTCACCCGCCCGGGCACGCGCCACCGCCGCGCCGACGGTCTCGTAGACGGCGACCGGGTCGCGGCCGTCGATCGTGATGCCGGGCATGCTGAAGGCCTTCGCCTTGACGGAGAGGTCCTCGCCGTTGGCGCGGTTCGCGTCCTCCTGCTCGGTGCGGGTGTGCACGTTGTAGCCGTTGTTCTCCATCACGAAGACGATCGGCAGCTTCCAGAGCGAGGCAATGTTCAGCGACTCCGAGAACGCGCCTTGCTTGGAGGCGCCGTCGCCGAAGAAGCACAGGACGACCTGGCCGCGGCCGCGGATCTGCGCTGCCCAGGCCGCGCCCGCCGCGTGCGGAATCCCGGCCGCGACGATTCCCGACGTGCCGAGGAAGCCGTTCGAGACATCCGCGAGGTGCATCGAACCGCCGATGCCCTTGCAGAGCCCGTCCGCCCGGCCGTAGATCTCGGCCATCATCGCCTTCGGGTCGGTGCCGCGTGCGAGCGGGTAGCCGTGGCAGCGGTAGGTGGTGAGGAACTGGTCCTCGGGGCCAAGCGTCGCGATCGAGCCGACGATCGAGGCCTCGGCGCCGTCGGCGAGGTGGGTGTGACCGCGAATCACGCCCGGATGCTCCACGAAGGTGCGCTTGACCCGCTCCTCGAACTCCCGGATCCGCAGCATCTGCTCGTACATCCAGACGAGGCGGTCGGGGGTCAGCTCCTTGACTGCAACCGGCTTGCTCACGCGAGCTCCTCTCGTTCAACGAATTGGGCGGCAGTCGTGTCGTACGCCCGCCGGAAGATCACGTCGATCGGATTGTTTCGCAGCTCTTCGGAGAGCACCTCGACGCCCCACGGCCCGGTGTAGCCGTGGTCGGCGCAGACCTCGACGTAGGCGCGCACGTCGAAGTCGCCCGCTCCGGGCAGCCTGCGGTGGTTGATGGTCTCGTCGATCAGGTCGTCCATGTCGACGCGCCCGCCGTCGCTCAGCTCGATCCAGGACAGGTACTCGAGCGGGATCCGGCGCAGCTCGTCGGGCGCGATCCGCAGCTTGCCCATGTGCCAGGTGTCGATCGCGAGCCCGCCGTTTGACGCGCCCGCACCGCCGACCACCTCGAGCGCGGCCTCGATCGATCTGACGTTGACGTCGAACGGCATGACCTCGTAGACGATCTTCGCATTCGTGTGCTCGGCTGCGTCGGCGCACAGTTCGGCGAAGCGCTCGGCGAGCTGTGGCAGCCCGGCCGGCGTGCCGGGGATGTTGCCGACCTTGATGTGGTGGGCGTCGAACGCGGCGGCGGCGGAGAAGAGCAGCCGCCGAAGCTCGTCCGAGGCCCGGCGGCGCTCGTCGTCCGGATCGAGGAACCAGTCCATCAGGAACTCGAGCTCGAGGTGGCGCAGCCCGTTCGCGTCAAACGTCTCCTTCATCTCCTGGAGGCTCCGCGACTGCAAGACGTGCTGAAGGTCGGCGTGCCAGATCCCAAGCCCGCTGAACCCGACCTTGCGCGCCGCGGCGCAGCGGTCGGCCCAGCCGAACAGGCTCCACTCCCGCCCGTAGTGCACCTCGACCGGCCCGGAGACCGTCCAGTACAGACCGAGCAACTCGACGTCCGCGCCCATCCTCACTCCTCCCGGCCCAGCTGATTGCGCGTGGGTTACCGCGGCCGATACGAGGCGCGGACGACCTCGGCGTAAGGGGCCGGCGAGACGGTCGCCCCGATCTCGGTCTGCACGTGGCGCTCGACCACGGGCTTTGCGGATCCGCCGCCTTCCTCGCCCCACACGAGCGTGACCTCGGTGCCCGGTTCTGCGTGCTCGACGTCGACGATCGCCAGCGAGAGCATTGAGCTCTCGTTCGAGCTGTAACCGGAGAACGTCGATACGCCGACCAGCTTGCCGTCCTTCATGATCCGGTCGTTCGGCCAGGTCGAATAGTTGGACAGCGGCAGGTCGATGTACTTCGCCCGCCCCTCCTTCTGGAACAGCGTCGCCATCGCCCGGGCGACGTCGTCGCCGTGCCAGGCGAGCGTCACCTTCTTGCGCTTCGGGCCCTCGGCCAGCTGCTCGAGCGCGTCGCGACCGATGAAGTCGTGGTCGAACTTGACGAACGGCCCGTAGCCGAGGTCGTACGGCGTCAGGTAGTAGTCCGAGATGTCGTCGGAGTAGTAGCTGCCGCCGAGCGAGCCGGTGCCCTCGTAGCCCGCTGCCGGCAACCACTGGCGGTACGCCTTCAGGTCGTCCCCGGTGAAGATCGCCGGGAGCGGGCAGGGGATCCAGCCCGACTCGAGCGTGTTGGTTGCGTAGACCCGCGAACCGACCTGCGCAAGCCCGAACTCCTCGCCGGCCTCGACGATGGCGGCCTTGACGGCGGCACCCTCGGCCCAGGGGCCGAAGAGCTCGAGCCCGGGCACGCCCGACATGCCGTGATGGAGCGCGCGCACCGTATGGCCCGCGATCGTGAGCTCACCCATGTTGAAGAACTTGATCTCGGGCAGCGGGCCGCCGTTGATCTTCTCGAGCACCTGGTAGGCGTTCGGGCCCTGGATCTGGTAGCGGTAGAGCTTCCGTCCCGCCGGGTTGACCGCTGAGCGCTCGTCGCGCTCGATCGTCGCGTTGTAGCCGCCCGTCTCGCAGTGGTACTGGACCCAGTTGTGCGCCGACGGCCGCCCGACCAGGCTGAGCAGCTCCTGGTCGAGATAGAAGAGGATCGCGTCGCCGATCACATATCCGTCGTAGTTGCAGGCGACGAACTGCTTGGCCTTGTTCACGTCGAACTTCGCGAAGGTGTTGACACCGGTGTCCGACAACAGCTTCAGCGCATCGGGGCCCTTGATGTACATGTCCGTCATGTGGTGCGACTGGTCGAACAGGCAGCAGGTCTCGCGCCACGCGAGCTGTTCGTCGCGCCAGTTCGTGAACTCGCTCGGCACGGTCGGATAGACGTAGGGCCCGATCTGCGAGTTCCGGGCCACGTCCACCGGATTTCCGACCGATTGGAGCAAGGCCTCCAGGCTCTGGGCGCTCATGTGGCTAGCAACTCCTCTGCATCGACGAAGACTGAGTGGTTCGAGTCGCCGGTTCCTGTGCGGTGACGCTGATCCCGATCGCGCGGACGTCTGCCGGCGTCGTCGGCGATCACAGGCAGCCTGTCAAGTCGCTGTCCGTTTGTCAAGACGCCGTTCCAATTGATGGGACGAAGAGCTAGGATGTGGCCCATGGCGCGCGTGGAGGGAAGCACGGGCACGTCGCAGTCGCTCGAACGCGGGCTCGCCATTCTCTCGTCATTCGACTCCAACCGTCCGCTGATCGGCGTCAGCGAGCTCTCGCGCGGGCTCGACCTGAGCCGCTCGACAGCGCACCGCTACGTGGCGACGCTGGCCAAGCTCGGTTACCTGCAGCAGGACCTCGCCTCGAAGCGCTACCGGCTCGGCCCGAAGGTACTCGACCTCGGCTTCTCGGCAATGAACTCGATGGACCTGCTCGAGCTCTCGGCGCCCCACCTGCGCGCGCTGAGCGACGAGACGCAGCATACGGTCAACCTCGCGATCCTCGACGGCACCGACGTCGTCTACGTCGAGCGCTGCCGCACGACCCGGCCGGGGCAGCGGGAGATCGACCTGAACCTGCACGTCGGCGCCCGGCTGCCGGCCTACTGCACCGCAATGGGCAAGGCGATCCTCGCCTTCCTGCCGGAGCCGCGGCTCGAGCAGCTGATCGAGCAGATCGAGTTCACGCAACGCGGACCGAACACGCTGACCGATGCCACCGCGTTCCGCGCCGAGCTCCGCAAGATCCGCGCGACGGGCATCGCCGTCAACGACGAGGAGCTCGCCTACGGGCTCCGCTCGATCGCGGCGCCGATCCATTCGCACTCACGCGAAGCGCTCGCGGCGGTCAACCTTGCCATGCACCGCACCATGGGGACGATGGACGAGCTGATCGAACGCTTTGGGCCGGCCGTCGCCCAGGCGGCACACGACATCTCGCTCAGCATGGGACATCGGGAAAACCGCGCGTGAGCGACGCGCACATCCTCTGGACACCGCCTCCGAACGTCCGAGAGACGACCGAGGTCGGGCGCTACCTGGCCTGGCTCGAGAGCGAGCGCGGACTCTCATTTGCCGACTACGGCGAGCTCCAGCGCTGGTCGGTCGACGACCTCGAGGGATTCTGGTCCTCGATCTGGGAGTTCTTCGACGTCAAGGCACACGCTCCGTACGACCGCGTGCTCGCCTCCGAGGCGATGCCGGGCGCGACCTGGTTCCCAGGGGCGCGGCTGAACTTCGCCGAGCACCTGCTCGGGTCGGACGACAATCTCACGGAGGTCGCGGTCATCTCCTATTCGCAGACACGCGAACGGGGCGAGCTCACGTTCGCCGAGCTGCGCGAGCAGGTCGCGCGCGCACGCGCCGGCCTCCAGCGGCTCGGCGTCGGGCCGGGCGACCGCGTCGTCGCCTACCTACCGAACATTCCGGAGACACTCGTGGCGTTCGCCGCGACCGCGAGCCTGGGGGCGATCTGGGCGAGCTGCGCACCGGAGCTCGGCGCGCGCAGCGTCATCGACCGCCTGGTGCAACTCGAGCCGGCGGTGCTGCTCGCCGTCGCGGGCTACGGCTTCCGCGACCGGTCGGTCGACCGCCGCGAGGAGGTGGCGAGGATCCGCGCCGCCCTCCCCACCCTGCGCCATGTCGTGCACGTCCCCTACGGCGAGCACGTGCTCGAGGACGCGCTGTCCTATGACGAGCTGCTCGCCGAGCCGGGGCTGCTCGAGTTCACACCGGTGCCCTTCGACCAGCCGCTCCATGTGCTCTTCTCGTCCGGTACGACCGGACGCCCGAAGGCAATCGTGCACGGGCACGGCGGCATCCTGCTCGAGAACCTCAAGGCACACTCCTTCAGCTGGGACCTGAAGCCCGGCGGCCGGCTGCTCTGGTTCACGACCACCTCGTGGATGATGTGGAACGCCCTGATCGCAGCGTTGCTCGTGCGCTCGTCGATCGTGATGCTCGACGGCGACCCGACGTGGCCGGACGTGGGCTGGCAGTGGCGGCTCGCTCAGGAGACGCGCCCGACGTTCATGGGCGTGAGCCCCGCTTTCCTGATGGCGTGCCGCAAGGCGGGCCTCGAGCCGGGCCGCGACAACGATCTCGGCTCGATCCGCGTCTTCGGCACGGCCGGCTCTCCGCTCCCGGTCGAGGGCTATCGCTACGTCTACGAGCAACTCGGTGCGGACGTCCTGCTCGTCAACGGCAGCGGCGGCACCGACGTGTGCAGCGGCATCGTCGGCGGCTCGCCGCTGCTACCGGTCTACGAGGGTGAGATCTCGGGCCGGCTGCTCGGCGTCGCGACCGACGCCTTCGACCCACAGGGCCGCTCGCTCGTCGGCCGGCTGGGCGAGCTCGTGATCACAAGACCGATGCCGTCCATGCCCGTCGAGCTGTGGGGAGACACCGACGGCTCGCTCTACCAGAGCTCGTACTTCGGGATGTATCCCGGCATCTGGCGCCAGGGCGACTGGGTCCGCTTCGCCGAGCGCGGCAGCGCCGTCGTCTCGGGCCGCTCCGACGCCACCTTGAACCGCGGCGGCGTCCGCCTGGGCACAAGCGAGTTCTACAGCGTCGTCGAGGAGCTGCCGGAGGTCACGGACAGCCTCGTCGTGCACCTAGAGGACCCCGGCGGCGGGGCCGGCGAGCTCGTGCTGTTCGTCGTGCTCGCGGACGGCGCCACCCTGGACGACGAGCTCCGTGGCACGATCGCCCGGGAACTTCGCTCCGAGCTCTCGCCGCGCCACATTCCTGACACGATCATTGCCGTGCCCGCCATCCCGCGCACCCTGACCGGCAAGAAGCTCGAGGCACCCGTGAAGCGGATCCTGCGCGGCGAGCCGGTGGACGCGGTTGCGAGCAAGGACTCGCTGCTCGACCCCACCGCGCTCGACACCTTCGCGGCGATCGCAGCCGGAGGGCCGCGTGGCTGAGAGCGCACGCCTCACGCTCGACGACGTCGTCGCGATCGACATGCACGCACACGTCGAGATGTCGGCAGCAGGCGGCGACTCCCTCCCCGACGAGTTGCGCGACGCAGCGGTGAAGCACTTCCGCGGCGAGTCGGCACGGCCGACGGCGCTGGAGCTTGCCGCGTACTACCGCGAGCGCCGGCTGATGGCGGTTGTCTTCACCGTCGACTCGGAGGCGTTCACGGGGCAGACGCGCGTGCCGAACGAGGAGATCGCCGAGGTGGCGAGAGCGAACCCCGACGTCCTGATCCCGTTCGCGAGCGTCGACCCGCACAAGGGGCGGCGTGGCGTCGACGAGGCGCGCCGGCTGATCGCCGACCACGGCGTCCGCGGCTTCAAGTTCCACCCCAACGTCCAGGGCTTCTTCCCGAATGACCGCATGGCCTACCCGCTCTACGAGGTGATCGAGGCGGCCGGCCTGCCGGCGCTCTTCCACACCGGGCAGTCGGGCGTCGGCTCGGGTCTCCCCGGTGGCGGCGGCATCCGCCTCAAGTACTCCAACCCGATGCATGTCGACGATGTCGCCGCGGACTTTCCCGACTTGAAGATCGTGCTCGCGCACCCGTCGTTTCCCTGGCAGGACGAGGCGCTCGCCGTGGCCGTGCACAAGCCGCAGGTGTACATCGACCTGTCGGGCTGGTCGCCGAAGTACTTCCCGCCTCAACTCGTGCACCACGCGAACACGCTTCTGCGCGACCGGATCCTGTTCGGCAGCGATTTTCCGTTCATCACGCCGGACCGCTGGCTCGCAGACTTCGACGCGCTCGACATCAAGCCTGAGGTACGGCCGCTGATCCTCAAGCAGAACGCCGTCCGGCTTCTCGGGCTCACGTGACCAAGACCATCGAGGAGGAAATGTGAGCGACAAGCGCCCCGTCGTCGTCTACGGCGCGAGTGGTTTCTCCGCACGGCTGATCATCGAGTTCCTGCGGGAGTACAACGTCCCGTTCGTCGCCGCCGGGCGCAACCGCGAGAAGATCGAGGAAGTGCTGGCGCACGTGCCGGGGATCGGCACGGCCGACTACGAGATCGTCCAGGTCGACCACGACGTCGACGCGCTCGCAACGCTCCTCGAGGGCGCCAAGGTGGTCTGCAACACCGTCGGGCCCTGCATCTTCTACGGCTCCACGGTCGCCGAAGCTGCCCTCAAGGCGGGGTGCCACTACATCGACACGGGCGGCGAGACCCCGTGGGTGAAGCTCGCGAAGGAGGAATGGGGCGCGAAGTTCGCCGAGGCGGGGCTGCTGCTCGCGCCGGCGACGGCGTACATGTCGGCCGTCGCCGAAGCGTGCGCGCGGATCGCGATCGAGCGCGCCCCCGGAATCGACTCGCTCGAGATCCTCTCGATGTTCATGGGCTTCCCGACCTACGGATCGACCCAGACGATCTTCGGCCAGCTCCAGTGGGAGTCGCTCTACCTCGAGCAGAACGAGTACAAGGAGTGGCCGCCCGTGACGACGCTCGAGGTCACAATCCCGAGTGCGATCACGACGCAGCTCGCGTTGCCGTGGGGCGGTTTCCCACATCCGGTCTGGTTCAAGGACCACCCGCAGATCGCAAACGTGCGCGCCTTCGGCGGCCTGCTCGACCGCTCGATCATGGAGGGCATCGTCGCCGGCCAGCGCGACTACCAGGAGAAGATCAGGCCGCTGCCGCCGGAGCAACGGCGCGAGGTGCTAGCCGGGATCGCCGACTCGATGCAGCCGGGCCTCCCGCCGCGCGAGAACCGGCGCTTGCAGCGCACGGTCGACGTCGTCGTCGGGCGCGGCGCGCTCGAGACGATCCGCGTCTCCGCGCACGGCCAGGGCGCGTACCTGCAGACCGGTCTGATCCAGGCGTTCGCCGCGCATCACCTGGTGCACCAGGCGCCGCGCAAGGTCGGCTTCGCCTCGCCGGGCGAGGCCTTCGGCCACCGCGAGCTCCTGGCGGCCCTCGAGTCGTACGGCTTCGTCAAGGTCGAGGTCGGCTAGACGCACCGAAGAGGTGTCCGGCACCGTCGGTGCCGGACACCTGCACGCAGGTCAGTGTCGCCGGAGCAGGCGGGCGAGGTTGAGGTCGTAACCCCAGCCGAACGACTTCGGCGTAAAGAGCCGCGGCTCGTCCGGGTTCCACCAGCGCGACTTCACCCGGGCGACCGTCGGTCGCCGCCAGTCGTAGGGAACGCCCAGGAACTTCCCGGTTTTCGTCATGGGAAAAGCGTAGCGCGACTCGTTCCGGGCAGGTCGTTCGCGAACTGTCGCTCTGCCGTGTCAGGTTTACGCTCCGCTTACGTGATCGAAGCCTTGCCGTTGCAGGAGCGGCACACCGTAAGACGGTAAACCCGTTTCCATTTACCGTAGGAGCGTGGAGATATGCGTAAGTTGATGATTGCTGCGGCGATCGCGCTGGTTGTGCCGAGCCTCGCACTCGCCGGGGGGAAGCCGGGAACGCCCGGCAAGTCGCACGACAGCCACGGCAAGGCTGCCCCGAAAGTGATGTACGTCCTGAAGGGGACGCTGACGGCGTACACCGCCGCAACCAGCGCTCTCCCGGGCTCGGTCTCGATCACCGTGAAGAGCGCGAACCACCATGGCACAGCGTTGAAGGGGATGACCCTCACCTTCGCCGTTTCGATGGCGACGAAGATCTCCGGGAACCCGTTCACGGCGAACGACAACGGCGTCGTGAAGGTTCGCGGCCCGAAAGCGGGCCTCGGCTCTTCGTCCAGCTTCTCGTCGCTTGCTGCGTTCCAGGTGATCGACCAGGGCGCGCCGACCTCATAAGGGCCGCTCTCACGGGCAACGATCGCCCTTCCGATCGAGAGGCCGCCCCGGCTGTTCGGGCGGCCTCTTCTACTTCCGGCCCATGGCCCACGGGAGCGCGAGCCGCGGGAACAGACGTCTGAAACGGGAGGCCACAGCAGGTCGAAACTCATGACTCTGGTTCGGCTGCGCCGAGTCAGAGTCAGGCGGCAGGCGAGTCGTCTGGGCGAGTTCGGGAGTGCACTCCGAAAGACTTACGATCGCACGATGAGCGCCGACTGCTTGGTGTGTCGCGAGGTCGCGGGCGCGCGGCCGTGATTGGACTCGGTGTCGAGCACTTTCATCAGCATCTCTATCCGCGCTATCCCGGCGTTCCGCCGGGCACTTCGTGGATGGCCGTGGATGAACTGCCGGACGCACCGCATGGCGATGCGGACGAGATCACCGCCTTCGTGACGCGAGTCCGAAGCCGCATCTAGAGCACGCCGTCGCCTGGGCCATATGAGTGTTGCGGAAGTGAGCGCGTTCAGGGCGGCAGCGCGGTCATGCTGCGTGTGCGCGTAGGCTCACGGCTATGCCGCGCATCTCTATCCCCACCTATCACAGCTGAGCGATCGATTACGCCGAGCGTGTCTCGGTGGCGCTGGGGAACCAGGAACTGTTGAATCAGCTGCGTGACGCCGAGGCTGCGTCGCCTCGGCCGCGTTCGCCGCGTCGGCGCGGGCTGTGGTTCATTCGCGGAGCCGCAAGCGCTCCCGCGCCCGGCCGGTCACCGCTTACCGGACCGATGTCGGCCTCGGAATCGCAGCCGCCGGTCATCGCGCACTCGTCGTCGAACTAGTCCAGTCACGCGTCGTCTCTCGTCGGAGGGTAGCCGCACTCACCTGGGCGAGTGACCTTACGCCGGCCTAGTCAGCCTCGACGATTTCGCGCAGGCCGCTCAGGTCGTACGAGAGCTCGCCCGAGAGATACCGCTGCCGCATCGTGCGCTCCTGCTCGGCCCGCTCGAGCGCACGCGGCAGCACCTCGGCGACGCGCTCGTGCGGCAGCGCCAGCGCCCCGTCGCTGTCCATGACGACGAGGTCGCCCGGCCGGATGGCGGCGCCGCCGATCTCGACGGCCACATCGAGCGCGCCGACCTTGCCTTTCGTCGCACCCTGCGCGCGCACGAACCGGGCCCAGACCGGCAGCCCGATCTGGACGAGCTCGTCGAGGTCGCGCACGGCAGAATCGACGAGGATGCCCGCGACGCCGCGCACCTGGGCCTGCGTCGCCAGCAGCTCACCGACGAGTGCGACCGGCGCCGGCTCGGTGCTCGTCAGCACGAGCACGTCACCGGGACGCGCGTGCGCAATCACCGCATGCACCATCGTGTTGTCGCCCGCCGCGCAGACCGCGATGCGCGCGGGGCCCGCGACGCGCGAGCCGGGCACCACCTGGCGCAGCGGCAGGTCGATCACGCCGACGCGGCCCGCCGCCTCGTGGATCGTGGCGACGCCGAGCGAGGCGAGGGTCGCGTAATCGGTCACAGCGCGTCGCAGACGACGGGCAGCTCGCGCTGGAAGGCCTCCGCGTAGCGGATCTCGCTGCGGCCCGAGCTGCGCCGGGCGTGGTTTGCGCGGTGCTCCGCGCGCTCGGCGTAGTACTGCCTGAGATAGGACTGAGCGCCCATCGCCTCCATCGCGGCGAGCTTCTTGCTCCAGACGGGCGTGATGTCGAGGAACGTGGTCGGGACGAAGCCGCACAACTCGGGCTGGTGCGGCTCGAAGAGCAGGAGCTCGGGCGGCGTGATCGTGCGGAACGCGCTCGCGACACCCGCGCCGCTTGCGAGCTGTCGCGCCTGCACCGTCGCCTCGTAAGCGACGGCGTGGTCGGGGTTGAACGGGTCGCGCGCCGCGTGCGTGACGATCACGTGCGGTGCGAGCTCGCGGATCAGGCCGGTCAGGCGGTCGACGGCGGCGGCGTCGACGACGAGCGGGTAGTCGCCGAGGTCAAGACTGAGGAAGTCCGCGCCGAGCGCGTCGGCGGCCGTCTGCGCCTCGCCGTGGCGAATCTCCTTCACGCGCTCCTCGGTCTGGCCGGGCTCCTGCCAGAGCTCGCCCGACTCGCCGCGCTCGCCGTAGGAGAGCGCGACCACGTGGGCCCGGCCGCCGCCCTGGACGACCGTCGCGATCGCCCCCGCAGCGCGCCAGACGAAGTCGGCCGCGTGCGCGCTGACCACGAGCAGTGTCCGCGCCTCGCGCTGCTCAGGCACCGGCGAGCTTCCTGGTGTTCACGACCGCCATGGTGTGCACATCATGCTCGGACCAGCCCGCCTCGAGCAGCCGGTCGGCCATCAGCGCGAGCCCGTCCTCGACGGGAGGGTTCGCCGGCTGGCCGAGGTCGGTCGAGAGCACGTTGTGCTCGGGCCCGGTGGCGCGGATCGCCTCGAACGTCGCCTCCCACGACACCTTGCCGGAGTGGATCGGCGCGAAGCACCGCTCGAGCACGGCGCCACGCCCGGCCAGTTCCTGCTGCTCGGCCACGGGCACGCCCTGGGTCGGGTAGTCGGGGTGCGTCACGACGACGTGAGCGACCCCGGCGGCGAAGGCCGCTACCACGACCGCGTGAATCTCCGCCCGGCCGATGTGCCCGGTCGCGAGCACGAGGTCGTGGCGCGCGACGACCGCGAGCACCCGGTCGAGGCGCTCGGCCGTCAGCGCCACCGGCTCGCTTGCAACGCCGAGCGCGATGAACTCGTCCTGGATCGTGCGCCACACCGGCTGCTTGGCCGGCTTCGGCCCGTCCTCGCTCGCCTCGTTCTCCGAGTCGACCGTGGGGAGCCACACGATGCGCGCGCCCTCGCGCGCGGCGATCTCGACCGCCTGCGCGTTCAGCCCGCCGACGCCGGCGTTCAGGGTGATCGAACCGAGGGCGCGCACACCCGCGACCGCGCCGCGCACGACGGCCGCCCGCTCCGCGGTCGGCGCGTAGTGCGACTTCAGCACGAACCCGTCGAGCCCGACCTCTGCGAAGCGACGGGCGAGGCCGAGATCGTCGATGCGTCGCGTCGCGAGGTCGGGCTCGACGTGCACGTGCAGGTCGTAGGCGCCCCGGACGAGCTCGCGCGCGCGGGCCGACGGCTCAGTGGCCGGCGCCTGCAAGCAGCGCTGCCTCCTCGGGCACCGGCGGCGTCCCCTTGATGTGGAAGCTCGCGACGGTCTGCATCCCCCACGCCTGCCCCTTCGCGCGCTCGGCCTGTGTCCACACGACCGGCTCGTGCGCGGGGTCGAAGACGAGGAACCCGCCCGAGCAGATCTCGATCCGGTTGCCGCCCGGCTCCCAGGTGTAGAGGAAGAACGTCTGCTGGATCGCGTGCTTGTGCGGGCCCGACTCCATCACGATCCCGTGCTCGAGGAAGATGTCGGCCGCGCGCAAGACATCCTCGCGCTGGTCGACGAAGAAGGCGATGTGGTGCAGCCGGCCGCACGTGCGGGTCGCGTCGCGTGTGTAGGTGACGTCGTAGGACTTCTGGCTCGACGCGAGCCAGACGCCCACTTCGGTGCCGTCGTCGAGCACGATCTGCTCGGTCAGGCGCAGGCCCAGGTACTGCTCGCCGAACACGCGGTTCTCGGCCGGGTCGACAGCGAGGAAGTTGACGTGGTCGAGGTGGCGGACGCCCGCGCCACGTCCCGGGTAGCGGCTGCCCTGGTTCTTGAGCGCCGGCTGTAGCTCGGGCGGCGCGACGTAGCGCTCGGACTCGTAGAAGAGCTCGAAGCGGTGCCCATCCGGGTCGAGGAAGGTGTAGGCCGGGCCGTGCCCGACGTCGCCGTCGGCCCAGGCACCGCCGACGCCGCCCGCCTCGAGCACGGCGACCCGGCGCTCGAGCGCCTCGGGGCTGTACGTGCGATAGGCGATGTGGCCGATCCCGGACTGCTTCGAAGCCGTCAGCTTGAGTGACGAGCGCTCGTAGTCGCCGAAGCCGCGCAGGTACATCGAGTCGCCGCTTTCGCCGGCGACCTCCATCCCGAGCAGCTCCCGGAAGTAGTGCAGGCTCTCGTACAGATTGGGCGTCAGCAGCTCGACATGTGAGAGGTGCGCGAGGTCGCGGACCTGCTCGGTCACGAGAGGTAGCCGTGCGGGTCGCCGTCGAGATGTTCGGCGAGACGGCTCGCGAGCGCCATGATCGTGAGGGACGGGTTGACCGAGAGCGTCCGCGGGACGACCGAGCCGTCACCGACGTACAGCCGCTTGACGTCCCACGACTGGGCGTCCTGGTCGACGACCGACCGCTCCGGGTCGCTGCCCATGCGGCAGGTCCCCTGCACGTGCGTCGTCACGAGGCCGGTCCAGCGGACCTTCGACGCTCCCGCTTCGACGAGGACGTCGCGCGAGAACGCGAACGCCCTCGCGATGCGCTCCTGCTCACGCTCGTTGAACGCGGCCTCGAACGACTCGACACCGTTCGTGTCGACGTGCACGCTGCCGTTGTTCTCGTCGTTCACCATCACGAGCAGGCCGACCCAGTGCCGGAATCCCTTGAGCGTGTCGACCAGGTCGGCTCCCCAGAGCGGGCCGTTCTCGTCCTCGACCGTCGTCGCGAAGCCGATCGGATCCATCATGGTCGTCGCCTCGACGATGAAGCCGCCGTCCTCGTCGTGCTGGTGCCCCATCGCGTGCGCGGTGATCGGGTACACCATGTGCGTGTCCTGCGGCTCGTCGAACAGCCCGAAGACGAGCCGTGACGGGTGAAAGCCGAGATTGCGGCCGACGAGCCGGCTCGATGGGCTGTCCGGCAGGCCGGAGCGCATCAGGAGCTGCGGCGAGTTGAGCGTGCCCGCGGCGACGACGACCGCGCCGGCATCGACCCGGTGCAACGCACCGTCGCCGTCCGTGTACTCGACGCCCGAGGCCTCGCCGTTCGAGATCACGACCCGCTCGACGTGGACGCCGGCGCGCAGTTCGAGCTGGCCCGCCGCCCACGCGTCGTGGATGTAGGTGTTGAGCGTCGACTTGCCCGCGTTCGTCGGGCAGCCCTGCAGGCACGAGCCGCAGCTCATGCAGTTGCCGTCGGTGTACGACTGCACCGGCTCGAGCGGAGAGCCGAGCGCGGCGAATGCGGGCTCGACGGTGCGCACGCTCTTGCGCCAGTCGGTCCGGTCGCGGACACCGAGGCGCCGCTCCACGCGGTCGTAATGCGGGTCGAGGTCGGAGGCCGCAAACGGTGCGCCGCCCGCGCCGACGATCCCGCTCGCGTCGTGCCACTTGGCGTAATCGTTCGCGTGCGCGCGCAACGCCACCTTCGTGTTGATCGTCGTGCTGCCGCCGACGCAGCGACCGGCGATCAGGCTGACCGCGCCGCCCGCGCCGCCGTCGATCAGCGCGAAGCGCAGCGGCCACCAGAGATCGTGGGTCGCCTTCGCCTCGAAGCGGGTGAAGTCGGCGGCGGTCAGGTGCGGGCCGGTCTCGAGCAGCAGCACACGGCGGCCCCGCTGCGCAAGCTCGCCGGCCACCACGCCTCCGCCGGCCCCCGAGCCGACGACCACGAAGTCATACCGCTCGCTCATTCGTGAATCCCGAGGTACGACCAATCCTTCGCCAGCCGTGTCGCCAGTGGGGTGTTGAAGTCGATCTCGGCCCACGCGCCGTCGGCCTCGAGGCCCGGCGCGACGAAGTCGCTGTAGAACGCCTCGATCGCCAGGGCGCGCGCCTGGAAGAACGGCGGCGTCCCGAGGTGCGCCTCGACCCCGTCGTCCGCCAGCGAGCTGAACGCGGCGAGCGCCGCCGTCCGCTGCCCTTCGTCCATGCGCGCGAGCAGCGCGTCGACATAGACCGCCGGGCCTACGCGCGCAGAGCCGGGGACGATCGCCTCGCAGACCGCCTCCACCTTCCGGGCCGCCTCGGCGTCGAGCACTTGCAGGTCGGTCATGCAGCGATGATAAGTCAGGCAGACTGATACTGGAAATGGAGCCGAGCTCATGACACCTCTCCGCGAGCAGTTCGCCCGGCCCGGGGCGTTCGTCGTCGCCGCGGAGCTCGTGACGAGCCGCGGCCTGATCACCGCCGACGGCAGCCGCAGGGTCTTCGACCTGGCGCGCGAGCTCGCTGCCGACCCGCGGATCGACGTGCTCTCGATCACCGACAACCCGGGCGGGCACGCGATGCTCTCGCCGGACACGCTCGGCACCGATCTGGTCTCACGCGGGCAAGAGGTGATCATCCACTTGAGCTGTAAGGACTGGAACCGAAACGCGCTCGAGAGCCGTGGCTGGAAGCTCGGCTCGGAAGGATTCGACAACATCCTCGCGCTGTCGGGCGACTATCCCGTGATGGGGCACAAGGGTCTCGCAGCCCCGGTGTTCGACATCGACTCGGTGGGCTTGCTCAGCCTCTACTCGGAGCTGAACCAGGGCCTTCGGGACGAGCGGCGCCCCGAGGTGCGGCTCGATCGCACCGACTTCTTCCTCGGCTGCGTCGTCACGAACCACAAGCGGCGCGAGCGCGAGGTGATGCCGCAGTACTTCAAGCTGCGCAAGAAGGTCGAGTCGGGCGCGCGGTTCGTGATCAACCAGATCGGCTGGAACACGCGCAAGGACGACGAGCTGCTGCGCTGGATCAGGCGTGAGAGCCTGCCGGTCTCGGTGCTCGCGAACGTCTATCTCCTCTCGCGCACGGCGGCTCGCGCGTTCAATCAGGGGAAGATCCCCGGCGTCGTCGTCACCGACGAACTACTCGCGCTTGCCGAGCAGCACGGCGCGAGCCCCGACAAGGGCAGAGCCTTCTTCGTCGACCTCGCGGCCAAGCACGTCGCGGTGGCGCGCGGTCTCGGCTTCGACGGCGCCTACCTCGGGGGCCACATGCCGGCGGCCACCTTCGGCGAGATCCTCGACCTGGCGGGCTCGTTCGCCGGCGCAGACTGGCGCGAGCTCGCACGCGAGATCCAGTTCGCGTTTGCCGACGAGTTCTACTTCTTCGAGCCCGACCCTGAGACCAAGCTGTCCTCGGACGAGGTGAGTGCGACGTACCTCGAGTCCAAGCGCAGCCGGAAGACCGACCTGCGCGTCCCGGTCTCCTACCGCTTCAGCCGCCTCCTCCACACCGCCGCCTTCGGGCCGGACGCGCCGCTGCGTCCGGCCGGGCGCGCGTTCTACAACGCGGTCGAGAGGTCGTCGGCGGCGACGAAGCTCGCCCACGCGGCCGAGCAGGCCGCCAAGGTGCCGCTCTTTGGCTGCCGCGACTGCGGCGACTGCTCGCTGCCCGACATCGCCTATGTCTGCCCCGAATCGCAATGCGCGAAGAACCAGCGCAACGGACCGTGCGGCGGCACGCGGGAGGGCCTCTGCGAGGTCTACGACACGGAGTGCATCTGGTCGCAGGCCTACGAGCGGCTGAAGGCCTATGGCGAAGAGGAGTCGATGCTCGAGGGCCCGGCGATCGTCAAGGACAACGCGCTCGCCCGGACGAGCGCCTGGGCGAACACCTTCCTCGAACGCGACCACCACGCGAGGCAGCGGCGGGAACCACCGGCTGCCGGCGGTTGAAGACGGCGCGCGATATCAGGCTGCCTGATAAAGTGAGCCGGCCGAGCAACAGGGAGGACGCCGTGCCCTACGGGGACCGTTGGACGACAGTGCGGGTCGAGGTCGAGAAACGTATCGCCTGGGTCGAGCTGAACCGGCCCGAGAAGCGCAACGCGATGAACCCGACCCTCAACGCGGAGATGGTCGAGGTGCTCGAGGCGCTCGACGCCGACGACGAATGCGGCGTCGTCGTGCTGACCGGTGCGGGCGACGCGTGGTCGGCCGGCATGGACCTGAAGGAGTACTTCCGCGAGGTCGATCATGGGCCCGAGCACGTCCAGCGAAAGGTGCGACGCGACGCGGCGCTCTGGCAGTGGCGCCTGCTACGCACGTACGCGAAACCGACGATCGCGATGGTCAACGGCTGGTGCTTCGGTGGCGCCTTCACCCCGCTCGTCGCCTGCGACCTCGCGATCGCCGCCGACGAGGCGACGTTCGGCCTGTCCGAGATCAACTGGGGCATCCCACCCGGGAGCGTCGTCAGCAAGGCGCTCGCCGACACGGTCGGCTCGCGGACCGGCCTGCTCTACGTGATGACCGGCCGCACGTTCGACGGACAGCAAGCGGCGGCGATGGGGCTCGTCAACGCAAGTGTTCCGCTCGCGCGGCTTCGTCGCGAGGTCGAATCGCTCGCGCACGAGCTGCTCGCGAAGAACCCCGTCGTGCTGCGGGCTGCAAAGGTCGGCTACAAGCACAGCGCCACGATGAGCTGGGGGCAGGCGGAGGACTACCTCTACGCGAAGCTCGAGCAGTCCCAGTTCCTCGACGCCGAGAGCGGCCGCGAACAGGGTCTCGAGCAGTTCCTCGACGAGAAGAAGATCAAGCCCGGCCTGCAGACCTACGAGCGGTAGATGGAACCGCGGCTCAGCTACATGATCGGCCGCCTCGAACGCGTGCTGCGCCGCCGCCTCTCCGCGGCGGTCGAGCCGGCGGGCCTCACTCTGCCGGCCTACACGGCCCTGTCCGTCCTGCGGGCCGAAGATGGGCTCTCGAATGCCGAGCTCGCACGGCGCTCGCTCGTGACGCCGCAGTCGATGAGCGAGGTGCTCGTCCTGCTCGTCGCGAAGGGCTATGTTCGCCGCCGCGCGGAGCCCGGCCACGGGCGGGTCATCCGGATCGAGCTGACGCAGTCGGGGAGCCAGGCGCTCGCGACCTGCGACCGCGCCGTCGATGAGGTCGAGCGGGAGCTGCTCGCCGACCTCGAGGCGCGTGAGGTCGCAGGCCTTCGCGACGCGCTGGTCCGCTGCGGCCGCACGCTCCAGCGCGACTGACCGAACGTACCGCTCGTTACGCCCGTCAGCCCGTCAGCGCGTCACGTGCGTGACGGGCAGGGCGAAACGCGCGCGCACGCGTGCCGCGACGCCGGCGTCCTGCGAGCTACCACCGGTTGCAACGACGATCTCGTCGCCGCCGAACTCTCGCAGGGCGTCTTCGACCGCGCGCACCGGATCGTCGTCGCCGATCGCTCCGGTTGCGTCGACATTTGCCGCACGCAGTCTGCGAACCGTTTCGTCCACACGGCTGCCGGCTCGCGCACGTGCATCGTCGATGTCCGACGTCCAGCGCCGCAGGAATGGCGGGCTCGCCGCCGAGACGACGACGACCCGATCGGCGCGGCTGCCGACCTCGTTCAGCGACTCCTCCGAGGGCGTCTCCTGCGCGAGCACGAGGATCTGGTGCTCCCCCGCTTCCCCGAGATGCGCCGGAGCCGTGCGCAGTGCACGCCCCGGCCGGTGTCGAGTGATCGCGACCACGATGACGACAGACGAGAGCAACGCCCCCACCCACAGCGCATCGGCCGACCCGCCGGCAAGACCGGCGACCGCGACAGCCGCGAACGCCACGACTGTCAGCAACAGAAAGCCGAACGCCCCGGCCTCGCTCCAGGCGAGCCTATGCCGCATCGGATTCCTGGGCGCGAAGCGTCGCCCGCACCTGCGCAACGACCTGCTCGGGAGCCGCCGGCGGCGCAACGACCGTGCAGCCGTCAACGAGCTCCGGCCAGCGCTCGGCATCGCCCGCGCCGGCCTCGAGAACGACCGGCAGCCGCGGCAGCCGGGTTCGGAGCGCGCCCAGCGCGTCGCGCGCTGCCGTCGTCTCGAAGCCGAGGCCCGAGACGACGAGATCGGCGCCGGCGGCGGCCGCACAACCGTCGTCGGCAAGCGGGCAGCGGCCTCCCGCCGCAGGCCCTGGACAGCAGGCGACGGAATACCCCGCCCGCCGAAGGGCCGCCGCGAGCGCATCCGCCCTGGCCTCGTCCGCGTGCTCGATCAGCACGTGCGGCCCGGCCCACTCCCATGGCTGCGGATCGAGCGGCGCGCCCGCGCCGTCTAGGCGACCGGCTCCGGACAGGACATTCGTCAGGACTTTCATGTGGCCATCGGCACGATCGTCCTGGACGGCGGGGGGTGCGGACATCAGGGTTCTCCCCGATTCTCAGATCGGCTACCGTGTGCCTGCGTTACTCCTGGCATCGAAGCCGCCGAGCTAACCGCATTTCCTCTTCGACGTCACCGCCGGCCGCAGCGCAGCTAGGTCGCAGGGCGGTCCCGCCCGGCGAATGACGAGGGATCGGGGAAGTTACGATGCTCAAGGCTCTCAAGATCGGCGGCGCGCCCGCAGGGATGCGCGCGGCGATCGTCTCGACCTATCCGCCGCGCGCCTGCGGAATCGGAGCGTTCGCGGCCGACAGCCGGATCGCGCTGATGGGTCTCGACGAGATCGAAGCGGTCGCAAAAGTCGTCGTCGTGGACGATCCGTCGCGCCCCCAGCGGCCGGGTGTGGTCGCGACGATCTCACAGGGGACTCGTGGCGACTACGTCCGCGCGGCACGGATCCTCGGACGGCACGACGTCGACGTCGTCCTCCTGCAGCACGAGTACGGCATCTTCGGCGGACGCGACGGCGAGTACATCCTCTCGCTGACCGAGGAGCTGATCCAACCGCTCGTCGTGACGCTGCACACCGTCCTGTCACAGCCGACGCCGCACCAGGCGCACGTCCTCGAAACGCTCTGCGGCCACGCCGAGCTCGTGATCGTGATGACCGACACGGCGCTGCGCCTGCTCGTCGACAACGGCACGTGCCCCGAGGCGAAGCTTCGAGTCATCCCGCACGGCGCGCCGGCGTCGCTCGTCCAACATGCGGCGGCCGACGCCACACCACACGGCCGGGACGACCGCCTCGAGAGCCGCTTCGTCCTGTCGACCTTCGGGCTGCTGTCGCCCGGCAAGGGGGTCGAGGCTGTCCTGCGGGCGCTACCGGCGATCGTCGAGCACCACCCCGAGGCGCTGTATGTGATCGCCGGCCGCACACATCCCGGCGTCGCGCAGCGCGAAGGCGAGCGCTACCGCTTGTCGTTGTTGCAACTCGTCCTCGATCTCGGTCTCTCCGAGCACGTCGAGTTCGACGACCGCTTTCTGACCATCGACGAGATCGGCGACCTGCTCGCCGTCACCTCGGTCTTCGTGACTCCCTACCTCGACCCCGAGCAGGCGTCGTCGGGCGCGCTCACGTTCGCACTCGCCGCGGGCTGCGGTGTCGTCTCGACGCCCTACCGCTATGCGGAGGACATGCTCGCGACCGGAGCCGGAACGATCGTCCCCTTCGGCGATCCGGCCGCACTCGGCGCTGCGGTCTGCCGCTACATCGACGAGCCCGACCTGCTGCTCGCCGCACGCGCAGAGGCTCGGCGAATCGGCAAGAGGCTCAGCTGGCCGTCGGTTGCCCGATCGACGGCAGTCGTCCTCAGGGAAGCCGTGGAGCTCGCGCCGCGGCGCGAGGCGATCGTCAGCGTCGAGCCGCAACCCGGAAGCTTCCGGCACGACCACCTGCTGACGATGGTCGACGACGCCGGGATCGTGCAGCACGCCCACGGCGCCATTCCCAACCGGCGAAGCGGCTACTGCGTCGACGATGTTGCGCGGCTCTCGGTCGTTGCGTTGGAGCTCGGACGGCGATCTGACGAGCAGTTCTGGACGTCGATCGTCTACCGCTCTCTCGCATTGCTCCACGACGCGACGACCGACCGGCCCGGGATGCGGAACTTCATGAGCTACGACCGCCGCTGGCTCGACGAGCCACACATGGGCGACCACGTCGGTCGCACGGTGTGGGCGCTCGGCGAGATCCTGTCGACGGCGTGGGCGCCCGCGCTCGTCGACCCGACCCAGCGTCTGCTCGACTCGCTCGTCGCCGGCCTCATTCCGCCGACGTCGCTGCGAACCGACGCGTATGTCGTGCTCGGGCTGGCGCGGCTCGACCCGGACCGCCTCGACGACCGGGCGCGAGTGCTCCTCGAGCGAGGGGTCGCCCGGCTGGCCGAGGCGTACCGCGCAACCGCATCGGACGGCTGGCTCTGGTTCGAAAACGCGCTGGCCTACGCCAACGCCCGCTTGCCGCAGGCCATGATCGCAGGCGGCACGGCCCTCGGCCGGGAAGACGACGTCGCCGTGGGCCTCGAATCGCTGCGCTGGCTCGGCGATGAGTCGGGCCTCGCCGGCGGGATGCTGCGGCTGACCGGCCATCGCGGCCGCAGCCGGGGCGAGCCTGCACCGGGCTCGGGCGACGAGCAGCCGCTCGAGGCATCGGCGTTCGTCGAAGCGGAGCTCGCGGCGCTCGGCGTCACCGGCGACCGCGAGCACGGCCTTCGCGCACGCGTTGCCTTCGACTGGTTCCTGGGGAGGAACCACCTCGACAAGCCCCTCTACGACTTCGCGACGGGCGGCTGCAGCGACGGGCTCGGGAGCGAGGAGGTCAACTTCAACGAAGGGGCCGAGTCGACGCTCGCCTTTCATCGCGCGGCCCTCCTGCTCGACTCCTCCAACCTGCCGTCGGTCGTGCCCCGTCGCACCGCGGTGGTGGCTGCAATGAGCCGTAGGCTCGACGGAGGCTCACAGGTGGCGGAGGCGCCGGCTTCGCCGGCGCCGGAGCGGAGACACATAGGGCAGCCGAAGGTTGCCCTATGAGCCGTAGGCTTGACGGAGGCTCACAGGTGGCGGAGGCGGCTGCTCATCGGGCAGCCGGGGGCCGCCCGATGAGCAGCCGCGAGCTCTTCGTCCGCCACCCGGGGAACCCGATCCTGACGGCCGCCTCCTGGCCGTATCCGGCAAACTCGGTCTTCAACCCGGCGGCAGCGGTCAGCGGCGGCGAGACGGTCCTCCTCGCCCGGGTCGAGGACCTGCGCGGGATCTCCCATCTCACCGCCGCGCGATCCGCGAACGGCGTCGACGGCTGGACGATCAATCCGGAGCCGCTGCTCACCCCGGCCGAAGGAATCGAAGCCGAGCTGTGGGGATTCGAGGATCCGCGCGCGGTCTGGGTTCCCGAGCTCGAACGCTGGGCGATCACCTGTACGTGTTACGGGCCGCCGGGCCCTGCCGTGTACCTCGCAACGACGTCCGACTTCCGTACGGTCGAACGCCGCGGCATCGTGATGGGCGCGGAGGACAAGAACGCGGCGCTCCTGCCGGAGCGGATCGACGGGAAATGGATCCTCTTCCACCGCCCGAGCGTCGGCGCCGTCGTGGGGTCGGGCGGCGAGATCGTGCTCTCGCGCTCAGCCGACCTCAAGAGCTGGAGCACGCCCGAGCGCGTGCTCGCCCCGCGGTCAGGAGCCTGGTGGGACTCTCGCCGCATCGGCATCGGCCCACCGCCGCTACGCACCGAGCATGGCTGGCTCGTCATCTACCACGGCGTGAAGGACACGATCGCAGGCGGCCTTTATCGGGTCGGCCTCGCGCTCACGGACCTCGCGGACCCGACCCGCGTCCTGCGGCGAGCTCCCGAGTGGGTCTTCGGCCCGGAGGCCGATTACGAGCGCTCCGGCGATGTGCCGAATGCCGTGTTCCCGTGCGGTCTCGTACACGACGAGGACAGCGGGCAGCTGAAGCTGTACTACGGCGCCGCAGACACCTCGATCTGCCTCGCGACGGCGCAACTCGACGACGTCCTGGCCGCCTTAGGCCTCTAGGCTCATCGCGTGCACGAGCTGACGCTGCTCGACTGGAAGCGGCGCGTCTTCGAGCTCTACTCGGAGGTGCGCGCGGAGCCCGACCCGCAGCGAGCGTGGCGGCACTGGCGCGAGGTGCGCGACGAGCTCTTCCGCTCCCACCCGCAGACACCGATCCCCGCCGGGACCGCGTTCGAGCACCTCCCCTACTTCGACTACGACCCCGCGCTGCGCGTACTCGGCACAGTCGACCCGGCTGAGCGGATCACACGACAGATCGCGACCTCCGGCGAACATCCCTACTCGTGCCTGCGCTTTGCGCGCGTGCGCTTCACACTCGCCGACGAGCACGCGCTGGACCTGTACTGGCTCGACGGCTACGGCGGCGGCGTCTACCTCTGCTTCGCCGACGCGACCAGCGGCAGCGAGACCTACGGCGCCGGCCGCTACCTGCTCGACACCGTGAAGGGCGCCGATCTCGGGGAGCGCAGCGACAGACTCGTGCTCGATTTCAACTTCGCCTACAACCCGTCGTGCGCGTACGACCCGCGCTGGGTGTGCCCGCTCGCCCCGCCCGGGAACCGGCTGGCGGCGCCGGTGCGTGCAGGCGAACGTTCGCCCGGTTAGCCCGCCGGCGCGAGGCGCGACCAGACGTTCTCGAGCAGCTGGGTGGCCTGCGGCCACAGCAGCACCTGGCCGCCGAAGTTGAGCGCCCCGGCGGCGAAGACCCGTGCCCCGGCCGCCGTCTCGTAGTAGCTCATCTGCGCGGTCAGGCCGGGGCCGAGAGCGTCCGGGATCTCCGCGAGCACGACCGTTCCCGGTGGCGACGACGGCGCAACGGCGTCGATCTCGATCCCGTACAGGCCGAAGGACGAGCCCGCCTGGAGACCGGTGCCCGCGAATGCGAAGCTCGCGGCACCCGCTTCGGTGACGACGAAGGGGTTCTGTTGCGTGCCACGGTCGGATGCCCGGTACTGGACACCGACGAGCCCTGCCTCGGGCCGCTTCAGTTCGCGCCACAGGCCGACCAGGGTGATCCTCGCGTCGGCATGGTCGACCCGCCGGAAGAAGTTGTTCGCCGACAGGAACATCAGGTTTCCACCAAGGTCGCGGTAGCGCTCGACGACGTCGTAGGCATGTGCTGTCACGTACTCCTCGTGCCCGGGAAAGACGACGAGGTCATACGACGCGCGCAGGGCATCGCCGCTCGCGAAGCGCTCGAGATCGTCGTCTGCGTAGAAGTCGACCGTCTTGCCGGTGCGGGCGAGCCAGTGCAGGAACGAAAGGTCGTAGCTCCTGTAGCGATACGGGACGCCGCGTTTCAGGTACGGACGGGTCAGGTCGACCGACCGAATACGCCAGGACACGTACCAGCTGTCTCCGTACCCGTCGCCGTCGGCGTCGTAGAAGTTGTACGCCTGCCACGTGTTCGTCGGCAACACGACCGCGACCCGCTGCTCGGGTTGCGCGGGCCGCACGACGAATGGGGCGTAGCCGACACGGCCGTCTCCGCTCGTGACACACGCGTAGTAGACGCCTGAGGGCAGGTCGGGTGCCAGCGGGACATCGACCACCACGGGCGCGTTGGCATTCAGAGCCCAGTCGAGCGACTGCGGGTCGCCGACGGCTACGCCGTTGAGCTG
The DNA here is from genome assembly GCA_035534955.1 of Gaiellaceae bacterium. Taxonomy (GTDB): domain Bacteria; phylum Actinomycetota; class Thermoleophilia; order Gaiellales; family Gaiellaceae; genus PALSA-600. Next base: position 36,468 of record DATLQV010000085.1, read on the forward strand.
GTCGTTCGCGTAGGTCGGGACGACCTCGGTTCCGGAGCGAAAGAGCTGCACGGTGAGCGCAAGAGCGTCCGCGGCGACGACGAGCTGCGCGCTCCCGCCGGACACGTAGCTCCGCTGGACGGCGGAGGCATCGATCCCCAGCAGGCGGACGACCGGGGCACGCAGCAGATGGGGCTGGGCCGGCGACGCGGCGCCGTAGACGGTCCGCACGCCGCGCGCGTCGGTGACGGTCAGCCGGAGCGTGTAGGTGCCGGGCGCAAGCGACGCCGCGGGCTGCCAGACGAGCGCATGTGAGCCGGCCAGGAGCAGCCGGCGCTGGGTCGAGACGAGACGGCCCGACGATGTCCCGTCGACGGTCTCCGCGGCGAGTTGGGCCTCGGCGGGCGTGTCGCGTGCCACGGCCTCGAGCTTGACGTGGGCCGCCCGCGCCAGGCGAAAGCGCACGATGGCGCGGCTGCGCCCGCGCACGCCACCGGGGCTGAGCGTCGCCAGGAGTGCCCGGTCACCCGCGAACGGAGCCCCGGCGTCGTTGGCGACCTCGAGCCGGTCGAGTACGGGACGCCTGGCGGCAGCCCAAAGCCGCGCGGGAACCACCGCACCACCCGCCGCAACCGCGAGCAGCAGCCCACGGCGTGTCAGAGACCCCGGATGCACGCGCTGAACTCAAGCAGAAGGGGCGGCCGGGCCGCCCGGCCTACAGCGACAGGTCGACCGCGATCGCGACGAACAGCAGCGCGAGGTAGAGCAGCGAGTAGTGGAAGAGAATCGCCGCTCCGCGCTTCGTCGTCTCGTGGCGAAGACGAGCCGCGAGCACCAGGAAGATGCCGCCCAGGAGCAGGGCGCCCACGAGGTAGACGACGCCGAACGAGCCGACCGCGAACGGCACGACGCTGGCCGCGAGCAACACCACCGTGTACCAGAGGATCTGCCGAACGGTCTCCCGCTCGCCGCGGACGACCGGCAGCATCGGGACCTTCGCCGCGGCGTACTGCTCTCGCAGCAGGAGCGCGAGCGCCCAGAAGTGTGGCGGCGTCCAGAGGAAGACGATCATGAACAGGAAGAGCGCCGGCAGCGTGACCTGGCCGGTGGCGGCCGCCCACCCGACGAGCGGCGGGACGGCGCCCGCGGCACCGCCGATCACGATGTTCTGCGGCGTCGAGCGCTTCAGCCAGCGTGTGTAGACGACCACGTAGAAGAGGTTGCCGACGAGCGCGAGCACCGCGGTCAGCAAGTTGAGTGCGGAGGCGAGCAGCACGAACGAGAGCGCCGAGAGAGCGAGGCCGAACTCGAGCGCCCGCGCCGGCGGCACGCGCCCCGCGGCGACCGGCCTGTGCTCGGTGCGCTTCCCCATCAGCCTGTCGATGTCGGCGTCGAGCATGTGGTTGAGCGCGGATGCGCCACCGCAGGCGAGCGCGAGCCCGACCATCGCAGCCACGAACCTGAACGTCCCCGGCCAACCGTGCGCGCCGGCGATCATGCCGCACGCACCCGTTACGAGCAGCAGCGACATGATTCGCGGCTTGGTCAGCGTCACATAGTCGCGCCACGGGCCACCGTCGACCGGCGTGCCGCGAAAAGCGGCTCCCGCGGTCGCCGCCGCCGCCGCGCACGAGAGGGCGGCGAGCCCGACGTGCAGCGAGAGCGGGCTCGGCACGATCGCCGCCGCGAGAAACAGCACGAGCGCGAGACTCGCACCGCGAGCGAGGCGCGGGTAGGTGACGCGTGCCGCGGCGACGAGCGCACAGAGCGGCGGCAGCGCGATGGCCGCCAGCAGCCGGTGCGTCGCACCGAGCTGGAGCGCGCCCGAACCGGCGGCGAGCAACGTTCCCGCCACGGCGCCGAGTGCGGTCAACCGAAGCCAGGGCCCCGGGCTCACGCGTCCCCCGGCGCAGCCCTGCGCTGGTCGAACAGATTGGCGACGCAGGCCGTGCTCGGGACGTACCACCGCATCACACTAGAGCTCGCCGCGGCGACGCACGACCCACGTCCACCAGACGCCGATCACGATCAGCAGCCCGACGGGCATCAGAAGCGTGAGCAGCGAGGCCGTGAGGAACGAAGCAATCATCAGATCTCCCTCGGTCGAAGGTCGTCGACGACGACGGCACGGCGCTGGCCCCGGACAGATGAGCCGGGGTCGAGCCACGCATACGCGGCGACATAGATGGCGATGCTGTACGGGATCGAAGCGGGTACCCACATGATGCCCGCGGCAAGGTGCTGGTCGGAGAGCGCCGAGAGGCCGAGCGGCCGATGCCCGAGCGCGGCGTACACCGTGTAGAGCGGGTCCGGGGCGAGCCCGAGCACCACGGCGAGCAGCCAGCCGACGAGGAGGCCCGCAACGGTGTACGCGACGCGCTGGCCTTCACTGAGCCTGGGCCGTCCTGTCGTGGGAATGACGTTCGTCCAGAAGAGCAAGGCGGTCCCGAAGAAGAGGCCGTGTTCGAGATCGTGAACGAGGCCGTCTTTGAGGGTGAGGTCGTACAGCGCCGGAACGTGCCACGCGAGCAACACGCCGTTGAAGAGCGCGAATGCGGGCAACGGAGAAGCCAACCACTCGAAGGCCCGCCGCACGGGCAAGAGCGTCGGACCCGCGAGCATAATGCGCGCGAGCGGGCGACGTGCAGACAACGGCAGCGGGCGCGACAGGCGCGGCCAGGGTCGGCCGATCACGAGGAGCGGCGGCGCGATCATGGCGAGGAGCACATGCTGGAACATATGGACGAAGAACAGCCGGCCCGCATACGCGTCGACCGGGGAATCGACCGCGACGACGAGCCCCAGAAGCCCAGCATAGAACGCTGCGCCGCGCCACCGCTTGACCGCGGTCGCCGGCGTCGCACTCGCGCGGCCGCCGAGGTAGTAGAGGACCGCGGCGACGGCGATCGCGGCAAGCGGCCACTGAAGCGGCCAGCTCGACGAGCGCAGCGCGAACGCCATCGCTACAGCAGGTAGAGGACGACCCAGGTGGCGACGCCGACGAGGGCGAGCACCACCCAGTAGAAGGCGAACGCTGCTGCAGCGGCGGAATCGGTGTTCTTGGGCGAGCGGAACGACGTCGCGACGAGCGTCTCGAGCCAGTACAGCGTTCCGAACAAGAACAGCGCGTACAGGCCCGTCCACCCGACGAAGACGCTCGCGTAGCCACCGTCCGTCGGCCCGAAGCCGAGCGAGCTCCACTGCACGATCTGGACAACGATGGCCGCCAGCCCGAGGGCCAAGGCAACGAGGCCGCCGATCCGGAAGCTGGCCGCGTCGCCTGCGGCGAGCTTCCGAGCAGCCATGTACCCGGCGGCGGCGCTGACAACCACCAGCAGCATGATCGCCGTGCCGCTGCCTGTGGGCGCCGAGACGCCGTGCGGGTGCCAGAGGTTCTGTGAGTTGAGCGAACGAAGATAGAAGTACGCAAAGACGAACGCGAAGAAGAAGAACGCCGTGGCACTGGCCCAGAGCTGGGAAGCGACGCGAAGGTTGCGCGCCATCACCTGCGGCGGCTCCTCGAAGTCACCACCGACCGCGGACGTGGGCGTTGCGTAATCACTCATCGTGTCGGCCTCGCAGGAGCGATGACCGGCCGCTGACCAATGCCTGCGCCGTCATCGCCGTAGGGATAGGGATCCGGCCCGAACGTCGGGATCCGGTCGAAGTTGTGCACCGCCGGCGGCGAGGGCAGAGAGAACTCGATCGACTTCGAGCCCCACGGGTTCATCTCGGCCGGGACGCGGGCGAACACCTGCGTCCAGACGAGGTTGTAGAGGAACACGAGCATGGAGGCGCCGAGAACGAATGCAGAAACCGAGACCCAGTCGTTTGCGCCCTGCAGGTAGCCCGCGTAGGTCACGACGCGCCTCGGCATGCCGAGGAAGCCGATCACGAGCAGCGGGCCGAACGTCGAGTTGAAGGCGACGAACATCACCCAGAAATGGATCTTGCCGAGACGCTCGTTCAGGTTGAACCCGGTCATCTTGGGCAGCCAGTAGTAGATGCCTCCGAAGAAGGCGAAGATCAGCCCGCCCATGATCGTGTAGTGGAAGTGCGCCATCGAGAAGAAGCTGCCGTGCGTCGTCACGTCACTCGGAGTGTCGGACAGGAACACACCCGACATGCCGCCGATCAGGAAGTTGAAGATCCAGGCGAGCGAGAAGAGCATCGGCACAGTGAGGCGAATCCGACCACGCCAGAGCGTGCCCAGGGCGGCGATGAAGATGAACCCGGTCGGCAGCGAGATCAACTCGGTCGAGAGCATGTAGAACGGCCGCAGGTCGGCGTTGATGCCACTGACGAACAGATGGTGCTGCCACACGAGCCAGCTCATGAGCGAGATGCCGAGCATCCCGGTGACGGCCAGGCGGTAGCCCCAAACCGGCTTGCGCGCGAACACCGGCAGGATCTCGAGCAGGATCCCCATGCCCGGCAGGGCGAGGATGTACACCTCGGGGTGCCCGAAGATCCAGAACAGGTTCTCGTACAGGTACGGACTGCCGCCTGCTTGGACGTTGAAGAACCCGGTCTGTGCCGTGCGGTCGAGCGCCAGCATCAAGAGCACCGAGATCAGGACGGGCGCGGCCAGCACCATCAGGACGGCGGTCGAGAACGTGCCCCAGACGAAGAGCGGCAGCCGGCCCCAGGTCATGCCGGGCGCGCGCATCGTGATGATGGTTGCCATCATGTTCAGGCCGAGCAGCGTCATCGACAGGCCGACGAGCGCGAAGAAGGCGACATAGGCGTCCATGCCCATGTTCGCCTGCTCGCTGAGCGGGGCGTAGCCCGTCCAGCCGGTCGGGAAGCCGCCGAAGGCGAACGTCGTCATCAGAATCGTGCCCGCGGCCATCAGAAGCCAGAAGGTCAACGCCTCGATCCGCGGGAAGGCCATCCGGCGGGCCCCGATCATGATCGGCACGAAGTAGTTGGCGAACGGGCCGAGAATGCCGCTCGTCATCATCCCCATCATCATCGTGCCGTGCACGCTGACGAGCGTGAGGTAGTTGTTGCCGTTCCACACCAGGTGCGTCGGGCGCATCAACTCGAGGCGGATCAGCATGGCGTTCAGGCCGCCGATGAAGATGAATGCGCCGATCCCGAGCAGGTACTGGATGCCGACGACCTTGTGATCGGTGCAGAGCCCGAGATAGCGGCCGATTCCTTCCGACTCCTTCTCACGCAAGGATGGCGGCTTGCCGAGCATGCGTGACACCGGGTAGTTGAGGAACCCGAGACCGGCCAGGAAGCCGATGACTCCGACGATGTAGGCGACGAAGAGCGCGATGTCGTTCTGCCCGGTGCTGGCGAAGTACGCGACGCTGGGCCCGTTGATCTGGTGACCGAGCCACCAGCCGACATAGAACCCGACGATGCCGAGGACGACGGCCGTCAGGAGGTTGAACCCGAGGAGGCGGCGCATGTTCATCCGCGGTGCTGCGGGTCGGGGGCGTACGTGGTGCTGTAGGGCGGCAGGTACTTCGAGACGGGCGCGAACTGGCTCTTGCGCGCGGCGATCCAGGAGGCGAACGCCGCCGGGGTGACGACGAGGCCCGTGTCGAACATGTAGCCGTGCCAGAGCCCGCACAGCTCGGCGCAGCGGACCTGGAAGGTCTGCGGGTGGTCGGCCTTCACGTAAGCGACGTTGTCGACACCGGGGTTGGCGTCGGCCTTCACGCCGAGCTCGTAGGCCCAGAAGGAATGGATGACATCAAGCGATGTGACATGGAAGGCGATCTCCTGTCCCTCGGGGATGACGAGCTGCGCCGTCTCGACGCCGCCGTACGTGGGGTAGCGATAGGTGAACTCCCACTGCTGGCCGATCACCTGGATCGGCAGCACGGCCCCACTCGGCTTCGCGACCGGGTTCGGTCCGCCGCCGCCGCCGGCCCCGTTGTTGGCCAAGAGCTCGGTCGAGCCGAAGACGGCGAGGAAGAGCACCGAGATCGTCGTCGTGGCGAGCCACGCGATCTGCGACGGACCGTGGCCGCGGATGGGCGGGCCGTCAATGAGCTCGGTCTCGCCCTTGGGCGCCCGGAAGGCCCAGAGCGCATAGATCAGGTACACGAGGATGAAGACGGTGAACGGCGTCATCACGACGAGCAACACGGTGTTGTCGAAGACCTGGCCCTTGGCAACCTGCGTGTCCTTGCCGGGCGGCATGTTCGGCCCGAGCACGAAGACCATGAGCGGCAGGACGATCGCCGTGCCGATCACCGTCAGCGCGGCGAGCTTGCGGCCGTGACTAGACAACATTGATGTACCCGTCCATGTAGCCGATCGTCTGCATCGGACCGCCGAAGCCGTAGAAGAAACCCGCGGCGCAGGGCACGAAGCACTGCCAGCGGTAGTGCCCTGCCTTCCCGGTACGGAACGTGAACGTGGTGGTCGTGTGCGCCGTCGACATGGGACACGGCGCAAAGCCGCACGTGTTCTTCGCGCTGCTTGAGACGCCCTCGATCGGGACGATCACGCCCATCTGGGGAATCGCGAACGTGTGCGAGGCGTCGTCGGGGTTCATGACCGTCGTCGGCTTGCCGTCGATCCCGAACGTCCCGCCGACGAGCCCGCGCGCCTGGGCGAGGAACGGGTTGCGAAGACCGGTCTTCGAGTCGAAGTTGTAGAGCGTCACGTGGACGAGCGTGTTCGCGGGCAGCGTCCAGACCGTGCTGCGATGGAAAACCCCGTTTTCGCGCACGAGGTACGACACCCACGTTGGGTTCGGCGAGAGGCTCGGGCCGACCGACCCGACCGTCTCGAGCGTCAGGTCGACGCTGCCCGGCGCCGACGCGGTCGCCGCGCTCGCGACGGGCACCCGGTACGGAGTCGGGCCGTTCGTGAGGAACGCCACGTACACACCGATCAGGACGCCGACGATGAGGACGCCGACCGTCACGGCGAGGGATTTGCGGGCGGTGACGCTCACAGGTCGCAGGGATATATCGCACTGCGATCGGGAGGACGAGCTAGGTGACGAAACTGTCATCCAGGTGTCATCGCCGCGTCATTCTGGGGAAGTTCCTAGGTTCGTCTCAGGGCCCGTTCATGTTCGCCGGACACACTTTCTCTCATGACACAGATGACAATCATCCTCATGGTGAACGCGGCCTTCAGCGCCGTGCTGATCTACGCCCTGGTCTTTCTGCTCGGCCACGGCATCCACGCCGACCGGCACCACCGGATCGCTGTTGTGGAGCGCCTTCTGACGCGGCCGGCGGCCGGGTTCGGCCGCCTCGCCGCCTGACGGCGACACCGGTGACAGGGGGCGAGGCGGCCCGCGGGTCGTCCGCCCCGCGTCACCTGACATCGGCGCCCGGTTTACAGCCACCCCCGGGGGCTGTAGCGTCGCATTTGTCTTGGGGGCAGCGGCAACACGATGAGGATCCTCGTCATCGAGGACGAGCCTCGGATTCTCGAATTCCTGCGGCTTGGTCTCGAGGCCGAAGGCTTCGTGGTCGACGCCGCCGAGGACGGGGTCACCGGTCTGCGGCTCGCGCTCTCCGAACCATACGATCTGATCGTCCTCGACCTGCTGTTGCCGCGGCTGGACGGTCTCAGGCTGCTCGGCGAGTTCCGGCAGACGCGAACCGACATCCCTGTCCTCATTCTCTCCGCCCGTTCCGACCTCCCGACGAAGCTTCGCGGCTTCGACCTCGGCGCGAACGACTATCTCTCCAAGCCGTTCTCCTTCGGCGAGCTCGTCGCACGCATTCGCGTGCACCTGCGACGCGGTCACGAGTCGGTCGAAGGCAAGTGCCTGCGTGTGGGCGACCTCGAGCTCGACCTGGCGCGCAGGCGGGCACAGTCAGCCGACGGCGCGACCGACCTGTCGGATCGCGAGTTCCGGCTCCTCTACCACCTCGTGTCGCACGCCGGAGAGGTCGTCACCCGCGAGCGCCTGCTTTCGGAGGTGTGGGGCTACAGCTTCGACCCGAGCTCGAACGTGGTCGACGTCTGCGTGCGGCGCTTACGGAAGAAGCTCGGCCCGGAGTGGCCGATCGAGACGGTGCGGCATGCCGGATATCGGCTCGCAGTCGCTTAAGCCGATCGATCTCGGCTGGGGGATCCTGGCGCTCGGCTGTCTCGGGCTGATGGTCGCCTGGCCGTCGTGGGAGACGATTCCGTTCCACGTCATCTGGATCAGCCTGACGCTGCTCTACGGGTTCCGGGTGTGGTCGCTCTTCACGACAGGGATCGTGCTTGGACTGGTCGTGCTCACCACGGGCGCGTCGATCCTCGTCGATGCGTTCGAACACTTGCAGCTCTGGGGCGAGCTGTTCGAGGTGCCGCTGATGTCGGCGATGTTCCTCGCGATGGTCTGGCACGCCCGGCGCCGCGTGCAGGCCCTGAGGACGATCGGAGCGCTCGCCGACGAGCGGGCGTCGCTACTCGAGCACGAAGAACGCCTGCTGCACGACGTCTCGCACGAGCTGCGGACGCCGGTCACGATCGCGCGCGGCCATCTCGAGCTGCTCGGGCGACGCCTCGGAGGTGAGCACCGCGAGCTGAACGTCGCCTTCGACGAACTCGAGCGGATAGAGCACATCGTCGACCGCGTGCTGATGCTGGCGCGGGTGGATCGGCCCGGCCTCGTCAGGGCCGGGCCGATCCCGCTCGTCCCGTTTCTCGAGGACGTATTCATGCGCTGGGCGGATCTCGCACCACGGTCGTGGCGCCTCGGCAGCATCGTCGACGTCACGCTCGACGCCGACGACAATCTGCTGCGCACGGCGCTCGACGCACTGCTCGAGAACGCGGTGCAGCACACCGAAGAGTCCGCGCGAATCGAACTGTCGGCGCACGCCGACGCCGACGACGTGGTCATCTTGGTCGCCGACGAGGGGCAAGGGCTCGCGCCCGGCGCGATCGAGCACATCTTCGAGCGTTTCGCACGCTCGGACAGCTCGCGATCGCGGCGCGAGGGCGGCGCCGGGCTCGGCCTCGCGATCGTGGCCGCGATCGCCCGCGCGCACCACGGCTCGTGCACCGCACGGCCGAACGAGCAGGCCGGTGCGGTATTCGAGCTCCGGCTTCCACTGGTGCAGGCAGCGCATGCCGACAACGTGGAAGCCGCCGGGCCGACCCCGGCCGCAGTCCTGGGCGTCGCGGCCGGATCTGCTTAGATCGACCAGTGGCCGCGCTCTATCGCAAGTACCGTCCCCAGACCTTCCAGGAAGTGGTCGGGCAGGAGGCGGTCGTGCGAACGCTTACGAATGCGATCGAGCAGGGCAAGGTGCGACAGGCCTATCTGTTCGCGGGCCCGCGCGGCACCGGCAAGACGTCGCTCGCCCGCATCCTCGCAAAAGCGCTGAACTGCACGCACGGGCCGACCGCCACGCCCGACAACACCTGCCACGCGTGCGTCTCGATCGCCGCCGGCACGTCGCTCGACGTGATCGAGATGGACGCCGCGTCACAGCGCGGCATCGACGACATCCGCGACATCCGCGACCGCGTCGTGCTGCAGCCGGTGGAGGGGACGCACAAGGTCTACATCCTCGACGAGGCGCACCAGTTGACGGACGCAGCGTGGAACGCCCTCCTGAAGCTGATCGAGGAGCCTCCTCCCCATTTGCTCTTCGTCTTCTGCACGACCGAGTTGCAGAAGGTGCTGCCGACCGTCCGCTCGCGCTGCCAGACGTTCGTCTTCCAGCGGCCGCGGCTGGCCGAGCTCGTGCAGGTGCTGCGCTGGATCGCCGACGGCGAGGCGATCGACGTACCCGATGCGGCACTCGCACTCGTCGCACGCTCCGCGCGAGGCGCCTACCGCGACGCCGTCTCGACGCTCGACCAGCTTGCCTCGGCCACCGGCGGCACGATCACCGTGCAGGACGTGCTGCAACTCCTCGGCGCGGTCGAAGACGAGGTGCTCTTTCGCCTCTGCGACATGGTGAGCGGCAACGAGACGGCAGAGGCGCTGCTCTTCCTCGAAGAGCTGTCGGAGCAGGGGCAGGACCTCGGCAGGCTCGTCACCGACCTGCTCGAGCACCTGCGTCACCTGCTGCTCGTCCAGCACATGAACGAGGTGCCGGACTCGCTCCCCGTGACCGACGAGGCTCGCGAACGGCTGCGCGAGCAGGCGAACCAGCTGCCCGCAGCCACCGTGATCCGGCTGATCGACCTGCTGGCGGTCTGCGTCGACGACATGCGCCAGGGCGGCGACCCGCGCCTGCCGCTCGAGCTCGCGCTCGTGAAGGTGACGCGCCCGGCCTCCGACCTGTCGCGGGAGTCGCTGGCCTTTCGCCTCGAGCAGCTGGAACAGGGCGAAGGCGCACCGAGCGAACGGCCTAGTAAGCCCTCTAGCGCGACGGACAGTGCAGCCGCGCCGACCGAGCCCGTTTCGGAACCGTTGCGCACGGAACCTCTGCGCGTTGAGCTCGGGCAATTGCAGGAGGCGTGGCGGCGCACGATCCTGCCGGCGGTCGAGCAGCGCTCGATCCCGATCGGGAAGACACTCGCCGAAGCACACCCCGCCGCCCTCGCGGGCGACACGCTGACACTCGAGTTTCCGCAGACTGCGTCGTTCCACTTGAAGCTCGCCGCGGACCCGAAGAACGCCGCCATGCTCTCCGACGCGCTCTACGAGGTGACCGGCCGCAAGCTGGCGGTGTGCTTCGAGCTCGGCGAGACGAGCCGTGCCATGCCCGAAGACGAAGCGCCGGCGAGCGAGGAAGACGTCCTCGAACTGATGAAGAGCACCTTCGACGCGAGGGAGCTGGACGAATGAGCTTTGACCTGAACAGGCTGATGCAGCAGGCGCAGGAGATGCAGTCGCAGATGGAGCAGTTGCAGGAGGAGGCCTCCAAGGAGACCGCAGAGGCCTCGGCGGGCGGCGGCGTGGTGACCGTCGTCGCAACTGCCGGCGGTGAGATCAAGGAGCTTCGGATCGACGCGAAGGCGATCGACCCTGCCGATCCGGAACTGCTCGCAGACCTCGTCATGGCCGCCGCGAACGAGGCGCTGCGCTCGGCGCAGGCCAAGGTCGAGGCGAAGATGAAGACCATGCTGCCGCCGGACCTCGGCGGCCTCTTGCCCGGGCTCTAGAGATCGACGAGAACTTCGTCGCGAAGCTGCTCGACATCGGAGCGGAGCTGTCCTTCCCAGCGGGATACGTCGTGGTCGACCCGGACAATCCGATGGACGGCCTGCTGCTCGTGCTGCAGGGCGTGCTCACGGTCTCCTCGCCCGCGGGAGAGGACGAGCGCGGCCCCGGAAACGTGGTCGGGCAGTGGGAGCGGCTCGACGGCAGCGACGAGGTGCGCGTGATCGCTAGGTCCGACGTGCGCCTCGTCGCCGTCGACCGCGCCGCCTGGGCAGCCGCCCAGACGGGCTAGCCGTCACCCGGGCCGGCCGCCACAGACGGCCCGTGACAGTCCGTTGGCGGTGTCTGACACCGAGTGGTTCCCGGCGAGGGGCCGGCCACCGAGGCGGTCGTCACACTTCTGTGACGGTGTCTGACACCGGACGCGGACACCGGACGCGTCTCGGCGTGCCCGTCCGCAGGGGACGGGCACAATGGCGCCGTGTTCAGCCCGTCGGTCGAGAACCTCGTCGCGCAGCTGACCCGGCTGCCCGGAATCGGCTCGCGCACGGCGCAACGGCTTGCGTTCCACATCCTCCAGCGGCCGAAGGACGAGGCGGAGGCGCTCGCCGCGGCCCTCCAGGAGGTGAAGGAGCGCGTCCGCTTCTGCCGCGACTGCGGCAACCTCACCGAGAAGGAGCTCTGCGGCATCTGCACCGATGCCCGCCGCGACCGCACGCTCGTCTGCGTGGTCGAGCAGCCGGTCGACGTCGTCTCGATCGAGCGGACGGCGGAGTTCCGCGGGCTCTACCACGTGCTCGGCGGCGCGCTCTCGCCCCTGGACGGCGTCGAGCCGGGCGATCTGCGCATCGACGAATTGTTCCGGCGCGTCGACGCGAACGGCGTGCAGGAAGTCGTCCTCGCCACGAACCCCAACATGACCGGCGAGGCGACCGCCGCGTTCCTCGCCGACCGTCTACGCGGCCGGGTCCGGGTCACCCGGCTTGCGAGCGGGCTGCCCGTCGGTGGCGATCTGGAGTACGCCGACGAGGTCACTCTCGGCCGGGCTCTGTCCGGCCGGCGAGAGATGTAGCGCCTGGCCGACGACCTGCGCCAGAAAGCGCTCGGCCCGGTAGGCGATCCAGTAACAGAGCACCGCGAGCGGCAGCTCAGCCAAGACTGCGAGCATGATCGAGGTGCGGAGTGCCTCCGCGTGGCTCTCGAGCACGATGTCGAACCAGGCGTCCGTGATCAGGAGCGTGCCGGTCGTGGCCGCGAAGGCGCCCACCCACGGCGAGCGGCGGTAGGCGGCGATCGCAGTGGCCAGGAAGAGCACCGCGAGGCCCGTGTCGAACCCCGACCAGGCGAGATCCCAGCGCTCGGTCACATGATGCGGCTTCAGGGAGGCGGACAGCCAGATCGCCCAGGGCAGCAGGCCCACTCCGATCGCGCCGAAGGCGAGCACGACCCATTCGCGGAGTGTCGACGGGGGGAACCTCATGGCCTGCCTACACTGTCTCAGATGACGACGCTCCACTTCGAAGCGGTGCCGGAAGTCGAAGCGCGCCGGCGCACGCCGGGGCTCGTCATCATGAAGTTCGGCGGCAGCTCGGTCGGCGACACCGACAAGCTGAAGCGCGTCGCGGAACGACTCGTGGCTGCCCGCGAGGGCGGCGCGAAGGTCGTCGCGGTGCTCTCTGCGATGGGCAAGACGACAGACGAACTGATCCGCCTCGCCCACGAGGTCTCAGCGCAGCCGCATCCGCGCGAGTACGACATGCTGGTCTCGACCGGCGAGCGCATCTCGAACGCACTCTGCGCGATGGCGATTCACGACCTCGGCCACGAGGCGGTGTCGCTGACCGGGTCGCAGGCCGGCATCGTCACCGACGGCAGCCACACGAAGGCCAAGATCGTGGAAGTGCGCGCGCAGCGTATCTACGAGGCGCTCGAGGAGGACAAGATCGTCCTCGTCGCAGGCTTCCAGGGAGTCTCGACATCGACACACGACGTCACCACGCTGGGGCGGGGCGGCTCGGATACGACCGCCGTGGCGCTCGCGGCCGCGCTTGGCGCCGACGCCTGCGAGATCTTCACCGACGTGCCCGGCATCTTCACCGCCGATCCACGGATCGTTCCGGGCGCGCTGAAGCTCGACCGGGTCACTTACGAAGAGATGCTCGAGATGTCCGCATCGGGAGCGAAGGTGATGATGGCGCGTTCGATCGAGATCGCCCGTAGCTACGGTGTGAAGCTCCGTGTGCGCTCGACGTTCGAGGGCGGCGAAGGAACCTGGATCGGCGAGGAGGACGACGTGATGCTCGAGAAGGCGATCATCTCAGCGGTAACCCATGACACGTCGGAGGCGAAGGTGTCGATCATCGGCGTTCCCGACCGGCCGGGCATCGCCGCCAGGGTGTTCCGCGACCTGGCCCGGGCAGGCGTCAACATCGACATGATCGTCCAGAACGTCTCGCAGGACGGCGCCGCGACGATCTCGTTCACGTTGCCGAAGACCGACCTGCCGATCGCCGAGCCGATCCTGGACGCGACCGCGAAGGAGATCGGGGCGAGCCGCGTCGAGCGCGACCCCGACATCGCCAAGATCTCACTGATCGGCGCGGGCATGAAGAGCCACCCCGGCGTGGCGGCCGACATGTTCGACGCGCTCGCCGAGGCCGGCATCAACATCGAGATCATCTCGACGTCGTCGATCCGCGTGTCATGCGTGATCCGGGCCGAGCATGTCGAACGCGCGGTGCAGGTCGTGCACGACCGCTTCCAGGCCTTCGCGCAAGAACGGGTCAATGCCTGAGAGCCCCCGGATCGGCGTCGTCGGCGCAACCGGCGCCGTCGGCACGGTGACGCTTGGGATTCTGCGCGACCGCGGTTACGAGAACGTTCGCGTCTTCGCCTCGGCCCGCTCGGCAGGCACCACGCTCGGGGCGCGGACGGTCGAAGAGGCGACCCCCGAGGCGCTCGCGCGCGGCGACATCGACGTGTTCCTCTTTTCCGTCGGCACGAGCGCTTCGCGCGAGCTCGTTCCGCACGCCGTTCGCGGCGGCGCGGTTGCGATCGACAAGTCGTCCGCCTACCGGCTCGAGCCGGACATCCCACTCGTCGTCCCGGAGGTGAACGGCGCCCGCGCGCTCGACCACGAAGGCATCCTGGCGAATCCCAACTGCTGCACGATCCCGCTCACGTGCGCGCTGAAGCCGCTGCACGACGCCGCCGGTCTCACGCGCGTGCGCGTCGCGACCTACCAGTCGGTCTCGGGCGCGGGCGCCCAGGCGATGGAGCGCCTCCGCGCGGAGCCCCCGGCGGAGCACGACCTGCGGATGGACTGGGAGTTCGACGGCGAGGAGTTCGACGAGGAGTCGAAGCTGCGCGCCGAGACGCAGAAGATCATGGAGCTCCCGGACCTACCGATTCAGGCGACCTGCGTGCGTGTGCCGGTGCTGGTGGGCCACGCCGAAGCGATCTGGATCGAGACCGAGGACGACCTGACACCCGAGCAGGCGCGTGCGCTCCTCACGGCGGCGCCGTCGGTGCGCGTCGAGGAGTTCCCGTCGCCCGGCCAGGCAGCCGGCCTCGACGAGGTGCTCGTCGGGCGGATCCGCCGCGACCCGACCGTGGAGCACGGCCTCGCCCTGTTCCTCGCGAGCGACAACCTCCGAAAGGGCGCAGCGCTGAACGCGATCCAGATCGCGGAGCTCGTCCTCAAGCGCAAGCGCGCAGCCGCTTAGAGATCCGAACTGCCCGTCGGGGCGGACCGGGCGTATGGACGGTCGCGCAGGCGACGCTTGCTGAACCTGGTTCTCGCCGCAGGCGAAACCAGGTTCACGTCTTCGACCTTTGCCGAAGCGCTTCAGACACGATCCTGGTTCCGGCTGCGCCGGCAACCAGGATCGATCATCCCTCGGGGGTGATCCCGCCCACCCCACTGAGCCGTGATTCGGCGGAGTCGAACCACGGCTCACGAGTTTCGGACACCTAGTCCGGGCACGTTCTCTGTGGAACACTCGAGACGGCTCGACCAAGGATCGCCGCGATCGCGGCGGGAGACGACGACGTGAAGGAGGCCTCATGAGTGGTTACGCGGTCGCTCACCTCGACGACATCGACGAGCAGGACGACGGGCGCTGTCCATGGCGAGCGATCCGGCACCACTTCGGCATCACGGCCTTCGGCGTGAACGCCTGGACCGCCCGTGAGGCGGGCGACCGGATCATCAACGAGCACGACGAGTCGGAGCCGGACGCGAACGAGGAGCTTTACCTTGTGCTACGGGGGCGCGCCGTGTTCGAACTCGACGGCGACCAGGTGGTCGCGCCCGCCGGCACCCTCGTCTTCGCCCGCCCCGGCGTGAAGCGAACGGCGGTCGCCGAGGAGCCCGAGACGACGATCATCGCGCTCGGCGGCACCCCGGGAAGGGCGTACAAGCCCACCGGCTGGGAGCTCTGGGCCCCGCTCCGCCCTCTCTACGAGGCGGGCGAGTACGCCGAGACGGTTGACCGCGGACGCCTACTGATCGAGGCTCACCCGCAGTACGCCGAGTTGTTCTTCAACCTCGCCTGCTGCGAGAGCCTCGCCGGCCGCACGACCGACGCGCTCGACCACCTCCGGCAGGCGATCACCATGTCGGAGCAGTTTCGCGCGTACGCAAAGGACGATTCGGACTTCGATCCGATCCGCGACGAGCCCGGCTTCAAGGAACTGGTCGACCGCTAGGGGCGCGGGGCCGGAACCGGCTCCGGAACGCCGAAGGCTTCCTTCACGACCCGCAGCACCTTCTCGCGCGCCCCTTCGACGACAGGCTGCAGGCCGCCGAGGTCGAGACGCGCGAGCCCGACGCGACCCGCCGAGCGCACGACGACGAACCCAAAATCGGCGAGGAAGTCCAGCGGGAAGACCGTCTTGTGCACCCGGAAGCGCTCGTACGCCGACTCCCCCTCGGGATAGCGGTAGGCGAAGGCCTCCAGGGAGCGAGCGCCACGGTCACGAGCCTCGCCGATCGCGGCCAGAAAAAGCGACTGCAACACCCACGGGTTCGACGAGTCGACCAGGTACGCGCACGTGACGAGCATCGCGTCCTCCGACGGCGGGCCGCCGGGCAACTCGGACGCGCGCGGGAACGCCTGCGAGGGGCCGTATTGCATCGACCCGAGCACGCGGCCGTCCGAGTCGTAGTAGACGGTCCCCCACGCGCCAAAGTCGAGCTCCACCTTCTCCATCCAGCGGTCCTTGTCGGTCACCCGCCGGCCGCGCGTCTGCCACCAGATGCAGTCGTGGCAGACAGTCGGCGCCGTCTCCAGGGTCAGCTTCGTCAGGCCGGCGATGCGCGGCGGCATCAGCGCACAACTACCGTTGGACGTCGTCGACGACGACGTCGACCGACGTCGGCCTGACATCGGCCATCTGCCCGAGGTACTCGATCACGCGCCGCTGCACTTCCGCGGCGACCTCCGGGATGTTGGCGCCGTAGTCGATGACGACGTGCACCTCCACCTCGGTGCCGCTCACGCGCGCACCGCGGCGCTGCTTGGGGTGCACGCCGGGAACCTCGGCGGCGGCGTCCGCGGCATACCGGGCGAGCACCTCGGGGGAGATCACGCTATGGCCTTCCATCAGTGCCTCATCCTGGATCGTAGAACGAGCTCGGTCGCCTCGGGGCGGGCAAAGAACCGGAAGGGCACGAAGGTCGTGCCCAGACCGGGCGAAACGTGCATCACTGTGCCGTTTCGCTCGAAGACCCCTTCCGGGTAGCGGGCCCCCGGGTGTGCGAGCAGCAGCTTCCCGAACCCGTACGGCAGCACGATCTGCCCCGCATGAAGGTGGCCGGCGAGGATCAGGTCGAAGCGTCCACCGGCGACACTGTCGAGTGCGCGCGGGAAGTGGCAAAGGAGGATGCGCAGTTCGGCGTCAGAGGGGGGAAACGCGCTCTTCCGCTTCTCGATCCAGGTGCGAGGGTCGACACCCGCGAGCTCGATTCGGCGCCCCCGGACCTCGACGTCGACCGACGAGTCGAACAAGATCGTCCCGTTCTCGAGCGGCCCGATCTCGACGCGGCGAGAGAACGGATCCCGCGAGATCGCATAGTCGTGATTCCCGAGCACGACATACGGGTGGCGCAGGCGGCCGAGGAGCTCGCGGAGTTGCCGCTCTCCGCGCGGCCGGGAGAGCAGGTCACCCGTGATGCAGACGAGATCCGGCCCGCGCGCCGCGACCCAGTCGACCGCGCGCTCAACGGCTCTTACGCCGCGCGACGGCACGCCAAGATGAAAGTCGGAAAGGTGCGCGATGCGCAAGCCGTCGAGCTCCGGTGGCAGGCCGGGCAGCTCGAGCTCCCGCACCCGCAGCCGCACCCACCCCGCCTCGAACCACGCGTAGCACGCGACGGCCGCCGCGAGCGCGACGAGCCCCACAACGAGCCAGAGGGCGAGCGTCAGGCTTCGAGCTTCTCGAGGACCGGCTTGACCGAGACGACGTGCCGCTTGAACTTCAGCTCCGACTCCTCGAGGCCGGCGGCGACGCCGACGAGCTGCGAGAGGTGGAGGATCGGCATCTTGAAGTCGCGCCCGGTGGTCTTCTTCAGCTTCGACTGCCAGGCGTCGAGCGACAGATGGCAGAGCGGGCACGGCGTGACGATCGCGTCCGCGCCGGCCTCGTAGGCCTGCTCGATCGGCTGGATCATTTCCCCGAGCGCCGTCTCCTCACGTGCCTGGATGATCGGGAAGCCGCAGCACTTGATCTTCGCCGGGTAGTCGATGGCCTCGCCGCCGCATGCCTCGATGATGCGTTCGAGCGACCACGGGCGGTCGGGGTCCTCGAAGCCCTGGATCTTCGAGGGCCGCAAGATCTGGCAGCCGTAGAACGGCGCGATCTTCAGGCCCTTGAGCCCCTTGTGCGCGGCGCCCTTCAAGAGCTCGTACCCCTCGCCCTCTGCGATCTCCCAGAGCAGGTGGCGCACGTCCACGTCACGCTCGTACGCAGGCACGCCGACGGCAACGAGATTCTCATTCACCCGCGCGCGCAGCTCGGAGTCGCCGAGCAGCATGAAGTTCGCCTGGCGCAGGTTGAGCGTGCAGACGTTGCAGACGGTGAGCAGCGTGTCGACGCCCTCGGCGGCGGCGTACGAAAGGATGCGCGCGTTCAGGTGCAGGTAGTAGTCGGGTTCGGCCTCGTGAATGTCGCCGGCGCCGCAGCACGTGACCGACTCGAGCTCGACGAGCTCGAGTCCCACCTTCGGCGCGAGCGCCTGCGTCGCCGAATCGAGCTCCTTCGCCGACAGAGAGGCGAGGCACCCCTTGTAGTACGCGACCTTCTTCATGACTGAGCGCCACCTTCCTCATCTGCAATGAACGGCCGGTGGTAGGCACCGGGCCGGTCGTAGATCTCCTCGAGCGTCTGGTCGCCGACGCCGTGGCCGTGGGCCAGGCGCCCGAGAGCGCGCTCGCCCTGCACGATGCCCGCAAACCCGTTGCGGCCCTGCTCCTGCACGAGGTCGTAAAGGCGGCGCGATTCCTTCACGTCCTTCGCCACGTGCGGGGGAAACGGCGGCGGCACCTTGCCCTTGAGCGCGAGGTCGAGGGCGAAGCGCGTCTGCTTGATTGCCGCGACAACGCCCTGCGTCTTCGGCACGAGCTCGGTCTCGCGCAGCCACCCGGTGGTCTTGGCGGAGGTGACGAACCACTTCGCGTGCTTCGCGCCCATGTCGCGATCGATGCCTTCCTTCATGGACTCGGCCCCGAGCTTCGCGATGGCGTCACGCGGGTCGACACCCTTCGGACAGCGCTCGTTGCAGAAGTAGCAGCGCGTGCACTCCCAGATGCCGTGCTCGCCGTTCAGCTTCTCGAGACGCGCGATCTTCTGGCCGTCGCGCGGGTCACCGACGAACCGCATCGCCTTCGCGAGCGCCTGCGGGCCGGTGAAGAGCGGGTTGGACTCCATCGCGTTGCACTCCGAGACGCAGCACCCACAGTTGATGCAGAGCGCCTCCTTGTGGATCACGTTCATCCGCTCCTGGCGGATCAGGTGCTCCTTGCCGTCCGGCGTCTCCTGGAAGCCCGGCTGCAGGTACGGGTTCACCGAGTTGAACTTCTCCCAGAACGGGTCCATGTCGACGACGAGGTCCTTGACGATCGGCAGGTTTCCCATCGCCGAGATGACGGGCACGTGTCCGGCCTGCGCGACGTCGTACATGCGCGTCTTGCAGGCGAGCACGGCCGCACCGTCCATGCGCATGCCGCACGAGCCGCAGATCATCATCCGGCAGCTCTTGCGGTAGGCGAGCGTACCGTCGTGCTGGTCCTTGGCGATGTCGAGGCAGTCGAGGAGCGTCGCCTCCTCGGGCGCCGAGATCTCGAACTCCTGCAGTTCCCGCTCGCCGGTGCGCGAGTTGAACCGCCAGATCTTCAGCCCGACTTGCATCACTTGCTTCCTCCCTGTCGAACGGTCATCGCCGAAGCGGGAATGTGCACTCGGATCGGTTCGCCGAAGCGCGAGAAATCAATCGCCATCGTGACCTGCGGATCGGAGATTTCGATGTGCCGGACGAGACCGTTCGCCGTCGTCGTGCGATAGTGCGCTCCGGAGCCGATCGCGCGCAGCACGCGAGCGGGCGTCTGCGTCCCGGCGGGCGCGTTGGCTGCGCTGACCGAGAGCCACTGCTTGCCCTTCGGCAGCCGAAACGACGGCGAGCTGAGGTAGACACGCGACTCGGTGATCACCGCATGCACGGTCGACGATCCGACGTGCAGCCTCAGCGAGCCCTCGTCCGGGTGGTTGCGGAAATCGCCACTCGCGTGGAACCGCTGCGTCTTGCGTCCCGCAGTGACGATTCCCGAGAGCTCGACGTGCTCGCTCGACTGCGCGAGCGTCTTCGCGACCGGATCCTCGGCTCCGCAACCTGCGGCGAGCAGCGCGACCGGGCCGAGCGCAAGGACGCAGCGCACTAGTACTTGCGCTCCATGGGGTCGTACTTCGTGTAGCGAACGTCCTTCCATGACAGCTGCGGGCCGCCGTCGACCCAGCGCGAGATCGAGTGCTGCATGAACTTCTCGTCGTCGCGATCGGGGTAGTCGTAGGGACGCGCGTGAGCGCCGCGACTCTCCTTGCGCGCGACCCCCGCCTGCAACATGCACGCTGCGAGGTCGAGCATGTTTCCAAGCTCGATCGCCTGCGTGAGATCGCTGTTGAAGACTTCGCCCTTGTCCTCGACCACCACGCCACGCTCATAGCGTTCGCGCAGCTCCGAGATGATCTCGACCTGACGTGTCATCTGCTCCTCGCGACGGAAGACGCCGAAGTTCTCGAGCATCGACGTGCCGAGGTCGTTGCGAATCTGCCACGGGCGCTCGCCGGAGGACACGTCGAGCAGCCCCTTGAGCTCGCGCTCGGCGTCCTCGCTGACGCTGCCCGGCACGTCGGCGGCGCTCTGTGAGAGCGCCCACTCGGCCGCCGCGCGTCCGGAGCGCCGCCCGAACGTGATCGTCTCCATCAGAGAGTTGCCGCCGAGACGGTTCGCGCCGTGCACCGACACGCAGGCAACCTCGCCCGCGGCGTACAGGCCGGCCAGTTCGGTCTCGCCGTCGTTGCCCGTCTCGACGCCACCCATGTGGTAGTGGGCGCCCGGCCGGACGGGCACCGGGTCGTAGATGGGATCGACGCCCGCGAACGTCATCGAGAGCTCGCGCGATCCCGGCAGCCGCTCGATGATGCGCTCGGCGCCGAGATGGCGCATGTCGAGCATCACCGAGCCGTTGATGCCCCGTCCCGCGTCGATCTCCGTCTGCTCGGAACGCGACACGACGTCGCGCGAGGCAAGCTCCATCGCGTTCGGCGCGTAGCGCTTCATGAAGCGCTCTCCCTCGCTGTTGATCAGGTACGCGCCCTCGCCACGGCAGCCTTCGGTGAGCAGGATCCCGGTCGGGTACAGCGTCGTCGGGTGGAACTGCATGAACTCCATGTCCTTCAGCGGCAGCCCGAGGCGGAGCGCCATCGCCGCGCCGTCGCCGGTGCACGCGTAGGCGTTTGTCGTCGTGCGGTAGATCCGACCCTGGCCGCCGGTCGCCAGCACCACGGCCTTGCCCACGACGGACTTGATCCCGCCGTTCAGGAGATCCCAGCAGATGACTCCCTGGCAGCGCCCGTCGTTCTCGAAGAGCTTCCACGCGAAGTACTCCTCGTACACCGTGATATCCCGCTTCACGAGCTGCTCGTAGAGCACCTGGATGAGCACGTGCCCGGTGATGTCGGCGGCGAACACGGTGCGCGGCGAGCCTGCGGCGCCGAACGGCCGCTGCGCCAGCTTTCCATCTTCGCGCCGCGAGAAGAACGCCCCCCAGTGCTCGAGCTGGTAGATGTCGCCGGGCGCCTCGCGCGTGAAGATCTCGATCGCGTCCTGGTCGCCCAGATAGTCGGACCCCTTCACGGTGTCGAACGCATGGATCTCCGGCGAGTCCTCGGCCGCGTTGCCGAGCGCAGCGTTGATGCCGCCCTCCGCCGCGCCCGAATGACTGCGCGTCGGATGCAGCTTCGAGATCACCCCGACGCTGGCTCCGGCGTCGTACGCCTCGATGGCTGCCCGCATGCCCGCACAGCCTGCGCCGACAACCAGGACGTCGTGGGTTGCTTCCACGTGAAGGGACGCTATCGAAGAATCCGGCGCAGCCGAGCGAGAAGCGACGGAGCCGCCGGCCGCGCCCGCGCCGCCCGCTCGCGTTCGAGGTCAGCCTGCGCCCAGGCACGCTCCCGCATGCGACGGGTTGCGTAGCGCGGCTTCCAGATGACCGGTCGCGGCATCAGGCCCTCGGCCCCGCAGCGCGAATCCAATCGTCGATGTCGGGGAACCGCTTCGCGAAGTTGGCGGTGAACATCGCGGCCAGCTCGCGCGCCTTGTGGTCGTAGACCTCCGGGTCGCGCCAGGTCGAGCGCGGAACCAGGAGCTTCGAGTCGATGCCCGGCACCCGCACCGGTACCTGGAACCCGAACACCTCGTCGGTGCGCAGCTCGGCAGCATCGAGCAGGCCCGAGAGCGCGGCGTGCAGCATCGTGCGCGTCGCCTGGATCGGCATGCGCTGGCCTTCGCCGAACGGCCCGCCCGTCCAGCCGGTGTTCACGAGCCACACCTCGGCGCGATGCGTGTCGAGCTTCTCGCCGAGCATGCGGGCGTACACCGCCGGTGGCTGGGGCAGGAACGGCTGGCCGAAGCACGTGGAGAAGGTCGGCTGCGGCTCGGTGACGCCGATCTCGGTGCCGGCGAGCTTCGAGGTGAAGCCGGAGAGGAAATAGTAGAGCGCCTGGGCACGGGTCAGCTTCGCGATCGGCGGCAAGACCCCGAACGCATCGGCGGTGAGGAAGATGACCGAGCTCGGGTGCCCGGCCCGCTTCGCATGCAGGGCGTTCCCGATCTGCTCGAGCTTGTACGCGGCCCGTGTGTTCTCGGTCTTCGACGCATCGTCGAGATCGAGGTGACCCGATTCGTCCATCGCCACGTTTTCCAGGATCGTCCCGTACGTGTGCGACGTACGGTAGATCTCAGGCTCGGCAACCGACGAGAGGTTGATGACCTTGGCGTAGCAGCCGCCTTCGATGTTGAAGACGCCGCTGTCGCCCCAGCCGTGCTCGTCGTCGCCGATCAGCGAGCGCTCCGGATCGGCGGAGAGGGTCGTCTTACCCGTGCCCGAGAGCCCGAAGAACACGGCGACGTGGCCGTCGTCGCCGACGTTCGCGGAGCAGTGCATCGGGAGGACGCCCTCGAGGGGCAGCCGGTCGTTCATGACGGTGAAGATCGACTTCTTGATCTCACCCGCGTAGAAGGTGCCGCCGACAAGCAACTCGGTGCGCCCTGGGTGCAGAACGACGAACGTGCCCGAGCGGGTGCCGTCCTCCTCGGGATCCGCCTCGACATCGGGCGTGTGCAAGACCACCGCCTGCGGCGAGAACGTGTCAACCTCTTCGTGCGCGAGGTCGATGAACATCGTCCGCGCGAAGAGCGCATGGTAGGGGTGGGCGGTGATCACGCGCACGCCGATGCGGTGCGCCGGGTCGGCTCCGGCCCACGAGTCGACGACGTAGAGCACGCCGGAGGACGCGAGACGCGCCGTCACCTTGTCGCGCAGCCTCTCGTAGCGATCCTCGGCCAGCTTCTGGTTGACCTCACCCCACCAGACGCGATCGGTCGACGACGGCTCGTCGACGACGAACTTGTCCTTGGGTGAACGGCCGGTGAACACACCGGTGTCCACGACGAGAGGTCCGCCTTCGGCCAGCTTCCCTTCGCCGCGCGCGAGCGCATGCGTGTAGAGAAGCGACGTCGTCGGGTTCCGGTAGACGGTGCCCGACGCCTCGATCCCGTGGACGGAGAGATCTACGCGGCCCGGCAGCTCAGTCATGGTCATGAAGCAGCCTCTCCTTGAACGTGTCGGCCAGATCCGTCATACAAGCTGGTCGGCGCGCGCAAGGGGCCGCCGAACTGCTGCATGGTACGCCTTGCAGCAGTTCGGCGGCCTGTGGAACTATCCCGTGGCTCAGTGGGTCGAAACCGGCAGCGCGCGGCGGCTCTCGATCGGGACGAACTGCCGCTCGGCCGGGCCTACGTAGAGCTGGCGCGGACGGGCGATCTTCTGCTCGGGGTCCTGGACACCCTCGAGCCACTGGGCGAGCCATCCCGACGTCCGCGGAATCGCGAACATCACCGGGAACAGCGCCGTCGGCAGGCCGAGCGCCTGGTAGATCAGACCGGAGTAGAAGTCGACGTTTGGGTAGAGCTTGCGGGAGACGAAGTAGTCGTCCTCGAGCGCGATCTTCTCGAGCTCGAGCGCGATGTCGAGCAGCGGGTTGCGTCCCGTCACCTCGAACACCTCGTCGGCGGTCTGCTTGATGATCCGAGCTCGCGGGTCGTAGTTCTTGTAGACCCTGTGTCCGAAGCCCATCAGCCGGCCCTCGCCTGCCTTGACGCGGGCGATGAACCCGGGGACGTGCTTGACGCTGCCGATCTCGTTCAGCATCCGGAGCACCGCCTCGTTCGCGCCGCCGTGCAGCGGGCCGTAGAGCGCCGCCGCGGCACCGGCGAGCGAGACGTACGGGTCGGCCTTCGACGAGGCGATCGACCGCATCACATTGGCGCTGCAGTTCTGCTCGTGGTCGGCGTGGAGGATGAACAGCACCTCGAGCGCCCGCTCGAGCGCCGGCTCGGCGTGAAAGCGAGGTTCGGCCATGCGGAACATCATGGAGAGGAAGTTGGCGCTGAAGCCGAGGTCGTTGTCGGGGTACACGTAGGGCAAGCCCCTCGAGTGCCGATACGACCAGGCAGCCACGGTCGGTACCTTTGCGATCAGCCGGACGACCTGCTGCATGCGGACGGCGTCGTCGTCCACATCCTGCGCCTCGGGATAGAAGGTCGAGAGCGCGGCGACCACGCTGATGAGCATCCCCATCGGATGCGCGTCGTAGCGGAAGCCCTCCATCACACGCTTCACGTTCTCGTGCAAGAACGTGTGCATCGTGATGTCGTGCGCCCAGTGCGCGAGCTCCTCCTGCGTCGGCAGCTCCCCGTGGATCAGGAGGTAGGCGACCTCGAGGTACGTCGCGCTCTCTGCGAGCTGCTCGATCGGGTAGCCGCGGTAGCGAAGGATGCCCGCGTCGCCGTCGATGTAGGTGATCGCGCTTCTGACGGAGGCGGTGTTGAGGAAGGCCGGATCGAAACTGGCGAGGCCCGCCTGCTTCAGCGCCGTCGCGCGAATCGAGTGCTCCTCGATCGGGGCTTCGAAGCTCTCCCCGCTGCGGCCGTCGGTGAACGTGAGAATGTCGGGCATTGCCCGCGCCTCCTTGTTCGGTTTTGACCCAGATTCGCGCCTTGCTCTGCTCGGATCATCAGCGCGCGCGCCGATTCCCATACCGCACAAACTACCGAGGTGGCTAGATCTGCCAGTCGCCGTCGCGGAGCACGGGCACGCGCACGCCGTCCGCGCCGACGCCGTCGACCTCGAGCTCCGGCGAGCCGATCATGAAGTCCACGTGGGTGCCGCTCTCGTTGACGCGCCCGGCGTCGGCCTCGTCGACGAGAAACGGGAATCCGGAGCCGAAGGCGATGTGGCTGGCAGCGTTCTCGTCGAGCAGCGTGTTGAAGAAGACGGTCCCGAGCGGACCGATCCGCCCTTGGCGGTCGACGAGCGCCAGTTCCCCGAGGCGGAGCGCAGCGTCGTCGATCGCGAGCTGCGAGCGGAGGGCCTCGACATTCTCGTCCGCATCGACCTGCACGGCGATCCCGGCCTCGAAGCGCACCTTCAGACCGCGGATGATCGTGCCGTCGCGCAAGACAAGCGGCTTCGTCGAGGTGACATGCCCTTCCGTCCTCGTAGGATCGGGCGTCGTGAACACCTCTTCGGTCGGCAGGTTCGGAAAGTGCCGCAGACCGCCGGCCGTCGAGAAGTCCGCAGCCCACCAGGTGTGCGTCGGCAGCATCCCGACCGAGAGCTCGGTGCCGGGCCCCCGCAGCTCGACCGAGTCGAAGTGGCACTCGGCGACGCGCTTCGCCGCGCCGTTCAGGACGTCCATGCGCGCCTCCCAGGCCTCGCCCGGGTCGGGCTCGTCGAGCCGCAGCACATGCTCGAGCTCCCGCCACAACCGTTCGTAGGCCCCACCCTCGGCCAGGCCGGGGTACACGAGCTTCGCCCACTCGGGATGCGGACACGGCACGATGCACCAGTTCGTCGAGCGCTCCCCGACGATCCGGCCGAGCTCCTTCACGCGCGGCAGCATGTCCTTGCCTACGAGGCTCATGTCGAGGCCCGCAAGCGCGTCCGGCGACGTCACGCCGGCGAGCGTCACGCGGCCACCGTGCTCCTCGGCATGGGCGACCATCCGCCGGCCGAACCAGTCGGGCACGAACGCGATCGTTTCAGGGTCGGCGTGCTCGATGCGCACCCGCTTGACCCACGGGTCGAAGTAGTCGACGTCGACGAACTTCGCCCCCCGGTCGTAGGCGGCAGCAGCGACGGCCCGCGCGAGCTCCTCCTGCCCGAGCTCGGCGGTCACGATCACGACCTGGCCCATCTGGATGTTCGCGCCGTGAACGGCGAGCTCTGCGAGTCGTTTCCAGCGGTCACTGTCCATCAGGCAGGCGATCCTATCCCTCGCGCCGAACTGCGCTGTGGATGACCTTCGAGGCCGCAGCCGAGCGGTTCCTTGCCGCCGCCGGGATCAGCGAGGGCACGCGCCGCGTGTACGCCGCCGATCTGCGCGAGTTTGCGCGCTGGTTCGGCCCTGACAGCCCGGTCGAGGACGTGGATGTGCGCGTGCTCGCCGACTGGGTGACGGACCTCGGCCGCGCGCGGCCCGGGGGCCGGCTGGCTCCCGCCACGATCTCGCGCAAGCTCACGGCAGTTCGTGCGCTCCTCCGCCATGCGCTCGGCCCGGAGGGGGTGCCGGACGCGCAGCTCGCGCCTCGGCGCCCGCGCCGTCTGCCGGATGCGCCCAAGCAGCGCGAGATCGAAGACCTTGTCGACGCGCTCGACGGCGACGGGCCGCTACCGCTGCGCAACCGGGCACTGGTCGAGCTCGTCTACTCGGCGGGCATGCGCAGCGCCGAGGCGGTCGGCCTCGATCTGGGCGACGTCGACTTCGAGCAGGAGCTCGTGCACGTGCGCCGCGGCAAAGGCGGCAAGGACCGGATCGTGCCGCTCGGCGAGGAGGCCGCGCTGCTCGTGGCGCGGTACCTGCACGAGGCGCGGCCCCAGCTCGCACGCGGAGCCGACAGCGCGCTCTTCCTGTCGAACCGCGGGCGCCGGCTGGACACCTCGACGCTGCGCCGCCTCGTGCCGCACCCGCACCGGCTGCGTCACGCGTTCGCGACGCACCTGCTCGAGGGCGGCGCCGACCTGCGAACGATCCAGGAGCTCCTCGGCCACGCCTCCCTCTCGACGACCCAGATGTACAGCCATGTCGACGCAAAACGCCTGCGGAAGGTCTACGACCACTCCCACCCCCGCTCCTAGCCTTTGCCGACAAGCCGCCGCGAGCCATGCCGGCGCCTGACCCCGGACCTGCCCCGAGGAGACATTGCTGAGAGCCCGCTCCAGCCGAGTCGACCGCTGCCGCCCACAGATTCCGCTCAACCATCCAGGCACACGCGTCCCGCCCGGCCACGCCCGGGGTCTGACCCCGGTTGAAGCGCGGCGGAGTGCGAACAACGGTGACGCGCGACAGGGGTCGTGGCGGCGCTGGCGAAACCGGCCCGCATGGATCGCGATCCCGAGCTCGAGGGCTTCCTGGCGCTGCTGGCCGTACAGCGCTCGCCGCGAACGGTCGACGCCTACCGCCGCGACCTGCGTGCGCTCGCCACGTACCTCGACAAGCCGGTCACGGGCGCAACAGTCGAGGAGCTCGAACGCTACACCGCCCAGCTGCGCGCGGACGGCCTCGCCGCCTCGACGATCGCACGCCGTACCGCGGCGGCGCGGAGCTTCTTCCGCCACCAGCAACTCCTCGGCACGCGGCGCGACAACCCGGCCGCCGCGGTCGCGCTGCCGCGCCGCGCGAAGCCGCTGCCGAAGACGCTCTCTCCCGGCGAGGCCGAGCGGCTGATCGAGGCGGCGGCCGGCACGCAGCCGCGGGCCCTCCGCGACCAGGCGCTCGTCGAGCTCCTCTACGGCGCCGGCCTACGCGTGTCGGAGGCGGTCGGCCTCGACAAGGCCGGCGTCGACCTCGACGACCGGCTCGTGCGCGTGCTGGGCAAGGGCGGGAAGGAGCGCGCCGTTCCGATCGGCCGCCCGGCGGCCGGGGCGCTTCACCGGTACCTCTCCCGGGGACGCCCCTACCTCGATGCCCGGCACCGTCCGGAGCTCTTCCTGAACGCTCGTGGCGGCCCGCTGACCCGGGCCGGCGCGTTCCTGATCCTGCGCAAGCTGGCGGCGAAGGCCGGCCTCGAGCCGCAGCGCGTCCACCCCCACCTCCTACGCCATTCGTTCGCCACCCACCTGCTCGAAGGAGGCGCGGATCTGAGATCCGTCCAGGAGATGCTGGGCCATGCCGATCTTTCGACAACCGAGCTGTACACCCACGTCACCGACCGGCGGCGCCGGGAGCTCTATTACCAGGCCCACCCGCACGCCCGCACGAGATCGACCACCTGATCCAGGCCGCGGCCGCTACTTCGTGCCCTTGCGCCGGAGCAGCTGAGCCACCTTCGCCGCCGACTCGCGCAGCTCGCGCGACTGTTCGTCGTCGGCGCCGAGCGACGAGAGGATCTGGATCGTGTCGGGCCGGGGCGACCCGTTCTTCAGCGCCACCACCGCGAGTCTCCGCACAGCCTCGTTGTCGTCGTGCGTGACGAGCTCGTGCAGCAACGGACGGACGTCGTTCACATCACCGGGATGATCGCGCGACAGCTTCTCGAGCGAGAGCAGCGCCGAGCCGCGCACGGCCGGGCTCGTGTCTTCCAGACCGCGACGCAGCAACTCCTTCTTCGTGCGGAAGCGGAACTGGCCGACGGCGCGATAGGCCACGGCACGCTCGCGGAAGTCCGCCGTACGGGCGGCCGCCTCGAGCTCGTCGTCCCACTGGGCGCGCAGCTGCGAGAGGGCCCGCTCGTCGCCTTCCTCCGCGAGCGCCTCGGCCTGGGCCGCCGCGTCCGCGAGCGCGCTCATAGATCAGCGATGGTGCGGGCGCCGGGCCCGATGTAGCGGGCGCTGGGACGAATCAGCCGCCCGGTGCGCTTCTGCTCGAGAACGTGCGCCGACCAGCCGGCAACCCGCGCACAACCGAACATGGCCGGGGTCAGGTCGGCCGGGATCTCGGCGATGTCCAGCACGACGGCCGCCCAGTACTCCACGTTCGTCTCGAGCTGGCGGTCGGGAGAGCGCTCGCGCAGCACCTTGAGCGCTGCCTCCTCGAGCGCAGCGGCCGCCTCGACGCGCGGGGAGCCGAGCTCGAACGCCGTACGCCTGAGCACGGTCGCGCGCGGATCGTAGGCGCGGTAGACCCGATGACCGAACCCCATGATCCGCTCGCCCCGGTCGAGCATGCCGCGCACATAGGCCTCGGGGTCGCCGGCCTGCGCTGCACCGTCGATCATCGGCAACACCCGCGCCGGAGCACCGCCGTGCAGCGGCCCCGAAAGCGTGCCGACGGCGGACGACAGGGCGGCGGCGCAGTCGGCGCCGGTGGAGGCGGCGATGCGCGCCGTGAAGGTCGAGGCGTTCAGCCCGTGCTCCGCAGCGGAGATCCAGTAGGTGTCGAGCGCCCTGACCGCGCGCGGATCGGCCTCGCCGCGCCAGCGGATGAGGAACTTCGCCGCGGCGTTGGCGCCCTGGTCGATCTCTGACTCGGGAACCGGCGGCTGCTTGCCACGCGCCGCCTGAGCGACGACGGTCAGCGTGGCCGACGAGAGCCGCGCGAGATCGTCGCGCGCCTGCTTGTCGTCGATGTCGACGAGCTTCTGCATTCCCCACTTCGGCCCGAGCGTTGCGAGAGCGGCCTGGAGGTCGGCCGGGACCGAGCCGCTCGGGTCCTGGAGGTGGATCGCCTCCGTGGGCGGGAGCGACGACTTGATGTCCTCGTCGACCAGGAGCCCCCAGACGTTCTCGAACGGATACGCGCCGACGAGCTCTTCGATGTCGATGCCGCGATACCGGAGGGCGCCGCCGTCTCTGTCGGGCTCTGCGATCTCGGTCTCGAAGGCGATCACGCCTTCGAGGCCGGGACGAAAGTCGCTTGCCGCGCTCATCGTCGAGGACGGTACACAAAAAGCAGTTCGTGGCCGTCCGGCCGGTTGAGCGAGACAACGTGTAAGAGACGCGCTCGCACCGCGGCAACTCTCAGCCGCCGCTGAAGAATCCGAACGTCGAAGGACCGTGCCCGAACTTGGCGGCTGCCGCGAACGACGCCAACCACAGTGCGAACAGCGCGACCCCTACCGGATTGATGTGCTTCTTCATCAGGAAAACCTCCCCTCGCGTCATCGGTTAGAAGTGAAAGTCCTGGAGCGACTCGGCAGCACGGCGGTAGAGAGTCGAAGCCGCCTCGAGATCTCCACCGCTCCGGTACCCGTCGCCCTGCGCGATCCACGCGGCGGCGAGGTGACTGGCCGAGCCCATCGCCTGATACAGCCACTCGGCCGCCGAGAACTCCGTCATCGCCTCGTCCACCCGGGACTGCGCGAGGAGTGCCCGGCCGAGCACGAGGTGGGCGTTGCCGCGCTCGTCGCGGAAGTCCTCGCGCGAGTCGAGAATCGACAGCGCGTGGCGCGATTGCTCCTCGGCCAGCTGCGGCGCGCCGGAGCGAAGGTGCACCTGCGCGAGCGACGAGACCGCCTGCGCGGCGTCGGCGTCGTTGCCGATCTCGAGCGACAGGGCGAAGGAGTCCTTGAGATACGCGACCGCCTTGGCCGAATCACCGAGCAGGAAGCTGAGGCCGCCGAGGTTGTTCAGCATGCGCGCATGGGCCTGCCGGTCGCCGATCTCCTCCGCGAGCGTGCTCGCGCGCTCACCGTAGAAACGCGCGAGGAGCCAGTCGCCGCGACGTTCGGCAACGATCGAGCACTGCATCTCCCCGAGCACGATGAGACGCTCGTCGTTCACGGACTTCGCGAGCTCGAGCGAACGCTCGGCGTCGACTTGCGCCGCCTCCCATTCGCGTTGGAGCTGGTAGCAGCGGGAGCGCCAGTCGAAGATCCGGGCACGCAACCGGTCGCCAGTGACCGAGCCCTCGGGAACGAGCGCGAGCGCAGCTGCAAACAACGACACCGCATTCGGAATCCTGGAGAGCTGGAAGCGACACGCACCGAGCCGAAAGAGCGTTTCGGCCCGATCGAGATCGGTGAAGGCCGCCCCCTCGGCGAGCGCACGGGCCCGCTCGAGCGTGGAGACCGCGGCGTCGAGCTGGCCGAGGTACATCCTCGCCCAGGCCTCACACAGCAGGACGCGCAACGCGGTTTCCGGCGCCGAGACCACCGGCACGTGAACCTCGCCGAGCGCGACGAGCGCCTCGGCGTAGAGCTGCTCCCCGACGAGCCGTTCCGCAAAGGCGAGCGCAGCCGCGGTCTCAGCGACACCGGTCCGAGCAAGCTCCGCCGGATGGGGCGTGACCGGAGGAAGAACCTGGAGTGTCGCGGCGCCGTCCATGCATTCATCCAAGACGCCCGCGCCCGGTCCGTCGATAACCCGGGCCCGGCGTGCGGGATCCACGTTCCGGGGTAGGTGGAATCCTCGCGCGGTGTACGCTGGCCCGCGCAATGGCCTACCGCGTCACCCGTATTCCGGACGGCGGACAGGCACTCAAACCGGCGGGAAACGACCGCCGGGTGGCGCAGCAGACGGGCACACCCGCTCTCGCCGGAGACTTCACAAACGGAGGCGTAGAAACATGAGTGAGAGACGGAAGGTCACCGTCGTCGGCGCGGGGAACGTGGGCGCGACCTGCGCGCAGGTGCTGGCGCAGCGCGACTACGCGGACATCGTCCTCGTAGACATCAAGGAGGGCCTGCCCCAGGGCAAAGCACTCGACATCAACCAGATGGGCGCGGTGCTGGGCTACGAGCCGAACGTCACCGGCTCCAACGACTACGCGCCCACTGCGGGCTCCGACGTCGTCGTGATCACGGCCGGGCTCCCCCGCTCGCCCGGGATGAGCCGTGACGATCTCGTGCAGACCAACGAGAAGATCGTCAAGGACGTGACCGAGAAGGTGGTCGCGCAAAGCCCCGGGGCGATTCTGATCGTCGTCTCGAACCCGCTCGATGCGATGTGCCACGTCGCGAAGAGCGTCTCCGGCTTCCCGAAGGAGCGCGTGTTCGGCCAGGCCGGCATCCTCGACACCGCCCGCCTGCAGACCTTCATCGCGTGGGAGACCGGCTCCTCGGTGAAAGACGTGAGCGCCGTCGTGCTGGGCGGGCACGGCGACCAGATGGTCTCGGTGATCTCCGCCACGACCGTCGGGGGCGTCCCCATCCGCAAGCTCGTGCCCGAGGACAAGATCGCCGCGATGGTCGCACGCACCGCGAAGGGCGGCGGAGAAGTCGTGCAGCTGCTCGGCACCTCGGCCTGGTACGCACCGGGCGCCGCGGCCGCGCAGATGGTCGACTCGATCATGCTCGACGAGAAGCGTGTGCTCCCGTGCACCGCGTACCTCGAGGGCGAGTACGGGATCGACGGGCTCTACATGGGCGTGCCGGTCAAGCTCGGCGCGGCGGGGATCGAGCAGATCCTCGAAGTCGATCTCGACGACGGCGAACGGGCAGCCCTCGGCGCGAGCGCCGAGGCCGTCCGCGACGTCGTCTCGGTTCTCACAGCCTGACGAGCTTCCCAACGCGCTACCGTCCGCGATTCATGGAGCTCGGTCTGCGCGGCAGAACGGCGATCGTCTGCGGAGCCTCGTCCGGTCTCGGACTGGCGTCCGCGGAGGCGCTCGCCCAGGAAGGTGCCAACGTGGCGATGTTCGCGCGGCGTCGCGACGAGCTCGAGCGCGCGGCCGAGCGCATCGGCGCGCTCGCCGTGCGCGGTGACGTGACGAACGCCGCCGACCTCGACCGGCTCGTCGAGCGGACGCTGCAGGCCTTCGGCGGCATCGACATCCTCGTATGGAACTCGGGTGGGCCGCCCGCTGGGAAGGCATCCGAGATCACCGACCTCGACCTCGAGTCCGCCTTCGAGCTCTTGCTCCAGCCCGCCGTGCGGCTCGTGCGCCTCGTCTTGCCGCACCTGCGTGCAAGCGACGCGGGCCGCCTGCTGCTGATCACGTCGCTCACGGTGAAGGAACCGACGCCGCACCTTGCGCTCTCGAATGCCCTCCGGCCGGGGCTCACCGGCTGGGCCAAGACCCTCGCGCGCGAGCTCGGGCCCGACGGGATCACGGTCAACTGCGTCGCGCCGGGACGCATCGACACTCCACGGATGCTCGAGCTGTACGGCCCCGCCGGTCCGCCGGCGGAGGAGCTCGCGCAAATCCCGCTCGGTCGCATCGGCACGCCGCGCGAGTTCGGCGACGTCGTCTGCTTCCTCGCCTCGAACCGCGCCGCGTACGTCAGCGGCACGACGGTCCTCGTCGACGGCGGCAGTTCGCGCGGAATCGTATGAGGCTCTTCTCCGCCGGCCGGCTCCTCGTGCTCGGGGCCATCCTGTTTGCGGTCGTGGTCGTCCTCTACGTCGCACCCTCGAACGAGTACATCTTCCTTCCCGATCCGGCGCACCCAGTCGCCCCACTCGTGACGGTGGCGGGAGGTCACGACCCGGCGCGCGGCAGCGTCTACTTCGTGGACGTCGTCGTACGCAAGGCAACGATCCTCGAGCAGCTCTTCGGCGGCCTGCACCAGGGAGCCGACCTCTACCCGGCGAGCGCGGTGAACCCCCCTGGCGTCGGTGACCAGCAACGACGCCGCATCGACCTGCAGGACATGCAGCACTCGCAACAGGTCGCGGCGGCGGTGGCGCTGCGCGCCGCCGGCAAGGACGTCGTGATGCGTCCGATCGGCGCCCTCGTCGACGCGATCGAGCCCGGTATGCCCGCGGTCGGGAAGATCGAGCCCGACGACGTGATCGTTGCCGTCGACGGCCAGCGGGTGAAGGACACGCAAGCCGTCGCCCTCGCGATGGCAGGGCACAAGGTCGGCGAGCTCATCTCCTTCACTCTGCGACGCGGCACGCAGACGCTCGTGGAACGAGTCCGCACGATCCGCTCCGGCCAGGCCCCTCACAAAGCCGTCGTCGGGATCCTCCTGGAGACGGCGCTCGACATTCACCTCCCGATCAAGGTCTCGATCGACGCGGGCAACGTCGGCGGCCCATCGGCCGGGCTCGCTTTTGCGATCCAGGTGCTCGCAGAACTCAAGAGCAACGTGTTGCACGGGCACAAGATCGCGGCGACCGGCGAGATCTTCCCCGACGGCTCCGTCGGCCCGATCGGCGGCATCAAACAGAAGACGATCGGAGCGCGCGAGGCGGGTGTGGACGCCTTCCTCGTGCCGGCTGGGGAGAACGCCCAGGAAGCGCGCAAGAACGCAGGCGGGCTCCGCATCATCCCTGTGGAGAGCTTTCCACAGGCGTTGCGCGCCCTGGCGACACTTCGTTAGCGCACCGGACAACAGCCGTTTTGGGCCTCCGTGAAGTTGCCGGAAAGTGCACGTTTTCCTTTTAGACAAGCCCTTTTCGGGACTTCAGCCTGGTCGTAGCATGGCCTCCGCACGACCGTGCTCGACGCTCCGCTCGAGACTCCGAAGGGATCCCTATGACGCGACAGAACGCTCCGACCTGCGACGACTGCTACTTCCGCCGTCACGCCCTCTGCGCCATGGCCCCGGAGCGTCCCTGTCCGACATTTCGCGCGGCGACGCGCACACTTCAGCCGCCGCGCCAGCCGCGTCTCGTGCCGCTCGCGGCCGCCGCTGCGGCGGCTGTGGCCTAGACGTGGCCTAGCCTGGCAGGGCCGCCGCGAGGCGGGCGACGCCGTCGGCGATCTCGTCGACCGAGGCGAAGCTGTAGGCAAGGCGCGCCGTGTCGGGCGCGCCGTCGAAGTCGGTTCCCTTCACGAACGTGACGCCCGCGTCTTCGGCCCGCGCGAGCAGGCTCGCCGCGTCGATCCCGCCGAGCTCGAGCCAGAGGAAGTAGCCGCCGTCGGGACGCGTCGCGCGCACACCGGGCAGGTCGCGGCCGAGCGCCGTGAGCATCGCGTCGCGCCGTGCGCCGAGCAAGCCTTTGATGCGTTCCAGGTTCGGCTCGAAGTTCCCGCGGCTGACGAACTCGTGCACGGTCGCCTGGCCGAGCAGCACCGGAGTGATGTACGTCGACGTCGCGGCCGCCTCGATCTGGCGCGCCAGCGCCTCGGGGAAGACGAACCAGCCGACCCGCAGGCCGGGGGCGATCGTCTTGGAGAACGACGAGCTGTACGTGATCTCTCCGCCGGAGAGCTCAAAGAGCGACGGCAGCGCCTCGCCCTCGAAGCGCACGAGTCCGTACGGGTCATCCTCGAGCACGAGCAGCTCGTGCTCGCGCGCGAGCTCGACGATCCGCCTGCGCCGCTCCACGCTCAGCGTGCGGCCGCTCGGGTTCTGGAAGGTCGGGATGACGTACAGGAACGCCGGCGGCTCGCCCTCGCGCAACGCCTGCTCGAGCGCGTCGGGATCGAGACCTTCGTCGTCGCACGAGAGCCCGACGACGTCGGCCCCGAGCTCGCGCAGGATCTTGAGCGGCCGGTCGTAGGTCGGCCGCTCGACGAGCACCCGCTTGCCCGGCGCGAGGCGTTGGGCCAGGAACACGAAGCCCTGAAGCGATCCGTTGGTCAGGAAGACGCGGCTCGTGGCGACGCCGTGCCGCGCAGCGATCCACTCGCGCAGCGGCCCATAACCGGACGACGGACCGTAGGAGAGGATCGTCGTGCCGTCCCGCTCGATCGCCGCGCGCGCGCAGTCGGCGAGCTCCGAGACCGGCAGGCACTCGGGGGCCGGCGCGCCGCGCGCGAAAGAGATGGCCGCCATCGCCCCAGACTAGCGAGCGGCAGACGGCAGATCGACCACGAACCGTGCGCCGCCCTGTGCGTTTCGCTCGTACCGGAGGTCGCCGTCGTGCGCCCGTGCGTAGGTTCGCGCGATCGCCAGACCGAGGCCGGTGCCCGCGACCCGGTCGCGGGCGACACCTGCACGGATGAAGCGGTCGAACAGTGTCTGCTCGATCTCGACAGCGACTCCCGGGCCGGCGTCCTCGACGAAGACGAGCAGCCGGCCGTCGGACACCGCCGCCGAGACCCGAACAGGAGCGCAGCCGTAGCGCAGGGCGTTGGTGACGAGGTTGGTGAGGATGTGGTCGAGAACGCCCGCGTCGACGATCGCCGCTGCGCCGCCCGAGACCGCAATCTCGACCTCCCCGGCACGCTCCCCCGCGGCCGTGGCCACCATCTGGGTGAGCGAGCTCGCAAGCTCGACCGTTCGCGGTGTCACGTCGATCGCCTCCGCGTCGAGCCGGGAGAGGTCGAGGAGCTGCTCGACCAGCACAGCCATGCGCGCCGTCTGCTGCTCCAGCGCCACACGCAACTCGAGCTCCTGTGCCTCGTCGAGCTGGCCCTCGAGGTGGTTGAGCGTCTGGACGACGCCGTGCGCGATCGTCACCGGCGTCCGCAGCTCGTGGGCGGCGAGCGCAATGAACTTCGCCATCAGCTCATTCGTGTGCGCGAGCCGCGCCCGCTCCGCCCGCAGACGCACCACGAGCGCGGCCAGCCCCACAGCCGCCACGCTGCCGACGATCGCGAACGCCGTAGTGATCGCGTGCAAGAGAACTCGCCCCCGGGGTCGACGCCGGGCGAAATCGTACGCTTTAGCGTCCTCTTAGGCACAACCGACACAATGGCCCGATGACCACCCGCGTTCTCGTCGTCGACGACGACCCTGCCGTCCGCTCGGCGATCGCCCGCGCGCTTCGCGTCGACTACGACGTCACCGAGGCCGCCGACGGCTCGGAAGCGCTGACCCGTCACGCCGCGACCCCGGCCGACGCGATCGTGCTCGACCTGCTGATGCCCGAGATCGGCGGCCTCGATGTGTGCCGGGCGTTGCGGAGCCGGGGAGACGTTGTGCCGGTGCTCGTCGTCACCGCCCGTGACGCGGTCGACGACCGCGTGGAAGGCCTTGACGCAGGAGCCGACGACTACCTGGTCAAGCCGTTCGCCGTCGAAGAGCTGCGGGCCCGCGTGCGAGCCCTGCTGCGCCGCGCCGGATCGGGCAACGACGCCTTGCTCTTCGCCGACGTGACACTCGACCCCGCGACGCGCGAGGTGTACCGCAGCGAGCGCCGCCTGCAGCTGACCCGCACCGAGTTCAACCTGCTCGAGCTCTTCCTGCGCAACCCACGCCAGGTGCTGACCCGCTCGCAGATCTACGAGCGCGTGTGGGGCTACGACTTCGGCGCCACCTCGAACGCGCTCTGGGTGTACATCGGCTACCTGCGCCGCAAGCTCGAGGAGGGCGGCGAGCCGCGCCTGCTGCACACCGTGCGCGGCGTCGGCTACGCACTCCGCGAGGAACCGTGAGACACCTCAGCTTCCGGCAACGCCTGATGCTGTTCACCGCCGTGGCGATCGCGGTCACGGTGTCGGGCGCGTCGCTCGCGGTCTGGATCGTCGCCAAGCACGAGCTCTACGGACAGCTCGACCAGACGCTGGTGGTTCAGGCGCTCGGAAGCAGCCGCGGTCCCTTCGGGGGTGGCGACAACTACTACACGCTGACGATCCACGCAGACGGCGATCGCACCGGCCAGGGCGCGATCCCGGTCACGAAGCAGGCCCTCGCGGTGGCGAACGGGACGGCCAACGGCTATTACGTGAACACGACGATTCAGAACGTCCGCTGGCGCGAGATCGTGTTTCCCGCACCTGGCGGCGGCGCGGTGATCTCGATCTACCCACTCGCACCGACCCTCCACGCGCTCGCGCGGATCCGCCTCTGGATCCTGCTCGTCGGAGGTATCGGCATCGCCCTCGCCGCCGCACTCGCTGCCCTCGTCGCGACCGTGGCGCTACGTCCGGTGCGTCGCCTGACCACGGCAGCCGAGAACGTCGCCGCGACCGGTGACCTGACCGAACGCGTCGCGGTGGCAGGTCACGACGAGCTGGGCCGGCTCGCCACGCGGTTCAACGGGATGCTCGCGGCACTCGAGGAGTCGGTCGGGCGTCAGCGCCGCCTCGTGGCCGACGCCTCGCACGAGCTGCGCACGCCGCTCACGGCCGTACGCACGAACATCGACCTGCTCCTCGAAGGCCGGCTCCCTGAAGACGAGCAGCGCCGCGCGCTCGCCGAGGCGGGGATCGAGCTCGATGCGCTGACCACGCTCCTCTCCGACCTGGTCGAGCTCGCCCGCGGCGAGGAGCGCAAGCTGCGCGTCGAGGACGTGCAGCTCGACGACCTCGTCGCCACCGTCGTCGAGCGCGCCAAGGCCCGCACGCCGGGAATCACATTCGCAACCTCGCTGACGCCGACACGCGTCCAGGCCGACCCGGTCCTGCTGGAGCGCGCCGTCTCGAACCTGGTCGACAACGCGGTCAAGTGGAGCCCCGCCGGCGGCCCGGTCGAGGTGACCGTGCGGGAGGGCGAAGTGGTGGTGCGAGACCACGGGCCGGGGATCGCGGAGAGCGACCTGCCGCGGATCTTCGACCGCTTCTACCGGGCGGCGGCGGCCCGCTCCAAGCCGGGCGCCGGACTCGGGCTTGCCATCGTGCGCGAAGCCGCTCGCGCCCACGGCGGCGATGCGACGGTCGAGAGCTCGCCGCGCGGCGCGAGCTTCCGGCTGACCCTGCCGGCCTCGGTCTAGGTGTCCTAGGACGCAGCGGCGATCACGAGCTCGGCGACCTCGGTGGGCGTCGTGCCCACCTTGATCCCGGCCGCCTCGAGCGCATCCTTCTTCGCGGCGGCCGTGCCGGACGAGCCGGAGATGATCGCGCCGGCATGGCCCATCGTCTTGCCGGGAGGAGCCGAGAAGCCCGCGATATAGGAGAACACCGGCTTCGACATGTGCTCGGCGACGTACCGTGCGGCCTTCTCCTCTTCGTCTCCGCCGATCTCACCGACGAGCACGACGTACTCGGTCTCGGGGTCGGCCTCGAATTTCTCGAGCACGTCGATGAAGCTCGAGCCCACGACGGGATCGCCGCCGATGCCGACGATCGTCGAGTTGCCGAGCCCGCGCTGGGCCACCTCGTAGCCGATCTGGTAGGTCAGCGTGCCGGAACGCGAGACGAGCCCGATCGAGCCGGCGGCGAACACCTCGGCCGGGATGATTCCGACGTTCGCCTTGCCGGGTGAGAGCACGCCCGGGCAGTTCGGACCGATCAGCGTCACGCCCTTGGGGCGGATGTAGGTGTAGACCCGCAGCAACTCGTGCGCCGGGATGTGCTCGGTGATGCAGATCACGATGCCGATGCCCGCGTCGACGGCCTCGTAGATCGCGTCGGGAGCAAAGCGCGCGGGAACGAAGATCAGCGACGTATTCGCCCCGGCGTCGCGCACCGCGCCGGCCACCGTGTCGAAGACGGGGACGCCCTCGACGTCCTGGCCGCCCTTGCCCGGGGTCACACCCGCGACGAGGTTCGTGCCGTAGGCGCGGTTTCGCAGTCCGTGGAAGCGGCCCTCGGAGCCGGTCAGCCCCTGCACGACCAGCCTGGTCTCGAGATCGACGATGATCGCCATCAGGCGGCCTTCCTTCCCACGAGCCCGATGCGCGCGAGCGTCAGGGTGTTGCCATCGATGTGGTCGCGAAGAAGCTCGCGCACCCGCGCCTCCTCCGCACCCGTACAAGCGGTGCGCGCAAGCCACGCGTCGAGGGCGATCGGCTTGGCGAAGTGGCGCACGTCGTCGATCTCGAGGCCTTGCGCGCCGAAGAACTCCCGCCACTCCGCTTCGGAGTAGTTGCGCACGTGGGTCGGATCGCGCAGCGCATCGGCCTGCTCGGCGTCGTCGTCCATGAACTCGTTGTCGATCACGATCACGAGCTCCCGGGACACGCGCGCCAGCTCGGCGACGGCCAAGCGGACGTCGTCGAAGTGGTGCGGTGCGACCCGGCAGGCGACCACGTCGAACGATGCGCTCGCAAATGGAAGGTCCTCGGCACGGCAGAGCACGTCGGGCTGCATTCCCGGCGCCGGATCCGAGCTGACGACCAGGAAACCGGCCTCGACGAGGCGCCGGGCGACGTGCTTGCCGCCGGTGGCGACGTCGAGCGCCTCGCGTCCGGAGGCCTCGAGCGCCCAGGCGACGAGCTGGTCGAGGTCGGCGCCCTCGCGATGCGCCTCGCTCTGGCGGTACGCC
>DATLQV010000086.1:0-14582 GCA_035534955.1 Gaiellaceae bacterium
GGCATGTTCTGCCGGGAGAGGACGAGTGCAACCGGGTCGTGCTGACTCTCCATGATCACGCGCCACGCCTCGGCGACCTCGTTCGCGTCTCCGGGCCGCAGCGTGATCAGGCCGGGCGTGGCCCGGAGTGATGCCAGCTGCTCGATCGGCTGGTGCGTCGGGCCGTCCTCGCCGACCCCGATCGAATCGTGCGTGAAGATCGTGATCGTCGGCAGCTCCATGATCGCCGAGAGTCGCGTGGGCATGCGCGCGTAGTCGGAGAAGATGAGGAAGCCGGAGCCGAACGGTCGCAGCTTCGAGAGCGAGAGCCCGTTCAGGATCGACCCCATTGCGTGCTCGCGGACGCCGAAGTGGAGGTTCCGCCCCAGCCGGTCGACGGCCGAGAAGTCCCCGGCGCCGCCGAAGCTGAGCCGGGTCTTCGTCGACGGGCTCAGGTCGGCCGAGCCACCGACCAGCCACGGCACCTTTGGTGCGATCGCGTTCAGCACCAGTGCCGAGGCGTCGCGGCCGGAGACCCCGGCGCCGCTCGGCTCGAACGTGGGGATGTCCGCGTCCCACCCCGTCGGCAGCTCACGCCGCTGCATCTGCAGGAGCTGATCGGCGAGGTCGGGGTACATGGCTGCGTAGCTCTCGAAGGTCGCCATCCAGTCGGCGCGTGCGCGCCGCCCGCGCTCGCCGACGCCGGCGGCGAAGTGCTCCCGCACCGCGTCGGGCACGAGGAACTGTGCGTCCTCCGGCCACCCGTAACTGCGTTTCGTGGCTCGCACTTCCTCCTCGCCGAGCGGCTCGCCGTGCGCGGCGCTCGTGTCCTGCTTGTGCGGTGCGCCGTAGCCGATGTGGGAATCGACGACGATCAGCGTCGGCCGCTCCGCTTCCTGCTTGAACGCGTCGAACGCGCCGGTGAGGAGC
The DNA here is from genome assembly GCA_035534955.1 of Gaiellaceae bacterium. Lineage (GTDB taxonomy): Bacteria > Actinomycetota > Thermoleophilia > Gaiellales > Gaiellaceae > PALSA-600. Next base: position 910 of record DATLQV010000086.1, read on the forward strand.
TCGCGGTCGTTGGCGTCGCTCACGTGGACGACGTTCCAGCCGTAGGCGGCGAAGCGCGTGAGCACGTCCTCGGTGAACGCGAGTGACGTACTGCCTTCGATCGTGATCTTGTTGTTGTCGTAGATCCAGCAGAGGTTCGAGAGCTTCAGGTGCCCCGCGAGCGAAGCGGCCTCCGACTGAACGCCTTCCATCATGCAGCCGTCGCCGGCGATGGCGTAGACGTCGTAGTCGAAGAGGTCGAAGCCGGGACGGTTGAAATGCGCGGCCTGCCACAACGCAGCGACCGCCATGCCGACCGATGTGGCGACGCCGGCGCCGAGCGGCCCCGTCGTCGTTTCGACGCCGGACGTCCAGCGGTATTCGGGATGTCCCGGGCAACGCGAGTCGAGCTGCCGGAAGCGCTTCAGGTCGTCAAGCGGAACCGAGAGCTCGCCGAGCGTCTCGTAGGCCGGGTTGACTGCCTTCACGCCGGAGAGATGCAGCAGCGCGTAGAGCAGCGTCGATGCGTGCCCGATCGAGAGGACGAAGCGGTCGCGGTTCGGCCAGATCGGGTCGTCCGGATCAAAGCGCAAGAACCTTTGCCACAGGGTGTAGGCGACAGGCGCCATTGCCATCGGCGTGCCTGGATGTCCGCTCGACGCCGCCTGTACGGCGTCGATTGCGAGCGTCCGGATCGTCGTTACGGCAAGGTCGTCGAGGGTGGGCTGGTCTGTCGCGGTCTCCATGCGGGGCTCCTTCTGGTTGTGACGCCGATGTCGGACCCGGCTCAGGGCACGAGCACGGAGACCGCGTCGCGTTCGCTTTCGAAGACGGCGTGGCCGACGTCGCCGAGGTCCTCGCCGTCCGCCTGCAGCGGCCTCGGCTCGGCGCTGTGGACTTCGATCCGGTCGAGGTCGTGCCCGGCGATGACGCCGCGCGTGTCGTCGAGGCCGTTTCCCGCGGTCAGGCGTGGCACGAGCCGAGCGAGCGTGGCGAGATCGACGCGCGCGGGCGCCGTCAGATCGAGCCCGAGCTCGAAGCGGGCCTTCGGCGACAACTTGATGGGCAGACGCCCGGCGTAGCTGAAGACCGCGTCATTGGAGACGAAGGCCATCGCCGCGCGTCCGAAGCCGACGATCTCGAGGGCGGAGTCATAGCCGTGCAGCAGCTTCGCCGCCACGATCCGCGCGAAGGTGAGATCGTTAGCGCGCCGGCCGTCGGGCGTCCTGCCGAGCGCATCGATGTGCCGCACGGCCTCCGCGCCGACACCGATCCCGGCCGAGAAGGCGAAGCGTCTGCCGTTCACCCGGCCGAGTGAGATACGCCTTGGATGTCCGCCTGCGATCGCCGCGGCGGCAGCTACCGGGTCACGCGGCAGTCCGAGCGAGCGTGGGAACACGTTCGTGTGGCCGCCGGGCACGAAGCCAAGCGGGATCAAGCCGGTAGCGCCGTTCAGCACCTCGTTCGACAGCCCGTCGCCGCCGTAGGCGACGATCAGGTCGGCGTCGGCGTCGCGCGCAAGCTCGGTCGCGTGACCCCGGCGCTCGGTGAGCACGGTTGTCACGCGGAGAGTGCGCCCGAGCTCGTGCTCGACTGCCCGCAGACGCTCCTGGGTCATGCGGTGCGAGCAGGGGTTGGCGATCAGCGTCGCACGCAGCCCAGTGGGAGCGGCGATTCCGGCGGCCGTCATTCGAGCTCGACGTGCCAGTCCCGACCTTCCCACTGCGAGCCGGCGCGGCGGGTGAAATCGACCCCTGTGTGCCCGGAGAGCTCGTCCCCCTCGAGGCGGACGCCGTGCATGCCGAGCCCGAGCGGCTTGGAGTCGCGGTCGGAGGGGCTCTGCCAGCTGTCGAAGCCGACGTGCAGGGTGAACGGCTCCGGTCCCTCGATGACGAGTGCGCGGCGCGCCGCGAGCCGTTCGACCGGAGCCTGCTCGCGCCAGAACCACGCTGCAGCTTCGGGCGCAGTGCCGTGGTAGCGCTCCTCGACCGTCTCGAGCAGTTCGACCGGCCGCTTCGAGGCGCGGGCGGCATAGAGCTTGAGGTACTCGCCGTGCGCCCAGACGAGCGGCATTGCGCTGCCACTCGGCTTGCCGGGAAAGAGGTTGCGTTCCGGCAGCGGCTCCGCGTCCCACACCTGCTCCGGGATCAGACCGCCGGGGCTCGTCATGCGCGCCATCGACTCGAGGTACGGGGTCGGATCCTCGCCGCGCAGGAGCGCGCCGTGCCCACGTTCGCCCGCCAGCAGGGGCCAGGGGCGGCCGATCCCGGTGCCGTCGAAGGGGCTTCCGTCCGCGTGCTCGCCGTAGCCGTCGAGCTCGTAGCGGCGGTAGGCGACGCCGGTCGGCAACTCCGAGCGCAGTTCGCCGTCGACGACCGTGAGCGTTTCGGCAATGCGCTCGTCGTGTGGGTCGCGCAACCCGAGCCGAAGGAGGTAGAGGAAGTCGAGTCCGACGAGCGCCGACGCCGGCACGGTCTCACCACCGCGGTTTCTCACCTCGACGCGGCCGCAGAGGCCGCCCTCGCCGAGGCTCGGGCCGATGCGGACGTAGTGCCCCTGAACGCCGTAGCGGGCGGCGAGCTCGGTCGCTTCCGTATACGTCCACCCCTCGACGCGCTCGTTCCAGCAGTCGGCGAGCTCGAGCGCGTAGTCGCGGTCGGCTCCCTCGAGCCAGCCGGTGGCCGCGACCAGCGCCGCCACCTCGACCGCGAGCGTGAACGGGCTCGCACCCGGATTCTCCTCCCAGCGATCCTGCTGGCTGAGCGGGCCGTTGCGGGCGAGATAGCCGGCTGCGGCCCGAACCATCGGTCCGATGCTCGCGCTCTCGGGCACGCCGAACTCGTGAAGCTTGGCCGCGAGCACGATCGGGAAGCCGACTTCGTCGAGCTGGATGCCCGTCCAGTAGGGACGCCCGTCCGGAAAGAAGTTCTGCGACCAGCAGCCGTCGGGCCCCTGGGTCGCGGCGAGGTAGGAGAGCATCCGGCGTGCTCCTTCGAGGTCGCCGATCGCGAGCAGTGCCAGCCCGGTCTCGACCGCGTCGCGGGCCCAGACGAGGTGGTAGCCGCCGGCGTCGTCGTGCGCGAACCCCCAAGGGATCGAAAGGCTTGCGACGGTCGCGCCCGGGAACGTGCGGTCTTCGTGCACCTTCAGCACCGCCGCGGAGAGCAGCGCCTCGTCACGCAGCTCTGCGGGGCCGCGCGGAAGCGAAAGCCCGTGCCGCCACGCCTCCCAGCCGCCGACGAACCGCTCGCGGACCGGAGCGAACCCCTCGGCGAGCGCCGAGCCGGCCAGCGTGGCCGCACCCTCGGGCGTGGCGGCGAACCCGAGCGCGAGCACGCCGTCGCCGGGCGGCAGTTCGCCGATCAGCGCGACGTTGCCGTCCGCCGCCCGCGGGAACTCCCAGGTCATCGCGCCGTTGCGGGCGAAGTCCTGCCAGCCGTCGGAGGCGCCGACGTAGCCCGCACTCGCACGCTCGAACGCGACGGACGAGAGCAGGGCCAGCGCCTGCCCGTCCTTCGCCGCGCGGAGGCCGCGGTCGACCCAGGCGGTATTGCCATCCCCGCTGCCGCCGAGATGCGGGGCGAGCAGCGGATAGAGCTTGCGCCCGTCCGCCTCGAGCCGGTAGGCGATAAGCAGCACGTCGCGGAGTGGGTCGGGGAGGAACTCGAGCTCGAGCCGGTAGCCGTCGCCCTCGTGCACGACCCGCGGTAGCGGCACGCAGGGGCTCGGCGCCTCGAGCGTGTAGCGCTGCACCCGCTTGACCTCGACCCAGCCGTCCTCGCCGGCGATGACAAAGCCGAGGTCGCGCACCTGCGGGTAGCCCGTCGCCGGCCAGTAGACCTCGTTGAGGATGCCAAACCCGACTGTGGCCCAGATGCGGCTCGGGCCGAGCGCTGTCGTGACCGCGTCCTTGGCGCTCGAGGTCCAGGCGGGGCGGATTCCGGGCCAGCCGAACGCGTCCGACCCGGGCATCTCAGTGAACCGCCGCGGCAGCGAACGGAAGGGGGTCGCGCAAAGACGCCAGGACGTGGTCGGCGCCCGCGGCGCGGAGCTCGTCCTCGCTGAAATGCCCGCTGGCGACCGCCACCGCGACAGCGCCGGCGCCGTGCGCCGCCTTGACGTCGCTCGGGGTGTCGCCGATCACGAGGCACTGGGCCGGGTTGACCGGCTCGCCGAGGATGGTGCCGGCTCGTGCGATCGCGCAGCGCGTCAGCTCCGTGCGATCGGAAGAGTCAGAGCCGAAGCCGCCGAAGAGGAAGAAGTGGTTGAGGTCGGCCCGAGCCAGCTTGATGTGCGCGGCAGCCTCCGTGCCCCCGGTCGTGAGGCCGAGCAGGCAGCCGGAGTCGGCGAGGCGGGGAAGCAGTTCGCGGACACCGTCGAGCACCCGGTAGCCGATCGACTCGGGGACCGTGCGACGCAGGTGGTCGAGCCGGCGGCAGAGCAGCGTTGCGAGCTCCTGACCGGTCGGCTCGCGCTCGAGCAGAGCGGCGAAGGTGCGCCGGCCGACCTCGGGGTCGGTCATGCCGGAGTCGGAGAAGTGCTCGATGTCGGCAGGGAGCTCGTAGAGGTCGAGGAACGCGAGCCGCCACGACTCCGCGCCGGCACCGCCACTCGTGATCAGCGTGCCGTCGATGTCGAAGAGGATCGCGACCGGAGGGCTGGCGCTCATATCGCGTTCAGATGCGACCGAGCGAATGTTCGATTCGCCGACCACGACGTAAGCGTCCGAGAATCGCTGGGTGCGGGACGCGCATCGCACGGAGACGTGAGCATGAATCCGACCACGCGTCTCCACGAAGCCGGCCAGAGCATCTGGCTCGACACGATCACGCGCGACCTGCTCGACAGCGGGACGCTGCAGCGCTACGTCGACGACCTCTCGCTCACCGGTCTAACATCGAACCCGACGATCTTCGACCGGGCGATCGAGGAGGGGACGAGCTACGACGCGGCCATCCTCGAACTGCTCGAGACGGGTCACGACGGCGAGCGGCTCTTCTTCGAGCTCGCGCTCGATGACCTGCGCCGCGCCGCCGACGTCTTCCGCCCTGTCCACGAGCGCACCGGCGGCACCGACGGCTGGGTCTCGCTCGAGGTTTCGCCGCGTCTCGCGCACGACACCGAGGCGACGGTTGCCCAGGCGCGGCAGCTCCACGAGGCCGCGGGCCGCCCGAACCTGTACGTGAAGATCCCCGGGACCGTCGAGGGGCTGCCCGCGATCGAGGACGCCGTCGCGGCCGGGATCGCGGTCAACGTGACGCTGCTCTTCTCGACCGACCACTACCTGGCCGCCGCAGAGGCCTACATGCGCGGCCTGGAGTGGCGGCTCGCGTCCGGCGAGGACCTGACCGAGGTCTCGTCCGTCGCTTCGCTCTTCGTCAGCCGCTGGGACGCGGCGATCGCCGACTCCGTGCCGGATGCGCTCCTGAATCGGCTCGGCATCGCCGTCGCGCGCCACGCCTACGCGGCATATCGCGAGCTGCTGGCGTCGTCGCGGTGGCAGCAACTTGCGCGGGAAGGGGCGCGGCCGCAGCGGCTGCTGTTCGCGAGCACCGGCACGAAGGATCCCGACGCCCCGGACACGCTCTACGTTGCCGCACTCGCTGCGCCCGACACGATCGACACCGTCCCGGAGGCGACGCTGCTCGCGTTCGCCGACCACGGTGTCGTTGGCGACCTCCTGCCGTTCGACCCGAGCGCTGCCGAGGAGGCGCTCGCGGCCTTCGTGGACGCGGGCGTCGACATCGACGCGCTCGCCGCTCGCCTTCAAGCCGAGGGGGAGGAGGCATTCAACCGCTCCTGGAGTGACCTGCTTGCCTGCATCCGCGACAAGAGCGCCGTGCTGAGCGCACCACGGTGACCGGGACACGGCTGCGCGACTCCGCCACTTGGCGGGCACTGGCGCAGCACCGCGCCTCGAGCGGCGATCAGCACCTGCGCAACCTGTTCGCGGCGGATCCGGGACGCGGCGAGCGCCTCGCCGTCGAGGCGGAGGGACTCTACCTCGACTACTCGAAGAACCGGATCACCGACGAAACGGTGCGGCTGCTCGTCGCACTGGCCGAGGAGCGGGGGCTGCGCGGGCGGATCGATGCGATGTTCGCCGGCGAGCACCTGAACGTCACCGAGGATCGCGCCGTTCTCCACGTGGCGCTGCGCGCGCCCGAAGGCACGGCCTATGCGCGTCCCGAAGTGCAGGAGGTGCTCGGCCGGATGACGACGTTCGCGGACGCTGTGCGTTCCGGAGCCTGGACGGGGCATACGGGCGCGAGGATTCGCACCGTCGTCAACATCGGGATCGGCGGCTCCGACCTCGGCCCGGTCATGGCCTACGAGGGGTTGCGGGCCTACGCCACCCCTGAGCTCGAGTTCCGCTTCGTCTCGAACGTCGACGCCACCGACTTCGTCGAGGCGACGCGAGACCTCGAACCGGCCGAGACGCTGTTCGTCGTCGCCTCGAAGACGTTCACGACGCTCGAGACGATGACCAACGCGCACACCGCGCGCGCGTGGGCGCTCGCGAGCCTCGGAGACCAGACGGCGGTCGCGAAACACTTCGTCGCGGTCTCGACGAACGCCGAGGAGGTCGCGCGGTTCGGCATCGACACGGCGAACATGTTCGGCTTCTGGGACTGGGTCGGCGGCCGCTACTCACTCACCTCGGCGATCGGGCTCTCGACGATGATCGCGATCGGCCCCGACGCATTCCGCGAACTGCTTGCAGGCTTCCACGCGATCGACGAGCACTTCCGGACAGCGCCGTTCGAGCGCAACCTGCCGGTCCTGCTCGGTCTCCTCACGGTCTGGTACGCGGGCTTCTTCGATGCGCAGACCGTCGCAGTGCTCCCCTACGACCGGTATCTCACGCGTTTCCCCGCCTACCTTCAGCAGTTGACGATGGAGTCGAACGGCAAGTCGGTGACACTCGACGGGGAGCGCGTCGACTACGACACCGGGCCCGTCTACTGGGGCGAGCCTGGCACGAACGGCCAGCACTCCTTCTACCAGCTGATCCATCAGGGCACGAGACTCGTCCCCTGCGACTTCATCGCCTTCGCGCAGAGCCTCAACCCACTCGGGGAGCACCACGACCTGTTGATCGCCAACGTGCTCGCGCAGACCGAGGCGCTCGCGTTCGGCAGGACCGCCGCACAGGTGCGTGGCGAAGGCACGCCGGAATGGCTCGTGCCCCACCGCATCTTCGAGGGCAACCGTCCTACGAACTCGATCCTGGCGCAGCGGCTCGATCCCGCGACGCTCGGCAAGCTCGTCGCACTGTATGAGCACAGCGTCTTCACACAGGGGACGATCTGGAACGTGAACTCGTTCGACCAGTGGGGCGTCGAGCTTGGCAAGGCGTTGGCGGCGCAGATCGTGCCCGAGCTCGCCGACGCGGCGGAGCCGGAACTCGACCACGACAGCTCCACGAACGCGCTGATCCGCCGCTATCGGCGGACGCGGAGCGCCTGAGAAGACGGGAGGACGACGGATGCAACTCGGCATAATTGGACTGGGGCGCATGGGCGCGAACCTCGTGCGGCGCCTGCTTCGAGACGGGCACGACTGCGTCGTCTACGACGTCGACGCGGCCACCGTCGCACTGCTCGAGCAGGAGGGCGCCGTTGGCGCACGGTCGCTCGCCGACCTGGCGGCGAAGCTCCAGGCCCCCAGAGCGGCCTGGATGATGGTGCCCGCCGCGCTCGTCGACACAGTGCTTACAGACCTCGTCCCGGAGCTCGAGACGGGCGACGTCGTGATCGACGGCGGCAACAGCTACTACCGCGACGACATCGACCGCGCCGAACGGCTCGAGGCCGACGGCATCCATTACCTCGACGTCGGCACGAGCGGCGGCGTCTTCGGCCTCGAGCGCGGCTTCTCCCTGATGATCGGCGGTGAGCAGCCGGTCGTCGCACGCCTCGAGCCGATCTTCCGCTCGCTCGCGCCCGGCGTCGAGGCTGCGCCTCGGACGGGCGGTCGCGAGGGCGAGCCCTCGTCGGCCGAGCACGGGTACCTCCACTGCGGCCCCTCCGGCGCCGGGCACTTCGTCAAGATGGTCCACAACGGAATCGAGTACGGGATGATGGCCGCCTATGCCGAGGGCTTGAACATCCTGCACAAGGCGGGGATCGGCAACGACGACCACGCCGCGAGCGCCGAGGAGACGCCGCTCCGCGACCCCCGCTACTACCGCTACGACCTCGACATCGCCGAGGTCGCGGAGGTGTGGCGACGCGGCAGCGTGGTCGCCTCCTGGCTACTCGACCTGACCGCGCACTCGCTGCATGCCTCACCCGACCTCGGCGATCTGGCGGGACGCGTCTCCGACTCCGGCGAGGGCCGCTGGACCATCCAGGCCGCGATCGACGAGGGCGTTCCCGCGAACGTCCTCTCGGCAGCGCTCTACGCACGCTTCAGTTCGCGCGGTGAGGCGGACTTCGCGGACCGCGTCCTGTCGGCGATGCGGCGCGAGTTCGGCGGCCACGCCGAGCTCGAGGGCGGCCGGTGATCCTCGCCGGCGACATCGGCGGCACGAGCACCCGGCTCGCGCTCTTCGACGGCGACCCGGCCAAACCGACCGTCCTCGAGACCTACCCGAGCCGAGCGCACGCCGGCCTGGAGGAACTGGTCGCCGACTTCACGGCGGCGCACCCGTCTTCGCTGGAGGCGGCGTCGTTCGGCGTGGCGGGCCCCGTGCGCGGCGGACGCTGCGTCGATGCGACCAACCTCGCCTGGGAGGTCGACGCCGCGCCGCTTGCGGCGCTCCTCGGGCTCGAGCGGGTGCAGCTCCTCAATGACCTCGAGGCGAACGCGCTCGGGATCGCGTCGCTCCGGCCAAGTGATTTTGCGGCGCTCAACGATGGCGACCCGGACGCCGCGGGCAACGCCGCGGTCGTCTCGCTCGGCACCGGCCTCGGCCAGGCGGGCCTCTACTGGGACGGACGGCAGCACCGTGCGTTCGCGACCGAGGGCGGCCATGTCGACTTCGCGCCCCGGAGCGAGCGCCAGGTCGAGCTCTACCGCTGGCTCGAGCCGCAACTCGGCCACGTCAGCGTCGAGCGCGTCTGCTCCGGGACGGGCCTGGCAACGCTCTATCGGTTTGCGGGCGGCGCCCCGGACACCGATCCGGCCGCGATCGCGGCGGGGGCGGACACAGGAGACGCTGCTGCGGTCGAGGCGGTCGACCTACTGGTCGAGATCTACGGTTCCCACGCGGGCAACGTGGCGCTCGCGATGCTCGCGACGGGAGGCGTCTACCTCGGCGGTGGCATCGCTCCCAAGATCCTGCCTCGGCTCCAGGCGGGCGGCTTCATCGCCGCCTTCGTCGACAAGGGGCGCTTCCGGCGACTGCTCGAGCGGATCCCGGTCACGGTGATCCTGAACGACAAGACTGCGCTCCTCGGAGCGGCGCGCGCCGCCCGGGAGGGAGCATGACGGCCCAGGTCCAGAGCGGCATCACGGTCGTCGCCGACGCCCGTGCGCAACGGCCGGCCGAGCACGTGATCGTGCTCTTCGGCGCGACAGGCGACCTGGCCCGCCGCAAGCTCCTGCCCGGCCTCTTTCACCTCCACGAGGCGAAGCTCCTGCCTGAGCGCTTCCGCATCGTCGGGGTCTCGCGAGACGATCTCGACGACAGCGGCTTCCGCGCGGCGGCGCGGGCCGCCGTCGAGGAGTTCGCGCGCCGCCCCGTCACCGAGGACTGCTGGGCCCCGTTCGCCGCCGCACTCTCCTACAGCGGCACCGGCACCGGCACCGCCGGCCTGGCGCGTGCGGTCGAGCGGGCAGAGCATCAGCTCGGCGCGGCGCCGCGGCGCCTGCACTACCTCTCGGTGCCCCCGGCGGCGTCCGCGGGCATCGTCGCCGAGATCGGGGAGGCAGGCCTCGCCGATCGCGCGCGGATCGTGATGGAGAAGCCGTTCGGCACCGATCTCTCCTCGGCACGGGAGTTGAACGCCGCCGTGCACGCCGTCTTCGACGAGGAGCAGGTCTTCCGGATCGACCACTTTCTCGGCAAGGAGGCGGTGCAGAACATCCTCGCGCTCCGGTTTGCGAACGGGCTCTTCGAGCCGATCTGGAATCGCGACCACATCGACCACGTCCAGATCGACGTGCCGGAGACGCTCTCGATCGGTACGCGCGGGAGCTTCTACGAGGCGACGGGAGCGTTCCGCGACATGATCGTCACCCATCTGCTCCAGGTGCTGGCCTTCGTCGCGATGGAGCCCCCCAACTCGCTGCGTCCCAAGCCGCTCGTCGACGAGAAGGTCAAGGTGTTCGAGGCGCTCGAGCCGCTACGGCCCGACCGGGTCGTCCGCGGCCAGTACGACGGCTACCGGGACGAGCAGGGTGTCGCGTCGGATTCGCAGACGGAAACCTTCGTCGCGCTCGAGGTGAGGATCGACAACGCGCGCTGGGCGGGCGTCCCCTTCTACCTCCGGACCGGCAAGCGGCTGGCAGACACGCGCCGGGTGCTGACGCTCTCCTTCCGAGAGCCGCCCCGGCGGATGTTCCAGGGCGCCGACGGCTTCGCGCCGAACGAGCTCGTTTTCGACCTGTCCGAGCCCGGTTCGATCGAGGCCGGCTTTCTGGCCAAGGTCCCCGGCGCAACGATGGAGCTTGGACAGGCCCGCCTCGCGTTCGACTATCAGGAGTCGTTCTGTACCGCCAACCAGCTCGAGGCCTACGAGCGGCTGATTCACGACGCGCTGATCGGCGATCACACGCTCTTCACCCGCGCCGACGGGATCGAGCGGCTCTGGGAGGTCGCCGAGCCGCTGCTCGAGTCGCCGCGCGGGCTCGAGACGTACGCGCCGGGAAGCTGGGGCCCGACCGGCGCTGACGAGCTGATCGAGCCTCACCGCTGGCACCTGCCCGAGCGGGCCTGAACCCGGGGCGCCTCACTGTTGGTCGGCTCACTCGAGGCGATCCCGCCAGGCCTGGCGGGCGCGATCAGCGGCCGAGAGGTCGGCCTCGGGCTCGTCCTGGTTGAGCCGGCCAAGCCCGCCGAGTGTGATGCGCAGGTTGGTGAGTGCCTGCCGGCAACGCGGACAGATGCCGATGTGCGCTTCCAGCTGCGCCGCCGCCTCCGGCTTGAGGTCGCCGTCGACGTAATCGGAGAACTCGGCGCGAACATGCTCGCACTCGCGCGGGTCCCTTCCCATCAACCGGGCGAAGATTCGTTTGGTCACTCGAGCTCCCATGTCATGATGAAGTGCCTTTCGGCAAGGATGTTCCTGCCACGTTTGACCCGCGTCGGGCAGGCGAGATTCAGTTCTGAGAATCGAAGTCGCAGCGACCTGCATCCAAACGGACGCAGCGGCAAATGACACACCCCCCTCCTTCTCGCGGGCAAGTCCTGGACGAAGCGCGGCTCGTGGCGCGGGCACGCGATCGCGATCCGGCGGCCTTCGAGCAGCTGATCGTGATCCACGGGCCACCGCTGCAGCGAATGCTCCGGCGGGTGCTCGGCTCGGCCCCGGACGCGGAGGAGGTGTTGCAGGAGGCATTCCTCAAAGCCTGGCGGGGGATCGAGCGCTTCCGTGGTGAGGCGCAGTTCTCGACCTGGATCTACCGCATCGCCATCAACGAGGCGAGACGGCGACAGGCATACGATTCGCACCGGCGCGCGCTCCCAATCGACGATGTCATGCTCGAGCTGCCTGACCTGTCGGAGGGGCCGGCGTCACTCGCCGAGTCTGCGGAGCTCGAGGGCTTCATCGAGCAGTGCGTCGCCGAACTGCCGACTTCCTACCGTGAAGCCGTCGTGCTGCGAGACGTCGAGGGGCTGAGCAACGAGGAGGCAGCCGCCGTGCTCGAGCTCGACCTGCGCAACTTCAAGAGCCGCCTCCACCGGGGGCGGATGGCGATCCGGCGCCAGGTCGAAGAACGCTACGGCGGTTGACGCTCAGGCGACGTCGCCGCGCTGAGCGTCGGATCGCACGCGGCCGCGGTACGCGACACCTGTGCAGCCGATGAGGCCGAGGTTGCCGAGGACGATGATCGCGGCGAGCAAAGCTCCTGACGTCGACGCGATCCCGATCGCCATTCCCGCGACTGCGACGAAGTCGCCGAGCGCACCGAGAGCCGTCAGCGTCCGAGGGGCCAGATCGCGTCATCCATTGTCTTGTTGCTCGACTGTCGTCGCAACGTTGATGCTGTCACGGACAGTCCGATGCAGCGGGAACGGGAACGATTCCTTCGCGCGCAAGCTCTTCCAAAACGGGTGACGGCCGCCTCGCCGACGAGGCGGCCGTCGATGGGGCGCGCGGGCGCGGTGGCAACTACTTGGAGCGCTGGTCGGCGATCTGCTGGATGCGGCCCGCCTGGAAGCGAAGCGAGCGAACGATCGTTGCGAGCGCCAGCGAGACGCTGGTGAAGAGGAGCGCCACGCCTGCGAAGCGGAGCGGGCCGACCCAGGCAGCGATGTCGGCGGCGCCGGAGGGGTTCGTGTCGAGTCTTGCTGCCTCCACGAAGCCCACTACCAGGGTGGCGAGCAGCGTCATCAGGCCCATCATCATCACCGGCGGGAAGAGCTTGCCGGTCAGTGGACGCTTGAGGATGAGGGCCTGCTCGCCGAGAGCCTTCTGCACGCTTGTGCCGCCGTCGCGCAGCTCGCCGAGGATCGTTGCGAGCAGGAACGTGACCGAGCCGAGCAGCAGACCGACGCCGAGGAAGAGCAGCCCCGGATTCCACGCGGCGACCTGGGCGACATGCAGAGGGGTGCTGAGAGTCGCCTGGACGATTCCCGTGACGACGCCGGCCGCGACGGCCATCAGGCCCATCGCGAGCAGCGGCCGCCACATCCGCCGGGCGATCGCGGGCATGTCGAAACCTTCAGCCTCCCGCGGGAGTGCGAGATCGCGGCCGACGCGGGAGAGGGTTGCAGTTGTCATGGTGGTTGTTCTCCTTTCGAGCGGATTAGTTAGTTGAGCAGGCGCGGAAGCGCCTCGCTCAGGACGTGGGCGCGGATGCGGATTCGGCGTGTGATCGCCGTCAGCACGACGGCAACCGACGCGATGGCGATTCCGATCACGCCCTGGAGCGCCGGGGAAAGCCAGGCCGGGGTTGTCCGGACGAGACTGCCGCCGGCGCCGCCGGCAGCGGCGAAGCCGAACGCGAGCCCGGCCATCCAGCCGATCGTGACGAGGCCGAGCAGCGCGAACGCGAGCGTCTGGCGCTGAGAGGCCTCACGGTCAAGATCTTTCATCGTTCCTCCTTCGGGGACGGGGAGTTGTGCGCGAAGTCAGACCTCGCAGCCGGCGCCGAGATTCGCCGAGTCAGTCGAATCCCGATGTGCGGCGTCCGTGTCTGACGCGCATGCACATGCAGTCGTCTTCGGAGGCTCACGTTGTCGCGGTGAGGCCGGCCGCGTCGCTGCAGGCGGCCGAGGTTGACGCGCGTCGAGAGTTGCGCTGCGAAGGCTGCGGTTACGGCATCGTCACCGTTTCGCGAGTGGTTCCGTGCTGTCCGATGTGCCGCAGTTCTCGTTGGTCGGACGTCGGCCGTTCGAGGACCGGTACGGACGGAAGCCTCTAGTCGATCGGTGCGTGCGCCGCGCGCGCGGCGATCTCGACGAGCGGCCCGGCGCCGAAAGGAGTCCGGTACGGAACCCCGATCCGCTCGTAGACGATGGGCGGAACCGAGATGTCGGCGAGCAACAGCCGGCCGACCGCAGCGGTCGCGGCCGGTTCGCG
>DATLQV010000087.1:0-4325 GCA_035534955.1 Gaiellaceae bacterium
GCAGACTCGGTCTCCTCGGCCGGGTCGGTCAGCTCGCCGACATCGGTGACCTCGTCGATCGCGAAACCGGCGCGCTTGCCGTCGTGCTCGGCAACAAGCAGGCGCGCGGCGGGCTCGGCGCGCGAGATCCCGAAGACCGCAGCAAGGTCGAACACCGGCAGTACCTCACCGTGCAGGTTGCGAACACCGAGCACGCTCGGGTGCGCGCCGGGGACGGGCGCAAGCTCGCCGAGCTCTGCAACCTCGAGCACGTACTCGACGGCGACCGCATAGGCCTCGCCGGCGACGCGCAGACGAACGTGGACGCTCACGGCGATCCCTCGCCGTTCGCCGATGCATCCGCCGCAAGCGTGCGCTCGAGCTTGCCGATCAGCTCCTCGACGCGTTCGGCGGTGCCGAGGCGCTGCTCCTGCTCGGCAGCGAGCTGATCCGCCGACTCCCTGATCTGCACCATCGCCGTCGCGACCTGGTCGGCCGCCGACTTCTGCTGCTGCGTCGCGAGAATCGACTCCTCCAGCATCGTCGCGGTCGAGCTCATCAACTCACCCACCTCGCGCGCCTGACGCGTCCCCTGCTCCGTCGCCATGATCGTCGCATTCGTCTCATCCTGCACCGCCACGATGATCTCCCGAATCGACTCCGTCGACCGAATCGAGCGCTCCGCCAACTTCCGCACCTCAGACGCAACAACCGCGAAGCCCCGCCCGGCATCACCCGCACGCGCCGCCTCGATCGCCGCATTCAACGCCAACAAGTTCGTCTGCTCCGCGATCTCGTTGATCAACTCCAAGATCTCACCGATCTTCTGCGAACGCTCACCGAGCGACAACGACCGCTCCGCGATCGCCTCCACCTTCTCCTGCATATCCCGCATCGTGTCGCCCGTCTGCTCCGCAGCCACCGCAACCGCACGCGCGTTATCCGCAATCCCCGTCGCCGTCGCCGCCAACTCCTCAATCGTCGCCGACGTCTCCGCCACCGCAGAACTCTGCTCCGTCGTCGCCGCCGCCGACTCACGCGCCGCCGCACGCAACTCACTCGCAACCGTCCCCAACACACGCGAGGTCACCTTGATCCGCTCGAGCAGCTCGTCACGGTCACTCAGCGTGGCAACCGTCTCCTGGAGGTCGCGCTCGCGGTCTTCGAGGACGGCGACGGCGGTCGCGACCCGGCGGAGCAGTCTCCGGGCGTAGAGGGTGAACCCGATGCCACCTGCGAGCGCGAGGACGGCGCCGATGAGCGCTGCGATCAGTGCCTGGTTGCCGGCGGTCTTCGCGTTCACAAGCCGCGTTGCAGCCTCGGCCGCGTACAACGCCTGCAGGGCAGCCAACGGCGTCGTCAACGAGCTCTCATGCGCGTTCAACGCCACAACCACCCGACTCTCGACCGTCTTCCCACGACCCGCCGCAGCACGGTTCGCCTGCACGAGCGCCACGAACGCCGCAGGGCAACCAGCGCCTGCCCGACCAGCGCCGACTCGGCCGCCACGTCGCTTCCCAGACCGGCAGTCGCCTGCTCGAACGCAGACCGCTGGGCCACCACCTCGGCCAGCAGACCAGCCTCGCCGGTCACCAGGAACTCGTTCGCCGCCTCACGCTCCCGCCAGAACGCCGTCGCAGCCTCCGACGCCCGCAGCCGCTCCGCGCGCACCTGAAGCGCCACATTGTGCTCAGCAACAGCCTGCTGGTAGCGCCAGATCGTCACCGCGGATGCCGCAGCGATCAGCGCGATGATCAGCGCACTCGCGACCGTGATCCGCCGGGTGGCGTTGTCGTGTCCGTTGCCGGGCATACCGCCTGTGCTGTTCTGTTCATGACGGTTGTCTCCTGCGCCAAGCAGGGACAGGCCCCGCGCGACCGCCTCTGCCCGGCGAGGCAGCGCACCTTTCTCTAGTATGCCTAAGCCATGCCTAGGAACTACACGGGCCGCGAGGCCGCGCAGCGACTCGGGATCTCGCTCGACACACTGCGCCGCTGGGATCGCGCCGGCCGCATCCGCACCGAGCGGGACCCGCGCAACCGGCGGATCGTGCCCGGATCGGAGGTCGAGCGCCTGCGGGCCGAGTCCCGCCCAGCCGGCCTCAGCGCACGCAACCGCTTCGTCGGCACGGTCTCGCACGTCGAGGTCGACGGGCTGATGGCGCAGGTCGAGATCGTCGTCACCGAGGCGACACGGGTCGTGGCGCTCGTCACCCGCGACGCCGTCGAGGAGCTGGGGCTCAAACCGGGCATGGCTGCGACCGCGCTCGTCAAGTCGACCTCGGTGATGGTGGAGAGATGAAGCTGCTCGCGATCTTCGCAGCCGCGTCGCTGACCGGTGTCTTCCCGCAGATCGACAAGGCGCCCCGCTATCAGTTCGCGGGCTCCGACCAGCTCGCATTCCAGATCCTCCAGGGCGCGCCGGCCGATGTGTTCGCAGCCGCGGCGCCGAAGTACCCACAAGAGCTGTACGCGCGAGGGAAGTGCTGGAAGCCGGTCGTCTTCGCGACGAACACGGTCGTGTTGATCGTCCCGCGTGCAAATCCGGCGCACATCCGGTCGGTCTACGACCTCCGGCGCCCCGGCATCAAGCTCGTCGTCGGCGCTCCGGGCGTACCGATCGGCGACTACACGCGCAAGCTGCTTGCGAAGCTCAAGCTTTCGTCGGTCCTCGGCAACATCGTCAGCAACGAGAGCGACGTGAAGTTCGTCGTCGCGAAGGTGGCGCTCGGCGAGGCCGACGCGGGCTTCGCCTACAAGACGGACGTCAAGGCCGTGGGGTCGAGCGTCCGGCGCATCGCGCTACCCGCCGCGGGGCAGCCGACCGTGCAATATGAGTTGTGCATCGTCCGCGCTACGAAGCACCTGCAGGCCGCTCGAGCGTACGTGCGTGAGGTGCTCTCGCCACGCGGAAGAGAGAAGCTGAAAGCGGCCGGGTTCGGGCTTCCGTGAGAGCCGCGTTTGCGCTGCTCGCGGCGGTGGCGCTCGCATTTCTCGCGCTGCCCGTGGTCGCAATCTTTCTTCGTGTCTCACCCGCGACGCTCGTGCACGAGCTCGGCGACCCCGTCGCCCGCGACGCGCTCGTGATCTCGCTGAAGACGAGCGTTCTCGCGCAGGCGCTCGTCATCTGCTTCGGCACGCCGACCGCGTATCTCCTCGCAACGCACCGGTTTGCGGGCCGAAGCGTGCTCGTGACCCTAGTCGAGCTGCCGCTCGTACTGCCGCCCGCGGTCGCCGGAATCGGCCTGCTCGCCGCGTTCGGCCGGGCCGGCCTGCTGCAGACGTCGTTCGCGTTCACCCAGACGGCGGTGGTGCTCGCGGTCGCGTTCGTTGCCGCGCCCTTCTACGTGCGCACGGCAATCGCCGCGTTCGAGTCGGTCGACCCGACGCTCGTCGCCGCTGCGCGCACCCTCGGAGCGGGGCGCTGGCGCGTCTTCGCCCGCATCGCGCTTCCGCTCGCCGCCGGCGGTCTCGGCGCGGGGCTTGCGCTCGCCTTCGCCCGCGGCCTGGGCGAGTTCGGCGCCACGATCATGTTCGCCGGATCGCTGCAGCGCGTCACGCAGACACTGCCGCTCGCGATCTACGCCGAGTTCGAGCAGTCGTTCAACGTGGCGCTCGCAATCGGTGCGCTGCTCGTCGCGTTCTCGTTCACCCTCCTCCTGGCGGTCAAATGGCTGCGCTCCGACTTGATCTCCGGGTCGCGCTTCGCACCTTCGACCTCGACGTAGAGCTCACGGCCGGCGCAGAGACGGTCGCGATCGCCGGGCCGTCGGGTGCAGGGAAGTCGACGCTCCTGCGTGCCATCGCCGGGCTCGTCCCGGCCGACGGGGTCGTCGAGGTGCACGGCCGCGACTGGTCGAGCCTCCCGCCGGAACAACGGCCCGTCGGATTCGTGTTCCAGGACTACGCGCTGTTCCCACACCTGACCGTGCGCGGCAACGTGGCGTTCGGCGGCCCGCCGGGCGACCTGCTCGACCGGCTCGGGATCGCGCACCTTGCCGACGCGAAGCCGCGTGAGCTGTCGGGCGGCGAGCGACAGCGCGTCGCCATTGCCCGTGCGCTCGCACGCGATCCGGAAGTGCTGCTGTTCGACGAGCCGCTCGCCGCGCTCGACCCGCACACCAAAGACACGGTGCGCGTCGATCTGAGAGCGAGGCTGCGCGAGCTCGGCCTGCCGGCGCTCGTCGTCACGCATGACTTCGTCGACGCCGCCGCGCTCGCCGACCGGGTCGGTGTCCTCGTCGACGGCCGCCTCGTGCAGATCGGCCGGCCCGAGGAGCTGATCGCTTCTCCGGTCTCGCCGTTCGTGGCGCACTTCGCCGGGGGCAACGTCCTCCACGGGCGGGC
>DATLQV010000088.1:0-71126 GCA_035534955.1 Gaiellaceae bacterium
CGTGCATCAGCGCGCGACCCCGCTCGACGTCGCCCGCCCGTCCATGCGCGAAGGCAACGACGACCTCGTCCCAGCCGCGGCCCTCGAACGCCCGGCCGGCCGGCGCGCCGACCGCGAGCACGATCGTGCCGGGCTCTTCGGCAGTCGCCTGCCGCATCGTCCCGGGCAGGACGTGCACGAGCGTCCCAGCCGGCGCGTCGAGTGTGTCCTCCCCGACGGCGAAGGAGGCGCGGCCGCGCACGACGACATACAGCTCTTCGTCGCCGCTCTCTTCGAAGTGGCGCGGCACGATCTGCGCGCCGGCCTCCGCCGTCCAGCAGTTGGCGCCGAACGCGCGCAGCCCCAGCCGTTGGCGGAGCGGCAGCAGCACCGACCCGCCGTGGGTCTCGCTCGGGTACCGCTCGAGCTCGTCGAGCGACAGGATTTCGTAGCCGTCGAGTCTCCGCTCCGGCGCCGGCCAAGCCGGCGCCTCCGCTACCTGTGAGCCTCCGTCAAGCCTACGTCTCATGCTCCCCGCAGCTGCTCGAGCACGACCGGGTCGATCCGGTCGACGCCGTCCACGCGCTCCTCCAGGTTCTCGGTGCCGGCCCATTCGCCGAGCGCACTCTCGAGCGAGCCGGTGTACCCGAGGGCCTGCAGCCGCTCGGTGAGCTCGGTGCGAAGGTCCTCGCCGACGTCCACCCAGTCGGACGCCGGTGTCTTGCCGAAGAGCAGCGCGTGGATCGTGTAGATGCGCTCGAGCTCGCCGACCGGGCGCGTGTGGTCGTCGACACGCAGGTCGACGAGCACGTCGCTCAGACCGGCGTAGCCGCCGTCTGCCTCGACCACGAGGAGCGCCGCCGACTGCTGCCCGCGGCGGTCTCCGCCCGCCGCCTGCGCGGCCGCCAGGCAGTCGATCAGCCGCTCGGCAAGTGGCCGGCCTGCGCTCGCGACGAAGGTGGCTGCGAGCGCCTCGACGGTTGCTGCGTCGACGAGGATGTTCCCCTGCGCGGCGAAGCACGGCCCCACCAGCCCGCCCGCCCAGTCCATGCACTCGCCGCCGGTGAAGCTTGCGCTGCCGCCGCGCCCGTCGACGACTCCGAGCTGGCGGTGGTCGCGGCCGTCGTCGGCCGCGGTCAGGCGGTCGACGACGGCCGAAGCGGCGAGCCCCTGCCGGAGCAGCGCGAGCCCGTCCGGGCCGTAGCGAGGGTTCGCGTAGGCCTGCGTCGCGATCGCACCCACGCCCGGCTCGGCCCAAGGCACGACCGAGCCGACCGCGAGGAACTTCGACTGGGTGGCGACGCCCCACTGGCCGGCGTCGAGGTCGCAGGCGGCGATCGAGTACGTCGCGACGACCGGACCTCCCCGATCAGCCATAGGTCAGCTCCGTCAGGTCGAGCTCGAGCAGGGTCGCGTCGGCAACGAGGGCGCAGGCGACCTCGGGACGGCCGAGCGCCGCCTTCACCTCCTCGGCCGTGCCCGCGCGGACGACGACCGGGCGGCCCTCGGCGTGGGCCGCCCGCAGCGATTCGTCATCGAGACTGTCGAGCACGAGGGCGTCTCCCAGGTCGAGCGCGCCCACGAGCGCGATCTCGGGGACGCGCCGGCCGGTCGATCCGAACCACCGCTCTCTCACGGCCGCCGATCCCTCAAATCTCGACCGAGTCCCCGGGCTCGAGCTTCTCCACGTGAGCAGGGGTCAGCGCCTGGAGCGCATCGGGGGTGCCGCCGAGGAGCGGGAAGGTTCCCCAGTGCGACGGCACGCAGCGCGGGTTGCCGAGCAGTTCCAGCGCGACCGCGGCCTCCTCCGGGCCCATCGTGAACCAGTCGCCGATCGGCAGCACCACCAGGTCGGGTTTGTAGATCCGCGCGATCAGCTGCATGTCTCCGAAGACGCACGTGTCACCTGCGAAATAGACGGTGCGGCCGTTCTCGAGACGCATGACGATCCCGCACGACTCGCCGAGGTACTCGCCGTTGTCGGAGCTCGACGAGTGGGAGGCCTGGGTGAGCGTGAAGCGGATGCCGTCGATCTCCTGCGAGCCGCCCTTGTTGAGGCCGGGCAGCTGGCCGGTGTTCGCGCCCTGGGCGCCCAGCCAGCCCTTGACCTCGACCTGTGCCACGATCTGCGCGTCGGGGAAGCGCTGCGACAGGGCCGGCGTTTCGCCTGCATGGTCGGAGTGTCCGTGGGTGACGGCGATGATGTCGACGCGCTCGGGCTCCTTCTCGGAATCCGGCGTCTTTGGGTTGTTGATCAGGAACGGGTCGATGTAGATGCGCTTGCCGGAATCGGTGTCGATCCGGAAGGCGGCGTGGCCGAGCCAGGTGATCGTCGCCATGCCACTCCTTTCGCCTCGAGTTTGGCCGTGAGCATAGAAGGACCGTCTGGCCCGAGAGAGAAGCTAACTGCTCGTGGGACGTCGAGCGCTTCCTGCTCTGCTCGCTCTATCGGCTGCCGTCGCGGATTCACGTGGCGCACACGGCCTGGCGTTCGACGCGCTCCTGGCAGCGGTCCCCTTCACCGCGGTCGCGGCGCTGGTCAGCTTCGGCGCGCACCTCGAGCGTCGGGACGAGCCGTTCGGCGGGCTTCAGGCGCTGCTCTGGGGCCTCGCGCTCGCCATGCTCGTGCTGTCGTGCGCGGCGCGCTCGCCGGCCACGCAGATGCACACGCTGCCGCCGCTCGGCACCTCGGCGCTCGTCGCCTGCCTCGGCGTGTTCGCGCTGAAGCTCGTCCTCGCCGGAGTGCCGTACCTGCGCCGCCTCGGGCTGCACCCCGCGAAGCCCTAGTAACAGACTGTTACTTTCTCGGTAGAGCGCCCTAGGAGGGTTTGGCGAAATAAACCGAGCGCTCGTTCATCCCGGTGCTCTCGCGCTGATTGGCTGTCGAAGGTCGCGGCTTACTTGAAGAGGCTTTGGACTGTGCGGGCGGCACGCACAAGGTCCGCAATCTTCGAGTCCGGCCAAGCCGCAGCGTCATCCGAGAACAACATCGCGAGCAGCGCCACCGCTTGCGGGCTCAGGTCACCGTGATCCACAAGTCCAAGATTGCCACGGTCACCGGCCAGCGGATCTTCGAGAGTTGTGGTCAGTGGCTCGACAAGCCGCTCCGGGCTGTGGTTGAAGAAGCCAGCATGCTGCGCTGAGCGCTGGAACAACTGTCGAGCCCGGCTTACCTGTTTTGGGGGAACGCCGAGCCGGAGTATCTCAGCTTCAATTCCCTTAGGCCCCGGCAGAACCTTGCCCTGGTGGTCCTCGAACAGCTTGTTGAAGAGAGGAACATTCTTGAAAGCTTCGACGCGGGCCTGCTCAGTGGTCTGAGCGTCGACCAGCCGGTTGCCGAGGGGCGTCAGCGACAAGACTCCGCGCCCGTCCACGAAGTTGAAGATACGCGCGGCAGCAACGTCAGTTCGGAAGCCGCTGCTCTTCACCGTGGTCTTGAGAGATGACGCGAGACGATCTGGCGTTACATCGTTGCCGCCCCATTCATGAACGGCGCGCGCGACCTTCTCTGCGTCCTCCATTGAGCTGTACGGGAAGCTGATCTCGGAGCGCTCGTTGCGCCCGGAGACCTGAGTATCGGTGTCCGTCTGCGTCATGCTGAACATAGTACCCGCTCCCGCAGACTCGTCAAGGGGTCGTTCAGAATGTCTTCCGATCTGTCCCTCTGTCTGTTGATTTCCGCAGACGCGTGCTGTATCGTTCAGCCCATGAGCGATCGGGGAGGAATGCCATGCGTAGGAGATCGGCAAGGACAGCGGCCCTTGAGTGAGGTCTCGGCCGCCGTCCTTGCTAATTGCGCTGTCGCGGGTAGCCGGTCCGATGAGACCCTGGCCGGTCCGCTCCCTATGTCGCATCGAGCTACTCCCGGCGCGTCGTGCCTGACACTCGGAATCAGCCGAGTCGCGGCGCGTCGGGAAGATGCGATGAACCGCCAGGAATTGTAGGTCCAAACAGGCAAACCCGCAAGTCCATGTCCAACAGAATGCCCCCGCGAGGCTGGTACCTCCGGGGGCGCGACCAATCGAGGTGTAGCTCGAATGGCAACAGGCAAGTTAGCGCGCCGCACGGTCGTATCCGACGTAGCGGCGCTTCTCGACTCCCCAGAAATCTTAACTCTGATCGCCGACGTGGACTCGGCCGATGACGCCCGCGGTCGGCGTGGATACGGCGCACGCGCCCTCATTGGTGCCTGCCTGGTCAAGTCCCTCTTCGGGCTCCCCACATGGACGCTCACAGCCACGCTGATCGGTGAGCACCCAGGACTCCAAGACGCGCTCGACGGCTGCCCGAGCGTCTGGGCTTCGTACCGATTTGCCCAGAAACTCCAAACGAACCGTCCCGCGATGAACGCCTGTCTCGACTCGCTCGCGGTTGCGCTCCGCGAGAAGCACCCGGATTTTGGCCGCGACGTGGCGATTGACGCCCGACCTTCCCGCCTTCGCGAACGGTCAGCGCTACGTCAGTAATGGAGGCAAGCTCCGTGAGCGGTTCAGCGACCCCGACGCATCCTGGGGGCATCGCAGCGCCGTGAGTACCCGGAAGGGCGGTGGCTTCTACGGCTACAAGATCGACCTTGCCGTCTGCACCTCAACCGGATTGCCGATCGCGTGGCAGATCCGGAGCGCCCGCCACCATGAGTCGCTGTACGTGGCCACGCTGCTCGATGCCATCTGTGCGCGAGGCGTTCGGCCTGAGACGGTGGCGCTCGACAAGGGTGACGACAACAACCGCGTCTATGCCGAGTGCGAAGCGCGTAAGTGCAGCCCCGTCATCCCGCTACGGGGAGCGAAGGCGCAGACGGTCATCCCGCTCACGACGGGCGGCCGGCTGTTCCCGCATATCGCCCGGCACACACAGCGGTTCCGCGATCTCTACCGGGGCCGTGCAGCTGTCGAGCGTGAGTTCGGCCGGTTGAAGAACGACTACGGACTTGCACCGCTCCGCGTTCGTGGTCTAAGCCGCGTGACATGTCACGCGGATCTGACGATCCTCGCACGACTGTCGCTTGCGCTACTTCGTGAGCAGACGATGGCCGCGGCGGCTTAGTCGCGAACGCTTGCGATGAGTTCCTCGGCGGTGCGCGGCGGGGCCTGTTGCGGCGTGTTCTTCGACGCCGCCTCACGTGCGCCTATCAGCAGAGTCGCAGTGAGGTCGTCCAGCTTCGGATCAAGGGGTTTGTCGTCGGGGTTGTTCAGAAGTGTCGCAACGGTGACGAGCGCGATATTCAGCCCTTCAGACTTCGCACGCGCAACCTCTTGATAGG
This sequence comes from Gaiellaceae bacterium, assembly GCA_035534955.1. Lineage (GTDB taxonomy): Bacteria > Actinomycetota > Thermoleophilia > Gaiellales > Gaiellaceae > PALSA-600. Next base: position 5,243 of record DATLQV010000088.1, read on the forward strand.
CACCGCGGCCAAAGCTGAACGCGACGACGTAGCCGCGATCCTTTCCCTCTCTGCGGATCGCTGTCTCAAAGAGATCCACGGTCTCCCGACCCACCTTGTCCTGCTGCTTCACCTGAATCGGGAGCCTTTCAAAGAACGAGTAACCGTCAATGCCCATGTCGCCTGACTTTCGTGGCGCGTGCGTTCCGTGGAGCACATCGACGATCCAGTTCTGGAACTCGAAATGGGGAAGTTTCCGCAGGTCGTCCTCGGTCTCCGGAAGCCCGTACACGGCTGGATAGACACCTTGGCGCTGAAGGCGTCGGCGCATGACGCGAGCGGCTGTCGGGCTGATATCAATGCCGATCCACTGGCGGTTCAAGCGTTCGGCCACGGTGACCGTGGTACCGCACCCACAAAACGGGTCGAGGATGACGTCACCGCGGTTGGAGCTAGCCTCAATCACTCTGTCGAGCAGCGCTTCGGGTTTCTGCGTCGGATAGCCCTCGCGCTCGCGCGCCTTAGCGTTCACCGGCCCAATGTCTATCCATATGTCCTGAAGCTGCGTGCCTTTCACTTCGTCGAGGTAGCGCTTGTACCGGGGCCATCCTCCACGGGAGGGCCAGTAGATCCGCCCCTCGGCGTCCAGACGCTCCAGATTCTCGATCGTGAACTTCCAGTGGTTTCCCTTGCCCGCCACGTCGAAGCCGTGCCACGGTAGGCCTGACGATCCGTTACGGACTCCCATCGCCGTGAGGTTGTCTGGCATCCACAAGCGGCCGTCCGGGTCGACCTGCGTGTAGTGAGACTTGACGTAGGCAGAGTCCGGATCATGGGGCGTAAACATGGGGTTCCAGGTGTACGAGTCCGATTTTGCGTAGAACAGAATCGTGTCGTGGACGGGGCCGTACCGCTTGGCGCTGTTGTGCGCGCCGGTGCGCTTCCAGATGACTTCGTTGAGGAAGTGGTCGCCCCCAAAAACCTTGTCGAGCATGACTTTGAGGTAGTGGCTCGCGGCGGGATCGCAATGGAGGTAGAGAGAGCCGGCCGGCTTTAGGACTCGGTGTAGCTGAGTCGCTCGCTGCCGCATCCATTCGATGTAGTGCTCGATGCCTCCTTTCCAGCGGTCCTCGAACGAGCGGACCTCGGCCTCATCGCCCCAGATGACTTCGTACTGGCGGTTGGAGAAGAACGGAGGGTCCAGGTAAACGAGGTCAATGCACTCGGACGGAAACTGACCAAGAAGGTCGAGGTTGTCGCCGCAGTGCAAGACGCCCGTCTCTAGATAGCTAACCGGGGCCACGGGACGGCGGTTTTCGCTGGAAAGCGGCACATTCCTCTGTTTCGGTCCATGCGTCCGCTCCCTTTGCGGCTCGTCATTCATTTCGCCAAACCCTCCTAGAAGGGCAGCGCGGACGCGGCCGAACGGGCCACGTCGATCAGCGGCTGCACCGCGAAGAACGAGCCGGCCGTGACGCCGACGCAGATGAGGACGCCCACGCCGAGTAGGAGCTCGCGCGGGGGGGAGCCGCCGGCCGGCGCGAGCTGCAGCTCCACCGCATCGCGGAAGTACATCGCCCGCACGATTCCGAGGTAGTAGTAGGCGGAGATCATCGTCGCGATCACCCCGGCCACGATCAGCCACCAGAAGCCGTGGTCGTATGCGGCCGCGAAGACGTAGAACTTGCCGATGAATCCGCCGGTGAGCGGGAAGCCGAGCATCCCGAGCATGAACACCCACATCGAGACGCCGAGGAACGGCCGCTCCCAGCCGAAGCCCGCGAGGTTCTGCAGCGTCACCGGCACGCCGAGCTCGCGTTCGCGTGCCGCGACCACTGCGAATGCGCCGAGCGACATCGCCGAGTACGGGATCAGGTAGTACATGAGCGCTCGCTCGCCGAGCGGGCTCGCGGCGGCGACTGCGATCAGCATGAATCCGGCGTGCGAAACGGACGAGTAGGCGAGGATCCGCTTCACGTTCCGTTGCACGAGCGCCCCGATGTTGCCCCAGGCGAGCGAGATGCACGCGATCACTGCGATTGCGTAGCGCCAGAGGTGCTCGTCCTGCGGGAAGCCGACGGTGAGCACGCGATAGGTCACGACGAGCGCTGCGATCTTGGTGGCCGATGCCATGAACGCCGTCACCGGCGTGGGCGCTCCCTGGTAGGCGTCGGGCGTCCACATGTGGAACGGTGCGGCGGACGACTTGAACGCGAGCCCGGCGATGATCATCGCGAGGCCAACGACGAGCATCGAGTCGTGGCCGTGCCCGGCCGCCCCGATCTTGTCGAAGCTGAGCTCGCCGGTCGTGCCGTACACGAGCGCCGAGCCGAAGAGCAGAGTCGCCGAGCCGACGGCGCCGACGATCAGGTACTTGAGGCCCGCCTCGAGCGAGCCGATCAGGTCGATGTCGATCGCGGTGAGCACGTACAGCGCGATCGAGAACCATTCGAGCCCGAGAAAGAGCGTCATCAGGTTCGACGCCTGCACGAAGAACGCCATGCCGGCGCCCGCGGCTGCGAGGAGCGCGTAGTACTCGGCGACGTGCTCGTCGCGCATGCGCTCGCGGTAGGAGATCAGCACCGCCACTGCGCCCGAACCGGCGATGAGCACCTGGGCGAGCGCCGCCCAGCGGTCTCGATAGAGCGCGTCGTGCACGATCGTCGCGCCGTGGGCGCTCTTAACGTCGAGCAGCACCGCGAAGGCGAACGCCGCGGCGAAACCGAGGAAGCCCGTGCAGGCCGCGACCGCCCGCCGGGGGCGTGCGGGCACGAAGACGGCGATCATCAGCAGCGTGCCCGCGGCCGCGAGCAGAGCGAGCGACGGCGAGATCGCGAACCAGTCGATGTGCGGCTTGTGAATCACTTGCCGAGCCCCTGCACGATCGCGGTCCGGGCGTGGCCGCCCCCGAACGCGCGCTGCGAGATCAGGTTCGGCCAGGCCGACAGCCCGATCAGGCAGAGCACAAGTGGCAGCACGACCGCGAGCTCGCCGAGCCGCAGGTCGAGCGCCGACTCGGAGACCGCCGGGCCCGGCTCCTGATGAAGGACGCCGGAGATCGCGCGCAACATGTACATCGCCGCGAGCACCATCCCCGCCGCGCCGATCGCCGCCCACGCCCAGCCCTGCTGGAAGACGCCGGCCAGGATCAGGAACTCACCGGCAAACGACGTGGAGAGCGGCACCGCGAGCGCGATGATCCCCGTCGTCATGACGACGGTGGCGAGCACCGGGCGGTTCCGCGCCATGCCGCCGAGCAGCGCGAACTCGCCGGTCGAGGTGCGCCGCTCGACCATGCCCGCAAGCAGGAAGAGCGACGCCGAGATCAGCGCGTGGTTGACCATCTGCAGGACGGCGCCGTCGAAGCCGAGGTCGTTGAAGGCAAAGAGGCCGAGCACGATCAGGCCCGACTGCGCGAGCGAGGAGTACATGACGACCCCGCGGAAGTCGGGTGCCCGGAAAGCAAGCAGTGAGCCGTAGACGAGCGAGATCGACGCGAGCACGAGCAGTACGTAGCGCCAGTCGTGCGCGACCGTCGGGAACTTCGCGATCGCGATCCGCAGCAGGCCGTAGAGGCCGGCCTTCGAGACGATGCCCGAGAGCACGGCCGACACCTCGGGCGGCGCCTCGCGATAGGTGCCGGGCAGCCAGCCGTGCAGCGGGAAGAGCGGCGACTTGATCGCGAAGGCGACGACGAAGCCGAGGAACAGCCAGGTCGACGATGACGGGCCCATCTTCGTCAGGTCGAATGTTCCCTGCTGCAGGCCGTAGACGATGATCGCGGCGAGCATCAGCAGCGAGCCGATCACGGTGTAGACGACGAACGTGATCGTCGCGCGCAGGCGGTCGGCTCCACCCCAGACGCCGATCAGGACGTAGAGCGGGATCAGCATCGCCTCGAAGAACGCGTAGAAGAGCAGCAGGTCCTGCGCGGTGAAGACGCCGACGATCGCGCCGGTCAGGAACAGCATCAGGGCGAAGTAAGCGCGCGCGCGGTCACGGCCCGCCCACCAGCCGTAGATCGTGCACGCGGCCATGACGACGACGGTCACGCCGACGAGCCAGAGCGAGAACGCGTACTGGCCGACGTGGTAGCTCACATGCAGGTCGGAGAACCACGAGCGGTTCTGTGCGAACTGCAGGCTCGTCGATCCGAAGTCGAAGTTCGTCGCGCTCTTGATCCAGAAGCCGACCTCGGCGAGCGACACGAGCGCGGCGAGCGAGCCGAGCCAGTACGCGGTCAGCGGCGCCACCGCGATGACGAGCGCGCCGCCGAGCGGCAACAGGATCAGGATCGTCGACAGCCAGTGGTTCATCAGCGGACCGCCAGGAAGACGACGGCGAGGATCGCAAGGCCGCTGGCGAGCGCGAGTGCGTAGGAACGGACGAGCCCGTTCTGCGCGAGCGAGAGCTCGCGCGAGCCGAGCCCGACCGCGCCCGTGACGGCCGAGAGCGAGCCGGCGATCAGCGGCCGCTCGACGAGCGCATAGAAGCCGCGCGCGACTGCGTCGCTGGTGCGGTACCAGACCAGGTCGTAGAGCTCGTCCCAGTAGAACTTGTGCTCGAACAGCCTCAGCGCGTGCGGCGCCTGCATGCGCTTGGCGCCGTAGATCGCCCATGCGACGCCGATGCCCGCGAGCCCGACGGCGATCGCACCGGCCGAGGTCAGCCACTCCTGCCAGCTCGACGGCTCGATGAGCGACTGGTCGACCGGATTGAGCCAGGTCGAGAGTGGGTGCCAGATCGGGGCGAACTGCAACAGGCCGCCGACGCACGAGAGCAGGGCGAGGGCGCCGACCGTCCAGCGCATCGAGAGAGGGCCCTCCTTGCCGTGCTGTGCGTGATGGTGCTCGCGTGCGAAGGCGGACGGCTCGCCCGTGAAGACGATGAAGAACAGGCGGAAGGCGTAGAGACCCGTGAGGAACGCGCCCGCGAGCCCTGCGGCGAAGATGACGTCGCCGTACCAGCCGTGGTCGAGCGCGGCGGCGAGGATCGAGTCCTTCGAGAAGAAGCCGGCGAACGGGAAGATGCCGACGAGGGCGAGCGAACCGATCAGGAAGACGATCTTCGTCTGCGGCATCAGCTTCCCGATGCCGGCGAGCTTGCGGATGTCCTGCTCACCGGCGACGGCGTGGATCGCAAGGCCGGCCGCGAGGAACAGCAGCGCCTTGAAGAAGGCGTGCGTCATCAGGTGGAACATGGCGTTCGGATATGCGCCCAGCCCGGCGCCGACGAACATGTAGCCGATCTGCGACATCGTCGAGTAGGCGATGACGCGCTTGATGTCGGTCTGCACGAGTGCGATGAGGCCGGCCATCAGAAGCGTTGCTGCACCGAGGCCCGCCGCGAGATCCTGGACCGCCCACGCCTTTTCGAACAGCGGATGGCAGCGCACGATCAGATACACGCCGGCCGTGACCATCGTCGCTGCGTGGATCAGAGCGCTGACCGGCGTCGGGCCCTCCATCGCATCTGGGAGCCAGGTGTGCAGCGGCAGCTGCGCCGACTTTGCAAGCGCGCCGCCGAGCAAGCCGAGCGCGATCAGGTTCGCCACCGCCCCGCCCGTGGGCGACGAGGCAAAGACGCCCGCGTAGTCGAGGCGCCCGGTGTGCTGGATCAGCAAGAAGAGAGCGAGCGCCATCGTCGCGTCGCCGAACGCATTCATCACGAACGCCTTCTTGGCGGCGGCGACCGCCGACGGCCGGTCCTGGTGGAAGCCGATCAGCAGGTAGCTCGAGAGACCGACCATGCCCCAGCCGGCGAGCAGGAGCAAGAGGTTTCCGCCCTCGACCAGCAGCAGCATCGAGAAGACGAAGAGCGAGATGTAGGCGAAGTAGCGCCGCTCCTCGTTCTCACCGTCCATGTAACCGACCGAGTAGGCCACGATCAGGGATCCGACGCCGGCGACGATCAGCATCATCACGATCGAGAGCTGGTCGACGAGCAGCGTGAGCCCGAAGTGGTAGCCGCCTGCCGAGAGCCACGTCCACGAGGTCGTCACGTGGCTGCGCTGCTCGGGCGATTGTCCGAGCAGCGCGAGAAACGCGACGACTGCGGCGACGAACGCACCCATCGTCGTCAGCGTCGAGACGTACGCGGCGGTGCGCCGCGAGATGCTGGTGCCCGCGATCGCGATCACGATCGCCGAGGCAAGAGGCAGCAGGAGGCAGACCCAGGCGGCAGGAGCCATCTAGCTCCGCGCCTTTCTAGCCACGAAGTGTCCTGAGCTTGTCGACGTCCAGTTCGACGTGGCGGCGCCCCATCGCGACGATCAGCCCGAGGCCGACGACCACCTCGGAGGCGGCGACCGCCATGACCGAGATCGCAAAGATCTGCCCGTCCTCGCGGCCGTGCAACCGCGCGAATGCGATCAGCAGCAGGTTGGCCGAGTTGAGCATGATCTCGACCGAGAGCAGGATGATCAGCGGATTGCGGCGCAACATCACGCCGAGCGCGCCGGTCGTGAAGAGCAGCGCGGCAAGGATGACGTACCACTGGATGTCAGGTCCGTGCATCGCCCTCGATCTGCCTCGCATGGGAGCCCAGGACGACGCCGCCGACGGCGGCGACCAGCAGCACGATCGACGTCACTTCGAAGGCGACGAGGTGATCGGTGAGAAACAGGCGGCCGATCGATTCGGGCGAGCCGAACGATCGGCCGATGTGCGCTGGCTTCGAGAGAAAGCCGCCCGCCTTCAGGCCGACGACGACGCACACCTCGGCGAGAATCGCGCCGCCTGCAAGCACCGCACCGACCACCTGCCACGACGGCCCCCCCGACCAGGGCGACTCGTCGGTGCGGTCGCCGAGGTAGGCGATCACGAACAGGAACATCACCATCACCGCTCCGCCGTAGACGAGCACCTGGCCTGCGGCGACGAACTCGCCTGCGAGCAGCAGGAAGAGCACGGCCAGCGAAGCGAGGTTCCCGATCAGCGAGAGCGCCGAGTAGAACGGGTTCGAAAAGCTGACGACGGCGAGCGCGCTTGCCAGGCAGGCGAACGCGGCCACGACCCACACGACCCACACGATGAAGTTAGCCACGCCATTTCTCCTGGATGGAGAAATGGCTAGTTCCGACGCTATTGGACAATTCGTGACCGCAGGTCATGAATTGTCCTTGTAGTAGGGGATCGGCGTGTCGTAGAGATCCGCGTCTGCCACGGGCACGCGCTTGATCGGCGGCGCGAGCAGCATGTCCTTCGTGTAGATCAGGTCGTCACGGTTGTACTCGGAGATCTCGAAGTCGTTGCCGAGCGTGATCGCGTCGAACGGGCACGCGAGCTCGCAGTAGCCGCAGAAGATGCAGCGCGACAGGTTGATCTCGTAGATCCGTGCGTAGCGCTCGCCCGCGGAAACGCGATTGCCGGCGGTGTTCTCGGCCGGCACCACCCGGATGCAGTCGGCAGGGCACGCGGCGGCGCAGAGGGAGCAGCCGACGCACTTCTCGAGCCCGTTGGCGTGCACGTGCAGGCGGTGCCGGCCGCGGTACCGCGGATACACCGGGCGCTTGTACTCGGGGTACTGCTGCGTCAGCGGCTTCTTGAAGACCTGCTTCAACGTGACGCCGAAGCCCTTGAGCGTATTGGGGACGATGAAGCTCATGTCTAGGCCGCCCACACCACGAAGAACGCGGTGACGAGCGCGTTCACCGTCGCGACCGGCAGCAGCACCTTCCAGCCGAAACGCATCAGCTGGTCGTAGCGCAGTCGCGGTTGGGTGGCGCGCAGCCAGATGAACAAGCCGATGAGGGTGAACAGCTTGAGGACGAACCAGACGGGGCCGAACTGATCGAGCGAATGCACCCACGGGAAGTGGTAACCGTCGAAGAAGAGCGTCACGCACAGGCCCGACAGCGTGATCATGTTGATGTACTCCGCCGCCTGGAAGAGGCCCCAGCGCATCCCCGAGTATTCGGTGTGGTAGCCGGCGACGAGCTCGGTGTCGGCCTCGGGGAGGTCGAACGGCGGCCGCGACGTCTCGGCGACGCCGCCGAGCATGAACACGCAGAGCCCGACGAACTGCGGGATGAAGAACCACAGCGTCGCCTGCTGCTTGTCGACGATCGCCTGCAGGTTCAGCGACTGGCCCATCAAGACGACACCGAGCACCGAGAGCGCGAGCGACACCTCGTACGACACGAGCTGCGCGCACGTGCGCATCGAGCCGAGGATCGAGTACTTCGACTCGGACGCCCAGCCGCCGACGATGAATCCGTAGATGCCGACGGAGCCGAGGGCGAAGATGAGGATCAGCGAGATCGGGACGTTGACGACGCTCCCTGTGATGTGGTGGCCCCACACGGTCCAGCCGGCGCCGAACGGCAGCACGCTGAACGCGGCGAGCGCGGTGAACATCGAGACCATCGGCGCGATGATGTAGAGCGGCTCCTTGGCCCCCATCGGCGCGAACGCCTCCTTGCGAATCAGCTTCAGCAGGTCGGCGATCGGCACCAGGAGGCCCTTGGGGCCCGCCCGGTTCGGGCCGAAGCGCTGCTGCATGCGCCCGAGCAGCTTGCGCTCGAGCCAGGTCGTGAGGGCGAAGAACACCATCACGACGTTGATCACGATCAACGCCTTTGGAATCGTGATCCACCAGGCCTCATGCATTGGGGCTCACCTCGACCATGGCGTGAAGGTCTCCGGCGTCGCTCTCCGCGACACGCACCGTGCCCGCCGCGAGGTCGCGGGCGATCCGTACGCGCAGCTCGACCGACGTGCCGTTCGACGAGACCGTGACGGCCTGGCCGTTTCGGAGCTTGCGCGCAGTCGCGTCCTCGCGGGAGATCTGCACCTCGCCGCCTGGCCGCTGGAACTGCAGCTCCGGTGTGCGCTCGACGGCGGCGCCCGAGAAGAGGGGGCGGAAGGCGACGAGGCGCAGGCCGGAGCCCCTGGAGCCTGGTTCGCCTGGCGAACCAGGCTCCTGCGTTTGTCGCTCGGCTCGCGGCGGCAGGGCGGCGCGCTCACCGACCTCGGCGAAGGTGACGCCGCCGAAGCACTTGTCCGAGACCTCGTCGAACACGACCGACGCGTACGGCGAGAGCTCGACGCCGAAACGCGCGGCGAGCTTGCTGATCCACGCGAGCACGTCCGGCACCGGTGCGAGGACTGCGCGGCGCTGGCGCTGCAGCCGGCCCTCGAGATTGATCGTGGTGCCGTCGCGCTCCAGGTAGCTCGTTCCGGGCAGGACGAGGTCGGCGATGCCGCGGAAGCTGTCGGCGAACATGCCGATGCCGATCACCACGTCCGCGCGCTCTGCAAGCGCCCGGACGCCGGGGTCCGCCGCCGCTTCGTCGCCCGAGATGATCAGCAGCTGCGGCTCGGCGTCGACCGGCTCGCCGTCGCCCGCGGCGCTCCAGGCGTCGGTCACGCCGCGGCCGTTCGGTGTGCGCGGCAGGTAGTAGACGTTCGTTGCGCCGAACGTGAGCCTGGGCCGGTCGGTGACGAGGGCGTCCACCGGGCCGGCCGGCGCGCCGTAGGTGACGGTCGCCCCCTTCCGGCGGGCCGCCTTCAGCCAGAGCTCGACGACCGGCGCGCGCTCCACAACCGGGTCGTCGGTGAGCACCGCGATCGTCTCCGCATCGCGCAGCGCCGAGAGAGGTGCGCGGTGGCCGTCGAGGTTGTCGGGTACCTCCTCGGGCAGCACGGCGGCGTTCGCCCCGAGCCCTTCGCGCAGGAGCCGGCCGAGCGCGTAGGCCTCTTCGACCGATTCGCTGCCCGAGAGCGCGGTCACGGTCGTCGCGCCTGCGGCCCGCAGGAGCTTCTCGGCGCGGTCGAGGGCATCGTCCCACGAGAGCTCCTCGAAGCGGCGCGGCCCGGCCTTTGCGAGCGGTGTCGTGATCCGGTCGCGTGCGCCGAGATGGCCGAACGCAAAGCGGCCCTTGTCACACAGCCAGCCCTCGTCGATCTCGGGATGGTTGCGCGAGAGGATGCGCTTGACCTTGCCTTCGCGTGTCGTTGCCGTTGTGTTGCAGCCGACGGGACAGAGGCCGCACACGGTCGGCACGTTCTGGATCTCCCACGGCCGGGCTTCGAAGCGGTACTGGGTCGAGGTGAGCGCGCCGACGGGGCAGAGCTCCGTCACGTTGCCCGAGAAGTGACCGACGTAGGGCTCGTCCTCGAAGGTCGCGATGATCGACTGCGAGCCACGGTTGATCGCGACCAGCTGCCCGTCTTCGGCGACCTGCTCGCTGAAGCGTGTGCAGCGGTAACAGAGGATGCAGCGCTCGCGATCGAGAGCGATCAGCGGCGAGATCGGGATCGGCTTCTCGAAGGTGCGCTTCGGGAACGTCATGCGCGTCGAGCCCGGCCCGTAGCGGAACGTCAGGTCCTGCAGCGGGCACTCGCCGCCCTTGTCGCATACCGGGCAGTCGAGCGGATGGTTGACGAGGATGAACTCGAGCGTCGCGTTCTGTCCTTCGGCAGCCTGCACCGAGGTTCGTGCGGTGTGCACGACCATGCCGTCCTGCGCCGTCATCGTGCAGCCGGCTTGCAGCTTCGGCATCCCCTCGACTTCGACGAGGCACATGCGGCAGGCTCCGACCGGCGGGCCGAGCCGCGGCTCGTAACAGAAGACCGGGATCTCGATGCCGGCGGCGGCGGCCGTCTCGACGATGCCGGTGCCCTTGCGCACCTGCACGGTCCGCTCGTCGATCGTGACCGTGACGAGGTCGGGCGCGCTCATGAATGGCCCCACGCCAACACCGTGGCCGTCGAAACCGCGAGCGTCGAAACCGTGGTCTGACCACAGGACGGGTCTAGACCAGCTCTGCCTGTCCGGAACCGGGGAACGCGGCTTTCCTCGAGTCGTCCGGGGGTGTGGATGAAAAGTTGCACTCTCGTCACCCTGGTCTGACCACGGGCCACGCCTGCAGAAGCCAAGTCGTGAACGGTCATGCCGTTACCTGTAGCCGTTTGCCGTCAGGCAAATGGCCGTGCATCTGGATCGGGGCGAGCACGCCGTCGAGCGACGCGTGGTCGCCGAGCGGGCAGCCGCCCTCGTCGATGTGCGCCTGGAACTCGGGACGGAACTTCGCCACGTAGCTCGCGATGATGATTGCGTCGGAGTCGCCGAGCGGGCAGAGGCACTTGCCGTTGATGCGGTCGCAGACGTCGAGGAGCAGGTCGAGGTCGGACTGCGTCGCGCGGCCGTCTTCGAGCTTGCGCAGAATCGCGGTCAGCCACCTGGTCCCTTCGCGGCACGGTGTGCACTTGCCGCACGACTCGTGCTCGTAGAACTCGGCAAAGCGGACGCCGAGCTGGACGATGCAACAGCGGTCATCCAGCACGACGATGCCCGCAGAGCCCATGGCGGTACGTAGCTGCGCCAGTGAGTCGAAGTCGTAGCCGACGTCGATCTCGTCTGCCTTCAGGATCACCGTCGACGAGCCGCCCGGGACGACCGCCTTCAGCTCGCGTCCGCCGGCGATCCCGCCGCCGAGGTCGTAGATGATCTCGCGCAGCGACATCCCCGCCTCGATCTCGAAGTTGCCGCCGTTCACGATGTTGCCCGAGAGCGAGACGACGCGCGTGCCGCGCGAGTTCTCGACGCCCAGCTTGGCGTACTCGGCGCCGCCCATCGTGATGATCGGGGCGACCGTGGTGATCGTCTCGACGTTGTTGACGACGGTCGGCGACGCGTAGAGGCCCGAGATCGCCGGGAACGGCGGCTTCGAGCGCGGCTGGCCGCGCTTCCCCTCGAGTGACTCGAGGAGGGCGGTCTCCTCGCCGCAGATGTACGCACCGGCGCCTCGGTGGACGACAATCGTGATATCGCCGCGAATTTCTGGGCGGTCCTTCAGCTCCTCGAGCGCGTTGACGAGGATCTCGTACGGCCCGGAGTACTCGCCACGGATGTAGACGAACACGTTCGTGCAGTCGATCGCGTGCGCCGTGATCAGGCAGCCCTCGATGAAGCGGTGCGGGACGCGCGAGAGGATCTCGTTGTCCTTGAAGCTGCCGGGCTCCGACTCGTCCGCGTTGACCACCAGGTAGTGCGGTTTCGGCAGCTGCTCCTTGGACGGGACGAACGACCACTTGCGGCCGGTGGCGAAGAACGCGCCGCCGCGGCCGCGTAGCTCCGAGGCCAGGAGCTCCTCTGTCACCTCGGTGGGTGTAAGGGCACGCGCCTTTGCGAGGGCCTCGTAGCCGCCGGTCGCCTCGTACTCTGCGAGAGACGTCAGGTCGTGCTCGTCCGTGCCCGCCAGGACGACCTTCTTGACGTCAGTGGCCACCGGTCAGCTCCTCGACGATCGCGGGCACGTCGTCTGCCTGCACGTGCGTGCGGTAGTGGTGGTCGACCGAGACGACCGTCGCCCAGCCGCAGCCGCCGAGGCACTCGACGGTGCGCAGCGTCACCTTGCCGTCCGCGCTCGTCTCACCTGCGAGGCAGCCGAGCCCGCTCTCGAAGGCCTCGACGACGCGCTGTGCGCCGACGACGGCGCAGGAAACGTTGGTGCAGACCTCGACGAGGTGCTCGCCGACCGGCGCGAGGTGGAACTGGTCGTAGAACGACGCGATCGACATCACGTAGGCCGGGGTCTCCTCGAGCGCGTCGGCGACCTCGCGAATCACCTCGGGTGAGAGCCAGCCGTGCTCTCCCTGCGCGAGTCGAAGAGCCGGCAGCACCGCGCTCTCCGATTCGGCTGGGTACTTGGCACGCTCCTCCTGGATCTGCTCGTACAGCGTCAACGGTCTACTTCTCCCATCACGGTGTCGAGCGAGCCGACGACCGCGATCATGTCGGCGATCAGGGCGTCCGTCATGCAGGTGGCGGTTGCCTGCAGGGCGACGAACGACGGCGCGCGGAACTTGACGCGCCACGGCTTGGGGCCGCCGTCCGAGCAGACGTAGCAGCCGAGCTCGCCGCGCGGCGACTCGATCGCGAAGTAGACCTCGCCCTCGGGCACCCGGAAGCCCTCGGTGACGATCTTGAAGTGATGGATCAGCGACTCCATCGAGGTGTGGAGCTCGTGACGCGGGGGCAGCACGACCTTGCGGTCGTCGGCGATCCACGGCTCGCCCTCCATGCGCTCGAGGCGCTCGAGGCACTGCTCGACGATGCGTACCGACTCGCGCATTTCGGCCATGTGCACGCGGTAGCGCGCATACACGTCCCCCTCGGGGAAGACGGGCACGCTGAAGTCGACCTGGTGGTAGGCGAGGTACGGCTCGACCTTGCGGGTGTCCCAGTCGACCCCTGACGCGCGCAGCACGGGGCCGGACTGGCCGAGCGCGATCGCGTCGTCGGCGGAGAGCAGGCCGAGGCCCTCGGTCCGCTCGAGCCAGATCTTGTTGCGGGTCAACAGGGTCTCGTACTCGTCGATCGCCTTCGGCATCCCGTCGCAGAACGAACGCGCTTCGGGATAGAAGCCGCGCGGCACGTCGTCGGCGAGCCCGCCGACCTGGAAATAGCGCGTGTGCATGCGGTAGCCGGCGACGAGCTCGAACAGGTCGAGGATCGTCTCGCGCTCGCGGAACGCGTACCAGAACATCGAGATCGCCCCCAGCTCGAGGGCGGACGTGCCGAGCCACACGAGGTGCGAGTGGATTCGGTTCAGCTCGAGCAGCAGCGTGCGCATCCACACCGCCTTGGGCGGCACGTCGATCTCGAGCAGCTTCTCGACCGCGCCGACGAACACGTACTCGTTTGCCTGATACGAGACGTAGTCCATCCGCGGCGCGTAGGGGATCGCCTTCCACCACGTCTTCTGTTCCATGTTCTTCTCGAAGCCCGTGTGCAGGTAGCCGACCACGGCCGCGAGCCCGGTCACGTCCTCGCCGTAGAGATCGACGACGAGTCGCAGCACACCGTGCGTCGACGGGTGGTTCGGGCCGAAGTTCACGGTCATCACGTCACCCGTGGCGAGCACGCTCGGCGGTGTCGTCAGCACCGTCGGGATCGGGTACGGGATGCGCGTTCCCTCGTAGATCGGGGCGCGCGAACGCGTTGGGGCCGTCGCCGTCATTCCTGTCCCGAGAACCGGACGGGCTCGCCGCCGATCGGATAGTCCTTGCGCAGCGGATGCCCGTCCCAGTCGTCGTCGAGCAGAATGCGCACCAGGTTCGGGTGGCCGTCGAAGACGATTCCCATCAGATCGAACTGCTCGCGCTCGTGCCAGTCGGCGGTCGGCCACACGCGGACGACGGTGGGCACGGCCTCGCCCTCGTCGACCCAGGTCTGGAGGCGGACGCGCCGGGGGCGCTCGGAGATCGAGAGCAGGTGGTAGTTGACGGCGAACCGCTTCGGCTTCGGAAGCGGCACCGCCTGGTAGCCCTGTGTCATCGGGTTGTTGAGGTCACGCCCGGTAGCGGTGCCGATGTAGCCGGACACGGCTCGTTCACCCCAGCCGAGGTAGTCGACGGCCGTCAGATCGGAGAGGAAGTTGAAGTCGCTCTCGTCTCGGAGGTAGGTCGCGGCGTCGACGAGGCTTTCGAGGGTGACGACGAGGGTGGTTTCGTGATGCCGTTCGCTCGCCTCGACGAGGCCGGGCAGGGCGTCCCACTCGCTCACGGCAGCAGGCACGTCACGATGCGACGCTCCGCACGTCGTACGCCGGGGGCACGCCGGCCCTGACCGCTTCGTGTAGCCGGATGATTCCCTCGACGAGCTGCTCCGGCCGCGGCGGGCACCCGGGCACGTAGACGTCGACGGGCACGATCTTGTCGACCGACTGGACGATCGCGTAGTTGTTGAACATCCCGCCGGACGATGCACACGCGCCCATCGCGATCACCCATTTCGGCTCGAGCATCTGGTCGTAGATCTGGCGCAGTGGCGCCGCCATCTTGTGGGACACGCGGCCCGAGACGATCAGCAGGTCGGCCTGGCGAGGCGAGCCGCGAAAGGGCTCCATCCCGAACCGTGCGATGTCGTAGCGGCTCGAGACGATCGACATCATCTCGATCGCGCAACAGGCGAGACCGAAGGTGTCCGGCCACATCGAGTTGGTCTGCGCCCACGCGACAGCCTTCTCGAGCGTTGTCAGCCCGACGTCCTGTTCGAGGTTTGCGACCTCGTCTTCATAGTGTGACGGCCCCTTCGTCGGCCAGAGCAGGCGCTCCGACTGGAGCCCCGATTCGCGCAGGCGCTTGTCTAGTGCCACTCGAGCGCTCCCTTGCGCCAGATGTAGACGTAGGCGACGAGCAGGATGATCAGGAAGGTGAGGAACTCGAAGAACCCGAACCAGCTGAGCTCGTGCAGGATCGCGGCCAGGGGGTACAGGAAGACGATTTCGATGTCGAAGAGGATGAACAGCATCGCCGTCAGGTAGAAGCTGACAGTGAAGCGCTGGCGCTTCGGCGGCCCCTGTGAGACCCCTGACTCGAACGGGATGGTGCGTGCGCGCACAGGCCGGTGTGGCCGCTGCGCGAACACGAAGCTTCCGATCATCATCGTTGCCGGGATCATCAGGGCAAAAAGCCCGTAGATCGCAAACGGCAACCAGTCGTTGAACAAGCCTGCGCCTCCTCGGGACGTCGTGCGGCGCTGACGCTAGCAGCATCGCGGAGCGTGGCACGAACCAAACCGCAACGCATGGAGGGAAGCGCGTTACACGTGTCACGAAGTTCCGACCGTGGCGCCTCCCGGTACACTGTGGAGCATGGCAACGATCGAACAGTCCGAGACGACGCTCGTGGTCCTCACGGAACGCGCGGCCACGATGGTTCAGGGCCTGATGGCGCAGGAGCCGGCCGGCGAGGCGGAGGTCCTGCGGATCGCGATCCAGGGGGGCGGCTGCAGCGGCTTCGAGTACGCGCTCGGCTTCGACCGCGGCGCCCAGGCGGGCGACCACGAGCTCGAGTTCCATGGTGTGAAGGTCGTCGTCGATCCGTACAGCGCGCCGTACCTGCAAGGCTCGACGATCGATTTCCTGGAGGGCCTCAAGGAGTCCGGGTTCAAGATCGAGAATCCGAACGCGACGTCCGCCTGTGGCTGCGGTTCGAGTTTCCAGGTCGCCGAGGGTGAAGCGCCCGCAGGCGAACCAGGCTGCGGCTCCGGCTGCGGCCACGCCCACTGAGCGCGTCGGGCAAAAACGCGCAGCAGCCCGCCGGGTAGGCTCGCCGCGTGAGTCTGTCACCTCTTCGCGTCGCCGTCGTCGGTTCCGGGCCTGCCGGCTTCTACGCCGCCGATGCGCTGCTCAAGTCCGAGGACCCGCCGGTCGAGGTCGATGTGATCGACCGGCTGCCCACGCCGTGGGGCCTCGTGCGGCTCGGCGTCGCGCCCGATCACGAGAACATCAAGGCCGTCTCGCGCGCGTTCGAGAAGATCGCGGCCCGGCCCGGCTTTCGCTTCTTCGGCAACGTCGAGGTGGGCGAGACCGTGAGCCACGAGGACCTGCTGCGCCTCTATGACGCGGTTGTCTACACGGTTGGGGCACAGACCGACCGGCGGCTCGGCATCCCGGGAGAGGACCTGCCCGGCTCGTGGGCGGCCACCGAATTCGTCGCCTGGTACAACGGCCACCCCGACTTCCAGCAGCACGGGTTCGACCTCACGCACGAGCGCGCGGTCGTGATCGGGAACGGCAACGTCGCTATCGACTGCGCGCGCATGCTGGCGCTCACCGCCGAGGAGCTTGCATCGACGGATACGACGCCCGAGGCGATCGAGGCGATCGTCGGCGCCGGTGTCCGCGAGATCGTGATGCTCGGGCGCCGCGGCCCCGTCCAGGCCGCCTTCACGCCACCCGAGCTGAAGGAGCTTGGCGAGCTTGCGGGTGCCGACGTCGCGGTCGATTCGGCCGCTCTCGAGCTTGACCCGGCGAGCGCGCATGCGCTCGACGAGGACCGCGAACGGGCGCGGCGCAACTACGAGCTGCTCGAGGAGTACGCCGGCCGGGCACCGGAGGGAAAGCCGCGCCGGATCGTGCTGCGCTTCCTCACCTCGCCGGTCGCGATTCTCGGCGACGGGAAGGTCGAGGCCGTCGAGGTGGTGCAGAACGAGCTCGTCGAGGAGGGAGGGCGGATCGTCGCCCGTCCCACGGGCGAGACCGAGACGATCCCCGCCGGGATCGTCCTGCGCAGCGTCGGCTACAAGGGCGTCCCGCTCCCGGGTGTCCCGTTCGACGAGCGAAGCGGCACCATCCCGAACGATCGTGGCCGGGTCGAGGGCGCCGAGCGTACCTATGTCGCAGGTTGGATCAAACGCGGGCCGAGCGGCGTGATCGGGACGAACAAGAAGGATGCGACAGAGACGGTGGAGCTCTTGCTCGAGGACGCGCGGGCGGGCGGACTGCAGGCCTCCGAGCGCGGTGACCTGGCGGCGCTGCTCGAGGAGCGGGGTGCTCCGTTCGTCGAGTATGCGGGCTGGCAGGCGATCGACGCGGCCGAGCGCAGCGCCGGCGAGCCGCTCGGGCGGCCCCGCGTGAAGCTCACCTCCTGGGAGGGCCTCCTCGAAACCGGGCGCAGAATCACCCGCTAGGGGGACGCACTGCCGCTGGGCTTGGCCCAGGCTGCAGGTCTGATGGTGGAGTGCCTGAACTGCGGCAAGCGCCGCGAGATTCCGGAGCACGAGTGCCCGCGCTGTGCGTACGTCGGCTGGGCGATGGTCGAGGAGATCGACGAGACCCTCCGCCGCCGGCTGAGAGAGCGGGTTCTTACTGATCGCCGGATTCGCGTCGCGAGCTAACCTCCAAGCCGTGACTGACACGGCTTCCACCTCAGAGTTGTGGGGCAGCGAGACCCGCAAGGCGATCGCCAACTTCCCCGTCTCCGGCGAGCCCATTCCCGCGCCTGTGGCGCGATGGCTCGGCCGGATCAAATCCGCGGCAGCGCTCGTCAACGGCGAGCTCGGGCTCCTCGACGAGGGGAAGGCGCGGCGGATCGCCGCGGCGGCGGATCGAGTCGCCTCCGGCGAGCTCGACGACCAGTTCCCGGTCGACGTCTTCCAGACTGGATCGGGCACGTCGTCGAACATGAACGCGAACGAGGTGATCGCGATGCTCGCCGGCGAAGGCGTGCACCAAAACGACGACGTCAACATGGGCCAGAGCTCGAACGACGTGTTCCCGTCCGCGGTGCACCTCGCCGCGCTCGACGAGATCGTCCACGACCTGCTGCCCGCGCTCGGCCGGCTGGCCGCGGCGCTCGAAGCGAAGGCTGTCGAGTTCGCCGACGTCGTCAAGTCGGGCCGCACCCACTGGATGGACGCGGTGCCCGTGACGCTCGGCCAGGAGTTCGGCGGCTACGCGGCTCAGGTGCGCGAGGGCGCGGCGCGCGTGTCCTCGACGCTCGAGCGGCTCGGCAAGATCCCGCTCGGCGGCACGGCGGTCGGCACGGGCCTGAACACGCACCCGGAGTTCGCCGCGCGCGTTCGCGCCCGGCTTGCTGCTGACACCGGCCTGACGATCTCGGCCCCGGCCGATCCGTTCGAGTCGCAGGCCGCCCGCGACGGACTGGTCGAGGCGTCGGGCGCGTTGAAGACGGTCGCGGTCAGCCTGACCAAGATCGCGAACGACCTTCGTTTCCTCGGCTCCGGCCCGCGCGCCGGCCTGGCCGAGATCTCCCTGCCCGAGCTGCAGAAGGGCTCGTCGATCATGCCCGGCAAGGTCAACCCGGTCATCCCCGAGGTGGTCACCCAGGTGGCCGCCCAGGTGATCGGCAACGACGCCGCGATCGCGATCGGCGGCCTGCAGGGCCACTTCGAGTTGAACGTGTTCGTGCCGCTGATGGCGCGCAACCTGTTGCAGTCGATCAAGCTGCTCGCCTCCGCCTGTCGCCTGCTCGACGAGAAGTGTGTTGCGGGCATCGAGGCGAACCGCGAGCGGTGCGAGAGCTACGCCGAGCTGACGCTGTCCGCCGCGACGGCCCTCAACCCGCACATCGGGTACGACAAGGCGAGCGAGATCGTCAAGAAGGCTGCCGCGTCCGGCCGGTCGCTACGCGAGGTCGCGCGCGAGGAGGGTGTCTCGGACGACGTGCTCGACGAGGCACTCGACTACCGCAAGATGGCCAAGCCGCACGGCTAAGGGATATGCAGACGCTCGGGACGGCAGTTGTCGTCGCGGTCCTGGCCGCGACTGGGGCGGCGCCCGGCCCGAGTGGCTTGCGCGGATTGGTGACCAAGGGACCGATCACGCCGGTCTGCGTCCAGGGAATCCCGTGCACCGCGCCCGCGGCAGGCGTCAGGCTCACGTTTCGGCGGCCGGGCCTCGTGCGCACGACCCTCACCGGCCGCGACGGCCGCTACCGGATCCTGCTCGCGAGCGGGAGGTACTCCGTCACACTCTCGCCCGGCCGGTTCGGCTACGGGCCGCGTGTGGTGGCGGTGCCCGCCGGACGGGTCGGTGTGGTGAACTTCCAGCTTGACACGGGCATCCGCTGAGGTTCATCGTGCGACCCAGATAGCGGATCCGATTTGGACCGCGCACTCGATTCGAAGACCGTAGGGGGAGAGAACATGAACAGACTCGGGAGACGGGTCCGGCTCGGTGTCGCGCTCGCGACGCTCGCGGCCGGGGTCCTCGCCGTCGTTGCCTACGCGGCGCCCTCGATCACGATTGGCCCGAACGAGGTCAACTCCTCGATCGAGAAAGCGGTCAACCGCGCCATTCCGAACTCGCAGTCGAACGCGCACGTCCCGTCGAGCGGCGTTCCGCGGCCGGCGTCGTCGCCTGTGGATTCGTCGGCGGGCGCTGCGACCGGCTTCGCGGGGCTGAACCACTTCCAGCAGCGCAACGTCGCCGACGGCGGCAAGCAGTTCAGCCTCGAGCCGCCCGACCAGGGGCTCTGCGTGGGTGGGTCGACGGTGATCGAAGCCGTCAACGACATCTTCGCGACCTACAGCACGGCCGGGGCGATGACCGGCGGGCCGACCTCGCTGACGATGTTCTACACGGGCCAGCACCAGATCGTTCGCTCGCCGCTCACCTACGGACCGTTCCTGAGCGACCCGAAGTGCTACTTCGACCCGCAGTTGCAGCGGTTCTTCATGACGGTGCTCGAGATCGACCAGAACGCGTCGACCGGTGCCTTCGACGGTGGCTCCCATGAGCTGATCGCCGTTAGCAAGTCGGCGACCCCGTCGACCGCCGCGGGTGACTGGTACCAGTACTCGATCGACACGACGAACACGAGCCTGAGTGGCCACTCGGGCTGCCCGTGCTTCGGTGACCAGCCGCTGATCGGTGCCGACAAGTACGGCTTCTACATCACGACAAATGAGTTCTCGATCAACGGCCCGCAGTTCAACGGCGCACAGGTGTACGCCTTCGACAAGGCGGCGCTGGCGAGTGGGACACTTCGCTACCAGTACGTCGCGGGCGAGGGCGGTCTCGTCCCCCTGGCCGAGGGCCCGGCGTATTCGCTGCAGCCGGCCACCTCGCCGACCGCGGCGGACTGGTCGAGTGCGGCAGGCGGAACCGAGTACCTGCTCTCGGCGCTCGACTTCAACGGTACGCTCGACAACCGGGTCGCCGTGTGGGCGCTCACCAACACGTCCTCGCTCACATCTGCTTCACCCGACGTCCAGCTCTCGAGCGTCATCCTGCCGAGCGAGGTGTACGGCCAGCCTCCGGACGCGACGCAAAAGAGCGGGTCGACGCCGCTCGCGACGATCATCCAGCAGCTCTATGGAGCGAAGAACGCCGGTTCGAGCTCCGCGCCGCAGGAGGAGCTGCTCGCCGGGAATGACGACCGCATGAACCAGGCCGTCTACGCGAACGGGCAGCTCTGGGGCGCCCTCAACACCGTCGTCAAGACGCAGAACGGCCCGTCGCACGTCGGCTCCGCATACTTCGACGTCGCACCGTCGGTCGGAGTGAGCGGACTCGCCGCGTCGATGACGTCGCAGGGGTATGTCTCTGCGAACAACCAGAACCTGCTCTACCCGTCGATCGGCGTGACATCCGCCGGCAAGGCCGTCTACACGGCGACGCTGGCCGGTCCCGACTACTACCCGTCGGCGATCTACACGACGATCGACCCGTCGACTGGCCCCGGCACGATCCACCTCGTCGGCGCCGGGCTCGGTCCCGACGACGGCTTCACCGGCTACCCGCCGTTCGGCGGCCCGACGGCTCGCTGGGGCGACTACTCGGCAGCGGTCTCCGATCCGGCCGGGAACGTGTGGTTTGCGACCGAGTACATCGGCCAGACCTGCACCGCGGCTGCGTTCTACGCCGACACGACGTGCGGCGGGACGCGGACGATCCTCGCGAACTGGGGAACGTACGTGGGCAAGGTCACGCCCTAGCCTGCGACGCGCACAGCCGGAAACGCGAAGGGCCGCCTCCGGGCGGCCCTTCGTCTGGTCTAGTAAGCGACGGCGCCGCTTCCGGTCTCGGCGGCGTGGCGCTGCTCGTCGGCGCGGTAGCTCGAGCGCACGAGCGGGCCCGAGAACACCGAGCCGAAACCGAGCGCCTCGCCCTGCTCGCGGAACCAGGCGAACTCGTCCGGGTGCACCCAGCGGTCGATCGTCGTGTGCTTGGCGCTCGGCTGGAGATACTGGCCGATCGTCACCACATCCACGGCGTGAGCGCGGAGGTCGCGCAGCGTCTGCACCACCTCGTCGTTTGTCTCGCCGAGGCCGACGATGATCCCGCTCTTCGTCAGCACCGGATAATCGGCGATCTCCTTCGCGCGCCGAAGCAGCCAGAGGGCGCCGTCGTAGCTCGCCTTGCCGCCCCGCATCTTGCGGTGGAGGCGGCGGACGGTCTCGATGTTGTGGTTGAAGACGTTCGGGCGCGCGCCGATCACTGTCTGTAGGGCGGCCTCCTCGACGCCGAGGAAGTCGGGGGTCAACACCTCGATCGAGGCGTCCGGCAGCTTCGAGCGCAGTGCGCGGATCGTGGCGGCATAGTGGCCTGCGCCCCGGTCATCGACGTCGTCGCGGTCGACGGACGTGACGACGACGTGCTTCAGGCCCATCTGCTTCGCCGTCTGCGCGAGGCGGAGCGGCTCGAGCGGGTCGACGGGCTCGCTCGGCTTGCCCGAGTGGACGTAGCAGTAGCGGCAGGCGCGGGTGCAGGTCTCGCCGAGGATCTGGAAGGTTGCGGTGCCGTGACCCCAGCATTCGGCGATGTTCGGGCAGCGCGCTTCCTCGCAGATCGTGTTCAGCTGCGCGCCGTGAATCAGCTTCTTCACGTCGAAGTAGCTGCCGTTGGACGACGGTGCGCGCACCTTCATCCAGTCGGGCCTGCGCGGGCGGCCGGCTACGGGAAGCGAACCCTGCATCTTCGGGCAATCTAGCGGCATGAACCGGGTCTGCGTCTTTTGCGGCGCCTCGAGCGGACGCGTGCCCGCCTACGCCGTCGCGGCACGCGCCTTTGGCGCGGCGGTCGCGGCCCGGGGGCTCGGTCTGGTTTACGGTGGCGGCCGCGTGGGGCTGATGGGGGCAGTCGCCGACGGAGCGCTCGCGGGGGGTGGCGAGGTGATCGGCGTGATCCCGCAAGAGCTCGTCGACCGCGAGCTCGCGCACGGCGGCCTCTCGGAGCTTCATGTCGTGCGGTCGCTGCACGATCGCAAGGCGCTGATGGCCGAGCTCGGCGACGCGTTCGCCGCGCTGCCAGGCGGTTTCGGGACGCTCGACGAGCTGCTCGAGCAGTTGACCTGGTCGCAGCTCGGCCTGCACCGAAAGCCGGTCGGGCTGCTCGACGTGGAGGGTTACTGGCGGCCGCTCGTCGGGCTTGCCCGGCACGCGACGGCCGAGGGCTTCGTGCGCGAGGCCGATCTCGCCCAGATCGCCGTTTCGGACGACCCGGACGGGCTGCTCGACCGCCTGGAGCGGCTGGCGCGCGCGCCACGTCCACGGGCGAAATGGGCGCCCCCGCCCGAGCCGTAGCGCGGGCTCTAGATCGATCCGAACAGGAGGCCGACGGCGAGCGCCGTTGCGACCGAGGCCGCTGCGACCACTCCTGCCCAGGCGAGCAGGCGAAGTGTTGCCTCCATGGCCGAAATGATCGGTATCCGGTCGGACGGATCGGGCCACCCCTTTGTGACATCCCACCGGACATGGCCCGCGTGCTGTGCGTCGTCCACAGCCGCTTGGCCCAACCGGCCGGCAATCCCGCCAGTAACCGACCCCAAAGTGCCCCCCGGACCTGGCCCACCTGTGGATGGTCCGCGACGGTGTCTGACACCGGACGGGTCTCGCAGCGGCAGGTCCGGAAAGTGAGCTTTGTGACGCCGGCGGGTCGGCGGTTGGCGGGTTGGCGGATCAGACGGTTGCGCTGAGCGCGGGGACGTCGTCGAACACGAGGTCGAACACGTCGGCCAGGGCCTGCACCGCCGCCGGGCGCACCTCGTTCACCGACAGCGGCCGGTCGAGCTCGCGGGTCATCGACGTGAACGCGTAGCCGTCGAGGCCGCACGCGGTGATCCACTCGGTGAACGGCGCCGGGTCGAGGTCGACGTTCAGGGCGTAGCCGTGGGTCGAGACCCACTTCGTCAGGTGGATCCCGATCGATGCGATCTTCCGCGGCGGGCTCTCGAGCCACACACCGGTCAGTCCATCGATCCGCGTGCCCTCGAGCCCGAAGACTGCGAGCGTTCGGGCCAGTGCCTCCTCAAGGTCGCGGCAGTAGCGCTTCACGTCCTGCCCGTGCCGGGTCAGGTCGAGAATCGGATAGCAGACGAGCTGGCCCGGCCCGTGGTAGGTGGACTTGCCGCCACGGTCGACCTCGATGACCTCGACGTGGGCGCCCTCGGGCACGTGCACCTCCCCGTCCTCCGTGCGCCGGCCGAGCGTGATCGTCGGCGGGTGCTCCAGGAGGAGGACCGTGTCCGGTAGAGAGCCGTCGGCAACTCCGGCCGCCGTCGTCCGCTGCAGTTCGAGCGCCTCGCGGTAGTCGACGGTGCCGAGATTGAGCAGGTGCGCGCCGCGAACCATCGACGGAAGGTTAGCCGCCGAGCGGAGAGTCGACGCCGGGCCCATGGACGAGTAGCGCAACCCCGATGCCGTCCCCGGGGTCAGCCAGCGCCGGAATCGGGCGCAGGTCGTAGGTGCCGAAGCCGAGCGTGACCTGCTGCTCCCGGCGAAGTTGCAGCGGCAGCTCCCCGATGAAGTACGCGGGACGGAGCCCGGCGCCCTCAGCTGTGGCGGGTCCGGCGTCGGCGGGCATGAACCGATACGGATACGCCGGCGTCCAGGCGATGAATTGGTGGACGAGGCCAAACCAGCGGGTGTCGGGAGTCGGCTCCGCGTAGCTGTCGGAGAGTGCAATCTCACCCGGTTTGAGCAACTGGTGCGCGAGGCGGGCAAATACGCGAGACCGAATCTCTTGGCTCGCGGCGTTCTGCGCGGGCGCATGTAGGTGCGCGAAGAACGGGTTCAGCACAACGGCGAGGAGGGCCGCCGTGGCGAGCGCGCCGACGGCCGGCGGGCGAAGCGTTCGGAGGAGCCAGAGAACCGCCGGAATGCTCAAGACGTATGCGGGCTCGAAATAATGAAGCGTTCCGAGCCGCGCGAGCGCCATCACGCCGGTAACGAGTGAGCCTGTGAACCAGAGCACGGGAAACGGATCGCGCCGGATCACTCCGAGTGCCGCGGCGACGGCTGCGATGGAGACCAGTGCAAGCGTGGAGTCGAACGGGTAATGAAGGAGCTCGGAGAGCGGCGTGGTGAACGGCCTGATGCCGTTGTTGACGCCGCTTCCGGTCAGCCCGCCGACGATCTTGTTGAGCATTTCCGGCAGGTCGTTCAGGAAGAGTGTCCCCGGCAACAGGATCCCGACCGCGAGAGCCGAGGCCAGCACTGCGCCGAACGGACTGAAAGGCCCTCGACGGCGCAGTTTCAGCCATGCGAACAACCCGACCACCAAGAGGTAGTCCCCGAAGGCGGCCGCCAGCTCGAGCACGGCCACGCGCTCCTCGTGGGTGAGGATGATCGGTGCGCGCTCACTGTTGAAAGCGACGGCGAAGGCGATCCAGACTGCCGCGAAGACTCCAAGGGCGATGCGGTATCGCCTTAACCAGCGTCGTGCACCTGCGACGAATGAGGTCCGCCAGCCGGGGCCCGGGGGGCGCCATGCGAGTGCGATCGCGAATGGCAGGAAGAGCCCCGCCGCATGAATCTTCACCGTGATTGTCAGGCCGAGAAGCAATGCTGCGAGGGCGTATGTCCACGCACTTCGCCGTTCCGCGGCTCGCACGATCAGGGCTCCGCACGCGACCACCAGTCCGGCGAGCAGGCCGTCGGGCCGGAACTGGATCGACATGTTTGCGAGGTCGGGTGCCGTGAGCCACAGGAGCGCCCCCGCCGCCCCCCAAAGCGGATTGACAAAGAGCGCCGACAGCGCGAAGAAGGTGACGAAGGCGCCGAAGCTGAAGAACGCAATCGCCCATCCTCGAAAGTACGGGCGCGAGTCGTCGAGGTTGACCAGGCGCTGGGCGGCGTACTGGTGCGGCGAAGCGTTGCCGCCGTTCAGGTTATGCAGCACGCGGCGCGACTCGACGGTGATCGCCATCAAGTCTTCGAGCGGCATTCCGGGATGGTCGAGGTAGAACGTGTGCTCGCCCGCGGCGAGCTCGATGCCGGAGGCGGTGTACGCGGCGTCCGCGTCGGCGTTGATCCACCAGGGAGCGCGGAACGGCTGCACCAAGACGGTGACAAGCGTGACTGTTGCTACGACCCCGAGTGCGACGGGAAGTCGCATCCGGGTCAGGAGTGCAATGTGCTGCGTGCTTCGAGCGGAGATGGCCTAGTAATCGCTCTCGCCCCACGTCTGCAGGCGCTCGCGCAAATCGCGTAGGAAGCGGCCTGCATACGCGCCGTCGACCAGGCGGTGGTCGTACGTGAGCGTCAGGTTCATCATCGAGCGGATCGCGATCGCGTCGGCGCCGTTCTCGTCGGTGATCACCCACGGCCGCTTGACGATCGCATATGTGCCGAGGATGCCGGCCTGCGGCTGGCTGATTACCGGCGTGCCGTGGAACGTGCCGTAGCCGCCGGGGTTCGTGATCGTGAAGGAGCCGCCGGTGACGTCGTCGGGCGTCAGCTGCTTCTCCCGCGCACGCTTGGCGATGTCCGCGATGCTTTTTGCCATGCCGAGCAGGTTCAGGGTCTCCGCGTTCTTGACCACCGGCACGATCAGCCCCTTGCCGTCGGCCAGCTCGACCGCGAATCCGAGGTTGACGAAGTTCTTCGTGACGAGCTTGTCGCCCCGGATCTCGCCGTTCACCCACGGGTAGTCGCGGAGAGTCTCCACCGCAGCCCGGGCGATGAACGCGAGGTACGTCGGGTTGACGCCGTAGGCGGCCTGGTACTCCTGCTTGAGCTTCTCGCGGATCGCGGCGACCTTCGACATGTCGACCTCGATCGCGCTCGTGACGTGCGCCGAGGTGTCGAGCGAGCGGCGCATGTGGTCGGCGATCCCGCGGCGCATCACCGACATCGGCTCGAGCGTCTCGCCCAGGCCAGGAGCCTGCGGCTCCTGGCTAGGAGGACTTGCAGACGCCGGCGCCGGGGGAGGCGGTGCGACGGTTTGACTAGCCTCCGTCGAGGCCGGTGAACCGGACTCGACGAAGGCCTGGATGTCGCGCTTGGTGACGCGCCCGCCTGAACCGGTGCCGGGAACCTTGGTCGGGTCGATGCCGTGTTCGGCGGCGATGCGCGCGACCACCGGCGAGACGAACGCCTTGCCGTTCTCGTGCGCAACCGGCGCTGCCGGTTGCGCTAGTGGCTCGGCAACTTCGGTCGCCGCAGGCTCGGGCTGCGGCCCGGCGGCAGGAGCGGCTGCTCCCGCCTCGCCGCCGATGCGGGCGAGCACGGTCCCGACGGCGACTGTCTCGCCCTCGGAGACGAGGATCTCGCTGACGACGCCGGAGGCCGGCGAGGGCACTTCGGTGTCGACCTTGTCGGTCGAGATCTCGAGCAGTGTCTCGTCCGCTTCGATCGAGTCGCCGACCTGCTTCGCCCACTTCGTGACCGTGCCCTCCGACACGGAGACACCCATCTGCGGCATGACGACGTCGACTGCGGTTCCAGTTGTCATCAGTAGGAAATCAACTCCTTGAGCTCACGGACGACGTCGTCGACCTGCGGGATGAACGCCTTCTCGAGCACGGGCGAGAAGGGGACGGGTGTGTCGGGCGCGGCGAGCCGCTTCACGGGCGCGTCGAGGTCCTCGAACGCCTCTTCGGCGATCGTCGCGGCGATCTCCGCGCCGAAGCCGCCGGTGCGCGTGTCCTCGTGCAGGACGAGCACTTTCGACGTCTTACGCACCGACTCGAGCACAGCCTCCTTGTCCCACGGCATGATCGTGCGCAGGTCGACGATCTCGACCGATGCGTCGACCTCCTTGGCGGCTTCTTCCGCCGTGTAGACCATGGCGCCCCAGGTGATGACGGTCACGTCGTCGCCCTCGGTGTGGATGCGCGCTTTCCCGATCGGTGTCACGTAGCGCTCGTCGGGCACTTCGCCCTTGATCCGCCGGTACAGGTGCTTGTGCTCGAAGAAGAGCACCGGATTCGGGTCTTCGATCGCGGCGACGATCAGTCCTTTTGCGTCCTCGGGGGTCGCGGGGCAGACGCACTTGAGCCCGGGGATGTGCGCGAACGACGACTCGGGGTTCTGGGAGTGGAACGGCCCGCCCGAGAAGCCGCCGCCCGAAGGCAGCCGCAGCACCATCGGCACCGGTACGCCTGCGCGCCAGCGCTGCTTCGACGCGACCGTGACGAGGTGATCCCACGCACACGAGACGAAATCGGCGAACTGCATCTCGGCGACAGGGCGTAGCCCCATCATCGCGGCACCGGTCGCGCCGGCGACGATCGCCGTCTCCGACAGCGGCGCGTCGATCACCCGCCACGGGCCGAACTCCTCCTGGAAGCCGAGCGTCACCTTGAACGCACCTCCGTAGACACCCACGTCCTCTCCGAGCACGAACACGCGGTGGTCGCGATGCATCTCCTGGCGGAGACCGTCGCTGATCGCTTGCAGATAGGTCTTTTCGGCCATTAGCGGTCCACCTACTTGTGGTGGGGGGTCTCGAGCTCTTCGGGCGTCGCGTAGACGCCCTCGAGCAGGGACCCCGGGTCAGGCTGCGGCGATTCCTCCGCACGCTGTAGCGAGTCGTTCAGCAGCTTCTTGACGTAGTCGGTGATTTCGTGCTCCTCGTCGTCGGTCATGTCGAGGTTCGTGTGCAGCCAGGAGCGGAAGCGCTCGATCGGGTCGCGCTCGGCCCACCGCTCGAAGAGCTCCTTCGGCACGTAGAAGGCGTCGTCGTGCACGGCGTGGCCCTCCATGCGGAGCGTCTGGCACTCAATCAGCGTCGGCCCGCCCCCGTCGCGCGCCTTCTCGATCGCCCGCTTCGCCTCGCGGTAGACCGCGAGCACGTCGGTGCCGTCGACCACGACTCCCTCGAAACCGTACGCGGCGGCGCGGTCGGCCAGGTGTTCGACGGCGTATTCGAGATGCGCCGGCGTGGAGTAGGCCCACTGGTTGTTGTCGCAGATGAACACGACGGGTAGCCGGCGCACGCCGGCGAAGTTCATGCCCTCGTGCGCGTCGCCGCGCGCCATCGCGCCCTCGCCCGACCAGGCGACCGCGACGCGCTTCTCCTCGCGGATGCGAAATGCGAGGCCGCAGCCGACGGCGACCGGCAGCATGGCCGGCAGGTGGCTCACCATCGCGAGCAGGCCGAGGTTCATGTCCGCCATGTGCACGTTTCCGTCGCGCCCGTGCGCAGGCCCGTCCTGGCGACCCATGTACTGCGCGAAGATCCGCCACGGCTCGACGCCGCGCGTGATGTGCACGCCCATGTCGCGGTGCAACGGGGTGCCGACGTCGTCGACACCCATCGCAGTCGCCACGCCGACGGCGGAGGCTTCGTTGCCCCGGCCGGTATAGAACGAGCCCGGGATCTTCCCCTGCCGGTAGAGGATGTGCCCGCGCTCCTCGACCCCGCGGGTGATCAGCATGTTGCGGTAGATCTGGAACAGGTCCTCGCGGTCGAGGCCCGATTCCTTCACTTCCTGAAGCGAGCCGCTCGGCTCGGCTAGGCGCGCAATCGCCACTGCTCTCCTCATGGTGAACGTTGGAAGGTCGGATCGAATCGTAACGGCGCCGGTAGTGTGGCAGGGTGGGCAAGGCATCCGATTGGCTGCGGGAGGAGCGGCGGAACGTGCTCGGGCACTGGACGGCCTTCTGCCTCGATTGTGGCGCCGCGCGCCGTTTCTTCGAGGACGACGAGGACGAGGTGCCTGAGCTGTGCACCTGCGGCGGGAAGATGCTCCGCCGCTGCCCGGCCTGCAACGCCCCCTTCTCGTCGACCTTTGCAGTCGAGTGCGAAGAGTGCGAGGCCCCGCTGCGCCGGCCGGAGCTGCTGGGCATGCGCATCCGCAAGCCCGGTAAGTAAGTCCGACGCTACTTCCCCGAGCGTCAGATCTGGCTTGATTGAGCTACTGGACGTGCTGAGGGCCGGTGACCGTGTTGTCGCCGACGTCGATCGCGCCACTGTCGGGTGGCGGCAGGGATCCGTTGTTGCCGAGAACTTCGAGGGGTCCAGAGATGTGGTTGTTGGAGACTCGGGCACCATCGGCATTGTCATCGACTTTTACGGGACCGCGCAGTGCGTTCCCGGCGCACCCGCCGTCGGCGTCACCGACCGTGACCAATCCGGTGCTCGCGGTTACCGACACAGGACCGTCGACGGTCGAGCCGCAGATGCGGATCGACGCGGCACCGGTGCTCGTCACGGGACCATTGACGGTGGCAGCGTCCACGTGGAGGGAGCCGCCTGCCTTCACCGTGACCGGACCCGATTGATCGGCGCCGGGAGCGAGACAGACCGCTTGGCCGGCCGCAACGACAAGCGGTCCGTGCAGCGCACCCGAAAGGGTACGGCACGGGGGTGGAAGGATCGTGAAGCTCTGCTGGACCTGTGGCGCAACTGCGTAGACCTCGACCGAGTCGCCGCCCGGATCGGAGCCATATTCGGCCGCTTGGTTGGCGTCGATGACGCACGGGCCGACTCCAGTGAAGAGCACCGTCGGGCCGGAGATCGAACAGGCCCCGGCGCCAGACGAATCATCGACGCTGAACGTGATCGGGTTCTGAGCGACGCCGCCGCCCGACGAGACGATGCCCTCATCGACGATCGAGGTCGCTGAGAGGAGATAGCTGCCGCCAACCGTCGGCTGGTTCGGAGGTGTGGAGCCGAACTCGATCGTCTGCGACGCCGGGGCGATATTCGGGTAGCTGTAGCTCACCTCCGCCGTGGCGGGGAGGTAATCGGCGTTGCCCGGCAGGTAAGCGTCGACCTCGCAGTAGCCCAGATTCGTGATCGACAGCTCTTGGCCGGAGAGCACGCACGAGTCCGAACTCGCGTTGAGGCTGATCGTGTCCTGATTGCCCGACGGATCGTTTCCTCCGATCG
The DNA here is from genome assembly GCA_035534955.1 of Gaiellaceae bacterium. Lineage (GTDB taxonomy): Bacteria > Actinomycetota > Thermoleophilia > Gaiellales > Gaiellaceae > PALSA-600. Next base: position 35,535 of record DATLQV010000088.1, read on the forward strand.
AGAAGTTGTAGACCCCGAGGTACGTAACAGCTTTCGGCAAGCCGAGCGTGATCGACTGAGGAGCCTGACCGACGTAGATGTCCTTGTATGCCGGGTTCGTGACGTAATCAGCGCTATACGTCGACGGCTGCGTCGCCTCAATGTCGCAGTAGCCAATGCCGTCGAAATAGACCGAGCCGTCGCCGGCCAGATAGCAGACGCCCGATGACGACGGCTCGATGCTGAAGAGCACGTAGCCGCCATCGCTCGCGGTGGCCGCCGGAACGTAACTACTGCCGTACCACGGCTCGTTCGGGTACCCCGACGTAAACGTGATCGTGTCCAAGGCCGGGTTCACGTTGAACGTCTCGTAGGCCTGCGGAGCGGGGTCGTAGGGGCCGCTCCCTGCCTGGTTGACGTCGATCTCACAGCCTCCGAGGCCGACGAAGCTGAGGATCGTGCCGGAGAGCGAGCACACGAAAGCTTGCGAGGACGGGTCGATTGCGAAGGTGAGCGGATTGCCAGAACCACCGCCAGTGGCGGTCGTAGCGAGATTGATCGACGTCCCGTAGGTCTGGTTGTAGCTGTACGAGGTGGTGATCGCCTGGGGGTAGGAGATCACGACCTCGCCGCCGCCGAGCCCGACGATCGCTCCCTGCCCGAGGCCGACGACTCCGGTGTTGTTGCGATCACCGCCCGGAATGTTGTTCTGATTCGCGCCGGCATTGAACGAGCCGCCGCCACCGCCGCCGTCGCAGGTCGTGAACGAGACGCCGCCGCCGCCGCCACCGCTGTATCCGCCGCCGCCGCCACCGTTCCCCCAAGCGGCGCCGCCCCCGCCGCCGAAGCCGCCAGGCTCGTCCAAGAGGACGTTCGCCCCGCCTTGGCCGCCGAGGCGGATCGCCTCGCCTCCGCCGCCTGGCGCGCCGTAGTTGTCTCCAATGCTTCCCGCCTGCCCGTCACCGCCGCTCGTCAGCAGTCCGGCGCCTCCGCCACCACCGCCGAGGGAGCCGGTGTTGAAGGGATTGCTGGGGTTGACGATCGGGTCATCGATGCTCGCCGAACCGCCGGAGCCGCCGGCCCCAGCGCTCCCTCCCAGGACACCCAAGGCGCTCGCGGTTCCGGTCGGGCCCACTCCGGCGTTCTGACCGTCTTGTCCACATGAGCTGTCGCCGCCACCACCGCCCGCCGCAAGCAGCAGATTGGACGCCGTCGCTGCGCCCGTACCCGTCCAGACAGACGACCCGCCGCCGCCACCCCCCGCGGCTCGACCGCTCGGCTGGCCTCCCACGAGGATCGTCAGGACATCACCCGATGCGACGGTGAAGTCGCCCTGCACGGCCGCCCCGTCGCCTGCGTAGGCAGAGTTTCCACCACCGGCGCCCTCGGCGCCGACAGCGGCGATCCTCAGGTCGGTCACGCCGGAGGGCACCGTGAAGGTCTGCAGTCCGCCGGTCGAAGAGAAAGTGATCGGCTCCGTTGTCCCCGCGGCCGCTCCCCCGGACAGAGCGAGCGCGCCAAGCGCGAACACTGCGGGCGCGATCAACAGACCCCGAACCCGATGGACAGCCCGAGCAAGCTCCGCTTGCCAACGCACGGACCGCTGACTCACTGTCCTCCCGTTCCTGGGTAGGACCGCACTGACCCCGTAGCCCACATCCACCCCTATCACACACGCGCCGATGGCTCTCGTCAAGCCCCCACTGCCGCTCGCCCACCCCACTGAACCTGGTTCTCGCCGCAGGCGAAACCAGGTTCACGTCCGAGACCTTCGCCGTAGCGCTTCAGACTCGATCCTGGTTCCGGCAACCAGGATCGACCAGCCCTCGGGGGACGGTCGCTCGCGCATGCCGGCTGGCTTACGCCCATGCTTCGTCTACGGGGGCCGCGCCCCCGACCGCTTCGGGGACGTTCTCGAACTCAACGCTGGCGCAGGCGACTGTTGCCACACCGGCCTCCGGTGGGCTAGAAGCCGTAGCTCGGCTTGATCGCCGAGAAACGGATCACGGTCACCGTGTCGTCTTCGGATACGTCCCGGTTGTAGAGCTGGCCCAGCCAGCGGCACAGCTCGTCGGTGTGCCTGATCTCCGGGTTGTCGTGCTCGATCTCGTTGGGCGAGAGCTCGGCGACCGTCTTCACGTCCACCTTGTCGATCACCGCGTCGAAGATGTGCTGCCGCGGGCCGAAGCGGGCCCCTGCGAGCACCGAGACGATCATCCCCTTTTGGTACTTCCGCGACTTGTCGCCGAGGCGGATCGTCGCGGTCTTGCGGTGCGACCTGAGCTGCGCCTCGACGATCGGCGAGTAGAAGTTGAGCGCGAACGACGGCACCGGGCGCCGATCATACGCACTCGGCGAACAGCCGGGCCCAGCCCCTCCCGCCCATCTGCCCGCCTTCCGTTCAGCTTGCGCCGCTGGCACTCTTACCGCTAGAGTGCCAATGGTAAGCACAAGCCTGTTACAAGGTTGGAGGTCTTCAGATGAATCTACAGCCGCTTGGCGATCGCCTGATCGTTGAGGTCCTCGAGGAAGAGGAGACGACGGTCAGCGGCATCGTCCTGCCGGACACGGCGAAGGAGAAGCCGCAGCGCGGCACCGTCCTCGCCGTCGGCCCGGGCGCCCGCGACGAGAACGGCGAGCACGTTGCCATGGACGTCGAAGAGGGCGACGAGGTCATTTTCAGCAAGTACGGCGGCACCGAGATCAAGGTCGGCGCCGACGATGTCCTGATCCTCCGCGAGTCGGACGTGTTGGCGAAGGTCGTTGGCGACCGCGCCGCCGTCTAACTGCGTCTAGGAAAGACGAAGGAGAAACGAAACCCCATGGCTCACAAGGAGCTCAAGTTCAGTGAGGATGCCCGCCGTTCGCTTCAGCGCGGCGTCGACATCCTGGCCGACGCGGTCAAGGTGACGCTCGGCCCGAAGGGTCGCTACGTCGTGCTCGACAAGAAGTTCGGCGCACCGACCATCACCAACGACGGCGTCACGATCGCGCGTGAGATCGAGGTCGAAGACGTCTTCGAGAACCAGGGCGCTCAGCTCGTGCGCGAGGTCGCCACCGCGACGAACGACGTTGCGGGCGACGGCACCACCACCGCGACCGTGCTCGCGCAGGCGATCGTTCGCGAGGGCCTGAAGAACGTCTCGGCCGGTGCGAACCCGATGGCGCTCAAGCGCGGCATCGAGCAGGCCGTCGAGGCGGTCGTCGAGAACCTGAAGTCGCAGTCGACCGAGATCTCGGGCAAGGAAGACATCGCGCGTGTCGCGACCGTCTCCTCGCGCTCGTCCGAGATCGGCGAGGTCCTGTCCGAGGCGATCGAGAAGGTCGGCAAGGACGGCGTCGTGAACGTCGAGGAGGGCCAGACCTTCGGCCTCGAGCTCGAGTTCACGGAGGGCATGCAGTTCGACAAGGGCTACCTGTCGCCCTACATGATCACCGATCCCGAGCGGATGGAGGCGGTGCTCGACGACCCGTACATCCTGGTCGCGAACCAGAAGATCGGGGCCGTCAAGGACCTCCTGCCGGTGCTCGAGCAGGTCATCCAGGCGGGTCGCCCGCTGCTGATCGTGGCCGAGGACGTCGAGGGCGAGTCGCTCGCGACGATCGTGGTCAACAAGCTGCGCGGCACCTTCCAGGCCGTCGCCGTCAAGGCGCCGGGCTTCGGCGATCGCCGCAAGCGCATGCTCGAGGACATCGCGATCCTCTCGGGCGGCGAAGTGATCACCGAGGAGATGGGCCTCAAGCTCGAGAACACGAAGCTCTCGCAGCTCGGGCATGCCCGCAAGGTCGTCGTCGACAAGGACTCGACCACCATCATCGACGGTGCCGGCGAGGGCGACGCGATCAAGGGCCGCATCAAGCAGTTGAAGGGCGAGATCGAGAACACCGACTCGGACTTCGACCGCGAGAAGCTCCAGGAGCGCCTCGCCAAGCTCTCCGGCGGCGTCGCGGTCGTCAAGGTCGGCGCCGCCACCGAGACGGAGATGAAGGAGACCAAGCACCGCGTCGAAGACGCGCTGCAGGCTGCCCGCGCCGCCCTCGAGGAGGGCGTCGTGCCGGGTGGCGGTGTCGCGCTGCTGAACGCCGCGGACGCGGTCAAGGAGAAGCTGCTCGCGTCGGTCGAGGGTGACGAGCGCACGGGTGCGCAGATCATCATCAAGTCGCTCGAGGAGCCCCTTCGCCAGCTGGCGACGAACGCGGGCCTCGAAGGCTCGGTCGTCGTGCAGCAGGTTCGCTCGTCGAAGCCCGGCGAGGGCCTGAACGTCGACACCGGCGAGGTGACCGACCTCGTGAAGGCCGGCATCACCGACCCGACGATGGTCACCCGCTCGGCGCTGCAGAACGCCGCGTCGATCGCGAAGAACATCCTGACCACCGAGGCGATCGTCGCCGAGGCGCCCGAGAAGCCGGGCTCGCACTCCGGCGCCGGCATGCCGGACATGGGCGGGATGATGTAGGCACTTCGCCTCCGGCGAAGTGCTAGTGAAACGCGGAAACGCGGAAGGGCGGCCTCTTGGCCGCCCTTCCGCGTTCAGAAAGACGAAGAGCCGCGGGTCGGCGGCTCTTCGGGGGGATTGGGGGAGGGTCGTGCCCTCAGATATCGACTGCTCCCGTGCCGCCCCGATCCCTCGTTCGGGGGATCTTCGTCTGTGGTTCCCAGAGCGCAGAGCCGGTGCCGCTTCAGAAGCTGTAGCGCTGCTCGGCCCAGGGATCCGCGTCGTTGTGGTAGCCGTAGCGCTCCCAGAAGCCGGGCTTGTCGACTGCCGAGAGCTCGATCCCGCGCAGCCACTTGGCGCTCTTCCAGAAGTACTTGCCGGGAACGACCAGGCGCAGCGGGTAGCCGTGGTCGGGGCTCAGCGGCTCGCCGTCGCCGTGGGTCGCAAGGAGCGCGTGCTCGTCCTCGAGCGAGGCGAGCGGCACGTTTGCCGTGAACCCCGCCTCGGCGTGCGCGATCGCAAACCGCGCCGTCGGCCTCGGCCGGGCGAGTGCTGCGAGCTCGCGCCAGTGCACGCCCTCGAAGCTCGCGGCGAACCTCGACCAGCGCGTGACGCAATGGATGTCCTGCACGTTCGAGCTGTGTGGGAGCTCCAGGAACTGCTCCCAGGTGAGCTCGACCTCCTGTTCCACGTCGCCGAAGATGCGCAGGCTCCAGGTGGAGAGGTCGTCGTAGTGCGCCGCCGAGCCGGCGTGCAACACCGGCCACTTCTCGGTCAGGTACTGCCCGGGCGGCAGGCGGGCGGGGTCGTAGCCCGCCTCCACCACTTTGCGCTCCGCCTTCGACCTGAACACGGTGTCTAGTCTAGGTTGCGATGACGAGCGTTACGCCTCCAGTTGCGCGCCGCGCCCGTGCCTACGTGCGCGTGCAGGGCGCAGACGCGCTCGACTACCTGAACCGGATGCTCTCGAATGACGTGCCGGAGCGCGGCTCGGTCGACGCGCTCCTGCTGACGCCGAAGGCACGCGTGATCGCCCCCGTGCTCGTGTGGCGCCGCGGCGACGACGATGTCCTGCTCCTCACCGAGCCCGAGCTCGGCGAGGTCGTGCGCACGCACCTGACCCGGATGCGCTTCGCCGCGAAGTGCGAGATCGAGACCGAGGAGCACACCTCGACGATCGTCTTTCGCGACGGCGACGGGATCCCGAATCGCGACTACGGCCGGCCCGCCGTCGAGCTGCTCGACTCGGCGGTGCAGCCGAGCCTCGGCGACGACGAGCTCGAACGGCTGCGCATCGAAGCCGCGACACCGCGCTTCGGGCTCGAGATCGACGACCGGGTGCTGCCGGCCGAGGCCGGCCTCGACGAGCGGGCGATCTCGTTCTCCAAGGGCTGCTACCCGGGCCAGGAGCCGGTCGCCCGCCAGCACCACCGCGGTAAGGTCAACCGCCGGCTCCGGCTGCTCGAGCTGCAGGGCGACGCGCCCGCGCCCGAGACTGCGGTCGTGCACGAGGGCAAGGAGGTCGGCCGGGTGACGAGCGCCGTGCCGGGTCTCGCCCTCGCCTATGTGCGGGTATCGGTGCCGGACGGGGCCACGCTCGACGTCGGCGGCCGTCCGGCGCGCCTGCGCTAGCCGCTTCGGACCGCGGCTACACTGCTCCCCCCGGGCGCCCGTAGCTCAGGGGATAGAGCGCTGCCCTGCGGAGGCAGAGGTCGCAAGTTCGAATCTTGCCGGGCGCATCGCAGGACACCTCGCAGGACACCTCGTCGTTTCGCGGCTTGTCCCCGAGGTTCTCGTCCTCGATACTGCGCCGGATGGGGCGTGTCCGCGAGCACGACGTCGTAATCGTTGGTGCGCGCGTCGCCGGTGCGAGCCTTGCGATCCTGCTCGCGCGCCAGGGCCGCAGCGTCCTTCTGCTCGACCGCGAGGAGTTCCCGAGTGACACGCTCTCCACGCACTACGTCCATCCGTTCGGCGTCGCGAACCTCGCCCGGCTCGGCCTGCTCGACGATCTGCTCGCGGCCGGCTTCCGCAGGCTGACGCGGATTCGCACTCACGTCGAGGACTGTCTCTTCGAGGCCCCCGTTGCGCCTGCGGGCGGGTTCGGTCTGGCCCCCCGGCGGAGCGTGCTCGACGCTCTGCTCCAGGAGCACGCGGTTGCAGCCGGCGCTGAGCTCTTGACGCGGACGCGCGCGGAGGGGCTGGTCGAGGAGGACGGTCGCGTCGTTGGGGTCGTCGCGACCGACGGCGCCGGTGAGCGGCGAGAGCTGCGGGCGCGGCTCGTGGTGGGCGCCGATGGGAAGACGTCGAAGTTCGCCGAGTGGGTCAGCGCCGCGGCCTACCGCGAGATGGGGCCGTTGCGGCCCGTCTACTACGGCTACTACCGGGGTGTCACTCCGCTCCAGGAACCGGCGGTCGAGCTCTACTACGGCGGCGACACGATCGGCTTCCTCTTCCCGATGCGCGAGAGCGAGGACTGCCTCGCGCTCGAAGTGCAGCCGGCGGAGTTCGACGAGTTCCGCGCCGACCCGCAGGGGGCGTTCGAGGAGCGGTACCGGGCGCTGCACGGAATGGAGGCGCGGTTTCGCGGCGCGACGCTCGAGGGGAAGCTGCAGGGGACCAAGGGCGTGGCCAACTTCCTCCGGGTCCCGTACGGACCGGGCTGGGCGCTGACCGGCGACGCGGCCTACCTCAAGGATCCGGTGACGGGCTTCGGCATCGGCGATGCCGTCGCGCAGGCGCTCATGCTCGCCCGGCCTGTCGGGACGTGGCTCGACGGCAGCGACTGGGAGGCCACGATGAGCGCGTACCACGCGAAGCGGGACGAGACGCTGCTGCCGTTGTACGAACTGACCTTGGGCTTGGCGTTGATGCAGGATCCGCCGCCTGAGACCATCGACCGCCTCCGTGGGTTCTTCGCGATGGCCTCGAACGTTCGCACGCTTGCTCACACGCTTCCGGCAAACCTGGCCACGCTGCTCCCGCCGGGGCCCGCCGCGCTGGTCGAGCAGACGGCTGAGCTGTTCGCCCAGGATCGCGCCGGCGCGTCCAGCCCGTGAACGTTGCGGCAAACGGGCTCCGCTTTCACGTTGCCGAACAGGGCGACGGGCCGCCGGTGCTCCTGTTGCACGGGTTCCCGGACACCGGTGACGTCTGGCGGCGGCAGCTGCCCGTGCTTGCGAACGCGGGCTTGCGCGCAATCGCGCCGGACCTGCGCGGCCGCGGCCGGAGCGAGCGACCGGAGGGGGTGGAGGCGTATGCGATGCCCGAGCTCGTCGCGGACGCCGTGGGCCTGCTCGACACGCTTGGGGTCGAGCGGGCGCACGTCGTCGGCCACGACTGGGGCGCCGTGGTCGCGTGGGCCCTGGCGGCCCTCGTGCCGGAACGTGTCGACCGGCTCGTCGCGATGTCGGTCGGCTTCCCGGGCGCGGTGCGGCCGGACCGGCGGGCCCTCGAGCAGGCGTGGTACCGCCTGGTGTTTCTCTTCCCCGAGGCGGAGGAGGTGCTGCGCCGCGACGACTGGTTCCTGTTTCGGATCCTGTTCGAGGGTGCGCCCGATGCGGAGCGGTATCTCGCCGACCTTTCCGACCCGGCCGCACTGACCGCCGGCCTCGACTGGTACCGCGCGAACCTTCCCGTCGGGGCCACCCCGGGCGCCGACAGGCCCCGCTTGCCGCGCATCCAGGCGGCGACCCTGGGCGTCTTCGGCGTCGCCGACCGCTATCTCACCGAGCGCGCAATGGTCGCCTCGGAGGCGTACGTCGACGGGCCCTGGCGGTACGAGCGCGTGGACGGAGCCGGCCATTGGCTGCAGCTCGAGCAGCCCGACCGCGTCAACGAGCTGCTGCTCGAGTTCCTCAGCCGACCCTCGTAGAGTCCCGAAGCCCGTAGAAACTACGAACCGGCAATCAGCGCTACCCCGGTTTTCGCTGGGGGTGGCAACCTCGAATCTGGGCGGCATGAGCGGAATCGCCTCCATCAAGTCGCTGCTGCGGGGCAGCACGCCGCAGCACCTCCACCCCGGGGAGTGGCCGGCCGAGACCGGCAAGCCGCGGGTGCTGATCGAGAATCCGAACCGTGCCGACCTGTGGGCGCACGCGAATCTCCTGCGCGAGGCCGGCTACGACGTCGCCATGTGCGGCGGGCCGGCCCCGGAGCCGGAGCGCATTCCCTTGTACCGGCGCCTGACCACCGCGGGCCCGAGCCGCGAGGAGCGCCAGGCGCGCACCCTCTGCCCGCTCGTCGCCGAGGGGCAGTGCCCGCTTGTCGAGGGAGCCGACGTCGTCGTCTCGACCACGCAGCTGATTGACAGTCACGAGATCCACGCGAAGCTCAGCGCCAGGACCACGCCGGTGCTGGTCGTCGAGGGAACGAGCTCCGAGCTCGCGCACGAGCACGACAGGCTCGGCGGTTCGGTCGAGATCGCGCTGCCGGCCATGCCCGCCCAGATCGTCGAGGCGGTCGAGCGCGCCCGCGGCGTCCGCCCGGCAGACTGACCCCGTTCGATCCTAGACTCACGCCGTGCCGCTGTACGTCACGGAGGCCCAGGTCGCCGAGCTCCTGACGCCCGCTGACGCGATCGCCGCCGTTGCTGCGTCCTTCGGCCGGCTCGCGCGCGGCGTGGTGGTGAATCCCGCTCGCGTTCGCGCCGAGCTCCCCGACGGCGTGTTCGCCGTCATGCCCTGTGTCGACCACGAGCTCGGCTACGCCGGAGTGAAGTCGTTTGCGTGGCTGCCCGGCGGGACGCCGTTCCTCGTCGTCCTCTTCTCGATCGAGCATGCGCGGGTCGAGGCGATCGTCGAGGCGGATCTCCTCGGGCAGCTGCGGACGGCCGCGGCGTCGGCCGTCGCGGCGACGCAGCTCGCGCGCGCCGGCGCCGAGAGCCTCGGGGTGTTCGGCTGCGGTCGCCAGGCCGCCTCGCATGTGACGGCGCTACGTGTGGCGCTCCCGTCGCTTCGTCGCGTGCTCGTCCACGGCCGCAGTGCGGCCCGCGTCGCGGAGTTCTGCCGTGCGCACGACTGCGAGCCGGCCGGGTCGGCGGCGGAGGCCGGCGGGTGCGACATCGTCGTCACCGCCACCACGGCGAAAGATCCTGTGCTGCGCGGCGAGTGGTTGCGCGACGGCGCTTTCGTCTGCGCGGTCGGCGCGAACGAACCGGCGTCGCGCGAGCTCGACAACGCGGTGCTGGAGCGCGCGAGCTTCGTCTGCACCGACGCACGCGAGCAGGCGCGGCTCGAGGCGGGCGACCTGATCGAGCCGGTCGAGCGCGGCGTCCTCGACTGGCTGGAGGTCCACGAGCTGCAGGACGTGCTCGCGGGAAGCCTCCCCGGACGCGCCGGCGACAGCGACGTCACCCTCTTCAAGTCGAACGGCCTCGCCGCCTGGGACATCGCCGCGGCGGCGCGCGTCGTTGAGCTCGCGCGTTAGCTCCGGGTGTGCGTCTTGATGTCGTTGATCAGGTCGTCGCCGAGGGTGTGCACCACGTCGGGCCGGTCGAGCAACCGCCTGATCTGCTCGGGCGTGCAGCGGTTGGTGACGTAGTGATCCTCCAGGATCTCCGCCATCGGCCGCCCGCGATGATGCTCGCGGATCACGTATTGCACGATCCGCTCCTCGCCCTGTGAGCGAGACGAGAGAAACGAGAACGCCCCCCTGATGGCGTCGAGGATTCCCACTACGGGTCGATTGTATAGTCGAGAGCGTGCAAGTCCCTTCCGAAGGAGGGCGCTTCGCCGAACGGATCGTGGACGGTCGCGACGACGGCGGCAGCCCCGAGCGGGTCGTGATCTGGATCGAACGGCGGGCGGGAGCCGTCTGGGCGGTCGGGCGGATGGTCAATCCCCAGCACCGCGAGACCCCCGCCCCGCGGCCGGACGACTACCTCTGGGACGGCTACGAGCTCGACGACTGCCTCGACGCCGCCAACGCGGCGCTCGAGGACGACGCGGTGGTCTCCGAGGAGGACGGCGGCGAGGCCAAGGTCAGGCCGTTTCGCCGGGAGGAGCTGCTCGAGCCCCTCGAGCGCTTCTTCTTCGGCCGGAGCTAGCGGGCCACTCGAGGTCGGCGTTCGGAATTGGGTCGCCGTGCGGGTCGTGGGTCGGAAAGCCGAGTGCGCGGTCGATGTGGGCTTCGAGCTCCTCCGAGATCACGTGCTCCAGCCGGTCGGCCTCGTCGTGCACGTCGTCGAGATGGAGCCCGAGGGTCTCCGCGAGGTACAGCTCGAGCAGCCGGTGGTGGCGGATCACCTCGAGTGCGACCCGCTCGCCCGACTCGGTGAGCTGCGCGCCTCGGTACGGCTCGTGTTCGAGCAGTTGGAGCGCGCCGAGCTTCTTCACCATCGCCGACGCGGACGCTGGCGAGACCGCCAGGTCCTTCGCGATGGCGCCGATCGTCACGCGGCCCTCCGCCGCCTGAAGCTTGTAGATGCTCTTCAGGTAGTCCTGGATCGACTCGCTGATTGCGGCACGGCTCATACCCGCTCCGGCGCCGGCCGAGCCGGCGCCTCTGCTCCTTGTTCGCCTCCGTCGAGCCTACGGCTCATACCCGCTCCGGCGCCGGCCGAGCCGGCGCCTCTGCTCCATGGTCGCCTCCGGCAAGCCTACGGCTCATTGGTGCAGGGTAACGTGGCCGCCGTGACAATTCGTGTGGGACACTCCGCCGATCCCGACGACGCCTTCATGGTGTGGGCGCTCGAGGCCGGGCGCGTCGACCTGCGCGGGCTCCAGCTCACCCCTGTCGTCTCCGATATCCAGACGCTCAACGAGTGGGCGCTCGCTGCCCGCCTCGAGGTGACGGCGCTCTCCGCCGGTGCGTATCCCGCCGCAGCCGATCGCTACCTGTTGCTGCCCCACGGCGCGTCGTTCGGCGAGGGCTACGGGCCGATCGTCGTCGCGCGCGAAGAGGTCGACCTGCGCGAGGTCGAGATCGTCACGCCGGGGCCGCTGACCACCGCGACGCGCGTCCTGAAGCTTGCGCTCGGCGACGACCTGCGTACGCGCGACCTGCCGTTCGACCAGGTGCTCGACGAAGTGGTCTCGGGCCGCGCCGAGGCCGGGCTCCTGATCCACGAAGGCCAGCTCACGTACGCCGGCTCCGGTCTGCGCAAGCTGCTCGACCTGGGCGTCTGGTGGCAGGACGAGACGGAGCTGCCGTTGCCGCTCGGCCTCGTCGCCGCGCGCCGCGACCTCGCTCGGCTCGGCGACGTTTCGGCCGTTCTGCGCGAGGCGATCGATGTCGCGCTCGCAAACCGTGAAGAGGCGATGGCGTATGCGATGGGGTTCGGCCGCGGCATCGACGCAGCGACCGCCGACGAGTTCGTCGCCATGTATGTGAACGACCTCACGCTCGACATGGGCGACCGCGGCCGCGAGGCAATCGCGCTGCTGCTCGGCTTCGAGCCGGAGTTCCTATGAGCCGTAGGCTCGACGGAGGCTCCAGAGAGCGGGAGCGGGGTCTATGAGCCGTGCTGTTGTGCTCTCGGCCGTCCGCACCCCGGTCGGCCGCTACGGCGGCGGGCTCGCGGGCACGCGGCCCGACGACCTCGCGGCGCTGGTTCTGCGCGCCGCCGTCGAGCGTGCGGGAGTCCCGCCGGAGCAGATCGAGGACGTCTGGCTCGGCTGCGCCAATCAGGCGGGCGAGGACAACCGCAACGTCGCCCGCATGGCGGTGCTGCTTGCCGGCCTGCCCGACTCGATCGGCGGCGTCACCGTCAACCGGCTTTGCGCATCCGGGCTCGCCGCGGTCGCCGGTGCCTGTCACGCCGTGATCGCCGGCGACGGCGATCTGTTCGTCGCCGGCGGGGTCGAGTCGATGTCGCGCGCGCCGCTCGTCACCGCAAAGCCGGACGCCGCGTTTCCGCGCGGCGACCGCACCCTCTACGACACCACGCTCGGCTGGCGGTTCCCGAATCCGCGCCTGGCGGAGCTCTTTCCGCTCGAGGCGATGGGCGAGACCGGCGAGAACGTCGCCGAACGCTGGTCCGTCTCGCGCGAAGACCAGGACGCCTTCGCTCTCCGTTCGCAGCAGCGGTGGGCTGCCGCGGCAGCTGCGGGCCGCTTCGACGACGAGCTCGTGCCTGTGGGCGAGCTTGTGCGCGACGAGCATCCGCGCGGCGACACGTCGGCCGAGAAGCTCGCCGCGCTGCGGCCCGCCTTCCGCGCCGGCGGCTCCGTCACCGCGGGCAACGCCTCGGGTCTGAACGACGGGGCGGCGGCGCTCGTGATCGCCTCCGAGGAGAAGGCGCGCGAGCTCGGCATCGAGCCGCTCGGCGTATTCGTCGGCTCTGCCGTCGCGGGCGTCGACCCCAGGGTGATGGGTATCGGCCCGATTCCGGCCGTGCGCAAGCTGCTCGACCGCACCGGGATCGGCGTGGGCGACATCGACCTGATGGAGCTGAACGAGGCGTTCGCCTCGCAGTCGCTCGCCGTGGTGCGCGAGCTCGGGATCGACGAGGAGAAGGTGAACGTGAACGGCGGGGCGATCGCGATCGGCCATCCGCTCGGGATGAGCGGCGCGCGCCTCGCAGTCACGCTGCTGCACGAGCTGCGCCGCCGCGGCGGGCGCTACGGCGTCGCGACGCTGTGCGTCGGTGTCGGTCAGGGCCAGGCGGCCCTCTTCGAGCGGTGAGTCCCCGGCGTAGGCTCGACGGAGCCGGGCAGGGAGCGGAGGTACCGGCTTTGCCGGTGCCGGAGCGGGTTGCGGCCGCGTCCTATTTGGTCCTCGGCCTGCGGCTCGGGAAGCACGTCGACGGGCTCGTCGATGCCTACTACGGCCCGCCCGAGCTGAAAGCGCAGATCGACGCCGAGGAACTCGTCCCAGCGGCGCAGCTTGCGGCCGACGCCGACGCGCTGCGCGACGGGCTGCCCGACGGCTGGTTGCGCGACCAGGTGCACGGGTGTGCGACCTACGCTCACGTGCTCGCCGGCGAGGGGCTCTCGTACGCCGACGAGGTCGAGGGCTGTTACGGCGTCCGGCCGGTGCGCGTGCCTGAGTCGGTGTACGCGTCGGTGCACGAGGAGCTCGACGAGCTGCTGCCCGGCGACGGCTCGCTCTTCGACCGTCGCCAGGCCTGGCGCGAGCGGCACCGCGTGGCCGGTGACACCGCGGTGGAGATCCTTCGCGACCTGCTGCCCGTGCTCCGCGCGCGCACGAACGAGCTCGTGGCGCTGCCCGGCGGCGAGGAGGTCACGCTCGAGGCTGTCACCGACGAGCCCTGGTGGGCGTTCAACTACTACCTGGGTGAGCTGCACAGCCGTGTCGTCCTGAACACGGACGTGCCGACCACCGGTCTCGACCTGCTGGCCCTCGCCGGGCACGAGGTGTATCCCGGCCATCACACCGAGCACGCCCTGAAGGAGCAGCTGCTGATCCGTGACGAAGGTCGCATCGAGGAGGGCATCCAGCTCGTGCCGACCCCGCAGGCCGTGCTGAGCGAAGGCATCGCCGAGGCCGGCAGCGACGTCGTCCTGGACGATGCCGGCAAGGAGGAGGCGCACGCGATCCTGCGCCGCCACGGCGTCGCCCTCGTCGACCCGGCGCTCTCCGAGCGGATCTCGCGGGTCAGCGAGCGCCTGCGCACCGTCGGGCTCGACGCAGCCCTGCTCGTGCACGACGAGGGTGCGCCGATTGCGGAGGCGCAGGCGTTCGTCGAGCGCTGGAGCCTCTCCACGCCCGAGCAGGCAGCCCAGAGCGTGCGCTTCATCACCGACCCGACCTGGCGCGCGTACGTGATCACCTACTCGGCCGGCCGCGACCTCTGCCGCTCGTACATCAACGGCGATCCGGCACGCCTGCGCACGCTGCTCACGACGCACGTTCGCATCGGCGAGTTGCGCGCCGCGGCAGGGTAGATTCAGGCTCATGGCGACGGGGACGAGCGAGTTGGGGCTGCACATCGCCGGCGAGAGCGTCGAGCCTGCATCGGGTGAGCTGCGGGACGTGCACGAGCCGGCCACGGGCGCCCTGCTCGCCCACGCCGCGATGGGGAACGAGGCCGACGTCGACCGCGCGGTCGGCGCGGCTCGTGCTGCACTCGACGGCGCCTGGGGCAAGACGCCCGGCAACGAACGCTCGCGCCTGCTGCACGCTCTGGCGGACGCGATCGTCGCGAACCGCAAGGAGCTCTCCGAGCTCGAGTCGCGCAACGTCGGCAAGGCGATCACGTCGGTGAAGGCGGAGGTTGCGGGAGCGGCCGAGAACTTCCGCTACTACGCCTCGGCGATCGCCTCGATCGGCGGCCGGTCGGCTGCCGTAGGCGGCTCGTTGCTCTTCTACTCGCTCAAGGAGCCGGTCGGTGTCGCGGCTCAGATCGTGCCGTGGAACTACCCGCTGATGATGGCGACGTGGAAGCTCGCGCCTGCGCTCGCCGCCGGCTGCGCGGTCGTCCTCAAGCCCGACCCGCAGACGCCGCTCTCGGCCCTGCGCGTCGCCGAGCTCGCTGCCGAGGTCGGCTTTCCGGCGGGCGCGATCAACGTCGTGCCCGGTGACGGGCCGTCGACCGGCGCCTACCTCGTCGGGCATCCCGGCGTCGACAAGGTGGCGTTCACCGGCTCGACGAGGACCGGCGGCGAGATCATGCGGCTCTGCTCGGACCCGATCAAGCGTTTGACGCTCGAGCTCGGCGGCAAGAGCCCGAACCTCGTCTTCGCCGACGCCGATCTTGCGGATGCGATCCCGGCGAGCGTGTGGGCGATCTATGCGTCGGCGGGCCAGTCGTGCGAGGCGCGCTCGCGCTTGCTCGTCGAGCGGGTGCTGTACGACGACGTTGTCGCGCAGGTGACCGACCTCTCGCAGCAGGTGAAGGTCGGCGACCCCCTCGACGCCGAGACGCAGATGGGCTCGCTGATCTCGACCTCCCACCGCGAGAAGGTGCACGGCTTCGTCGAGGGCGCCCGCGGGGAGGGCGCCGAGATCACGACGGGCGGCGAGATCGCCGCCGGACCGGGCGCCTTCTACCCGCCCACCGTGATCGCGAACGCCACCAACGAGCTGCGCGCCGCGCAGGAGGAGATCTTCGGCCCCGTCGTCACCGTGATCCCGTTCGAGGACGAGAACGATGCGATCCGCATCGCCAACGACGTCAGGTACGGCCTGATGGCGACGGTCTGGACCGGCAATCCCGCCAGGGGCCATCGCGTCGCTTCGAAGATCAAGTCCGGGACGGTCGGCATCAACATGCCGTACACGGCGTTCCCGGGCATCCCGTTCGGCGGCTACAAGCAGTCGGGCTTCGGCCGGGAGCTGGCGCTCGAGACGCTCGACCTGTATCTCGAGACGAAGTCGGTCGTCACCTACACCGGGACGCGGCCGACCAACCCGTTCGGGCTCTGAGCTCACGGTACCGCTGGGCGATTCTCGCGGCCGGGACGTTCGCCCAGGCGACGTACTCCGCGATCTGGTTCGGCGTCGCCGTGCTGGCGCCGGCGCTCCGCAGCCACTACCACCTCTCGCTCGCCGAGACGGGGATCCTGCTCGGCGCCTCGCTCGGGGGCTCGGTGGTGACGCTCGTGCCGTGGGGGATGGCGGCCGACGCGTTCGGCGAGCGCGCGGTGCTCGTCGCGGGCGTCGGCGCCTGCGGGGTCGCGCTGATCGCCGCCTCCCGGGTGTCGAGCTTCTGGGCGGTGTTCTCCTGCCTGCTCGCCGCGGGCATGAGCGGTGCGAGCGTGCAGTCGGCCAGCGGGCGCGCCGTGCTGGCGTGGTTCCCGCAGGCGCAACGCGGCTTCGCGCTCGGCGTGCGCCAGACCGCCATCCCGATCGGCGGTTTTGCGATCGCGCTCGGCCTGCCGCCGATCGAGCACGCGGGCGGTGTCGGCGCCGGGTTCGCGGCGATGGGGATCGCCTGTCTCGCGTCGACCCTGATCGCGGGGCTCGTCCTGCGCGAAGGACCGGCAGCGGAGACGACCTCCGCCGACGCAGGCCCGAAGCCGCTGCGCGACCGGCGCATCTGGGCGATGGCGGTCGGAAGCGGGCTGATCGTCGCGCCTCAGATGTGTGTCGTCGGCTTCACCGTCGTCTTCCTGCACGACCGGCGCGGCCTCAGCGCCGGGGCGGCGGCTCTCGTGCTGGCGGCGATCCAGCTCTTCGGCATCGCCGCCCGGATCGGCGCCGGCCGCTGGTCGGACGTGGTCGGGAGCCGCCTCGCTCCCATGCGCACGATCGCACTCGTCACCTCGGCGCTGACGCTCCTCACCGCGGCGTCGTTGGGCGCGCCGCTCGTGTTGCTCGTGCCCACGCTCGTCGCCACGGGCGTCCTCGCGATGAGCTGGAACGGCCTGGCCTTCGCCGCGGCCGCCGAGGTGGCCGGACGCTCGCGCAGCGGTGCCGCGATCGGACTGCAGCAGAGCGTGCTGAACGGGATCGGGGCGACCTACCCGCCGCTCTTCGGGGTGCTCGTCGCGGCCAGCTCGTGGCGTTACGGCTTCGCGGCGGTCGCGCTGCTCCCCCTCGCCGGGCACCGGGTTTTGCGAGCATTGCGGGCATGAGCCGTAGGCTTGACGGAGGCGACCATGGAGCGGAGGTGCCGGCTTGGCCGGCGCCGGAGCGGGCATGAGCCGTAGGCTTGACGGAGGCGATCAAAGAGCGGAGGTGCCGGCTTGGCCGGCGCCGGAGCGGGTATGAACCGCGTACTTGCGCGTCTCGACGAGCTCTATGCGATCGGGCAGCATCGCGCCGGCTACTCGGCGCAGGAGGATGCGGCGCACGAGCTCGCCGCCGGCTGGCTGCGCGAAGCGGGGCTCGATGTCTCGCATGACGACGCCGGCAACCTGTTCGGCCGCCGCGGTGCCGGCCGGATCTGGGCCGGTTCCCATCTCGACAGCGTCCCGACGGGCGGGCGTTTCGACGGGGCGCTCGGTGTCGTCGCTGCGATCGAGGCGGCCGAGCGCCTGCCGGCCGTGCCGTTGACCGTCGTCGCGTTTCGTGCGGAAGAGACAGGCCCGATGGGCAGCAAGCGGCTCTCCGAGCTGCCGGATGCGTTTCTCGAGCTGCATATCGAGCAGGGGCCCGTGCTGGCGCTGGCCGGCCAGGCGCTCGGAGTCGTGACCGCGATCGCCGGCCAGGCCCGGGGCGTCAAGGTGTTCGAAGGTCGTGCCGACCATGCGGGGACGACGCCGATGTCCGCGCGCGAGGATGCACTTGTCGCGGCAGCGCGCTTCATCCTCCATGTGCGCGATTGCGCCGGGCCCGGCACGGTGGCCACGGTCGGGGCTGCAGAGGTCGAGCCCAACGCTTCGAATGTCGTGCCCGCCCGCGTCACTGTGTCGGTCGACGCGCGGTCCGCCGACGCCGCACTGCTCGACGCGCTGATTCGCGCGATCGACTTCGAGCCTCAATGGCGCCTCGACCCGGTTTTCATGAGCGATGCGTTCAAACAGGTCCTGCCGGATGCGCCCGAGCTCGTGTCCGGCGCCGGACACGATGCGATGTTCCTCGCCGCCGCCGGTGTGCCGACGTCGATGCTGTTCGTGCGCAGCCTGAACGGCGGCATCAGCCACCATCCCGACGAGCTCTCGAGTGCCGAGGACATCGCGCTTGCCGTCGACGCTCTCAGCGCCTCGCTCGTTAGGCTCACCTCGTGACCGACCGGGAGACGATGGTGTGGGACGACCTCGGCACGGGTGCACGCGAGCTGGCGGAGGCGGTCGCCGCCGACGGCTACCGGCCCGACATGGTGCTCGGGATCGCGCGTGGAGGGCTGCTCGTGGCGGGCGCGCTCGGCTACGCGCTCGGCGTGAAGAACACGTTCACCATGAACGTCGAGTTCTACACCGGCATCGACGAGCGGCTCGAGATGCCGATGATCCTGCCGCCGGTGCCTGACCTCGTCGACTTCGCCGAGACCAAGGTGCTGATCGCCGACGACGTCGCCGACACCGGGGCGACGCTCCAGCTCGTGCAGGGCTTCTGCGAGGGCAAGGTGGCCGAGGTTCGCTGCGCCGTGCTCTACGAGAAGCCGCGGTCGATCGTCAAGTGCGAGTACGTCTGGCGGCGGACCGATCGCTGGATCGTCTTTCCGTGGAGCGCCGAGGACCCCGTCGAATCTACGCCGGTGCAGGCTCTTTCCGATCCGGCCTAGCTGCACGCCCGAAGGTCGGCTAGATTCGACCTTCCCCGGACAACCGGCTCGCAAGGAGAGGAAACAGTGACTCAGAGGAAGCTCGCGCTCGCCGCGCTCCTGCTCGTGATCGCGGCCACGGCGGCCGTGCTCGCCCTCGGCACTTCGCCCGGTGCGGCGAAGTCGAGCAGCGTGTTCAAGGCCGCATGGATCTACGTCGGCCCGCACAACGACGGAGGGTGGTCGCAGGCCCACGACCAGGGACGCCTCTACGTCCAGAAGGCGCTTGGCTCGAAGATCCAGACGACCTACAAGGAGAACGTGCCGGAGGGCCCGCAGACGTGCCAGGTGATCGACCAGCTCGTCAGCGACGGCAACCAGATCATCTTCGGTACGTCCTTCGGGTACCAGCCGTGCATGATCTCGGAGGCGAAGAAGTACCCGAAGGTGAAGTTCGAGCAGGCGACAGGTACCGCGCTGGCTTCGAACGTGTCTGAGTACTACGGCGCGGGCGAGGACGCGATCTACCTCTCGGGCATCGCCGCGGGCGCCGCGACGAAGACCGGCGTGGTCGGCTACGTGGTTCCGTTCGCCATCCCCGAGGTGATCCGTCACACGAACGCGTTCACACTCGGTGTCCAGACCGCACATCCCGGTGCGAAGGTGAAGATCGTCTGGACGAACTCCTGGTTCGCGCCCGACAAGGAGAAGAAGGCGGCCGAGAACCTGCACTCGGCAGGCGCGGACGTCATCGGCCAGAACGTCGACAGCCCGGCCGCCGGCCAGTACGCCGAGTCGGCGGGCGTTCCGTGGGTCGGCTACGACTCGAACGCGCAGAAGTTCGCGCCCAAGGAGTGGCTGACCGGCGCCGTCTACAACTGGGGCCCGTACTACCTCTCCCGGATCAAGGCCGTCATGAACGGCACCTGGAAGAGTGAGTTCTACTACGGGTCGCTGAAGAGCGGCTTCGCGAAGCTGGCCCCGTACGGGCCGCAGGTGTCCGCGAAGACGAAGGCGCTGATCGCTTCGCGCCTGAAGGCGATCGAGAACGGCTCGTGGTACGAGTTCCAGGGTCCGCTCTACGACCAGAGCGGCAAGCTCCGCGTCAAGACGGGCCAGAGGTTGAACGTGCAGCAGCTGTACGCGATCAACTGGCTCGTCAAGGGCGTCATCGGAAGCGCGAAGGGCTAGACACAGTCCGGGCGGGCGGGACCACGTTGCAAGAACGTGGTTCCGCCCGCCCTTTTTCTATGGTCGCAGCGGTCGAACTTCGGGCAATCACCAAGCGCTTTCCGGGCGTCGTCGCGAACGACCGTGTCGACTTCGAGGCGGCCGAGGGAGAAGTCCACGCGCTGCTCGGAGAAAACGGCGCCGGCAAGTCGACGCTGTCGAACATCCTCACCGGCCTCTACCGGCCCGACGACGGCGAGATCCTGATTCGCGGCGCGCCGGTGTCGTTCCACGCGCCGCGCGACGCGCTCGATGCGGGTATCTGCATGGTGCACCAGCACTTCCGCCTGGTGCCGCCGTTCACGGTTGCTGAGAACGTGATCCTCGGCGACCATCGTGGCGAGGGGAAGAAGTTGATGGTGCACCCCCGCCGGATCGAGCGGCAGGTTGCCGAGCTCGGCGAGCGCTATCGCATCGCGGTCGACCCGCGCGCGCGCATCTGGCAGCTGTCGCTGGGTGAGCAGCAGCGTGTCGAGATCCTGAAGGCGCTGTATCGCGAGGCGAGGATCCTGATCCTGGACGAGCCGACCGCGGTGCTGACGCCGCAAGAGGCGAGCTCGCTGTTCGAGACGCTGCGCGTCATGGCCGACGAGGGGCGCACGATCATCTTCATCTCGCACAAGCTGCATGAGGTGAAGGCCGTATCGGACCGGGTTACGGTTCTGCGCGCGGGGAAGAACGTCGACACGGTTTCGACGAAGGATGCGACCCTGCGCTCGCTCGCGGCGCTCATGGTCGGGCGCGAGGTGGCGATGGCAAACCGGGTCGAGCGCGAGACGGGAACCGGCGAGCCGGTGCTCGAGGTGCGCGACCTGTGGGGTGCGGGCGACCGAGGCGGCGACGCGTTGCGCGGCGTGTCGCTGACCGTGCACTGCGGCGAGATCGTCGCCATCGCAGGAGTTGCGGGCAACGGGCAGCGAGAGCTGGCGGAGACGGTCACCGGGATGCGTTCTGCGTCTCGCGGCGACGTAGCGGTCGACGGCCGCCGTCTGCGCAGCGGCGATGCGCGTGAGGCGATCCGCGCCGGTGTCGCCCACGTTCCCGAGGATCGCCTGCACACGGGGGTTGCACCGTCGCTCTCGATCGCAGCGAACATTGTCTTGAAGTCGTACCGCGGCAGCGAGAATGCGAACGGGCCGTTGCTCAAGCTACGGGCGATCCGCGAGCACGCCGCGCGGTTGATCCACCGCTACGACGTGCGCGGCGGGTCGCCTGAGCTGCCGGCGCGCCAGCTGTCGGGTGGCAACCTGCAGAAGGTCGTGCTGGCGCGCGAGTTCCACGGCGCACCCCGCGTGCTCGTCGTCGCCTCGCCGACGCGCGGGCTCGACGTCGCGGCGATCGAGACGGTGCACCGGTACCTGCGCGAAGCAGCGGCGAGCGGCGTCGGTGTCCTGCTGATCTCGGAAGATCTCGACGAGATCCTCGCGCTCGCCGACCGCATCGCCGTCATCTACGAGGGGGTGATCGTCGGGGAACGTGACGCCGGCGAGGCGACGGTCGAGGAGATCGGGCTGCTCATGGCCGGAGGTCAAAGCGAATGATTCGCGTCGAGCGCCGCCTCACTCAGCCGAAGTGGCTGATGTTCGCCGTCCCGATCGGCTCGGTGGTCGTCGCCTTCGGCGTGATGACGCTGGTGCTGCTTGTGACGCATCACTCGCCCGGCCACACGTTCCTCCGACTCTTCGAAACCGCGTTCGTCGGCCGGCAGTCGCTGAACGCGACGTTCGTCTCTGCGACGCCCCTGCTCTTCACGGGGCTCTGTGCGGCGATTGCCTTTCGCATGCAGATCTTCAACATCGGCGGCGAGGGTCAGCTCTACATGGGCGCGATTCTCGGAGCGGCCGCGGGCATCGCGGTCGGCAACCACTCGGGTTGGGTGTCGATTCCGGCGATGATTGCGGCGGGCGCGGTGGGCGGCGCGGCGTTCGCGCTGATACCCGCGATCCTGCGAGCGTTTCTCTCCACGAACGAGATCATCACGTCGCTGATGCTGAACTACGTCGGCGCCCTGGTCATCAACTATCTGATCTTCGACTCGCAGTCGTACTGGCGCGACACGTCGAGTCCGACTGCGAAGGTCTTTCCCCAGGGCAAGAGCCTTCCCGCGGCGGCGAGCTGGCCGGTGGCGCATGTCGGGGCGCTTGTGCTGCCGTTCGGCCTCATCGCCGGCGCCGTGATCGCGGTCGTGATCTGGGTGCTCTACACCCGGACGCGTTTTGGTTTCGAGGTGCAGGTGATCGGCGATTCACCCCGCGCCGCGTCGTATGCGGGCATGCGCACGCGACGCAAGATCCTCGCCGTGATGGCGCTCTCCGGCGCCGTTGCCGGCATCGGCGGCGCGAGCCAGGACGGCGACTTCCGCCACACCCTCGACCCGCGCGGCCTGACGTCGGCCGGGTACGGCTATGCGGGCATCGTGATCGCGGCGCTCGCCCGCTACAACCCGTTCGCGGTCTGCCTGGTGGCGTTCCTGCTCGGCGGTGTCCAGAACGCCGGCTACGCGCTGCAGGGCGCGGATTTTCCATCCGGTCTCGTCGGGGTGATGCAGGGACTGATTCTCTTCTGCGCGCTCGGTGGCGAGCTACTGATCCGGTATCGAGTGCGCTTTGCGCGCGGGACGCGCACCTCGGAGGCGGTCGCATGATCCTTGCGGCCGGGGGAATCAACAACTCGATTGTCGTCGTCGTGCTCGCATCGGCGATCGTCTACGGCACGCCCCTTCTGTACGCGGCGCTCGGCGAGCTGCTGACGGAGCGGTCGGGCGTGCTCAACCTCGGCGTCGAGGGGATGATGCTGGTCGGCGCGGTGATGGGGTTCTGGGCGGTGCAGCGGACGGGCTCGCTCGTGCTTGCAATCGTGGTGGCGGCGGTGGCCGGTGCGGCGATGGCGTTGATCCACGCATTCCTCGTGGTGACGTTGCGCGCGAATCAGATTGTCTCCGGGCTTGCGTTGACAATCTTCGCGGGCGCCGCCGGGCTGTCGTCGTACCTCGGCAACGACCTCAACCTCGCCGACCAGCCGGCCCGGCAGTCGTTCGGGTCGGTACTGCCCCAGTCGTGGCGCACGGTGAACGTCGCCGGCCCGATTCTCTTCGACCAGTCGGAGCTCGTCTACGCGTCGTGGCTGTGTGTTGCGCTCGTCGCGGTCTACCTCAACCGCACGCGCTTCGGGTTGAACCTGCGCGCGGTCGGCGAGTCGCCTGCGGCGGCCGACGCGATGGGGATCAACGTCGCGGCCTACCGCTACGCCCATACGCTGGCCGGCGGCGCGTTCGCGGGCATCGGCGGTGCGTGCTTCTCGCTTGCGATCACGCCGCAGTGGGTGGACGGCCTGACCGCGGGCTCCGGCTGGATTGCGATCGCACTCGTGATCTTCGCGTTCTGGCGGCCGACACTGTGCCTCGTCGGCGCCTACTTCTTCGGCGCGTTCTCGGGCATCCCGTTCACCTTCCAGGCGCGCGGGATCCTCAGCGGGATCCCGCCCGAGCTCTTCCAGGCGCTTCCGTACGTGATGACGATCGTCGTGCTGGTGCTCGTCTCGACCGCCGGCGCCCGCCGCCATCTCGGTGCTCCTGCCGCCCTCGGGACGCCGTACGTGCGCGAGGAACGCTGACACGTACCGAGGTGTTGTTTGCCTCAGGCCGCCTCGATCAGCAGGCCCTCGCCGGGGAGCGCGGACAGCCGCTCGAGCACCGTCGGCCCGAGCAGCGAGGAGCGGCCCTGGTGGGCGATCGCGTCCCGGCCGACGAACACGTGCATCAGTGACCCGTCGGCGAGCTGGTGGAGGCCGGCGAGGTCTGGGTCGAGCTCGTCGAGCAGCGCCTCCAGGCGCTCCTCGAGCGAATGTTCGACTCCGAGCGGGCTCTCGACCACCCACGCCGTCTCGAGCCGGTCGCGCTCGTCTCCCGGGTCGCCCGGGCGGGGCGGGCCGGCCGGCGGGGTGCGCAGCACGCGGAAGCCGACGGCGGACTGGTTTGCTGCCATGACAACCGCGACGGTACCCCGTTCCACGCGGGGCCAAAACCGCGGAACCACTGACCGCGGTTGCGGGTTACAGGTTGCGGAACGAGATCTGCTGCGCGCCTTCCCAGAGGGTCAGGCGGCCGAGCGCGGCCAGCTGCTCTTGCCCCTCGACGACCGTGGCGAAGTGGTTTGCCCACAGGTGCCCGGCCTTCGATGCGAACGAGCAGTAGCCGTACGGGAACAGCAGCTCCGTCTCGCTCTGCCCGCCGGGGTAGAGCGCGAGCTCGCCCGGGTGTGGGTACGACGTCGCGTTCTCCGGGCCGATCCCGAAGTCACGGTCGCCCCACGGGATCCAGTTCGACTCGCCGCTCCAGCGGCAATGGATGATCCGGTCGGAGAGAGGCAGGCTCGCCTTGAACGCGGCCACCGTCGCCGGGGCGAGCTCGTCCTCCCAGCGGGCGACGAAGCGCAGGTCTGCGGCCACGATCTCCAGCACGCGCGAGACCCTACCTCACCGGAGCAGAAGCGCGATCGTCACGACGCCGGCCGCCGCGAGTCCGAGGATCGGCCAGACGTTGAGGCCGCGGTGGCGCAGATTGAAGTAGTGCCGCACGAGTGCGCCGATTGCCATGAGCGCGACGAGCACGATCCAGCCGTTCGTGTGTCCGTAGGTGAACGGCGAGTGATTCGAGAGCATCGCGAGCAGCACCGGCAGAGTCAGGTAGTTGTTGTGCACCGAGCGCGTCTTGCCGCGCACGTTCCAGCGCGGGTCGGGCTCCCGGCCGGCTTCCTTCGCGCGGATCAGTTCCCAGTGCGCCGGGATGATCACGAAGAAGACGTTGCCTACCATCATCGTCCCGATCATCGCGCCGACCTGCAGGAACGCGGCACGCGGGGCAAAGAGGTTCCAGGCGCTCCACGCCGATGCGCAGACGAACGCGAACACGAGCACCGCGAGCAGCGCCTCGTCCCGCTCGAACGCACGGCAGAGCCCGTCGTAGACGAGCCAGGCGAGCACGATGCCGCCCACCGAGATCGCGATTGCCTCCCAGGGGGTGAGATTCGCGACCGACGTGTCGATCAGATATGAGCTCGCGTGTGAGTAATAGACGACGATGATCAGCGCGAATCCCGACAGCCACGTCGTGTACGCCTCCCACTTGAACCAGTGCAGGGGCTCGGGCAGCCGCTTCGGCGCCACCCTGAACTTCTCGACGCGGTAGAAGCCGCCGCCGTGCACCTCCCACGCTTCGCCGCCGACGCCGCGCGCCGTGTCGTTCGGGTCTTTCGGCGGCTTCAGATGGTTGTCGAGCGCGATGAAGTAGAACGACGCACCGATCCAGGCCATCGCCGAGACGACGTGCAACCAGCGGAACAGCAGGTTGCCCCAGTCCCACCAGTAGTCGCTGAGGGCTAGGAGCTGCGCCATCGGTCAACGGCGATCTGGACGAGCTGGTCGACCGCCGTCGAGAGCTCCTGCGTGCGCGTTTGTTGCAGCCGCTCCCGCAAGACCGGAACGATCTCACGGCGCGGCCGTCCGTTCACGAAGACGACGAACCGAAATCCGAACTTCTCCTCGTAGGCCCGGTTCAGCTCGGCCAGCTCCGCGAGCACCGCCGGGTCGCCGTCGGCTCCCTGCTCGCGCGCGGATCGTGCCGAGGTGGGGGTGCCGCCGATCGGTGGGTGTGCGTCGAGGATCTCCTTCTGCTCGTCCTCGGACAGCTCGAGCGCCACCTCGCGTGCGTGCTCGAGCGGGTCGTCGAGTGCGGCAAGCCGTTCCACGAAGCGTGTTCGCCCCTCGAACAGCTCGGCCAGCTGCTCGGCGGTCAGCTGCCCCGGTAGCTCACGCACGAGTAGGACGAGACGAGTAGCGGGATGTGGTGGTGGCCCTCACCCAGGTCCACCTCGAGCTCGATCCGCCTGAAGAACGGCGACGGCGGCTGGAAGACGATGCGGTAGATCCCGGCGGCTGCGGCCGCGAGCTCGGCGATGCGCCCGTCCTCGTCCGTGACGCCGGCGCCGACGAGGTTGCCGTCGGCGCTCCGTAGCTCAACGCGGACGCCCCTGGCCGGCAGGCCGCGCTCGGTGTCGAGCACGTGGGTCGAAATGGTCATTGCTTCCATAATCTCGCCGCCTCCTTGCGGTGCTCGCGTGCGATCTCCTGCTCGTCACCCCGCACGAGGACGCCGCCGCGGACGACGTCCTCGCCTGCGACGACGAGCCGGTCGACGCGATGCGGCCCGCTCAACACGAGGTTTGCGACGAGGTCGTCGGCGCCGCCGAATTCAAGGCCGTCGGTTCGCCACACGGCGAGGTCGGCGCGTTTCCCCGGGGAGAGCGAGCCGATGTCGCTGCGGCGCAGGACCTCCGCGCCACCGCGCGTAGCGAGCCGCAGCGCTTCGCGCGCCGTGAGCGCGTCTCCGCCGCCCCGGCCCCGTGCAAGCAGCAGGGCGTTCTTCAGGTCGACGAACAGGTCGCTTCGCTCGTTCGAGGCGCTGCCGTCGACGCCGAGACCGACACGGACGTGGGCGTCGAGCATGGCGCGCACCGGTGCGATTCCCGCTCCGAGGCGGAGATTCGAGGTCGGGCAGTGCGCGACGCCGACTCCCGCACGCCCGAAGGTTGCCACGTCTGCGGCGGAGAGGTGCACGCAGTGCGCGCACCACACGTCGTCTGCGATCCAGCCGACGCGTTCGAGGTACTCGACCGGTGTGCAGTCGAAGAGCTCACGACAGTACGCATCCTCCTCCACTGTCTCCGCGAGATGCGTGTGGAGTGCCAGGCCGAGCTTGCGTGCGAGTGCCGCTGACTCCTCCATCAGGCGGGTCGTCACGGAGAACGGCGAGCACGGCGCGACGGCGATCTGCACCATGGCCCCGTCGGCGAGCGCGTGCAGCCGCTCGGTGTCCGCCAGGATCGTGTCGATGTCCTCGACGAGCGAATCGGGTGGCAGGCCGCCGTCGGACTCGCCGAGGTCCATCGAACCGCGTGAGGCGACGATGCGCACACCGAGCTCCTGCGCCGCGCGTATCTCCGCCTCGACGAGGCCGGAGACGCCGCGCGGGAAGACGTAGTGGTGGTCGAACACCGTCGTGCACCCGGACAGCGCCAGCTCCGCGAGCCCGCAGCGCGCAGCTGCGTACTCCATCTGGTCGTCGATGCGCGCCCACACCGGATACAGGGTCTTCAGCCAGGTGAAGAGGTCGGCCTGCTGAGCCCGCGCCCGGGTGAGGTTCTGGTACAGGTGGTGATGCGTGTTGACGAGGCCCGGCGTGACGACTGCGCCGCCCAGGTCCTCGAACGGCCCTTGCGGATCGCCCGCGCCGACCGCCTTCACGAGGCCGTCCTCGACCTGGACGAACCCGCGCTCGTGCTCGGTGTTCGCATCGTCCATCGTCACGACCCAGGCGTTGCCGTAGACCTTCGTCGGGCCGCTCACGACGCCGCCAGGGGAACGAGCTCGAAGCGGTCGACGTCGACAAGTCCCCGGTCCGTCAGCTTGAGCGACGGGATCACGCTGAGCGCGAGGAAGGCAAGGTGCTGGAACGGCGCCTCGAGCTCGCAGCCGAGGGTGCGAGTGGCGGCAACGACCGCGCGTGAGGCAGCGACCACCTCTTCGAGCGGCGCGTCCGAGAGCAGGCCGGCCACCGGCAGCGGCAGCTCCGCCAGCACCTCCGCACCGTCCACGACGACGATGCCGCCGCCGCGGTTCGCGAGCCGGCGGACCGCGGCTGCCATCGACGCGTCGTTCATGCCGACCACGACGACGTTGTGCGCGTCGTGCGCGACGGTCGAGGCGATCGCCCCACGCTCGAGGCCGAAGCCACGCACGAAGCCGAGCCCCACACGGCCCGTGCCGAGGTGCCGCTCGACGACCGCGATCTTCGCCAGGTCGCGCTCGCTGTCGGCGACGGCCTCGCCTGTCCGGTGCGCAGGCTCGACGACGAGGGAGTCCGTGACGATCTGCCCCGGCACGATCCCGATCACCCGTGCGCTGCCGCCTGCCCACGGGATACGAAACATCTCCGGGCCGAACGCGCCGATGCGCATCGTGTGGCGCACCCAGTCCGGAACGTGCGCGCGTGGAATCTCGGCTACCGGGCTGCCGCGTTTCAGCACCGTCTCCGGGACGAAGCTCTCGAGGTCGCCGAGGACGAGCAGGTCGGCGTGGTAGCCGGGCGCGACCGCGCCGAGGTGGGCGAGCCCGTGCCAGAGCGCAGGGCTGAGCGTTGCGCATACGAGCGCGTCCTCCACCGGAATGCCGAACGCGACGGCCTCGCGCACCATCGAGTTGATGTGGCCCGTGTCGGCGATGTGTTCCGGCTCGCGGTCGTCGGTGCAGAACGCGATGCGGGCGGGGCCGTACTCCTGCAGGAGCGGCAGCAGCGCCTGGAGGTTCCGCGCCGCCGACCCTTCGCGGATCAGCAGCCACATGCCGGCGCGCAGCCGCTCCCGGCCCTCGTCGGCGGTGTACGCCTCGTGGTCGGAGCGGATCCCCGCCGCCGCATACGCGTTGAGCGAGCGGCCGAGCACGCCGGGCGCGTGCCCGTCGACGTGGTCGGCCAGCTCGAGCTTTGCGAGCTCCGCGGGCACGCCCGCGATCACGCCCGGGAAGTTCATCATCTCGGCGAGGCCGATCACACGGCGCCGGCGCAGCAGCGCGTCGAGGTCACCGGGTGTCAACTCGCGCCGCGGCGACTCGAACTGCGATGCGGGAACGCACGACGACGCCATGAAGTACACGTCGAGCGGCAGGTCGGCCGTTGCGTCGAGCAGCCAGTGCACGCCGTCGGTTCCGAGCACGTTGGCGATCTCGTGCGGGTCGGCGACGACCGCGGTCGTTCCGAACGGCAGCACGAGCCGGGCAAACTCGTCCACCAGCAGCTTCGACGACTCGAGGTGCATGTGCGCATCGATGAAGCCGGGCACGACGAACCGGCCGTCTGCATCGAGCGTCTCGCGGCCCTCGTACGACCCGAGTCCCGCGATCCAGCCGTCGACGATCGCAACGTCGGTTTCGAGCCACTCGCGGGTGAAGACCGAGAGCACACGCCCGCCGCGGACGACGAGGTCGGCGGGCTCGTCGCCGCGCGCGACCGCAAGGCGACGCGAAAGGGGTGCGTCCATTGCCGGAGAACCGTACCCTTCTCCCCCGTGGAAGTCCTAACGCCCAGCACGCTCGACGAGGCGCTCAGGCTCCGAGCGGAGTATCCGGATGCGCGTCCGCTCCTCGGCGGCACCGATGTGATGGTGGCGCTCAACTTCGACCGCGACCGGCCTTCCTCGCTCCTCGACCTCAGCGCCGTCGCCGAGCTGCGCGGCTACACGAGCCGGGGCGGCGAGCTTCGGCTCGGCGCCGGCCTGACCTACGCCGAGCTCGAGCACGGACCGTTGCGCGACCAGCTGCCCGCCCTGGCCGAGGCGGCACGCACGGTTGGCTCGCCGCAGATCCGCAACCGGGGCACGATCGGCGGCAATCTCGGCACGGCGTCGCCGGCGGGCGATGCGCTCCCGCCTCTCCTCGTCGAAGGCGCCGAGGTCGAGTGTGCGTCCGTGCGTGGCACGCGTCGTGTGCCGCTCGCCGATTTCGTCACCGGCGTGAAGCGCAACGCGCTCGCCGCGGACGAGCTGATCAGCGCCGTGTGGCTGACGCCCTCGCGCGCACCGCAGACGTTCATGAAGGTGGGTCCGCGCAACGCGATGGTGATCGCGGTCGTCTCGCTCGCCGTCTCTTGCGGTGATGAGCTGCGTGCCTCGTTCGGGTCGGCGTCGCCGCGTCCGGTGCTGGTGACAGCCCCGCGCGACGAGGCGGACTCGTTCCCCGAGCGGGTTGCCGCGGCGGCTTCGCCGATCGACGACGTCCGTGGGAGCGAGCGCTATCGCCGTCATGCGCTTCGCGTTCTGACCGAGCGCGCACTCGAGCGGCTATGAGGATCACGGTCTCAGTCAACGGCGAGGAGCATCGGGCCGACTGCTGGGAGGGAGAGTCGCTGCTCTACGCGTTGCGCGAGAAGCTCGGCTTTCCGGGCGCCAAGAACGCGTGCGAGCAGGGTGAGTGCGGCTCGTGCTCGGTGCTGCTCGACGGGACACTCGTTTGTGCGTGCCTCGTGCTCGCGGCGCAGGCCGACGGGCACGAGGTGACCACGGTCGAAGGACTCGCCGACGGCGACCGGCTCCATCCCGTGCAGCAGGCGTTCGTCGACGCGGGAGCGGTGCAGTGCGGCTTCTGCACGCCGGGCCTCGTCGTTGCAACCGTCGACCTGCTCCGCCGCAACCCGAGCCCGTCCGACGACGAGATTCGCGAGGCCCTGTCGGGGAACCTCTGTCGCTGCACGGGCTACGCGAAGATCTTCGATGCGGTGCGGCTGGCGGCCAGCCGATGACCCAGGTTGCGGGTCGTCTTGGGGTGGGCGAGGTCGGCGAGCTCGTACCGCGGATCGACGCGCCGCCCAAGGTGAGAGGCGAGTTCTCCTATGCGAGCGACCTGATCGCTCCCGGAATGCTGTGGGGGCACACGCTGCGCAGCCCGCACGCGCACGCGGCCGTCACGGCGATCGACATCTCCGAAGCCGTCTCGATGGCCGGCGTGCACGCGGTGCTCACCTATGAGGATGTGCCGGGACAGAAGACCTACGGCCTGGAGTTCCAGGACCAGCCGGTGCTTGCGATCGACCGCGTGCTCTACCACGGCGAGCCGGTGGCGCTCGTCGCCGCCGAGCACCCAGAACAGGCGCGCCGCGCCGCCGAGTGCATCCGCGTCTCCTACGAGCTGCTCGAGCCGGTCGCGGACATGGAGCGTGCGACCGAGCTGCTCGACCTGCATCCCGAGAAGCCGACAGCCGGGCACGGGTACTTCGACGATCCGCGGCCGAACGTCGTCCGCCACATCGAGATCCACCACGGCGACGTGGCTGCACAGGGCGATGTGACCGTCTCGGGCGTCTACGAGGTCGGCAGCCAGGACCAGGCGTTCCTCGGGCCCGAATCCGGGCTCGCGGTGCCCGACGGGGAAGGTGGTGTCGACATCTATGTCGCCACGCAGTGGCTGCACGTCGACCGCGCGCAGGTGGCGCCGTGCCTTGACCTGCCGCTCGAGCAGGTGCGCATCCACCTCGCCGGCGTCGGCGGGGCGTTCGGCGGCCGTGAGGATCTCTCGATGCAGGTGCACGGGGCGCTGCTTGCGCTGCACACCGGGCGGCCGGTGAAGATCGTCTACAACCGCGAGGAGTCGTTCACCGGCCACGTGCACCGCCACCCTGCCCGAATCTGGTGCGAGCACCGCGCGACGCGCGACGGGAAGCTCGTCAACGTGCGCATAAAGATCCTGCTCGATGGAGGCGCGTACGCGTCCAGCTCGACCGCGGTCACGTCGAATGCCGCCTCGTTCGCGGTCGGTCCCTACGAGGTGCCGAATGCCCTGATCGAGTCGACCGCGGTCTACACCAACAATCCCCCGTGCGGTGCGATGCGCGGGTTCGGCGCGGTGCAGACGTGTTTTGCGAGCGAGGCGCAGATGGACAAGCTCGCCGCGGCCCTCGGCATCGACCCGATCGAGCTGCGCCTCCGCAACGCGCTGAAGCCGGGCGACGTCCTGCCGACCGGTCAGACGATCACCGGTTCGCTGCCGCTCGCCGAGACGATTCGGGCTGCCGCCGCCCTCGAGCCGCCGCCGGCAGAGGAGCTGCCGAGGGACATCCTCAGATTGCCGGGAGGAGCGGGCAACACAACACGCGGCGAAGGTGTGCGCCGCGGCGTCGGCTTCGCCGTCGGCTTCAAGAACATCGCGTACTCGGAGGGCTTCGACGACTCTTGCGCGGCGCGCGTGCGGCTTGCACCCGACGGCTCGGCCGAGATCCACTGTGCGGCGGCGGAGGTCGGACAGGGCGTTACCGGCGTCATCCTGCAAGTGGCGCGCACGGAGCTTCGGACGGACGACGTGCGGCTTGCGCCGATCCAGACGGCGACGGTCGACTCGGCCGGCTCGGCGTCGGCCTCGCGGATGACCTGGATGGCGGCCGGCGCCGTCCGCGACGCCTGCCGCGCCGCGCTTGCCGAGCAGGAGCGCCGGCCGGGCGAGGCGATCGACGTCGAGCGGGTCTACCGGCACGCTCCCACGACGCCTCTGCATCCGCAGACCGGGCAGATCACCGGTGAGCGCGCGCACGTCGCGTTCGCCGCCTGCGCCATGAAGGTCGTCGCGGAGGTCGACGTCGACCTCGGGCTGACGCGGATCGTCTGGATCGGCGCCGCACAGGACGTCGGCAAGGCCGTCAACCCGCAGCAGGTCGAGGGTCAGATCGAGGGCGGCACGGCCCAGGGCCTCGGGCTCGCGCTGATGGAGGAGATCCAGACGCGCGACGGGCTGATCACGAACGCGAGCTTCACCGACTACCTGATCCCGACGGCGCTCGACATGCCGCCGGTCACCTCGGTGCTGATCGAGGATCCGGAGCCGGGCGCACCCTACGGCGTCAAGGGTGTCGGCGAGCCGCCGACGGTCGTCTCCACGGCGGCGATCGTCGCAGCGCTTCGCGACGCGACCGGACGGGCACTCGAGCGCGTCCCGGTCCGGCCGGACGACATCATCGGGCTGTAGTCAGCGGACGCCCTCCTCGAGGTGGGTCGCGGTCGGCGGCTCCTGTCGCACGACGGTCGCGACCGCGACGACGACGATCGCAGCGCCGATCAGGAGGCGCCAGGTCAGGTGTTCTCCGCGAAAGAGCACGCCAAGCGTGATCGCGACGATCGGGTTCACGTACGCGTACGTCGACACCATCCCGAGCGATGCGTTCGCGAGCAGCCAGACGTAGGCCGTGTAGCCGACGATCGACCCGAAGGTGACGAGGTAGATCCATGCGACGATCGACGTTGTCGACGGCGAGAGGTGATGGATGGTGAGCAGCGAGAAGGGCAGCAGGACGAGGCCGCCGGTCAGCATCTCGATCGACGTCGCCGCGAAGGGGTCGGACGGCATCGTGAGGCGCGACGCGAGGAACGAGCCGGTCGACCACATCAGGGCCGAGCAGACGCACAGGCCGATGCCCCACCACTTCGCGCCGCCCGAGGGCTGCGCGAGCACCGCGACGCCGGCGAAGCCGACCCCGACGCCGGCGAGCGCCTGCCAGGGCAGGCGCTCTCGGCCGCCGAGCCGCAGCACGGCGAGCCACAGCGGCACCGAGGCGATGATCAGCGACGCGAGGCCGGTCGGGACGTTGCGCTCCGCGACGAACAGCACCGCGTTCGCTCCCGGCAAAAGGAGCCCGATCAGCGCGCACGACGCAAACACGCGGCGCGGCACCCGCAGCGAGCCTCCGCGCAGGCTGACGACGAGCGCCATCAGCGAGCCTGCCGCGATGAACCGCGTCGAGACCGCGAAGAGCGGCGGGATGGTCTCGCCGGCATAGGCGATCCCGAGGTAGGTCGAGCCCCAGATCACGTAGACCGTGACGAGAGCGGTCCACGTCTTTGCAGTCTGCGACACGACCTATCGAACGAGCGACAGTGCCGCGCCGATTCCCAAGAGCACGATTCCGGCGGCCCGCGGCGCGGAGATGGCGATCCGGTCGACGCCGAAGAGCCCGTACCGGTCGATCGCCGCTCCCATCACGAGCTGGCCCGCGATGAGGATGCCGATCGTCGCGGTCGCGCCGAGGCGCGGCTGCGCGAAAGTGATCGCGAGGACGACCGTCAGGCCCATCAGCCCGCCGAGCCACATCCAGGCCGGCGTGCGGAAGGCGTTGCCGATCCCGCCGAATCCGGAGCGGACGACAAGCAGCATGATCAGCGAAAGCAGAAGCTGCAGCGCCGACGCGAACGCCAGCGCTTCGAGCACGCCGATCCGGCCGCCGAAGCGGCCCATCACTGCGACCTGCACCGAGCCCGCGAGGCCGGCGACGACGGAGAGGGCGACGGCGGCCGAGGTCACGGCTCGTACTGTACGACCAGCGAGAAGATTAGTGTGGACGGGTGGCAGAGGTCGCCGTCACTCGCGAGGGCGCAGTCCTGACGATCACACTCAACCGTCCGGATGTGCTGAACGCGCTCAACCGCGCGACGCACCAGGGCATCTTCGCGGGGCTCGAGCAGGCAAAGGACCCGTCGATTCGCGCCGTCGTGATCACCGGCGCCGGCCGCGGTTTCTGTGTCGGGCAGGACCTGCAGGAGTTCAGCGCGGGCGCGGGCGACGTGGCGCAGAGCCTGCGCGACAACTACCACCGCAACGTGCTTGCGATCCGCGCGCTCGAGAAGCCGGTGATCGCCGCGGTCAACGGCGCGGCGGCGGGCGCGGGGCTGTCGCTCGCGCTCGCGTGCGACGCGCGCATCGCGTCCGAGTCGGCCAGCTTCGTGCCGGCGTTCATCAAGATCGGCCTCGTCCCCGACTCCGGCGGCACGTGGCTCGTGCGGCGCCTGCTCGGCGCAGCGCGGGCGTTCGAGTGGCTGAGCACGGGCCGCCGCCTCGACGCTGCCGAAGCACTCGCGTGGGGCCTCGTGAACGAGGTCGTCGCGCCCGACCACCTGCACGCCCGGACGCAGGAGGTCGCGCAGCTCTTCGCGGCAATGCCGACCCGCGCCGTCTGGCACACCAAGCGGCTGCTCGACGCCGCCGAGGTGACGACGTTCGCAGAGCAGCTCGAGCTCGAAGCCCGGACGCAGGCGGAGCTGACCCAGACGCATGATTTCCGCGAGGGGGTCGCGGCCTTCCTCGAAAAGCGCGAGCCGGGGTTCACCGGCGCGGATGTCGAGTGGGCGCACCCGATCCGGCTCGTCGTCAACGACGACCTCGGCCGCTGGCGGCTCACCGTGCTGCTTCGCTTCCTGCTCGCATTGCCGCACCTCGTCGTGCTCTCCGCGTGGACGTACCTCGCGTTCGGAGTCGCGATCGTCAACTGGGTGATCGCGCTTGTGTGCGGCGTCCCCGCCGCCCGGGTGCACGCCTGGACCGCGCGCTTCCTCCGCTATCAGGCGCACGTCTCGGCCTACCTCTACCTGGTCGCCGATCCGTACCCGTCGTTCCGTGGCTGGTACGGGACCTACCCCGTCGACCTGGCGGTTGCTCCGCCCGGCCGGCAGGCGCGCTGGAAGACGGCGTTTCGCATCGTCCTCGTGCTGCCCGCCTACGTGCTCTCGAGCGTGCTCGGCTACGTGCTCGGCGTCGTTGCGTTCCTCGGGGCGTTCTACGCCCTCGCGACCGGCCGCTACCCGCGTGGCTTCCGCGACCTGAGCGCGTACTGCGTTCGCTACCAGGCGCAGACCTACGCGTACCTGCTCCTGCTCACCGATCGTTACCCGACGCTTGCCGGCGGGAGCGGCTGATCTTCGAGCTCAGGCCGGCCAGCGCGTCAGCTGCTGCTGGCAGAACGTGAGCCCGAGCACGGCCGCCTGCCGGTGAATCGCCGCCGCCGTCTTCGTCGCGGCGAGTTGCAGCGTCTCCGCGAGCAGATCGTTTCTCTTCACCAGTGCGGCGTGGACGCGCTCGATCCCGGACACGAGCCGCCGGCCGTCGGTGAGCAGGCGTGCGAACCTCGCGCGCTCGTTGTTGGGCGCGGTCAGCTTTGCCATCTCGGCCACGCCGACCTGCGCTGCGGCGGCGGTTCGCGCCCAGCCGGCGGGAGCGAGCGAGAGCCGGCCGAGCCGGAAGACGCGGCGGTCCGACCGCTCGCAGACGGCGTTGGCGGCAGCGACGAACTGCTTCTGGGTCGGCCGGACCGTGGTGCTGGTCGTCTGGGCCGCCTTCGAGCCGCTGCCGCACGCGGCGAGGACGAGCGGAACGGCGAGCATGAGCGAAGCGCGTCCCACGGCGATCGAGGGTAATTCCGCCGAGATTGAGCGCGTGTTACGGCAGGGCGGCGATGATCTCGGCGAGCTCGGGGAAGCGGTGCTCGCGCTGCTTCGAGAACACGAGTGTGCCGTCGACGAAGACGTCGTACTGGCTCTC